>JAFSPA010000005.1 GCA_017443145.1 Paludibacteraceae bacterium
ACCAACTATCTAATCAGAAGCGTGCTCACCCATAGTCCTTACGTTTCAAATGTGTGTCATGCGGCACTCACTCACATGGAGCATTAATTCACCTTTCGGTGGGCTATTCCCCGACTATGGACAGATTGCACACCTGTTACGCACCCGTGCGCCGGTCGCCGCCAGAATTAGTAAACTACTTCCGCGCTGCCCCTCGACTTGCATGTGTTAGGCCTGTCGCTAGCGTTCATCCTGAGCCAGGATCAAACTCTTCGTTGTAAAAAGAAAATTATTGTTTAGCTCAGAATAATCGATTTATCAGATATCGTACTCTTGACAGGGACAAATTTTATCCCAGAAATTTCTTTCTTGTACAGACACATATTCTCGGCCGAAGCCTCGATTGATGCATCCGCACCTTGTACTACATCATCATTGATTCAATCTTTCAAAGACCGTTTTTTGGTGCCCCGCCGTTTTTTGGGCGAAAGCGACTGCAAAAGTACTGCTTTTTTTTGGACTACCAAAATTTTTTTGCATAAAAATTACACCTATGCCCGTAACTTGTTGATAATCATATCAAAAATTTTTAGGGCCACTCGGTGTTTTTTAGCTTTCTCATCCGAAAGCGGGTGCAAAAGTAGTGCTATTTTTTGAACTGGCAAAATTATTCTGCAATTATTTTGCAAAAAAAGGCCTTATATTCGTTTTTTGTCACTTCAAGTTGTCAAATAACCCACCTCTTCGCGCGCGAGATCATACGTGCGCGCATATACGCGAGCGCGCACGCCTATACACACATGCGCTTATTTATATTAAGGAGAGAAAAAAGCTGTTAACCCGACGAAAATTGGTGTTTTTATGAAAAAAAGTGACTTAAATTTGCATATATGGCAAAAAAGTTGTACATTTGCGGCCTAAATTGAGGTAATATGGATTTTATCCAAATATTAATTAATTAAATAAACATTAAGATTATGAAAAAATCAACCAAGATCATCGCTGCATTAGTAATTGTAGCTGGAGTTATGAGCAGTTGTATTACTGCTACTGTTTTACGCGCCAAATGGGCTGTAGAAGAGGAGGAAGAAATCGTTTCCGGTAAGGTATTCGAGCAAGAAAAAGGTACATTCTTCTATTCCTACCAAGGCCTGACCGAAGGTTTAACCCTGGCTTTCAAAGATTATGGTAAATACCTGCGCGTGGACAACAAGTACGCCAAGACTATCACCATCATCACCCCGGACAAAGTGTACCAATGCGACACCGAGGATAAGACCTACGTGGAAGTTGAGAACACCAACGGTACGTACTACTATTCCAACCTGTCCATGGTATTCCCGCTCCAATGGTTCCGCTTCGAGAAATTCGCTGACGATATGGTAGAAAGCGAGAACACTAATAAGAAAGAGGGTACCGTTTATATCCAAGACAAGAAATGCATCACCTTTACCGATGACGGTTACGAGGTAGCAGGTTACGACCGCATCTTCATGTACAAGAAAGAGGATGGAAAGCAAATATTCAAGTGCAGCCGCCTCAGAAGCGATTGCGCACTGGAGCTTACTGTACCTTCTGACTACAAGAAAAGATCCGGTTCGATTGATTACAAAGAGGACTTTTAATGAAAGGTATTATTCTTGCGGGTGGTTCAGCCACCCGCTTATATCCGCTGAGCAAAGCTATCAGCAAACAGATCATGCCTGTCTATGACAAGCCCATGATCTATTATCCGTTATCTACTCTTATGCTGGCCGGCATCCGCGAAGTGTTGGTTATCTCCACACCGCGCGACCTGCCTATGTTCCGCGAGTTATTGGGTGACGGCAGCCGTTTAGGTATGCGCTTGGACTATAAGGTACAGGAAGTGCCCAATGGTCTGGCGCAAGCCTTTGTGCTGGGCAAAGAGTTCCTTAATGGCGAACCCGGTTGCCTCATATTAGGCGATAACATGTTCTACGGTCAGGGCTTCCGCACAATGCTGCGCCAGGCAGTCGAGCACACAACCGAAGGTGCATGTATCTTCGGCTACGAGGTGCAAGATCCCCGTGCTTACGGCGTGGTGGAGTTCGACCAAGAGGGCAAAGTGCTGAGTCTGGAAGAGAAACCGCAACAGCCTAAGAGCAATTATGCCGTGCCGGGACTCTATTTCTACGACAATACCGTCTGCGACAAAGCCGCAGGCCTCAAGCCCAGTGCACGTGGCGAATACGAGATAACGGACCTCAATAAACTCTATCTGGCAGAGGGCAAACTGCACGTACAACTGTTCGGCCGCGGTTTTGCATGGCTGGATACCGGTAGTTGTGACAGCCTCTTGGAGGCCGGCAATTTCGTGGCAACGATTCAGAACCGTCAAGGCTTCTATATTGCTTGTATTGAGGAGATTGCATGGCGCAACGGATGGATCGATTCCGACCAACTCCGCGTCTCAGGCAAAGAGATGAAGACCGAGTACGGTCGTTATCTGGAACGTTTGGCAAAATAAGGTACAGTCTTGAGGTTGGCTAGATTACACATAGCTTTTATTGTGGCAGCAATCATGCTGTCCGCCTGCCATCGCACAGCACCGCAGAGCCCGTCCCGCCGAAGTAGTGACGGAACCAAAGCGGATACCACGGTGTTGTCGCTGATGGAGCTTAACCAACGAATGGCCGCACACGCTGACCGCGAGTTATTTCGAATCGTGGATAGCGTTCGTCAGGCTGACCATGTGGATTTTGCCCAGATGTCATGCGGTGGATGGAAGATGAGACGGGATTCCGTCACCCGCGAAAAGAGTCTTTATGCAGACTCTCCCCGTCCTAACGAGAACTGGTGGGTCCATATACAGTCCTTCGACCTGCAAGGACATATGCTTATGGACACCGAAAAAGTGTACACAATCAAACACTTTGACATGCCTATCGCCGTCGAAGAGGCGGTGGAAGACATGTTTGCAGGCGAGAAAACGGTGGTCTATGCGCCCTGGTACACAGCGTACGGACTGCACGGAGAGCATAACGCTCCACCCTACACCAACATCCGTTTTGTCGTCACCCTGAAAGAAAAAGAATAAAACAATGAATATATCGTACAACTGGTTAAAGCGTTACATCGCCTTGAAGGACGATGCCGAACAAGTAGCGAAAATCCTCACTTCCATCGGTTTGGAAGTGGGCACTGTAGAGAAAGTACAAACAATAAAAGGCGGGCTGGAAGGTCTGGTAGTGGGCGAAGTGGTGACATGTGTTGAGCACCCTAACTCCGACCATCTGCACATAACCACTACCCGTATCGCGCCTAACGAAGAGCCGATACAAATCGTTTGCGGTGCGCCCAACGTAGCCGCAGGACAGAAAGTGATTGTGGCAACTATCGGAACAGTCCTCTATTCCGGCGAGTCGGGAACGCCCGACAGCGGTAAAATCACTATCAAGCGCGGAAAGATCCGCGGCGAAGAGTCGCTGGGCATGATATGCGCAGAGGACGAAATAGGTGTCGGCACGTCGCATGACGGCATCATGGTTCTGCCGGCTGATACGCCGGTCGGGCTACCTGCCAAAGAGTATTTCCACCTCGAGGACGACTATATCATTGAAGTTGATATAACGCCTAACCGCAATGACGGCGCTTCGCATTACGGAGTGGCGCGCGACCTGCATGCTTACTACGTGGCACACGGACAGAATATCCCTCTGACGAAGCCGAGTGTTGATGCGTTCAAGGTGCAGAGCAACGCCCTGCCGATTAAGGTGACGGTGGAGAACGCCGACGCTTGTCCGCGCTATTCGGGCGTGAGCATAAAAGGCGTAACCGTGGGAGAGTCACCCGATTGGCTCAAGAAGAGTCTGACCGCTATCGGTCTGCGTCCGATCAACAACGTGGTCGATGCCACGAACTTCGTGCTGCATGAGATGGGACAAGCCCTGCACGCTTTCGATGCCGATAAGATACAGGGACAGCATATCATCGTTAAGAACGTAGCAGATGGTACGCCTTTCGTCACCCTGGATGGTAACGAGCATAAGCTCTCCGCTGCCGACCTGATGATCTGCAACGAGAACGAGCCGATGTGCATTGCAGGTGTGTTCGGCGGACTTGATTCGGGTGTAACCAACGAGACGAAGAACGTGTTCCTTGAGAGCGCATACTTTGACCCTGTTTCTATCCGCAAGACGGCACGTCGTCACCAACTCAGCACCGATGCTTCGTTCCGCTACGAACGCGGCTGCGACCCGAACAATGTTATCTATAACCTCAAACGCTGCGCGTTACTTATTCAAGAGTTGGCCGGCGGTGAGATCGCAATGGATGTGGTGGATGAGAAAAACAGTGAGTTTAAGCCTTGGGAAGTGGAGTTTGATTTAGACCGCGCTTACAAACTCATCGGTAAGGAAATTGGCAAAGATGTGATTACCACGATTCTCCGTGCGTTAGAGATTGAGATTATCGAAAAGAACGGCAATATATGGAAACTCGCCGTGCCGCGTTACCGCGTAGATGTACAACGTGAGTGCGATGTGGTGGAAGATATTCTGCGCATCTACGGTTACGACAATGTGGAGTTCCCCGAGAAACTGAACACCAGTCTTTCCTATAACCCGAAACCGAATCCCGAGGCGCTGCAAAAGCGTATCTCCGAACAGCTGACCGCGCAGGGCTTCAACGAGATAATGAATAACTCGCTGACGAAAGTGAGCTATTACCAAAACGGCACCTGGCTCGACACATGCGTGAAGATAATGAATCCGCTCTCGCAAGACCTCGGCGTTATGCGTCAGACCCTGCTGTTTGGCGGATTGGAATCCATTCAACGTAATGCCAACCGTAAGAACGCCGACCTCAAGTTCTACGAGTTCGGAAACTGCTACCACCATGCGGAAGCTTATACTGAGGAACCGCATCTTGGCTTGTGGATAACGGGTAACAAGACCCTGCAGAGTTGGGTAATGAAGGACGAGAAGACGACCTTCTATCAGCTCCATGCGTACGTGAACAACATCCTCAAACGTCTCGGCGTGAACATGGACAGATTGGTGCTCGAACCCGCTATTGACCCGAACGGCGATACCTGCTGCGGTATATGTCAATGCTTCAGCGACGGGCTCGTTATCAAAGCTCCTAACGGCAAATCGCTCGGATATATGGCTGTTGTAGCTAAAGACCTGCTCAAGCAGTTTGACATCGATAATCCGGTTTACTTCGCCGACCTGTATTGGAAAGAGTTACTCAAGCAAAACAAACAGTATAAGCCCGTCATCAACGACCTGCCTAAATATCCGGAAGTGAAGCGTGACTTCGCGCTGCTCGTGGATAAGGGCGTTCAGTTCGCCGACCTCGCTCGCGCAGCCTTTGAGACCGGCGGCAAACTGCTACGAAACGTCTATCTGTTTGATGTCTATGAGGGTAAGAACCTCGAGGAAGGCAAGAAATCCTATGCGCTGTCCTTCATCCTGCAAGACGAAGAAAACACACTCAAAGATAAGCAAATCGAGAATATAATGGGTCGCCTGCAAAAGACCTTTGAGGAGAAATTCAATGCCAAGCTTCGCTAACGAGATATTACGCCGTCGAACGTTTGCGATTATCTCGCACCCGGATGCCGGTAAGACAACGCTGACGGAGAAACTGCTGCTCTACGGCGGTGCTATTCACGTGGCTGGTGCTGTCAAGTCGAACAAGATCCGCAAGACCGCTACATCCGACTGGATGGAGATAGAGAAACAGCGCGGTATATCCGTTGCTACTTCGGTAATGGGTTTTGACTACCAGGACTATCATATCAACATCCTCGATACTCCCGGTCACCAAGACTTCGCCGAAGATACCTTCCGCACGCTGACGGCTGTGGATAGCGTCATCATCGTTATTGATAGCGCCAAAGGTGTAGAGACGCAGACTCGGCGATTGATGGAAGTGTGCCGTATGCGCAAAACGCCGGTGATGGTGTTCATGAATAAGATGGACCGCGAAGGTAAGGACCCGTTCGATTTGATGGATGATGTAGAGAGTGAATTGGGTATTACCGTCACGCCGGTGACTTGGGCTAATGGACAGGGACTGAAGTTTGAGAGTGTGTTTAGTCTCGCTAACCGTCCCGTCAAGCTGAATGAGAAACTCGAAGCGGATATGGAACTCATCGACGGTGTCTATCCGCTCTTCGACCGCGAGAAATACTTGGCGGGCGATTTGGCGCCCGTCTTCTTCGGTTCGGCATATAAGACTATCGGCGTGCAGGAGTTACTGGACTTCTTTGTAAAGAACGCTCCGTCGCCACGTCCTGTGGAGGCTATTGAACGTCGCGTCGATCCGATGGAGGATAATTTCACGGGCTTCTGCTTTAAGATTCACGCGAACATGGACCCGAACCATCGTAGTTGTATTGCGTTCTTCAAGATATGCTCCGGTCGCTTAGAGCGAAACGTCTACTACAAGCACGTGCGCGAGAACAGGCAGATGCGCTTCTCGGCTCCGACATGCTTCATGGCGCAGAAGAAAGAGACTGTGGACGAAGCCTTTGCCGGCGATATAGTTGGTCTGCCCGATACCGGTAACTTCAAGATTGGCGATACCTTGACCGCTGGCGAAGACCTGCACTTCAAAGGCTTACCCTCTTTCTCGCCGGAGATGTTCAAGTATATTGAGAACGCCGACCCGATGAAGCAAAAGCAACTCGATAAGGGTGTGCGCCAGCTCATGGACGAAGGTGTGGCACAGCTCTTTATCAGCCAACTCAACGGTCGTAAGATCATCGGTACCGTCGGACAACTGCAGTTTGAGGTGATACAATACCGCCTCGAGCATGAGTATAACGCCAAGTGCTGCTGGGAGAACATGGCTATGTTCAAAGCCTGCTGGATTGAGTCCAATGACGAGGAAGAACTGCGCACGTTCAAGTCCCGCAAGGCGCAATACATGGCAACGGACAAAGAAGGTCGCGACGTCTTTATGGCCGACAGCGCATACATCCTAAGCATGGCGCAAAACGACTACAAGCATATAAAATTCCACTTTACGTCAGAATTTTAACAACAACTAAAATATACTATTTATGAACAAAAAATCTCTTCAGTTCCGCCTCATTGTGATGAACTTTCTGGAGTTCGCCATTTGGGGTTCGTATTTAATCTGTATGGGTCGTTACCTGGCCGAGCACGGCATGGGAACACACATCGGTATCTTCTACTCCATTCAAGGTATCGTGTCTATCTTTATGCCCGCTTTGATGGGTATTGTAGCTGACCGTTGGATTCCTGCACAGAAATGTTTAAGCCTCTGCCATTTTATGGCTGGTATCTTTATGGCCGCAGCGGGTATTTACGGCCTTCAAGCCGGTGACTTGGTGCAGTTTGGCCCATTGTTCTCGTTGTATGCAATATCGGTAGCGTTCTATATGCCGACTATCGCACTGACCAACTCAGTAGCCTTCAATGCTCTGGTTAAAGCCGGAATGGACACTGTGAAGGACTTCCCGCCTATCCGTGTGTTTGGTACGGTCGGTTTCATCGCTATGGAGTGGGCCATTGATTTAATGGGATTCCAATCGACAGCTCATCAGTTCGTTATCAGTGGTGGTTTGAGCCTCTTGCTCGCTGCTTATTCGCTCACATTGCCGAATTGCGAAATCAAGAAAGTGGAAGGCAAAGTGGACTTGGTGGATGCACTGGGCCTTCGTGCTTTTGCGCTCTTCAAGCAGAAAAAGATGGCGCTGTTCTTCATCTTCTGTATGTTCCTCGGCGTCAGCCTGCAGATTACCAACGGCTTCGCTACACCGTACCTTGGTAGCTTCGCTGAGCACGAACTCTTTGCTGAGACCTTTGCCGTTAAGCACAGTACCATGCTCGTTTCTATCAGTCAGATCTGCGAAGCATGCTGCATCTTGCTTATCCCGTTCTTCCTCAAACGCTTCGGTATCAAGAACGTCATGCTGCTGGCTATGTTCGCGTGGGTACTGCGTTTCGCTTTCTTCGGATTAGGCGATCCGGGTATGCCGGGTGTACTGCTGTTCGTTCTCAGCTGCATCGTTTACGGCTTTGCGTTTGACTTCTTCAATATCTCCGGTGCCCTCTATGTGGATCAGGAGACAGACGAGTCTATGCGTTCCAGCGCGCAGGGTCTGTTCATGGTCATGACCAACGGTATTGGTGCTACTATCGGTACGCTCGCTGCACAAGCTATCGTGAACCACAATGTTTATTCTTTGGCCGAAGATGCTGAGTTCGCCATGGTTTGGGAAGGATGGAAGATGTCTTGGTACACCTTCGCTGCATACGCCCTCGTTGTAGCAGTCGCATTCTGGATCTTCTTCCCGAAGACTCCGGTCAATAAGAATATTGAGGTAAAGCATTAATAAAGGTTAGAGGTTATAGGTTAAAGGTGTATCGTAAGGAACTATCATATTACTTCTCGACACCGATTGCGTATATCGTGATTGGCCTTTACCTGATAGCCATAAGTCTATTCCTTTGGGTTATCCCGGGTCAATGGAATATCATTGACTCGGGGTACGCCCAAACGGACGGACTGTTTCAACTCAGCCCATGGCTGATGATGTTTCTCTGCCCGGCACTAACGATGCGTCTGTTTGCCGAGGAGCGGCAGTCCGGCACATGGGATATGGTCGTGGTGCAACCTATTTCGATGACGCGTATTGTGGTCGGTAAGTTCTTTGCCGCCTGGACGCTGATGCTCATTGCGCTGCTGCCAAATATCGTGCACTATTTCATCGTTTACACGATTGCCGAACCGGTAGGTAATATCGACGGCGGTCAGTTTGCCGGTTCGTTTATCGGGCTTATTATGCTCAGCGGCACGTTTATCGCTATCGGCATGTTAGCCGGCAGTTTCACCAAGAGCCAGATCGTAGCGTATGTTACGGGTATGTTAAGCGTGTTTGTGCTCTACTGGGTTTTGCTGCAGGACCACTACTCTGCCGTTTCACGCGGGGTGATTGATGCGGTGGACGTGCTTGTTTTTGTCGGCGTGGCTATTCTCTGTCTGGCGCTGACTGTTGTTATTCTTAAGAAGATTTCTCGCGTATGACGCGTATAGGCGTTTTGTCGGACACACACGGTTACTTAGACCCGCGTGTGAAGGAACATTTCCGTGACGTAGATGAGATATGGCACGCAGGTGATATCGGCAGTTACGAAGTGCTGCAAGCCCTGCGTGAGTTCAAGCTGACCCGTGCCGTGTATGGTAACATGGATGGTGGCGACGTAAGGTATAGTCTGAGTGAGTTCTACCGCTTCCGCGTGGAGGATGTGAATGTGCTCATGACGCATATCGGCGGATACCCCGGACACTATAACCCGTGGCTTATTCCGATGTTCCAAAAAGAGACGCCGCAGCTGTTCGTTTGCGGGCATAGTCATATTCTCAAAGTCATCTACGACAACACATGGAACATGCTCACTATGAACCCCGGAGCGGCAGGACTGCAAGGATGGCAAACGGTACAAACACTGCTCCGTTTTGCCATCGATAAGGACCAAATTAAAGACTTAGAAGTGGTCGAATTGGGCAGAAAACACTAAAAAATGCACTTTTTTGCCAAAACATGTTTTATAACATATAAAAAAATTTGGTGGTATGAAATAAAAGCAGTACTTTTGCACCCGAAAAGAGAAATCAAGACAACACAATCTTTTTTGTACCTTAAAATTTAACAGACTAATACCATGAAAAAAAGGACGCTGCGAAGCGTCCTTTTTCAGTTTTTGTCCTTTCGGACGATGTCGTTTGTAGTCCTACTCCACTACGTTTCCGGTGAGGTTATAGAGCTTACCGTCTTTCAGAATAAGGATCTGTCCGTTGCGGATAATCTTACGCGGTTCGTTGGACGGATTAGCCATCTCTTCTACCGTCTCGATAGCCGAGCCTTCGCCGATATAGTTAAGCGTTACGATCTGGTTCGACACTTTGATGTTCGTGAGCGGTTTGCCGGACAGTTTGTTCCATGAGCCGCTTTTGAATACGTCGGATGAGCTACCGGCAATCTTCGTTGAGCCGGACGGAGTCATAATCGTATAGAGCGGAGCGTTGGAGGTGGAGGAAGCATTGGGTGCGTTGTCTTTCCAGACACTCTTCTTGTAGTTCACTTTCCATATCAGCATTCCTGCTGCAGGCAGGCAACGGTCCCAGCCCACTTTCTGGCGGTTCTCGATGTAGTAGTTAACGCCTTCTTTGTTATAGGCTTGCTTTGTACCGGATTCGTTAATTTGGTAAGCGGTATACTGGGTTGTTCCGTTCGGATGGAGCGTCAGGGTCTGCGGGGTATTACCCGGGTTCGCGGGATCGAGCCAGCCCATGAAGGCTTTCTCCCACGGGTCGTAGTTAGGCGGGCAGTGTCCATCGCCGTTATACGAACCGCCGTCCATGATATTCCAGTCGCCGGGAGTTTGGCTGTTGTTATATACCTTTCCATATTCGATATCATAAAGGTCGGGCAAGCCAAGCACATGGCTGAACTCATGGCACAGCGTACCAATGCCGTCTAACGAACCACCACTAATCTCAGCTGAACATGCGTAAGTATTAATCTGTTTGCCGTCCACCTTGCAGTCGTTTTTAGTTGGATAGACATCAGTGAAGTTCGTATCTTGGTATTCAAACTCCTCGTCGATAGAGAAAGCGTGCGGCCAAATCTGGTTCGCTACGTCGGTAGCATTCTCACCTTCGCCGGCGTACATCATATAAACGAAATCCACTTTACCGTCGTTATTGGAGTCGTATTTGGTGAAGTCCACCTGGCTTTCGAGTTTTTTGCATGCTTCCACAACAGCTACGGCAGCGCGTTTGTCGTTACCTTGCGAGTCGTTCTCGCCGTAGTACTTCATGTTATTGCTCAGCGTCACAGGGCCATAGACGTCAAAGATAGGATGATAGGTTCCGTTGGACTGATCCTTGAAGTACTCACCTGCGGACGGATAGTACGCGTTACCGTTCTTATTGACTTTGCAGTTCACGGCATTGCACAGCGAGTCCACTACGGCGCGGGTGTTAGCAGCCTTGAAGGATTTGTCGCTGAAGTTGACCATGATAACGATACCACGCGGAGCGAGGTTAGGTGTATAGCCAAACTCAGAAGCTTGGATAGCTCTTCTCAAACGCGGAGCAGCTTCGTGACGTGCTTTCGCTTGTTTAGCCGTAGGTTCTTCTCCTACTACGCGGTACATACCGTCTTCGCCGAGTTCGATTTGCTGTCCGTCGCGGTTGATGGTATAGTGATAGAACTCATCACCAATCATTTGCACTTCGATAGTTGTGCCGTCGGCTTGAGTATGTGTTTGCCAGCCGCGTTTAGCGGGAACGGCGTTCAACGATGCTGCTACAAAGAGCAGAGCTGTTAACAGGTAGAAATAACGCTTCATACAGTGTATTTAATTAAAATCTGTTAAGGATAAGCAAAAACCGTGCCAAATATATTGGATTTATTAATTATTATTCAACTTTTCTACCCATCATATCGAAGAAGGCATCCTCCACTTGGATAAGTATCTGTCCGTTACGATAGACGAGTTTGCGTTGTGGAACGGTTGCGTCCGCTGTCACTTCGTCGATATCTGTTCCGCCGAGATTAATACCTACGAGGATGCAGTCGTGGTCGGAGTACGAATAGGCGGTATTACTCGTTGTGTTGATATGGAACGGATAGGCGCCAGTTATTTGCTGCGCCATACTGGAGTTAGCGAGAGCGTGGTCAATGAGTTGTCTGTCTCCGTAATAGGTATAGGAGTATGCCTTTTCGTCGTATTTCACGAGTTGCTCGGCATAGCCGGCACTGATGAGTGAAGCGACAGCAGCCTCGGTTGTTGTCTCGTTCAAGTCGCCCACAATCAGGATGTCGGGGTCGCCGTAGTTGGTTTTGAGTGCATTGATAAGTTGGGTAGCCTGCGTTTTGCGCTGTGTGCCACTTGAATCGCTGGTCTTTGCCTGAAAGTGATTAAGGGATAGGATGAAGCGCTCGTTGTTTTTACGCAGTGTAAAAGGCACTATTCGCATACGGTTTTTAAAGGTATTGTTAGACGGGTATGCGGAATACTGTTTTCCTTCAGTCAGTTTATTGGTATTATAGATATAGCCGCATTTGATGCTAACGTATCCACCTGTACCGGTTTGGCAGCTTGTTCCGTCGAGCACGTACTCATAGCGGTTATCACCGACGATGTTATTCATCTCATCCACAAGATAGCTGAGAATATTATCGTCTTGCTGCACCTCGCACAGTGCCACTATATCGGCTTGGAGGTAAACGAAGACATTTGCCATCTTAGCGGTTTTCTTATCGAACTGTTCTTGGTCAACGCAAGAGCGGTTGCTTGCGGTAAAGTCATCGAGGTAGTTTTGTACATTAGCTGCAACGACACGTACGTTCGTATTTGAAGGTAGTGTCGGAGTTGGTACATTAGATGGCGGAGTCCAAGCAAACAGTTGAACACTAATCGCAATAATAGCGAGGATGGAGAATAGTTTTTTCATGGTATTACGTATATAAGGTTACACATTTATGCAGCAAAGATACGACATATTTTGCATATACGCAAATAAAAAGTGCACTTTTTGTCCGAAAGTGCACTCTTTTTAACTAAATAGCATTCTTTTTTCGTCGATACCACAGCGCATATGCGCCAACCAACAAGAGTAGTGGCAGTAACGCATCGCCGATAGGCGAGCGCCATTCGGCTTCACCGATAGCGAGGTCGTCATCATCCAAGTCATCACGTCCGATACGTCTTTGTCCTTTGTGTGGTCCGGTGGACTCTTCCTGCATGGAGGAGAAGTTAGCTGCGCTTATTTCGCGCAAGGATTGATGACGCATGTCGTACTGACCACACGTCAGGGATGGCCGATAGGAATAGGTGCTATGGGCCCAGTTGCGACTATCCGTCGCGTAATCAACTGCGCGGATAGGCAAGCTCGTTATAATTAATATGATGAGTATCAGTTTCTTCATGTAACCTCCGCTTTATCTAACAACAATCTTTTCCGTTTGGTTGCCCCGTTGGAGAATATATACTCCGGTAGGCAGTTTGATAGTATTGAGTAGGTCGTATTCGCCCAACACTTTGAGGCGACGACCAAGAACGTCATAGATAATAGTGGAGTGGTTGTTCGTAGTGGTTGATTTTTCGCCACCAACACTCTCCATATTAGTCGATATACCCGGGTCAACGGGATCCGGCACGACAACAGGTTTCTGAATATGTCTGCCGCTGTTGATGAAGTAACGTATCTGGTCACTTTCCGGTGTCTGTACTTTTAACTGCAATCCGTCCACAATCATAATGCTGTCTCCGGTGAGTGCATCATGTAGGTAGAGCGCGTTGTCCCACTCTCCTTCTAAAGCGAATGTGAGTGTGGTTCTCTCGTCGAATAAGTATTTGCTCCATACTTTCACGCCTTTATTGTTCACTACGGAGTCAAGCGTTGCGAACACGAGCGGAACGGAGGAGATGGTATCGCGCAGGTCTTGCATCAGCGCTTGGTTATCCGCGATGGTGTACATACTCAGTGGCGTTGAGAAAGCCGCAGAGTTATAATAGGTACTACCAGACGAGAGCGACACAGCATCTTCGCCCTTACGGAAGCCGCGTGTAGCCAGATTCGATTCACCTAACATAGCGTAGGCTTTGTATAAGCCCTTGTTGGTCTCGTTCGAAGCAGCGATATATAGACGGCGTTCGTAATTGTCAGCAGCTATAGCTCTTGGTGCTTCTTTTTTCTTCGCTCCAGGCTCTACGTTATGCACTAACTCACCTCCTGCCGACAGGGCTACTAAAGCCGACGGCTTGAGTTTGATATTAAGTGTAGTGCTCGGCGCAGCAGCAATCAGACCTATCGCACGTTGCGGAGCGATAAAGTACTTACCCGGACCATCTACTATTTCCGTACCGTAGGTGGAACCGTCCTTGAGGTTATAGGTAGTGAACTTATAGGCGTTCGTAGCACCTTCGGTGTACTCTAAAGCGTCCTTGTTATCTTCGCACAAGCGATAAACGTCGATGAGCGACATCGTCGGGTTACCAAAGAAGAAGATATTCGCCTCCAGCGTATTAGTCAGTGTATAGGTCACGCCGTCGGACTCACCAAGTGTAGCCTTGTCGTATTCCAGGTTACCACTGATATTGTTAAAGGCACTGCGAGACAGTGTTACTTCACTTCCTACGGTCCATGTGCCGTTACTCTTACCGATATAATGGTACGATGTCTCTTGTTTCGGCAGACGAACAATCAGTTCTGTACCTTCCACGTCTGTTGGTCCAAAGCCAAGCAGCGCAACAGCATTACCCGGTGTTAGCGGTTGGTCTAAGACATTTGTCTTAACCCATTCGGCAGAGTTTTTCGGGGATTTGGTATCGGTATCTAAAGCGCCATCCTTATCCGTATTCTGGAATGCTAACGGCACGGTAGAGTTATAGTACGCTTGATAGAACGCATACGGCCAAGTACGATTGTGTTCATCTCCCCAAGCAGAACCGGTCTCAAATACCTCCGGCAGGAAGTCCTTATCGTTAGCTGTATTCTCCGGAATATAGATATCGCCGGAGTACACATTCTTCAACGCAGGCGAGAAAGTCTGCCAGTTACCTTGGTTGATAATCACATCGATAAAGGCTTTACCCGTGTAAGTCAGTTTCTCCTGACCAAGTATCTGGGAGTGATGCTTAAAGAGGATATCCTTACAGGTAGCGGTCTTGAATCCCCACTCTTTGAGTCCGAGGGAGTCATAGTTAACAACAGGCAGATAGCTCTGGTCGGCTAATGGTTCGATGATAGCGCGTGAGTCTTCCAGAGGTACGGTAGCCAGTGAGCCGTTGAAGTCAGCGCCGTTGACGACAGCAGTCCAGTTGTTATCATCATTCCAATAGTTGGTACGATCGTCATAGTGAGGCGTCCATCGAACGGTATCAGGCACAACAGCTAAGATGAAGAATGCGGTGTTGGCATCTGAAGGGTTATCGCCGGTGTTGTATGAAATAAACGAGCCGGTGTTGAAGAACGTAGTCTTGAACTTATACCAATATCCGGCTTTTAACTCAAAGTTATTCGGAATCTGGTATCCGGGAATATGATTCTTTGGACTCGGGTCGGACGTCTGCGGCAGGACGTGCCATTCGTTACATCCGTTGATAGGCGAAGCGGCAGGACGGATGAAGACGTTCGTTCCTGCAGCATCTTTGGCGCGTGGGTTAGCGGGATCATACGTTGTACCTGTTGCGTCGTAGTTAAGACATTCGCAGTCCGTGCGGTTCAATCGTGTGATATGTGCTGCATCTACCGGACGGAAGATAACGGCTTGGTCTTGCTGGTAATAACCGCTATAGAGTCGTTCTTGTACGATACGATCTTGTGTATAGCGGAAGGTTGGCTTATTATTGAGCGTAGCCATACGTCTGTTCCACTCGGGATCGTTCGATTCGACTACATGCGTCGAGTCCCAACCGATAACGGCGTGGTCCGAGATAGCGGCTACACGTACAGAGAGCGCAGAGTTGGCTGCAGTCTTTGTGGCACGAATAACCGGAATAGCAAAGGAGTCACCGAATTTCTTATCGTAACCGAAGCGGAGTGAGTCAGGCGATGCAGCCGAGTGCAACTCCAGCCAGATAGGAGCGTTACAGATGATACCTTCGGCTATCGAGTCACGCGAGCCATCCTTTGTCAAGGTCGTATAGACACCACTGGCGGCTATCGGACGAATGTAGAAATAGAGGTCTTGTTCGTTACCCAAGCTTATGTCGCGCGAGCTCATGCCAACCTCCATCAGACGGTCTTGCACGATGAGGCGGTTAAGGATATTATACATCGAGTCTGCATGTGCTTGGGTATAATGCTCACCTACCAGCCAGCGGAAGCTCTCTTTGGTTACATTTGCCCAGTTCATTTCTTTGCGATTCGGGTTCGCCGGATCATCAGCACGGAAGACATTCATTGCTTCCTGGAAGTCACCTACGGTACAGCCATAGATACGCAGCCACTCCAAGTCGGCAGCAGCTTGCTGTTCGGGCGTCATGTCGATGTATCCATCCATGAAGGCAAACGCACGTACTAAGTCAAAGCGGCATTCTGTGGTAGTACCTTCTTTCTTATTCGGTTCGTTGTAAAGCAGGCTGAGGGTCTTGGTGGTATTGGCAGGAATCAAATTGCCCTCGGATGTCAAGGTTGCACGATCTTTGTTCGGCCAACCTGTTGCACCGTCTATTAACATATCTACGGAACTCTGCACGCGCACAACGCGGGCGTTGGAGCAAGCGGCGTCGCTGAAGTTCGGCTTACTGTTCACCGCATCCACGGAAGTTAAGGCGATACGGAAAGTACCGTTCTGGGTGGAATTGACGTTCACACGCGCAATGATATAGATTACCCAGTGCGGATTTGCGTCCGTTCCTTCGTTGACATAGAACTTACCACGTTCACCGAAATCAAACTTCTGGGCGGTCATAATGTCGGAGTATTGTTTAATACGTCCGGTCTCGTTCTTGTAGCTCGAGCGATCGTCACCGATGAGTGTCTGGATATAATCAATTGCATTAGAGCGGGCTGTTGACCATCCGGCAGATGTTCCACTAAGTGTCGGGTTATAATTAGTCTCCGGCACAACGACAGTTCCGTAGTCGGAGTTCAACACGAGGGACTTAAAGTCTTTATTGGTAACGGATTCCACTTTGGTCATACCAATCTTATAGTATCCGGGATATACCTCGGTTGTATTGTCCGGACGGCAAGTATAGGTATCCGTTGCGGAATTGTAATCACTTGTAATCATCGGGACGTACTTATCTTGCGTATTGTCCCATTTCTGGAACTGGTAGCAGATGACGTCACCCGGATCAAGTTCCAAACTTGTATAGTCGATACGGGTAATGAGGTAAATGGAGTCATTGTCAATACAGGTTGTTCTTTTCTGGAAGCCGGTAACGGCGTGGCGTTTACCGAGCAGACGGAATCGGTCGAAGAGTAGGTATGCGCCATCACCTTCGGCAGCAGAAACAGTTCCTACGCAGCGGTACTTATCGTATCCGCTAATCTGCGACCAGCGGAGTGGCAGAGCCAACTGATACCATTGTCCGGCAGCGGTTAAGTTGCCGGTGAGGTAGGTAAAGATAATCTCCCACTCGTCATCCGGTCTTCCTGCTCTATGGCCATAATACTCAGCCTTGATATGCGGGTTTTCTAGCGATACTCTATTAGGCTGGCAGAAGTTAGCCACGAGCACAAGGTCTTGGTCGGTACAAGCAGGTTTCGGATAGGTGAAATCAATAAACACGAGCGGTCTGTTGGCGCGGTTATAGCAGAACATCCAACCGTGCTCAGCGCCACCTCCGGCTTCTACTACCGCATAATCACTACTTGCGTTCTCGAATTTATTGATGACGCAGTACTCGCCTTTACCCGGTAAGATATTGTCACCTGTTACGCGTTGTGTGGCAGGAATCTGGTGTTCGCCAGAACCTACAGGATAATGGTAAGCGAACTGTGTGTGGTTGAATTGCAAGTGGTGGAAGGGCGATACCATTTCCGAAGTTCCCGGTGCACCTAATTGCTCTTCTAATTGGAAGGAAGCAATGACGTCGTAATTCTGATCAATCTCAGCCTCTGGGATAAGTGCAGTAGTCGAAGGTCCTTGTGCACCCGCACCAACTGCAGGACGCATCGTTACAGTGAAATGCGCTAACTGGAAGTGCTGTGTGATAAGGCGATATTCTACTTGTTCACCGTTTGTACCGTTATACTCTGTCTGGAGAGCACCACCGTCCAATTCTTTACCGGTGAAGTCACCCTCTCCAAGAGTTACCCAATCGGCATCAGAGGAAGTCTTACGCTGCCATTTAGCATGTTCTCTATGGTTGTAAGTGTGATCCACTTCCGTGATTTCATAGAAACACCAACCTTGGTTAATGGTACCGGAACCGCCTATATCTTCATGTCCTAGAGACTTTAAATGAATATCAGCGTCTTTGTAGACCCGCCGCCTTTTTCGACTCCAACCTTCCCAATAGTATTCCCACTCCATTGTATATGCCGTTAAATAACCCTTATAGGTATTTCCCCATGCCGATTCTTCCATATACAAATTTACCAAGGCAGGATCAATTTTTGTAATTCTATCACCAGATGTACTTGAATAGGCACTCATTGTAATGGTTGTGTCAGCACCACCAATCCATGTGGTATTATACCAGTCGACACCTTCGCCTAAAGTTCCAATAACGGGAAGCCAGATGGATACGTGAGCGCAGAATTTCGAATTATAGTTAAGGCCTTTTATCGTAAACTTATCAGCACCTATCTTTACCAATTCCGTTTTATACGCATTAAAATTCGTAGAATTGAGCATATCATCTTCGATATGTTGGCGCAAATTTGCTGTATCCGTTCTATTGGATAAGATATTATCCTTATAATCTTTTGCACCGCCACCTGTAGCACCCAATATATATCCGCCATCTTTTCTCGGATTGACCATTAGTACCATCAGTGTATCACCCACAGCCATTGTATTGAGCAGATAGTCAGACGATAAAAGGCGTGCGTGCCATTTCTTCTCACCGGTGGTCTTGTTGAGACCTATACGGTTATAAGACGAGCCTTTCGTTTTATTCAAGCCCGTTGACGTACCCATCTTACCGTCAATCGTATCTGTAGAATTCGGGTTATAATAATAGACGTATTGCAGGTTACCTTCGTTGACGTTATTTCCTAATCTATACGGAGATTGCGGTTGCAGTTGGAATCGACGTCCTATAGGTGCGAACATGGCTTCTTCTTGCATGTAATCTGTCGCTCCGGTTAGGTGAGACGCCATTTTATCAGCGCTCTCTGTAGCCGGACGCATAGCAAAGCGTTGACGGTAACTCAAGGTCGGCTCGGTAAACTCCTCATGAAGAGGATCATCTGATAAACGTTTGTACACTGTATCCGTGTACGCACTTATATCCACAGCCAGTGTATCGTCAAAATCGATAGTTGATGTTCCCACTCCACCTTCATCAAGTTTAGTCGTATTAATCTTCACAGCCGGGATATGCGTTTTCTCGGCAGGATTAAAGCGGGAGCGCATACCAAACATACCACGAGAGAAATTGTCGCTCACGAGGTTAATCTGCGTAAGGGTGACACCATCCTTATCGGTAGGAGCCTGAACCCAATCCCAGTTGCGTGCAATTCCTTTACCTCTGTTGATGCCTTTCTTATAAATGAACCAACGGTAGTATCCCCAGTGGTCATGGTGAATGGGCAGATAATTAGCCATGTCCGGGATCACATAATACGTATAAGTCAGTTCCGGCACCTGTTGGCGCGAGAACTCACCTACCATCGGCAAGCCAGACTTACCTCTCTGGTGATAGAATGCCGTTGTAGCAGAAGCTTGGTTTTCAGGAGACTGCGACACCCAAATAGTCTGTGTGACACGTACCGTATCACCTGCAGCAGCAGAGTGACGATAAGTGTAGGTATATTTGATTATTGCCAAGCGCAACTCCGATGTTCCGGAAGCATAGGGCTTAGCCACTACGCGAAGCTGATTGGGTGCAATCAAGGTTACCGAATTAATCCAGTCCGACGGAGTTACGCCATCTGACTTGTAAGCCGTTGCCATCAGCGTATCCATCACATGCACAGCCGAGTAAGCGGTATGCTCCTCATCTATCCACACGGTGTCCTTTATCGGAGTCAGCAAGTCTATTCGCAGCGGATCAATAGTTTCTCCATCCATGCGCGCCACCTCTGTGCCGTACGTGTTATGTACAGTGGTATAGGATTTAAAGTTGGCAGAGACCGTAAAGTCCTGCTGCTGGGTTGCTGTAGCAAACGGGAACAAATAATCGAACGGAGAGTGCTCCAATTTCAAATCTCTATGGTCCCTACGCTGAAAAATACGGCGGGTTACCAACACCGAGTCATAGCATGAGATAGTTTTGCCGCCATAATTATATGCCATATGCACATGGAGATAGTCCTGATGATCGTGCCATTCATTATTCTCATCCAACACATCCATTGGCGAAGGTCCAGTGGTAGCCACGGCGCCCAAGAAACGGTTAGTTGAGTACGTCGGATGTCCCGCCGTGGTCATCATAATCATATCGCCTACGTAGGAGTGGAACACCGAGTTAGTATGAGTGGAAGGATCGATATTATCATGCGTGGAAGCCCACTCCAGATCAATACTCGTGCGGCTATTCAACACCGACTGATCGGCTGTGATAGCAGGCACTTTCGCATAGAACTCTGTGCCGTCATACAAACTCTTAAAGCGATCACCACCCTCTTCTAAACGTATGGTAAACTCCACATTTTGATTAGAAGCAGACGTTGCCCACTCGAACACGTAAGATGTCTGCGCAAAGTTACAGCTCAAGTTATCGCCTTGTGCACGGCCCCAAACGGTTGCCCACATGGTTGAGGTAGGACGAGGAACGGAATAGACCTTGCTGTAGCCGTACAAGGCATCGTATGCCAAATAACGGTAGGTCTCCACACCCATAATATCGGCGTAGTAATAGATAGCACCTTCCATATAACGGTTTTTGGCTGCACGGGTTTTATCCGAGTGGAAGAAGGTACCGCTGGCACTATCCGTAGCGAGCGTCAAGGTCGTCTTACTATCTCCACCTAACGCAAGCCAGGCTTCTTGAGAGTGCTTCTCCAAGAGGTATTCGGACTTATACATGCGCTGGTAGTCCTTGGAATCAAGAACTGCGCCTGTAGAGCTGTAGAGTCCGCCGACACGCCACATGGCCGCCAGACAAGGATAGTCGTACGTTGCCACCTGATACGTGCCGGACTTAGCTGCCGTGGTATCGACACCAAGATAATAGCGGTGACCGTTATATACAGACGATATCGCGAAATACGAACCTGGCGCGACCATCACATCCGGGTCATCCACATAACCTGGACCGCGAAGGTCATCCGCTTTAGTCGTTGAAACGATTGCTCCGAGCGCGCACGCGATGGATACAAGAGAAATAAACAGCTTTTTCATACCTTAATATTTTTTATCACACAAATACCATCGGGACATCTTAAGGCAAGATGTCTGGTGTATTTATGGTTACAAGTTTTTTAACGCAACTCCCTGATAATCAATAGGTTACAGGGGGGGGGGTGTTACTTAATATCGATGCAAAAGTACTGCTTTTTTGTCATATATGCAAATTTTCGCCATAAAAAAGTACAAAAAAGCGCAATTTGCTACTTTTACATAGCATTTTTACTATATTTTGGTACTTTTGATGTCAGCAACCGGCCAAAATCGGGTGCAAAACTGCAGTATTGGGTTGGATTTGGGCGGAGTTGGGTTGGAGTTGGGTGTTTAGGGTTTTGGAGTCATTAGATGGTGTCGTGATGATAACGTGTGACCTTCGGTTGAGTGTCGGATGACTGTCGTTCGACCGTCGTTCGACCGTCGTTCCACCTTCGGGTGACCTTCGGGCGACCTTCGGGTGACCTTCGGGGAAAGTGGGAATTTTTACGTAATAAATTCACTTTTTTTTGTGTATATGAAAAAAGATGTAATTTCGGACGCCGCCTGCCTGCGGCATTCCCCCGAATGTCCAGTCGCGCCCTGCGGGATATACACAGCTCTTTATTTTTAGCCGGCACTATGTGTCAACACTTTTTGCCGCACATATTCCATTTTATGCAAGCATAAACGTCCTATTGGCGTCCAAAAGTGATAATTTTTAATTATTTCGGCTAAAAATATAGAAAAATTTGTGTACATGCAATATTTGTTGTATATTTGCGGCCGATTTTGAAAAAACAGGAATAAAATCATAAAAAAACAGTAACAAAAGTATAACAACTTGGGGAAAGATTTACGCGAATTGCAACCCCTAAAACAAATGCTAAAATGGCTTATTTATTTACTTCTGAATCGGTGTCGGAAGGACACCCGGACAAGGTTGCGGATCAGATTAGCGACGCAGTATTAGACAATTTTTTGGCGCAGGATGCGAATGCTCATGTGGCATGTGAGACGTTGGTGACGACGGGTCAGGTGATTATAGCCGGTGAAGTGACGGCATCGGGGTATGTGGATGTGCAACAAGTGGCACGTGAGACGATACGTAAGATTGGCTACACGAAGTCGGAGTATAAGTTCGAAGCGGACAGTTGCGGCATTCTGACGGCTTTGCATGAGCAGAGTCCCGATATCGCACAGGGCGTGGTGCGCGAAGAGGCAGAACAAGGTGCGGGAGACCAGGGAATCATGTTTGGCTATGCCACGAACGAGACGGATAACTATATGCCGCTGACGCTGGATTTGGCTCACACCATAGTATATACGCTGGCGCGTATACGCAAGGAAGGCAAGAAAATGCGGTATCTTCGTCCCGACACGAAGAGTCAGGTGACGATAGAATATTCGGACGAAGGCGAACCGCTTCGGATAGATACGATTGTGGTGTCGACGCAGCATGATGAGGATGTGACGCATGAGCAGATTGTGGCGGACGTGCGCAATATTCTGCTGCCACAAGTGGCTAAGCGTGACAAGCGGTATAAGAAGCTGTTGGAAGGAGACTACCGGCTGTTGGTTAATCCGACGGGTAAGTTCGTTATCGGTGGTCCTCACGGCGATACGGGTCTGACAGGCCGTAAGATTATTGTGGATACGTACGGCGGTCGTGGCGCGCACGGCGGTGGAGCATTCTCGGGCAAGGATCCGTCGAAAGTGGACCGTTCGGCAGCGTATATGGCGCGATATATTGCGAAAAACATGGTTGCAGCGGGAGTGGCCAGCGAGTTGTTAGTGCAACTGAGTTATGCTATTGGTGTGGCAGAGCCGGTGAGTGTGTATGTGACGGGAAGTGGCCTACGCGTGGCGCAAGATACGCTGACGGATTATATCCGCAAACACTTCGATTTGACGCCGGCAGGTATCACGAAGGCGCTGAAGCTGAAAGAGCCAATTTACGAAGAGACGGCGCGATATGGGCATGTGGGGCGGACAAACGAAGTGGTGACGAAGGTCTTCCGCGACGAGAACGGGAAGCCGTTTGAGCGCAAGGTGGAGCTGTTTACCTGGGAGAAGCTGGATCGGGTGGATCAGATTAAGCGTGAATTGAAAATAAATTATAACTAAACGGCTGCCGATATATAACGAGTAAACCCCTCGGAGACCAATTATGGGTTAGCGGATAGTAATCCCTCGAAAACCGCCCGTCCCCTCGGGCGCCTCACTCCGCTACCCATGGCGCGGAAGCACTGTTTTTACGGGATTCTATCCGCAACCCTACTGCCTCTAACGAGGCACGCCAAGCGGGCAGCCGAACGAGAACATAATTAGTCGAAAGTCAAAAGTCAAAAGCAATGAAAAAGGAAGTTAAGCAAGGGATATTGGTGGCGGGAATCGTCGTGCTGGCGCTGTTTTTGGACCAGTGGCTGAAGCTGTGGATAGCGACGCATTTCAGTTTGGGTGAGTCGGTACGAATCACGTCGTGGTTCTGGCTGTGTTTTGTAGAGAATGACGGTATGGCTTTTGGTATCGAATGGTTCTCGAAATTCGTGCTGACGTTGTTCCGAATAGTGGCAGTTGGTGTGCTGTGCTGGTATATGTGGCGGTTGATACATATCAACAAGGCGAGGACGTCGTATCTTGCTACTATAGCGTTAGTTACGGCCGGAGCGATGGGAAATATCATCGACTGTGTTTTCTACGGGAAGTTGTTTGGATACGCAGGCTGGTTTTACGGGAAAGTGGTGGATATGCTTTACTTCCCGCTGATAACGAATTCGGCAGGCGAGTGCATCTTCTTTAGGCCGGTGTTTAATCTGGCGGACTCGTGTATCACGGTGGCGGTGATACTGATACTGATATTCTTCCGGAAAGATCTGGATACAAGTTTGAAGAAAGTTGAGAATGAAAAGCAGAGCGGCTGCCAAAAATAGCGAGCGGGCAGCCGAGCAACAAAAGAATGAGTCGTAAAACAATTATATTATTGATGATGGTGGTGATGGTCTTTGGAGGCTGTCGCCCGAAGAATGTGCTGTCGTCGAAGAAGATGCAGGAGGTGCTGTATGAATTGCATCGGACGGATGCGATATTGCAGTGCTGGGGAATGGATTACGGACACGATGAAGCAGTAGCCAAATACTACGAAGTGACGCTGGAGAAACTCGGTGTGACACAGGCGCAGTTTGACAGTTCGCTGGTATGGTACACGGACCATCCGTCGCGGTTCGATAAGATTTATCCGAAGCTTCGTGCCCGTGTGGAGCAAGAGAAAGCGCTATACGATTTGGCGGTTCAGGAGGATAAGGATCGGAAGAAAGTAGTGGAGCGAGAATTGCCACCGATAGAAGAGGTGCTGCAACATAATCTTCACGGTTTGCCGGTAGTGCTATGGAAAGAGGAAAAAGTGGAGATTGAGGTGCCATTTAGCGCCGAAAAGGGATAAAAACGCACAAAAAATGCATTTTTCTGCGAAAATATTTGCGGGAATGAAAAAATAGCAGTACTTTTGCGGGCTCAAAAAAAATTGAACAACAATAAATAAACATTTATTAACCGTCAAGCTGGGCAGTGGACTTAGGTCGTAAATGATGTCTGTCGGCTTGGCCAAAACAAATTAAATTAATGGATACATTATCTTACAAGACTGTATCAGCGAACAAGGCGACCGTTCAGAAAGAATGGGTCGTTGTTGATGCTGAGGGCCAGATTCTTGGCCGTATGTGCACGAAGGTGGCAAAGCTTCTTCGTGGCAAGTACAAACCCAACTTCACGCCGAACGTGGATTGTGGTGACAACGTAATCATCGTGAATGCAGAGAAAGTGCAGCTCACAGGTAACAAATGGGAAGGCCGCGAATACGTTCGCTACACGGGATATCCGGGTGGACAACGCTTCACGACTCCGAAAGCTATGTTGGACGAGAAAGGCGCCGAGCGTCTGATTCGCAAAGTTGTAAAAGGCATGCTGCCGAAGAATCGTCTGGGCAATGCTCTCATCAACAACCTGAAAGTATTTGAAGGTCCTGAGCACAACATGCAAGCACAAAAACCGAAAACAATTGACATCAACACTCTTAAATAATTGAAGATATGGAAACAGTAAATGCATTAGGTCGTCGTAAAGCTGCAGTAGCACGCGTTTACGTTAAAGAAGGCGCCGGTCAAATCGTTATCAACGATCGTCCGCTCGACGTATATTTCGCAAGCCCGATTCTTCAATTCATTGTTAAGCAACCTCTTGCTAAACTTGGTGTTGAAGAGAAATATGACATTAAGGTGAACCTGGACGGTGGTGGTTTCAAAGGTCAAGCAGAAGCTCTTCGTCTGGCTATCGCTCGCGCTCTCGTGAAGATTAATCCGGAAGATAAGTCCGCATTGAAAGCCGAAGGTTTCATGACACGTGACGCTCGTGAGGTAGAACGTAAGAAACCGGGTCAACCGAAAGCACGTAAACACTTCCAATTCAGTAAACGTTAAGCGTTGGTATGCTGAATCTCTTGTGCCGCGCCTCTCTGCGGCATAAGGGCACGGAATAATTATTGAAAGAATAATTCAAACAAATCAAACAAAATGAGAACAAATTTTGAACAATTACTGGAGGCAGGCTGCCATTTTGGCCACCTCAAACGTAAATGGAATCCTGCAATGGCTCCTTACATTTTCATGGAGCGTAACGGAATCCACATCATCGACCTCAACAAGACAGCTCTGAAGATTGAGGAGGCTGCAGAGGCACTTAAGAACATTGCTAAATCCGGCCGTAAGGTGCTGTTTGTAGGCACGAAGAAGCAAGCGCAGGAAGTGGTTGCGGCAAAGGCTCAAGAGGTAGCAATGCCTTATATCACAGAGCGCTGGGCAGGTGGTATGCTGACCAACTTCCCGACCATCCGTAAGGCTGTGAAGAAGATGTCGAACATCGATAAGATGATGACCGACGGCACCTTCGACAACATCTCCAAACGTGAGAAACTGCAAATCACCCGTCAACGCGAGAAACTGGAGAAGAACCTTGGTTCTATCGCAGACCTGACCCGTCTGCCGAGCGCAATCTTCGTAGTGGACGTAATGAAAGAGCATATTGCTGTTGCAGAGGCTAACCGTCTGGGTATTCCGGTATTCGGTATCGTTGATACGAACTCGAACCCGAACAATATCGACTTCGTTATTCCTGCAAACGACGATGCGACCAAGTCTATCGATGTTATTCTGACCGCAGTTTGCGAGGCAATCAAGGAAGGTCTGGAAGAGCGCAAGGTAGAGAAGGCTGACGAAGAGGCAGCTCAACAACAAGCAGAAGAGGGCAAAGAGGGCGAAGCAGCTCCTGCAACCAAAGAGCGCCGCACCCGCGTTCGCAAAGCCGCTCCGAAAGCAGAGGCTGAGAAAGTAGCTGAAGTAAAAGAAGAAGCTCCTGCAGCAGAAGTTGCTGAGGAAGAAAAGAAAGAGGAGGCATAATTATGGCTGTAACACTTGCTGATATTAAGAAACTGCGCGATATGACAGGCGCAGGTATGATGGATGTAAAGAAAGCCCTTGAGGAAGCTAACGGCGACTTCGAGGTAGCTAAAGACTTACTCCGTAAACGCGGCCAAGCTATCGCTGCCAAGCGTAGCGACCGTGAGGCTTCGGAAGGTTGTGTTCTGGCAAAGGCAGTTGATGGCTTCGGCGCTATCGTAGCTGTTAAGTGCGAGACCGACTTCGTTGCAAAGAACGAGGATTTCGTAGGTATGGTTAAGCTGCTGCTTGACGCTGCTATCGACAACCGTCCTGCAGACCTGGCTGCCCTCAAGGCGCTCAAGATTGGTGCCTTCACCGCTGAAGAGATCGTTACCGAGCGTAGTGGTGTGACCGGTGAGAAGATGGAGTTGAGCGACTACGTTTACATCGCAGCTCCGAAAGTTGACGCTTACAACCACCTTGGCAATAAACTGTCATCCCTTATCGCAGCTGACGATGCAGCTGCAGACCAAGAGACTGTTCACGGCATGAACATGCAAGTGGCTTCGATGTCTCCTGTAGCTCTGGACGCCGACCATGTAGCACAAGAGGTGAAAGACCGCGAGCTGGCTGTTGCTATCGACAAGACCAAACAGGACGAGATCAACAAAGCCGTTGAGAACGCACTGCGCAAAGCCGGCATCAACCCTGCACACGCTGACAGCGATGACCATATCGCTTCCAACACCACTAAGGGCTGGCTGACCGAAGAACAGGCACAAGTAGCACGCGATATCCGCGCAAACGTTCCTGCTGAGGCAGAGGCTAACATGAACATGAAGAAAGTCGAGATGATCGCTCAAGGTCGTCTGCAGAAGTTCCTCAAAGAGTCCACACTCGTTGAGCAACAATATATTCTGTCGGACAGCAAGGAGCTCGTGAAAGACGTTCTCAAAAAGCACAACGTCAATATCATCGACTTCAAACGCGTGACCCTCAACCAAGAGTAAGCCCAGCGTTTATACCGCAAAAGGTGCAACTTTCTATGCAAAGTTGCACTTTTTTTTATTATTTTTTGCACATATGCAAAAAAAGTATTACCTTTGCAGCGAAAAATTAACCTATTTATTGATTGCTGTATGAAAAAGAAATTCATTTGCCCTATTTGCGGTTATGTATTTGAGGGCGAGGCGGCGCCGGAGCGTTGCCCCCAGTGCAAACAGATTGTAGAATGGAAAGAGGCTGTTGAAGGAAAGCTCAATTTTGTTTGCGAACACATAGTAGGTATTGCTAAGGACGTAGAAGACCCGATTATCCATGACGGTCTGCGCGCTCACTTCATCGGTGAATGTACCGAAGCCGGTCAGTATCTGGCGATGGCCCGTCAAGCCGACCGCGAGGGTTATCCCGAGATTGCAGCTGCGTTCCGTCAGTATGCATACGAGGAGGCAGACCATGCTTCAAGGTTCGCAGAGCTGTTGGGCGAAGTCGTTTGGGATACCAAGACCAACCTCGAGAAACGTATGTTAGCAGAGGCAGGTGCGTGCGAAGACAAGCTCAATATCGCTAAGCGCGCGAAAGCTCTCGACCTCGACGCCATCCACGACACCGTTCACGAAATGGCTAAAGACGAGGCTCGTCACGGCAAAGGCTTTGAAGGCCTGTACAAGCGTTATTTTGGCAAATAAAGCAGACTACTGCGCTGATAGATGTTAGACCGCTTCGCTGTTAGAAGTTGGATTCTCGTTGCTGTTATGCTTCTGGCAGCAACGAGTTTGCATGCACGCGTAATGCGCGTGTATGGGTATGTCACGGATATAGATAACCGCGGCATAGAACTCGTTAACGTCACAGCGCAAGGAGCAGAAGGTATCATTCAAGGTACAACCACCAATAAGAACGGGTATTATACCCTATCGGTCGAGGAGAATGAGTTCGACCTTGTCTTCTCGATGGTGGGGTACGTAACGACTAAACAGAGTATCATCGGTAATCAGGATGTGCTCAATATCAACGTCAGCCTGCCGACGGATGAGCAGTGGATAGAAGAGGTGGAAGTGCGCGGCGTGAAACGTACGACCGGTACGATGGACCAGATAGACGCCGGCACGACACGCCTTATGCCGGATGCTACAGGTGGGTCGATAGAGAGTATACTCATCACTTTTGCCGGAGTCAACCAGAACAACGAACTCAGCAGCCAGTATAACGTACGCGGCGGTAGCTTCGACGAGAACGAGGTCTATGTCAACGGCATCGAAGTGCACCGTCCCCTACTCATCCGCAGCGGACAGCAGGAAGGACTGAGTTTCGTCAATCCGGAGATGGTGGATAATGTCGCTTTCTCCGCCGGCGGTTTCGGTGCACAGTTCGGCGATAAGATGTCCAGCGTGCTCGATATACACTATAAACGGCCTGACCGATTTGAGGGTAGTATCAGTGCCAGCCTCCTGGGTGCCAATATCTATGTGGCACACGGCGACAGCAACTACTCGCAGGCACACGGCATACGGTACAAGACCTCGGCGTATTTCTTAGGCGCTATGCCCACTTCAGGCAGCTATCAGCCTAACTACGTGGACTACCAGACAATGTTTACGTGGCGAGTGGCTCCCCAATGGCAGATGTCGTTCTTAGGTAACGTCAGCCTCAACGACTACCGCTTTCAGCCCGATTCATTGAGCGAGAGTTTCGGTAGTTATCAAGATGCGAAGAACCTGTCCATCTGGTACGAGGGGCAGGAGAAAGACCGTTTTCTCACCGCTTTTGGGGCCCTGTCGGCACAAGGTAAGGTTGGCAAAGAGGTAGAGCTGGGCTTTGACCTGAGCGGATTCTATACCTCGGAGAAAGAGAACTTTGACATCACCGGCCAATACGTACTGACGGACAAGCCTGCAGATGGCAGCGCCAAGACATCCGTTGCTAAACCCGGCGCGATAAGCGACTACAGTGACGTGTCGGTTTTAGGTACAGGAACCTATCACGAGCACGCGCGCAACCGACTTGAGGCAGGCGTGATTACCTTAGCCCACCACGGCGAGTGGCAACGCGGACAGAATAACCTGAGCTGGGGCGTGAGCGGACAGGCGGAGATTATCACAGACCATATCAGCGAGTGGCAGTGGCGCGACTCAGCGGGTTACTCACAACCTAACAGCGAGACCGCGCAGGAGCTGTTCTACTCGATGAGAGGCTCTAACTCGATGTACTCGGCACGACTGCAGGCGTATATACAAGACAGCTACCGATGGAACTTAGAGAAATGTCGTCTCTTGCTGACGGTCGGTGCGCGACTGAACTGGTGGTCGTACACAAACGAGGTGCTACCCTCTCCGCGTGCGTCTTTGGAGATACAACCAGGCTGGAAGCGCGATTTCTCATTCCGCATCGCCGGAGGACTGTACTACCAGGCTCCGTTCTACAAAGAGCTGCGTGACACCATCACCGACGCGGCAGGAGTGACACGTATTCAACTTAACAAAGACCTCAAGGCCCAACGCTCCGTACACGCGGTAGCAGGCTTTGATTACTACTTCCGCGCTTGGGGACGGCCGTTTAAGCTGTCCGCCGAGGCGTACTATAAATACATTGACCGTATGGTGAGCTACACGGTGGATAACGTGCGCGTTCGCTACTCGGGTAAGAACGACGCCGTCGGTTATGCGACCGGTGTGGACCTGAAACTCTACGGCGAGCTTGTGCCGGGCGCAGACTCGTGGATATCGTTCTCGGCGATGTCAGCGCGGCAGAAACAGTTAGACCATCCCGAATGGGGTTGGCTGCCCAGCCCGCAAGAACAACGGTATTCATTCTCGATGCTCTTCCAAGACTACTTCCCGCGCCTGCCGCAACTCATCTTCCATATAAAGTTCATCTGGTCCGACGGCTTACCTTTTGCCTCGCCCAAGAACTTAGAGTCGATGAAGACCTTCCGCACCCCGCCCTATCGACGTATCGACATCGGCGCGACCTATGCCTTCAACGCCAAAACGGCTAAGTTCATGCGCAAACCCTCCGCTAAGCACGTGAACGAGTGGGCACTGCAGTTCGAGGTGTTCAACCTCGTAGGATGGAAAAACGTGAACTCGTACTTCTGGGTGAGCGATGCCAATGGTTACCAATGGGCAAGTCCTAACTACCTGACAGGCAGAATGTTTAACTTCAAGGTCCGTGTGGACTTGAAATAGTAGATATATTATGGCAAAACAAGACGTTGAAAACACTCCGATGATGAAGCAGTTCCGGGATATCAAAGCACAATATCCGGACGCGCTGCTGCTGTTCCGCTGTGGTGACTTCTACGAGACGTACTGCGAGGACGCGGTGTCGGCAGCAAAGATATTGAATATCACGCTCACGCACCGAAATAACGGTGGGTCCAGTGCCGATATAAGCATGGCAGGGTTCCCCTTTCACGCCTTGGACACGTATCTGCCTAAGTTGGTCCGTGCCGGCTTGCGCGTAGCTATCTGCGACCAGTTGGAAGACCCTAAACTGACCAAGAAACTCGTTAAGCGCGGTGTGACAGAGCTCGTTACGCCCGGTGTGAGCTATTCCGACACGACGCTACAGCAGAAAGAGAACACGTTTGTCGCTTGTGTGCATTTCAGCGGCAAGGAGATAGGTATCAGCTTTCTCGATATCAGTACGGGTGAGTTCCTCGTCGCACAAGGGCAGTCGGACTATATAGACAAGCTCTTAGTCAATTTTGCGCCTAAAGAAGTGCTGTACATACGTGGTAAGCGCGAGGTGTTCGAGTCGCTGTTCGGCAACCGCTATTTCACGTTTGAGCTCGACGACTGGATGATGACGGCAGAGGCGGCCAACGAGCGATTGACCAAGCAGTTTGAGACGGCAACACTCAAGGGCTTTGGTGTAGAGAACCTCCCCTACGGCGTTATTGCAGCCGGTGCTATCCTGCACTACTTAGACATGACGCAGCACCTGCAGACGGGACATATCCAACACCTGAGTCGTATCGAAGAGGACCGTTTTGTGTGGCTCGACCGCTTTACGATTCGTAACTTGGAGTTAGTCGGCGGGCAAACAGAGGACAGCAAGACGCTGATAGATATCTTAGACCAGACCCTCACCCCGATGGGTAGTCGTACGATGCGTCGCTGGTTATCTTTCCCGCTCAAGAGTGTACGGTCCATCCGTAACCGTCAGAGCGTGGTGGAGTACCTGTTCCGCTACCCCGAAGTACGAGACGAGTTACGCGAGCAACTGACATATATACAGGATATGGAGCGCCTGGTAAGCAAAGTAGCTACGGGGCGTATCAGTCCACGCGAGGTGGCGCAGTTAGGCTGTGCACTCAAAGCTATAGTACCTATTAAACACTTGTGCGAGGCTGCCAAAGACAATGACTACCTGCATCTGTTAGGCGAACAGCTATCGCCCTGCACCGAGATTAAGGACCGCATCATCCGCGAGTTAGTGCCTAACCCACCTGCCGCACAAGGCAGACCTAATATCTTCGCAGCGGGTGTTGATGCCGAGTTGGACGAACTGCGTGCTATCCAAACCAACGGTAAGGATTACCTCATACAGATACAAAACCGCGAGATAGCTGCCACCGGAATATCGTCGCTTAAGATAGGCTTTAATAACGTGTTCGGTTACTACCTCGAGGTGCGCAATACGTACAAGGATATGGTGCCGCCCGAGTGGATACGCAAGCAGACACTGGTCAACGCCGAGCGATATATCACCGAGGAGCTGAAAGAGTACGAGCAGAAAATTGTCACCGCCGAGGAGAAGATAGGACAGATTGAGTCGCGGCTGTACATGGAACTGCTGCTGGCGATGAGTACCTATGTAGCGGAGATGCAGTTGGATGCTAATATCCTCGCACAACTCGACTGTCTGCTCAGTTTTGCGATAGTGGCGGAACGCAATAAGTATATCTGCCCCGACGTGAACGACAGCCTCGTGATTGACATCCGTCAGGGTCGCCACCCAGTGATTGAACAACAACTGCCTTACGGCGAACAGTACGTGGCGAACGATGTGCTGTTGGATAATAACGGTCAGCAGATTATCATCCTCACCGGTCCGAATATGGCAGGTAAGTCCGCGTGTCTGAGACAAACGGCACTGATAGTGCTTATGGCGCAGATAGGTAGTTTTGTGCCAGCCGAGAGTGCGTCGATAGGTGTGGTGGATAAGATTTTCACCCGTGTCGGTGCCAGCGATAACATCTCGCTCGGCGAATCGACCTTCATGGTGGAGATGAGTGAAGCAGGTGCTATCCTCAATAACCTGAGCGAGCGCAGCTTAGTCCTTTTTGACGAGTTAGGCCGCGGCACCTCTACCTACGACGGCATATCCATCGCGTGGGCGATTGTGGAATATATACACGAACACCCGGGACACGCCAAGACCCTGTTCGCCACACACTACCACGAACTCAATGAGCTCGAGCGCACCCTCGCGCGCGTACGTAATTATAATGTGAGTGTGAAAGAAGTGAACGGCAAGGTCATTTTCCTGCGTAAGTTAGTTCGCGGCGGCTCGGAGCACAGTTTCGGTATTCATGTGGCTAAGTTAGCCGGCTTGCCCACATCTATCATCGAGCGAGCCAATCAAGTACTGTCCGGTCTGGAGAGTGCCAACACGAATAATCAAGTCTCCAAGCCGATGCAGCAGATAGGCGAAAGTCGAGAGGGTATGCAGCTGAGTTTCTTCCAATTAGACGACCCCGTCTTAGAACAGATCCGCGACGAGGTTAAGAGTCTGGATATCAATAACCTTACGCCGTTGGAGGCATTGAATAAGTTGAGTGAGATAAAAAAATTAGTCGGAGGCAAATAGCCCCCGACTTTTTTTTAGGATTGCATCGCGTAGAGTTTGGCGTAATAGCCATTGAGCGCCAAGAGCTCGTCGTGCTTGCCTTGCTCAACAATACGTCCGTCGTGTATGACGCAGATGATATCGGCATTGCGGATGGTCGATAATCGGTGTGCAACGACGATGGTCGTACGGTCTTTCATCAACCGCTCGAGCGCATCCTGTACGATCTTCTCCGACTTCGTGTCCAGCGCCGATGTAGCCTCGTCAAGGATGAGAATCGGCGGGTTCTTGAGTATTGCACGCGCAATAGATATACGCTGTCTCTGACCGCCGGAGAGCTTACTACCTCTATCGCCTACCGTCGTCTGGTAGCCGTCCGGCGTCTCCATAATGAAATCGTGTGCATTCGCTATCCGGGCAGCGTTCTCCACCGCTTGCTCCCACGTTTGACCGTTAGGCGCCGGTTGCGAAGTATCTACACCGAAAGTGATGTTATTGAAGAACGTGTCGTTGAACAGGATAGCCTCTTGGTTCACGATACCCATGAGCGAGCGCAGGTCGCGCACACGTGTCTGACGTACGTCCACACCGTTAATCGTCACTTCCCCTTTCTTCACATCGTAGAACCGCGGTAGTAAGTCAGCTAACGTCGTCTTACCACTACCCGACTGTCCGACCAGCGCCACCATAGCGCCTTGCGGAATAGTGAGGTTGATATCCTGCAGCACAGGTACATCCGCGCGGTAAGAGAACGAGACATTGCGATACTCGATGGTCGTAATCGGACGCTCAATAGTCACCGGATGCGCCGGGTCCTGAATAGGATTAGCCGTATTAAGAATCTTATCGATACGATCTAATGCGGCCGTACCGCGACGAATACCGTAAGACGCTTTCGACAAGTCCTTGGCCGGGTTGATAATCGAGTAGAAGAGGATGAGATAATAGATAAACGTCGAAGCGTCTATCAATGAGTTATGACTCAGTATCAGTCCGCCTCCATACCACAGCAAGACCGCTATCAACGCCGTGCCGAGAAACTCCGACACCGGATGCGCCAGATAGTAACGGCGGTTGATACGGGTGAAGGTGCGACGTGTATCGTTGATGAGTCTTAGGAAGCGAGCCTGCAGTTTCTCTTCGGCATTGAACGCCTTCACCACACGCAGACCACCTAAGGTCTCCTCTATCTGTGTCAGTATGTCCGCTGTCTGCTCCTGACCAATGGTGGACGAGCGTTTGAGCGAACGACCGATACGGCCTATCAGCAAGCCTGCTACAGGCAGCAGTATCATCGCGAACAACGTCAACTGCCATGAGATGATAAAGAGCATAATGAGGTAGATGAGTATCATCAGCGGGTTCTTGAACAGAATATCCACAGTCGACATAATAGACGCTTCCACCTCGTTGACATCGTTCGTCATACGAGACATGATATCGCCCTTGCGCTCCTCGGTGAAATATCCTATAGGCAGACGGGTCACCTTATTGTAGAGCTGCTGTCTGAGGTCACGGAGCACACCTGTGCGGATAGGCACAATAAAGAAATTAGCTAACCATGCACACAGACACTTGAGTCCCGTCGTCACGACGAGGAACACGCCAAGCATCATCAGCACCGTTCCGGCTCCGTAATCGGACACCATCTGTCCTATCCACCAGTACATGTTACCACGTGCTGCCTCAATATATTCCTTAATCGACATCGTGGCCACCAACTCTATATAGCGGCTGTTGGCCGTACTGATACCGAAAAGCAGCCGCAGCATCGGAATAATAGTGGCAAAAGAGAATAGGGACAGCACAGTCGAGAGGATGTTGAATAGTATATTCAGCACGACCTTCCCGCGATACGGCGGAATAAAACGATGTAATAGTTTGAGTATATTCATACTTTCTTTGTTTTATGCAGGTCCTTGAGTGCCCTGCTGACATAAGATAGGATTTGGCGTTGGAAGGCCTCTTCCTCTTTACCCAAATGCACCCGAATAGGCACAACGTGCAGCTTGTCGCCCAACAACGTCGGTATATTCGTGAGCATGAGTCGTTCGTAGTCTTTTTCGGTAGTGAGCACCGCATCGTGTTTCTCGGCCGCAGCGAGTATCTGTTTCTCGTCCTTGTGACCGAAGCGGTGATGATCGGGATAGGTCATGACCTGCGCTTTGGGGCACTGCCGTTGCACATAGCTTACAAACGTCTCCGGATGGGCAATGCCGCAGATAACGAGCGGATTCTTGTAAGTCTCGGGCAGCGGTTCGTACGCTATATGCGAGAAGTACAGTTGCTGGTAAGCCGGCAGGTGTAGGCGATTATCAATCACCCGTTTGTCGATAGGCCGCATGCCATCCGGGCAGTTGGTGATAATCACCGTCTGCGCCGCAAGACTGCGATGCTTAAGGTCACGTAACCTACCCCAAGGCATCAGGCGGTCATCGATATAGAGGTTATCGTGCGACGTGAGCAGTATCGTGTGTCCGCACTCCAACGAGCGATGTTGCATCGCGTCGTCTAATAGCACCACTTGCAGGTCGGGCACCATTCGCAGGAGTTGTTTCACACCTCGCACTCTACTTTCGCACACCGCTACCGCCACCTCGGGGAACTTACGGTGTATCTGCATCGGCTCATCGCCTATCGTAGCCGCCGTACTCGTGTGGTCCGCCATCAAGAAGCCGTGCGTATGACGCTTATAACCACGTGACAGCACCGCCACCTTGTACTGCGACGACAGTAAGCGAATAAGGTACTCCGTATGCGGCGTCTTACCCGTTCCGCCTACTGCTAAGTTACCCACACAAATAGTAGGCACAGCCACCTTACGCGACAAAAAGAATCCTTTGTCGTATAACCAGTGTCGGATACTAAGTACTATCCAGTATAGGGCACTAAGCGGAGCTAATAGCCAGCGACTACCCATCTTACTTAATCTCTACAACCGGTGCAAGCATCAGGATACGCGGTTCTTTCACCATCTCGCGCAGACGAGCAATCATCTTCTCCTCGTCGGTGGAGTTATCCAACATCTTCATGAACTCCTCAAACGGGTCAACCGGCTTCGGATAGTACACGAGGGCGTAGTCGTCCAATTCGGCTAACTGAGCGGCCTTAGCGATAGCGTCGTTGATATTACCCAAATCGTCCACCAGTCCGAGACGCAGCGCGTCTTGACCCAGCCAGACACGACCTTCGCCGATGGCTTTGATGGAGTCTTGCGACATATGACGGCCCTCAGCGCAACGACGGGTAAACAGGTCGTAACCGCGCTCAATCATATTTTGCATGAGTGCATACTCGCTTGGATCCATACCTTGCATAGTCATATGTACCTGAAGGGCTGCATGCTTATTGGTGCTCACTTCGTCGATGTCGTAGCCTATTTTCTCGCGAATACCTTTGTAGTTAGGTATCAGTCCGAAGATACCAATCGAACCGGTCAGAGTCGTCGGCTCGGCGTAGATATAATCGGCTTCGGAAGAGATATAGTATCCACCCGATGCAGCATAATCACCCATGGAAACGACTACCGGAATACCCTTCTCTTGAATGAGTTTCACAGCGTGGTTAATCTGTTCGGAAGCGTCGGCACTACCGCCGGGACTGTTCACGCGGAAGACCATTGCTTTCACCTCGTCGTTCTTGAGCACTTTATTCAAAGTCTTGAGCATCTTAGTGCCTACAATACCGTCACCGGTCTCGTCGGTAATCTCACCTTCGGCATACACCACAGCGATCTTATCTTTGGCTTTATTCTTCTCGCGCTCTACGGATGCCATCTTGCTTGTGTTCAATATGGTGTAGTCCTCGTCGCCGATGAGATTCTTGAGAATAGTGTCCATATCCTGACGGTAAATCAGGCTATCTATCAGTCCGTACTCGATATATTTCTGCTGCGGTTGAACATCCATATACTCGTCCGCATAGGCGTTGAGTTTCTCTACGGGGATATTACGAGCCTCACTAACAGCGGCGGTCATGTTATTCCATATGCCATACAGATATACCTCAGTCTGTTTGCGATCAGCATCCGACATAGACGTACGGAAGAACGGCTCAACAGCGGATTTGAATGTGCCAACTTTGAGCACTTGCATCTCAACGCCTATCTTGTCTAAGATACGCTTATAATACCCTTTCGTGCCAGCCAGACCGTGCCACGAAACAGCACCAATCTCATCCAGATAAATCTTATCCGCTACGGAAGCGATATAGTAGTTCATTTGACCGTAACTCTCAGCGTAAGCAATAATCCACTTACCGCTCTCTTTGAAGTCTAAAAGTGCATCGCGCAGCGCTTTCGCACTGGCAGGAGATACAGATAACTCTCCACCCTTGAGGTAGATACCCTTCACGCGCTCGTCGTCTTTGGCGAGGGTGATGTTACTGAGCAGGTCGTCCAGACCTACAGTCTCGACGTTGTTTCGGCCGTAAGGCATAGAGCTTGTGAAAGCGGATAACGGATTATCCTCTTTGGCTTGCTCCACCAATACACCTTTCAGGTCCAAACGGTACACTGTCTTGTCATCGAGTTTAGCAGACGAGCCGCCAAACATACTACCCATCATCATACTCACGCAGATGATAGAACCAAAATACAATACTGCGCAGACGATAATCGCCCACATACAACCGCGGTTTTTACGAGAACCGCCCTCGGCTGGTTTGATTTTTACTGACATAATGTTACTATTTTTTTGGTTACACATTGTTTGCTGTTAGAACGGATAGCCTATGGCGAAGTGGAAAGTCATATCGTCTTTCCAGGACAGTCCATTACCGGCTGTGCGCCACACTTTGCTACCGTTATCTTCGTACAACCTCGTCGGGTCGTAGAGTTTCACACCGAAGTCCACGCGGAAGAGTAGGATACTGAAGTCCAGTCGTAGTCCTACACCGTACGACCAAGCAATCTGCTTGTAGAACTCGTCGAAGCGGAACACACCGTGCTCCTGTCCCTTATAGTCACGGATTGTCCATATATTACCGGCGTCGGTAAAGGCTGCCAACTCGATGAAGTTCCACACTTTCCACCGGTACTCGATATTAAGGTCGAGACGTATATCGCCGGCCTGCATGTCATAGACCAGTCCTCCATCAGCGCCTTTGAAGCCACCCGGACCGAGGGTGCGAGCCTGCCAACCGCGGACACTGTTCGAACCGCCGGAGAAATAGCGTTTCTCAAACGGCACTGACGACGCATTCAGGTACGGCACTACAGCACCCACACCTATATGATAGACCAGACGATGGTTCGGCACTAACACCTGATGGAAGGTGAAGTTCACGTCCGCTTTCGCGTATTGCGAGAACGGGATATTCCACAGTACATACGCACCGGCCTCGTTCTTCTCCAATTTAGCCAGATTACTCAAGCCGTAGAGGAAGTTACCCGCCGTCTCTATTAGATACTGGAAGCGGATAAAATTGCGGTCGGTGCGCAGTTGCTTCTGGTTGGTATAGACACCCGTATAGCTCCAGTCCACAATAAAGTGGTCCGTATAACTGTACTTGAGCAAGCTGGACTTCTCGATAATCTTAGTCTGAAACTCCTCCGACTTCCACGGCAGGTAGACGTAGCTGATATCAATCAGGTTGAACGTATGGCGCCAGCGCGAGTTAGGATTACGGCGAACGGTGTAGTACAGACCCGCCGATGCGATATCGCGTATGAACTCGTCCGGACGGTTCTGGTACTGGAAGGCTAACTTCAGGTTCAGACTGTTCGGGAAGAGGAGTCCCGCCTCACCCTTAGCCTCGATAGCACGACCGCCGTTCTGCCGCCATTCGTACGAGAAACGACCGTTGAGCGACAGTTGCTCTGCGCCGCGGAAGATATTACGGTTGATATACCCCAATCCTGCCGCTATGCCCCAATCGCCGGCACTGTAGGTACCCTCTATCTCGGCCGAGACACTATTGAGCTTGGTGCGGGATAGTGTCACGTGGCACTCCAACTCATCTTCCCCTACCTGCTCGAAGCGTATCTCCACGTACTTGATTGGCGCCATCGTATTAAGTAGCGCATACGATCGCTCCACCACGGACTCGTCGTAGTAAGCTCCCGGACGAATCTTACAGGTGCGTCGCAGCACGTTATTACGCAGCAGCGGTTTGTCTATATACGAGTACTCGTAGTCCTTGTCGTTATGTATCACCAGGGTAGTGTTAATCGGCATATGCTCCGGGTCGTAGTCCTGATGGAAGCAGACGCGACGAATCTTAAACCGCGTATAGACTTTCTCGCGCACACTATCCGGCCAGTTCGCCGTTTGGTTATTCATCTTTAGTTCCACCATCACCTCGTGAGCATTATAGCTGCTGTCCGCACGGTAGTCTAACATCGACTTGTCGAAGTAGTAGTATCCGTCCCGTCGCATCGCAGAACTGATACGCTGGCGCTCGTTGTCCAGGGTCTCGGTGTTGAAGATATTACCCTCCTTGACAAGGCAGTTCTTATCCGTGGCAAAGCCCAATAGGTCTTCCTGCTGCAGGTTGACCTGATACTCGCGAATACGGTACGGCTGGTTGGCTGTCACGAAGTAGGTGATATTGAGTTTGCGGTTCTTCTTGATGACGGTCTGCGTATCTACCTGCGCGTTGAAGTAACCACGGTTGAGCATCGCCTTATTGAGTTGTTTGATGGATAATCCGGTCGAGTACGGGCTATATACTACGGGGGCTTGTCCCATCTTATGCGCATTCTCCGCCAGGCGCTTCTTGGACTTCGTCGTCGTGTCTGCTGGTGCGGTGTTGTAGATATGCAGCTGCAATTTCCAGAACCCCAAGACCTCGGTGTTCTGTTTCTGCTGAAGGTATTTCGACAGGTCGGAAGTGGACTCCTCGCGCGTGTCCGTCACCACCACTTTGGCCTTATTGAGTAAGTACTCGTTCTCAGGCACATACTTAGCCGCTTTACAACCGCTAAGCAACGCCAAAACGACCAAAATAACCGGCCGAATAACCTTTTTCGATATGTTAAGTGCACAATACCGCATATTAACCGCGGCAAAAGTACATAAAATTTTGCATATATGCAAAAAAAGTTGTATTTTTGCGGCAAATTTTACGATATGGCACCTATAAGTAAGGCACAAATCAAGTTCATTCGCTCGTTGCAGCACAAAAAGTTCCGCGACGAGGCAGGTATGTTCGTGGCGGAAGGCAGTAAGTGTGTGGAGGAACTCAAGAAAGGTTTCGAACTCGTTCTGGAAGTAACACCGAACAACGCTAGTGAGACCGAAATAGCCCAAATGTCCGGTCTCAAAACCCCGCAAGGCGTGATCGCGGTGTTCAAGAAACACATCACAAATGACAAATCACAGATCGCAAATGGCGAGCTGGTGCTCGCCCTCGACGGCATCCAAGACCCTGGCAATCTCGGCACTATAATACGCACCTGCGACTGGTTCGGCGTGCATCAAATCATTTGCTCGTCCGATACAGCAGACTGTTATAACCCGAAGGTCGTGCAAGCCACTATGGGGTCCCTCACGCGAGTAAACCTCACTTATACCGATCTGCCGCAATGGCTCGCTCAACAGCAATGCCCAATTTACGGCACGCTGCTAAACGGAAAGAACATTTATCAATCAAAAATCGAGAATCAAGAATCGAGAATCATCGTCATGGGCAACGAGGGAAACGGCATCTCGCAAGCGGTGCGGGAACTCATCACCCACCCTATACTGATTCCTTCTTATCCAGAAAACGCGGAGACCTCAGAGAGCCTTAATGTCGCTATCGCTACTGCTATCGTGCTCGCCGAGTTCCGCCGTCTCGGATAACTTCAGATTAAACGTCATGCGGTGATACGGTGTTGGTCCGTATTGCTGCAGTGCTGCATAGTGGGCTGCCGTCGGGTAGCCCTTATTGTCGGCCCAGCCGTACTGAGGATACTCCTCATGCAGTCGCAACATATAGTCGTCTCGATAAGTCTTGGCTAATATACTGGCCGCCGCAATAGACATATACTTTCCATCCCCCTTAACCACGGCGCGAGCCGGAGTCTCGAGCAGACCGTCCGGCGCAACGTAGGGCTTCCATTTATTGCCATCCACAATGATATGCTCCGGTTGCGGATTCAGTTGGGCTAAAGCCCGTTGCATACCGAGAATACTGGCGTTGAGGATATTGATTCGGTCAATCTCCTCCGCCGTCACTTCTGCCACAGCCCAAGCGAGAGCCTCCCGTTCGATGATAGGTCGCAGGTGGTAGCGTAGTGCTTCCGACACCTGTTTGGAGTCATTAAGAGCCGCCAATCCATTGTTATCTGCCCATTTCGGGTCCGCTGCTTCAGGCGGCAGAATAACGGCAGCCGCGAACACACTGCCTGCCAGTGGTCCGCGGCCTGCTTCGTCGCAGCCTGCTTCCAAAACACCCTGTATATAGTATGGAAGCAGCATGATTAGTATCTATTCATCTGCTCTTCAACCGTGGTTTTGATGAAGTCAGCGAACTCTTGAATAGTCATCTGTCCCTTCTCTTCGGCACCTTGTTGGCGGACGCTTACCAAGCCTTCCTCCGCCTCTTTCTCGCCGACAATAAGCATATACGGAATACGCTTGAGCTCGTTGTCACGGATCTTACGTCCGAGCTTCTCGTTGCGGTCATCCACGATAACGCGGACATCTTGTTGCTCGAGCAGCTCTTTCACTTTCCACGCGTACTCGTTGCTCTTCTCGGAGATAGGCAGTACAACAGCCTGATCAGGCGTCAACCAGAGTGGGAACTTACCGGCTGTATGCTCAATGAGTACAGCCACAAAGCGCTCCATCGAACCGAACGGCGCACGGTGAATCATGACCGGACGGTGTTTCTGGTTATCCTCACCCGTATATTCCAACTCAAAACGCTCCGGCAGGTTGTAGTCCACTTGAATCGTACCCAACTGCCAGCGGCGACCGATAGCATCCTTAACCATAAAGTCCAACTTCGGGCCGTAGAAAGCAGCCTCTCCCGTCTCTTCGCGTGCCGGCAGGTTCATCTCTTTGCAGGCCTCTCGGATAGCGTTCTCGGCATGCTCCCACACTTCGTCCGAGCCCACGTATTTCTCGTGGTTATTGGGGTCACGGAGCGATATTTGTGCCTCGTAGTTCTCAAAATTCAGAGCCTTGAAGATGATATTGATAATCTCCATTACGCGAATAAACTCCTGCTTCACTTGGTCTTGGCGGCAGAAAATATGCGCATCATCCTGCGTGAACGAACGAACGCGTGTCAGACCGTGCAACTCACCACTTTGTTCGTAGCGATAAACCGTACCGAACTCAGCACAGCGGAACGGAAGGTCTTTGTAACTACGCGGGCTATTCTTATAGATAGCGCAGTGGTGCGGGCAGTTCATCGGCTTAAGCAGATAGACCTCACCCTCTTCCGGAGTGGTAATGGGTTGGAAGGAGTCCTTGCCATAGTGATCCCAGTGACCGGAAGTCATATACAGGTTCTTCGAACCGATATGCGGCGTAATAACCTGCTGATAGCCGTAGCGTTTCTGTATCTTCTTCAAAAAATCTTCGAGTCGCAGACGCAATGCCGTACCTTTCGGTAGCCAGATAGGCAGGCCTTTACCCACCATATCGGAGAACATGAACAACTCGAGTTCCTTACCTATCTTGCGGTGGTCACGTTTCTTGGCTTCCTCAAGCAGGGCGAGATACTCGTCAAGCATCGCTTTCTTCGGGAACGAGATACCATAGATACGCGTCATCATCGGGCGTTTCTCATCGCCGCGCCAGTAAGCTGCCGCACAACTCAGCACTTTAACGGCCTTAATGGGCTCTGTGCTCAGCAAGTGCGGACCCTTACACAAATCGGTGAAATTACCCTGTGTATAGGTAGAAATATGTCCGTCCTCTAATTCGCTAATCAGTTCGCACTTATAACTCTGTCCTTTTGCGCCGAAGTCACGAAGCGCATCGGCTTTCGAAATCGATTGTTTAACCACTGCCTCTTTCTTGGCGCGCAGCTCCATCATCTTATTCTCAATAGCAGCAAAGTCAGAGTCTTTAATAACCTGACCTTCGGCCGGCATAACGTCGTAGTAGAAGCCGTTCTCAATAGCCGGACCTATACCGAACTGAATACCGGGATAGAGCTCTTGAAGAGCCTCTGCCATTAAGTGCGACGAGGTGTGCCAAAAAGCGTGCTTTGCCTCCGCATCTTCCCACTTGTGCAGGCGTATAGCCGCATCCTCGGTGATGGGGTAATTGAGTTCTACGATTTGTTCATTAACACTTGCGCACAGAATCTCTTGCGCCAAACGACTGCTGATACTCTCAGCTACCTGAAGCGGCGTGATACCGCTTTCGTACTCACGGACACTCCCGTCCGGAAAAGTAATTTTAATCATATATATAAACCTACAAATGTTTACGGTTAGGGGCTCACAAATGCCCTTTCACCATTTCAGCCTGCAAAAGTACTGCTTTTTTTTGACCTATGCAAATAAAAGTGCAGAAATCCGTAAATTATTGGACTATTATTGGACTATTATTGGACTATTACTGTACTATTACTGTACTATTAAGCTAAGACCATCGGGACTCAACCCTGCTTTCAACTGAAGATGGTCGGGGCGTTTTTATCTTTTTCCAAGTGCTCGGCGATGCGTTTGCGGCCGTATTTGAGCATCTTGAAGCAAAAGATATAGAAGCAGATAAGGAGTATACCGGACCACATTGTTCCGACCTCACGCATCATAAGCAACGCATCATACGTGCCATGCAGCAGCACCGGCACCCAGAAGATACGAGCGGACTTGCGCCAACTCATGTCGCCGAAGTAAATCATCGAGTAGAAATAGCCCATCGCGACGGCGAAGAAGAAGTGTCCTGGTACGGCAAACATAGCACGGCCGACCGCCACCGATTGCCACTGCTCGAGGTTCGAGAAAAGATAGATGATATTCTCCGTCGCAGCAAAACCCATGCCTATACATGCTGCATAGACGATGCCGTCAAAGCGCTCGTCGAAATACTTACTACGACGCAGTAATAACCACAGCATCAGCAGTTTAGCCAGCTCCTCGGGGATAGCTGCACCAACAAACGCTTTCCATGTTGCCTGCAGGAGTGTAGTCGGTTCGGAGGGAACTAACGACATATACGACAACGCCGTCTCGAATACAATTGCGATACCTGCCGAGATAACACCGTAAAAGAAAGCTTTCGCTAACTCCAGAAATGGCTCACGCTGGTAACGGTCCTTCCACCAGATATACAGCACTAACAAGAAAGGCGGCAGAATAGCTGCCAGAATAACGGTGTAGATATTGTCTATTTGCATATTATTCTTCCGCTAAAAAAGTGGATACTTCATTGAGCAGCTCCATCTTCGCTTTCTCGAGGTTATCGTTGACGATGACGGTGTCGAAATAGCTTGCTTTCTCCATCTCGGAAGAGGCTTTCGCGACACGCTCCTCAATTTTCTCAGGTGCATCGGTCGCGCGGTTGATAAGACGCTTGCGCAGCTCCGCTACCGACGGTGGAGCGACGAAGATACTGCGCGCATTATCACCGAAGATACGCTTGAGGTTGATACCGCCTTCTACGTCCACATCGAAGACCACATGGTGACCCGCCGATTCGATACGTTCAATCTCCGACTTGAGTGTACCGTAGTACGTACCAGAATAGACCTGTTGCCACTCGACGAGCTGGTCGTCACGTATAAGACGCTCAAACTCGGGATTGGTAATGAAATAGTACTCCTTGCCGTGCTGCTCCACTCCACGAGGGTCGCGAGTGGTGGCACTGATAGAGAACTCAAGGTCACGACGCTGCGTCAGCAGGAAATTAATCAGGGTGCTTTTGCCCGCACCACTCGGGGCAGAAAAAATGAGTATCATTTTTATGTGCAATGTTTATAAGACGTTGAGGACTTGTTCTTTGATTTGCTCGAGGATATCTTTCATCTTCACAACGATAATCTGCATCTTGGACTGGTTGGATTTGCTACCGAGCGTATTAATCTCTCTGCCCATCTCTTGCGCGATGAATCCGAGTTTCTTGCCTACACCGGCACCTTGCTCACTCATCACCTCGCGGAAGTAACGGATATGATTCGTCAGCCGCACCTTCTCCTCGGTGATATCGAGTTTCTCGAGGTAATAGATGAGTTCCGCCTCAAGGCGATTCTTATCCACTTGTTGTTTGGTCTCTTCCGCCAGCTTATTGAGGTTCTGCAGCAAGTGCTGTTTGATATGCTCTACACGCCCTTTCTCGTACGGTTCCACCTCTTTGAGCAGTGCTTCGATACCATCAAGCTTCTGCGTAAACATACGCTCTAACGACGCACCTTCCTGCGTGCGGAAAGCAGTTAAAGCCTGCAGCGCCTCATTGATAGCCGCCTGAAGCCTACTCCACTCTTCGTCCGTCAGTGTTGCCTCGGCTGCAGGAGCCTTAAGCACGTCGGGAAAGCGCATAATAGAGGCCATTACTTCTGCCGGAACAGAACCGTAACGAGTGCGGTATTCGTCGGCATAATACTGCACCGCAAGCCAGTTAACCGGCGCAAAAGCCTCTGCTGCTGCACCTTCCAGCGGCTGTGTGTAGATGGCCACATCTACCTTACCACGCTCCGCCGGTGGTGTTAAAATAGCACGGATATCACTCTCTTTCTCACGGAAGAGGGACGACATCTTCAGCGTCAAATCGAGTTGCTTACTGTTGAGCGAGCGTATCTCAACAATCGTCTTATGGTCGGAAAAAATATATTCGGCCTTCCCGTAGCCGGTCATCGATTGTATCATTTGCCAATACAGAAACTCATGTTTCTTTGTTAATTCGTTTAATATCAGTTATTTGCGCCTTGTCGCAAAAGTTGTTAGTAACAAAATAGCAACAAAAATGTGCAAACCATAGTCTAATTGAGTATAAAATGCGCCGTTCCTCGGTAGCAGATTTATTGCATTCCCGAAAAACGGCGCAAAGTTACTAAATTTTAAGCATATATGCAAATATATTTCGCTTTTTCTGTCTGTTTGCTACATAAATTTGCATTTCGCCCAAATTTTGATAGCCCATGCCGCTATCTTGCTCCAATTTTTCCAAATGAGCAGAGCAATAGCGACTATCAGAACAACGAGTAACGTCCAAAAGCCGCGTGTGCAGTTCTTGTAGTAGTCCGGCACGTACTTAACAGGCACTTCGACGCGCTCCTTGTTCTCCTCTAAATACATCACGCGCTCGCGCAACCCGCGCACGATTAACTCAAAACTATCCTCCTTGCAGTCTATATCAAGCAACAAAGGCGTGTTTCTCTGCTGTTTCTGCGGTGCGGTGGGGGAACTTACAGCCGGATCGGTGTTCTTTGCGGAGAGCGCACGAAACAGGCTGTCTCGCTGATTATACGCGCCCTGCAACAATAGTTCAAGCCGCATGCGTCTGCCCTGCTCCGTTACAAGGTTGGCGAGATAGACATTTCCGAGGCTGTCACAACGTAACAACAGGGCTGCTCTTGCGCTGTCACCTGCTACGTTTATCGCGCTGTCAACCCGTTCCGAGATAAGAGCCATCTGCTGGCTGGTGCTTCTTGTTGTGTTCTGCGGAGTCTTGCAGCCGGAGAACAAGAGGAGTACCAGGCTCATCATAAACATAAACCGTTTCATGACTGCACCTCCTTTCCCTCCTCGGTGCGGGCTGCACGATAAACCTCATATGCGGCTTGTCGCTGCTCGGCTGTCAGCCGGAAATCACCATTAGCCATATAAGCGGCATAAACGTCCTGCTGCCATTTGTGTTTCTCCGGCAGTTGTGCGAAAAGAGGCTCAAGGGGTTTCAAGTCCTGTACCTGCGCCCCGATTGCTCGCGCAACCTCCGGCACGAGGAACTTGCCTGCCTGTAGCGCGTTCCCGCTCTCAACGGCTCTTTTAATCATAACCTGCGCAGGCTCCCGTGTGTACTTGTACACTCGTGTCTTGCGCGTGTCCTGTTCCGATCCGAATTTGAACGCCGGATTGCTATGCAGTTCCAGCATGTTTCGGTTCTCCGACTTGAAGCCGTCAATGCCTCCGAAGAAAGCGCGGCTTCCGATTAAAATTTTCTGTTTCATGACTTCTTCTTTTTAGTTGTTTTCTTGATGTCGTTAATGATGGCTTGTCTATCTACCTCGTTGTAGATTTCAGTAGTCTGCAACTTCTGATGACCAAGCAATTTTTGCAATGTAGTCAGTTTGGTGTCCTTTTGACCAAGTAATGTGGCAAACGTGTGACGCGATGAGTGGAATGTTATTTTTGCGTCTGCGCCTATCCTATCAAGTATGCCCCGTAGAACCTTATTGACTGACGAATTGCTGCCGAGCGATTTTGTCAGTTTGTCTATGTTGCCATACTTCTCCAAAAGCAGAAGCATTTTGCCCTCAAAGAGGTCGGCAATGGGTATCTCCACAACGAAGCCTGTCTTGACCATTTTCTTCACGAGCCAACCGTCTTTGATATGCTCCGGTCGCAGGCTGACAATATCGGAGAAGCGCAAGCCCGTGTAGCAACCTATCAAGAACGCATCACGCACCCTGTCTTCTACTCCCTTAAGAGACAAACGTTCTAATTTTTGTAGCTGCTCTTTTGTGATGTAGCCTTTCTTAGACACCATTTGCTGAATACGGAAGCGATTAAAGGGGTTGACAGTTAAAATATCTCGCTTCACAGCCTCGTTAAGCAACGCCCGTAACAACCGCAGGCGGCTGATACGTGTATTGTGCATAATGCCGCTTTCTCGTAGCCACTTGTCATAAGAGACTACGAATTGATAATCAATGTCCGTAAGCAAAGTTCCCTTGCGAAACCTTTCTATGTTGTTAAGTAATGTCTGATAGTTGAGTTTGGTTAGTTCTTTACGTTCCGACTGCTCTACTACCTGCATACCGAACTCCGACAATTTTGCGGCTGGTGAGATATGCGCACGGACTGCCTCTTTCAGTATAGGCAAAGATACAGGCACTCCTCGCTTTATGTATTCAAGTTCCACTTTCTCCACGTCTTGTATCATCAAATACAACGCATAATTCAGTCCATCAGCATTTGGCATATCACAAACAGAACCACTCTTAAAGTGTTCGGGCAAACAATAAGTGTGGGTTGAGAAATAGATACGCCGTCCTTGCTGACTGCACTCGATTTCAATAAGTCCCTCGCCTCGTTTATTCAGACGATGGGCGCGGTTGAAAACCAATCTGTAACGAATTTTGTTAATCATAGGGCTTTATATTTTAGTTTGTTATTTAGTGCTATTCCGTCATTTTTATGAAGAATAATTCGGGAACAACTAATCAATTTCCCTGCCATTTGTCCCTATAATTTGCTTATACATTGATTTTTACAAGAGTTTGCCAATTTTTTCCACTTTAGGAAGTTCGTCTATCATTGCGTTATATTGGCAACAATAGGCGAACTCCGAAGCGAAAAACAGTCTTTTTATACTGCGTCAGCAGGCACCCAAATCTTCAAAATTCCGCTGCTATTCAGACCCGCAAATTGGCAATAATTCGCCCCCGCTTGGAACGATATTTGTAGCCTATTATTTGAGTTAGAACCATGCGTGCCATTGAGAATTTGGGCGTTCTGCACATAGGAAGAACTGCTGCTGCCGCCTGTAACTGCTACGTATTGAACGCCGTCAAATACAGTAAGATAGCGCACGTAGTTCCCGAACGTATTACTTGAACAACCGTTCCCGAATGTATTGTTGTAGCAATCGTTCCCGAATGTATTGTTGTAGCAATCGTTCCCGAATGTGTTATATTGGCAACTGTTCCCGAACGTATTACTTGAACAACCGTTCCCGAACGTGTTCCAAGAGAAGTAGTTCCCGAATGTGTTATATTGGCAACTGTTCCCGAATGTGTTATATTGGCAACTGTTCCCGAACGTGTTATAGTAACAGTAGTTCCCGAACGTATTTCGATAGCAGTAGTTCCCGAATGTATTGTTGTAGCAATCGTTCCCGAACGTGTTCCAAGAGAAGTAGTTCCCGAACGTATTACTTGAACAACCGTTCCCGAACGTATTTCGATAGCAGTAGTTCCCGAATGTATTGTTTTTGCACTCAACCCCAAACACATTGCCATAGCAGTAGCCGGTCGAATACTCCCAATACTCATCGTCTTCGTTGTAATAGCAATAAGACAAACCGTTGATGAATACGATATTATTCAGAACCTGTCTGCCTTTGTAATACTCATCATCGACGAAGTACTCGTAATGGGCTGCTTTTATATGGTTGTCTTTGCAATAGTCCTGCGTGTCAGCACCACAGCCGTCGTCTTCAAGATACTGCAAGCACTCGTCTGTCAGTATTAGACCGTGCGTACTCATATCGTAGCCCTCTTCTATTGTTTCGCCGTCCTCGCTTTTCAAGCCGTGGAAAGTGTAGTACCAATCGAATGTATCTTCGTCGATTTCATAACTCGTTCCGTTGCTGTCCTGTGGAACCCAGTTGCCATAGACATCCTTTGTGGCGAAGCACTTGCCGCCGTTTTGGTCATAGCAATAAGTTGATTGAAGATTAGACAGAGCGTCTGCCGTGAGCGAAGTACTTGTAATGTCCATAATCGCATACCGCTTGAACTGCACATTCTTGAAGTCATACGGGCAGTCGTTACCGTCAAAGTCGCGCATACGCCATATAACACCCTTTCCGTTCTCCTCGTCAGCCCACTTGTACTTCGTAGAGTCGTTGTTGATGTCATACCACACCTCGCACTTCTCGAGGTCGTAGCCGTTGAAATACCCTGTTGTATCGCGGCTGCTATGCAGAGGCACGGCTTTCGCCTTGAGTTTGCTGTTCGTTGCTGCCGTTACAAGCAAGTCAAACGGATGTTCCGCAGAGCGCGTCTCTTCCTCCTCGTCATAGACGGTCGTCAGGTAGTCTATAATACGGTACTGCTGTCCCGGAACGAGCGTTCCGTTATCGCACATGTCGAGCAGATCGGAGTGCGTCACTTCGATAGCGTTGTAGGAATAGATATGCCATTGCCATACCTCGTCGTAGTTGCTGTCCGTTACTACCTCAGCCCAACCGTTCTTTGAGGTTAGGTAGGGGGTGTAGTGTGCGCCCGATATAATACTACGATTGCTGCTTGCTACCACTACAAGAGTGTATGTATCAATCTTTGAAATCCTAATACGTTGTCTTCCGACAATCCTACTTACTACATAAGAATGAATAACCGTGTACACGCCTGCTGCTGTATAGGTGCGTGAGATAAGGTCATTGAGGTTGTTTACGTAGATAGTGTTATCTACTATCTCGTTTGTTACCTCAACAAACTCGTTGTCTGCTTCGCTATACAGATAGACCTTGTTGTCGTCAGCGGTTATATATACCACGCCATCCGATTTCTCCTCCAACTCTTCAAGGTCGGAGTACGTCTCTACCGAAACTACCTCTTTCTCGTCCGTAGCACCTTGCGTAGAGGCAATTGCTTCCAATTGTTCTTGCAGGTTGTTTATATCGGAAATAGAGTGTTTGTGAACCTTTGGTGCGAAGAAATTGCAAATTCGCTCCCATAACTGATTGCCAAAGTATTGCAGATGTTTCCACAATACAAGTTCGTTGTCTTTCTCGTTAGCCATATTAGTTCAATGTGTTTAAGAAGTTATCAATGTCTTGGAAAGTTAAGCCGCTTTCGCCTGTCGGTATTTCTGCATCGCTATCTACCTCTGTTGCGGTTCCTGCGTTGGAAGCAGAAGATTTGAGAACAAAAGCGAAGTCCGGCTTGAAATAGAACATCTTGGACTTGTCGCTTGCGTAAATCTCAAGAACCTGCGAGCCTATTCGCATTGCTGCTGTCGTTTCCGGCTCGAGCGAGATAGTGATTGACTTCGGCGTTAACTCCGTTTGTTCTGTGTTCACGGCATAGCCTATTACGGCTCCGTTCGCATTTGCCGTTGCTTGCGTTGACGGAGAACGCAGAACAATATACAATCGTTCCTGTTCTGCCAACTCCTTTGCAACGGACTCCGGTAATGACACTTTGGCTGAGAAGCCAATGCCTTGATGAATTTTCTCCATAACCTTATATTTTATATAATTGTGATGAAACTCTTTTCCCCTCGCTGCTTTGCGGCACGCAGGAGTGCAACAAACTCGTCCTCGGCTTTGCGGCTATTGAGTACCTTGCCGACGGCTTTATTCTCTCCCGGAAGCACGCAGCCTTTGGTATCCTCGGTACTATTGCCCGCGTGAATACGTACGCCCTCATAGCACGGCACGTTCTTAATGATTGGCAATTCGCGTTTGAATGCGGGGCTATAGGTTAGGTCGAGTTCGTACCGTCCCGTAGGAATAGCCGTGTCGCCATAGACTTTCTTGGCTTCTATGTCTGCTTTTGACATCCACATATTCAGCCCTCTGTCGGGGTCTTCGCAGCTATCTTTCCACGGGCGACCGTCGATATACAATTTGCCGATAGTGTGTGTCGGCTTCTTGTGCGCTCTGTGCAATATGACTTCCATACGTCTATGCTTTTTTCTGTTCAACGTACTTGTTCACAGCTTCAAGGTACTTCTTGAGGTTCTCCTTACCTATTGCTTCCACCGTGGCTTGAGCCACCTGCGCAAGATCGTCGAGTTTGTCCTCTTCCTTATTTTTGCCTCTCTTGGTGTTTTCGAGTATCGAGACACCCTCTATCACGCACTCCCCTATAACGGTCAGCGCGGAGAGCAAAGGCACGGAGAACACCGCAAGAAACGGCGAGAAGATAGACAAGCCGATGTCAAGGATTAGAAACACGATGAACACGGCGAAGTACTGCAGCAGTTTGGTCAGCGTCCGGCGCAAGCCCCAAGAGGTGGTACGCTTCGTGCCTGTACGCTTCGAAGCTGCTATACCCGTGATAAGGTCTATTCCCCCCATGAAGACCACAGCAAGAAACATGAATAACATCACGGCTAATTTGACCATAAAGCCGTGAACATCTCCCTCCAAGAGGGACGGAATGAATAATAAAGTTCCCATTTTTGTCAAATTTAGTTGATTTTACTTGATTTTATTTGATGATTTCGGATTTTTTTCGTATCTTTGCAGCCGATTTTCAATTTGTTACGGTATGAAACAACTATTTTTTGCGGCACTTACAGCCCTCTTACTTATCTCCTGCTCGGAGCGAAACACGCCGTCCTACGCTGACGGGAAAGACCTCTCTGTAAACGGTCATTCGTATTTTATGCTTATTCAGACTTCGGGTGTCCCGGACTCTACTTTTGTCGCTTTCGACAATGGCAAGTTCTACACAAGTCTTGGCTATGCGGCTCTCTATTCTAATGCTGTCGGAACATACACTCAAGAGAAAGAAGTAATCAAGGTAGAACAGAATACGGGAATGCTCCCTACTCGGTTATTCATTTCCTATGGTGATTTTCTCCTGTGCCAAGGCGTCTATTATCAGCAGTATAAGTAATCACTTTGTCAGCAAATACTTGTAATTAGACAAGAATATAGCAACAAGTTCTTCAAAAGTGTTGTACGACTGTCCCATGTAGGTTCCGGGAGATAATACTCCTCCCCAAGCCAAAGCCCCGCCATATTGAGCGACTGACGATAAGAGCGAAGCAAAGTCTTGTGTAAACTGGCTATCCGTTGAACATACCTCTCCGCTTCCTACAATTACAGAACTTGAAGAAACTGCCTGTAGTCCTTTTAAGAACAATGTTTGTTTTGTACCGTCATTCTTCACAAGAAAATAATTACTTCCGTGGGCTGCGCTCAATATGCCGTCCGTACCAATGACTGTTTTTGCCGAATAGGCTGGCATGTAATTACCGCTCGCACCCCAAGAACTTACAGATATACCTATTACGGCTGTCGAGGAAGACGTGGCTATTGCTCTAAAGCGGAACCGCGCCTCTGTATTTCCGAGTGATGTTTGTCCCGTTTTAGCCGTATTTACAGTAACCGAAGCAGAGCCTCCATATTGTAGTCCCGACGTATTACTTCCTATCGTCATTACATCCACCCATGAACTACCATTGTATTTCTGCAACTTTACGACAAGCGATATTTGGCATTCGTCAGCAGCATTGCTCAAAGAGGCTGTTATATTAGCATACAATGTAATAGAGTGGCTTCTATTAGCTGGCAATGTAAACGAGTCTGAGTCTCTTGTTAACGAGGAAATGCCTCCTGTTGTATAACTACCTCCTGACAATGACTGTGTATAACTCAAATTACTTGTAGGCGGCATATAATTGCCCGTGATACTCTTTGGCGCAATTATTATTTTCTCGTCGCCGTTACCGTCCAATATTCGTATGCCCCCCGTTGCGGTGTCAATACGTATCGTTCCGAGGCTGCTTACTACTTGTACTTCTGTCGCGCTCACTACACGGAAGCAACCTATCCGGCTTCCTATGCCTGTTTTGGTTAACAGGACGGGCATATCTCCGACTCCACAAGCAGCCGAGAGAGCTGCGCTATAGTTGCCACCACACCAAAAACCGACTCCTTGCGAGTTATACACAACTCCGCTGACGGTTATAAAACCGCTATCGTTCAGACCGCTTACTCCAGCCGTTACATTACCGTTCTGATCGCGCAGCTTAATAAGGGAAGTTGCAACCAAGCCCCCGTTGATGTCCGTTATTTGCATCGTTGCGTCATGCTCCAACGCTTCTGCAAGGAACTGATACGACGAGTGATAGGTTGTCGGCTTTTGTCCATGCTGTATCATAAAGCCTGTGACTCTCGCGTAACTGCTCCCGCCGTAAGAGGAAGTAACATAGACGGTTCCTCCTGCATACGCACTACCGCCCTCTATATCACTCAAGCGGAACGAGATATACTGCATTTCAGTAGAGGCTTTGAGAGTACCTACGTTTTTATAACTGCCGTCCTTGTACACTCGTATGTAAATGCCCGAATAAGCGGAGCAGGTAGAAGTCTGCGTAGAAACAACATAGTGCTTATCTGCTTCTACAACAACCTTGGTATTGACAAGTCCAAATTGCCTGTTCTGACCGTCGAAAGGTATGCTGAAATCACTTACTCCCGTATATAGGTTCTCGCCGCCTATCTCTTTATTGATTTCGGCGTTCATATCATCCAGCACATTGTTGCCGTTCTCGTCCTTAAACGATTTGAACGTGATATTGCCTATTATCTCCGCTCCGTGAACGGCTATTATGCGCGGTGGGTTAGAAGACAAGTCGATGATGAGCGAGCGCGTTGGGTCTTGTATCTGCTCCGTCGTAATAGTGCCGCCTGTAATCTGCGTGTAGCCGTTACTGCGATTGAACACACGGTAACTTGTTACGTTGTTCGGGTCTAAATCATCAAGGAACTCGCTCGACAGAATACCCATAAGCAGGTAGTCCGTATCGCTCTCATGCTTGCTTGTAGTGAGTACTACCTGCGCAGTATTCGCACCGCTACCGCATATAGCATACAGATAGTACGGCGTTGTGGCGACAAGCGTATTGCCCTGCTCATCGGTTGTTAGGTCTGTCTCGTTGATGTCCCAGCGTCCTCCGTTGGCATACTTGATATACGGCTCCTGTGTGTGCTGTATATAGCCTGCGGAAACATGCAAGTGGTCGAAGTGGTTCACGCCGGAAACGATATACCCATTGACGCATAATATAGCGGGCGTGAATGCGAATTGGTTCTTTTCCACGCCTATGACCATCATTTCCGCAGCAAGGCTCTCAAGCATATTCAGCATTTCTGCGGCATCGTGCCACCCGCGCCTTGAAAGGTTGAGAGAGCGTTGCTCCAAGCCGCGTATATCGCTTGTGCGGTCTGCTATAGTGGCTTCTATCTCCGCAAGCCTGCCCTCTACGCGAGAGGAAGCGAGTTTGAACTCTACATTATTGGGCTTCGTCAGCGAGTGAGTAAACGAGGTGACACGGCTAACAAACAGGCTCGGACTATCCGCCTCTATTTCTCCTGCGGCATTCTCCACTATCTCCCCGAACAGCTCCGAGTGGACGGCTACACGCTGACCGAGGCATATGGTCTGATTGGCGAAGAACTCCGGCTCCGTCTTACACTTGACTTCGGGACGCGTGTCCTCTATAGCCAGCAGTTCGTCGTAGGCTGCTTGCGCCAACTCGTCCTGCGCCCTCTCAATGTAGTACTGCGGCATGACCATGTGGAATATAGCGAACATGTCACCATCATAAGTGCTGCTTTTCTCGCGGGGTACGAAGTTACCAAACGGCAGTTGCACACCGTCGTCGCCGCCCTCCTCCGGCACTATCTTGAGCGTCCATTGGACTACGTTCTCCACCTCCTTAATATCATAAGCCACCTCGAACTCGCGCCCGTTGAGATAGCCGGACTCGAAGATGATAGACAGGGTCTCGTTGGGTTCTATCTGCAACGGTAGCAGTCCTGCGGCTACCATTTCGTCATAGGACATAAGAGACTCCCCGTCTGCCTTGATAGCGGCGGCGGTTATGGTGTATATCGGATGTTCCGTTCCCTCTTTCTTGACACTCAACACGCGGAAGTGGCAGCGCGGGTAGATATTGTCAAACTGCTTTGTTGTCTCAATGCCGGAGCGCACAGCCGTATTCGTGAACGCTCCGAGCGCGTCCGTTGTCGCCTGCACGCTGTTCCCCTCGCGGTCTTTAACGGTGTATGTATGGTTTGGAGCAAGGCGTAACTGCTTGCCATAGGACACATACATGTCGTTTCCGTTGACGGACTGCAGAGCCTGTTTGCGCGTTATATTGCGGTCGGAGCCGAAAGGAATAATCTTCTGCGGGATATTGCTCCACTCCTGTGCATATTCACAAGGAGCGACAAGCCCCCTACTTGCGTACGGGTGCGAGCTGTCGCCCGTTTCCCGATAGCGGTCGGAAAGTACTACGGTGTCGCCGCGTTCGCACTTACACAGGTGCAGTTGTACGCTCGTCATGCTCTCTTGCGATACCCACCACTCTATTTCGTATTTAGAAGCGATCTGCGTGAGTACGTCCGGGATGTACTGCCCGCTGAAAGAGAACGTCTCAAGCGTGGTGTTTGGCTGCGTATCGTCTGCAAGTGTAAGGTGTTGCAAGACATATACGTAGAACAAGTTCGCCTGACTGACATTAAGCCGTGAAGCGGCTCCGTGTATGGAGTCTATCACTATTGCAGCCATATCGTCCAAAGTGCCGTTCATGTTGATTTCCGGCTCCGGCGATACATCCTCACCAGGTACAGAGAGGTAACGGAAGCACAGGTGCTTGTCGAACATATTGGTTATGCTCACGAACTTCATGTCATACTGGTAGTACGCGCCCTTGGCTGTCGGTCTGTAGGTCTCTTTGAGGAAGAACAACTGATTGTCATACCAAATATAGGCGAAAGCGTCAAACACAACCCGTCCTAACAACTTGAACGACAACTTTACATAGTCCTCGTTCATCACGGTTGCAGACCGTTCGCAGGAGTCCGTAACAGGGAAGTCGCCGCTTGTGTCCTCGGAGTTGATATAACGTGTGCGGACGATAGAGCCGCTACGCATGTAGTACGTAGGCTTGTAGATAGATATTTGTCCTAATGCGGGTGTCATACTGCAAGTGTTCTGTTATTTGGGTTGGGTTCTGTAAACTTGATAGAGACGGTCGCGCAGCCGGACAGCGCGAAGTCCGTATATTTGTCGAAAGAACCTGCATACACGAGCCTGTAAGTCCTTTCGAGTTCTGGTATAGTCAACTCGTTTACGCCTGTGTTGTTCTTTCCGGCTATGAGTTTTGTAACGAGGTCGTCTATCGCTCTCGCAAGGTCGGTCAGCGACTCGCTCTCCAAGTAGAACATCAGCGAGAAGTCCTGCTTGGCGTATCTGCGTGCCGTAGGTGCGGAAAGCACCTGCGAACCATGCAACGAGGTGTTCTCGTTGGTTACAGCCGCTTTTAACGGAGCAGGCTTCATGAGAGTGGCTACAGTTCCCTCAAGAGGTGTCAGTCCGTACTCCTGTATGTCTTTGCCGTTAAGGCACATCAATGGTATGGTCATATCTTGTGTGTTTTAATTCGCGAATAGGGCGAATGGTGCATGTTAGTGATTGTGGTCTGTTCGCCTTTGAGCCGGATAGTAGCACAGGCTGTCCCATAGGTAATGAGTGACAAATGGCTTTCGTCTCGGAGCGTTATATAGAACGTCTTTGGACGCACGAGGATAGCGTTCACGTGGCACTTGCCAAGCAGTATGATACTCTCCTGCTTCGGGTTGTCAAGCGTTGTTATCTGGTCGAGGAAAACACCGCAGGCGTTAGCCTCCTGCAGATACTCGTCGAACCACTCATGACACCACTCCAAACTCGGCACTTGGTCGAAGAACTTGAAATGCACGAAGCGGTGCAGTATGTCAATGAACTGCGCAAGTGTCCGCGCTTTCTCTATCATTCTCATACTCTCTTCGCAGAGGTACGGACGGTGCGTCTCAACGAAAGACGCTTTAAGCCGTGTCAAATAATCGTTACTCATAACTTGTCTGTATTCTGTTCTATAGCACGCAGGCGGGCTGTATCTTCCTTGATATTCGCCGCCGTCTCTGCTATTATTCGTACTTGGTCGAGGATGTTCTGCTGTATAGTAACTCCGATGTCTATATTGCTTGCCATGCTCTGTATAGAC
>JAFSPA010000006.1 GCA_017443145.1 Paludibacteraceae bacterium
AGGCAAGTTTTCAGCCTGCAAAGTGACCCATAGAGCAATTTTTGATGTCGATTTTAGTGCTGAAAACTTTCAACCACCTCTCTGCCCTTATAAAATAGGCGATGCGGGCCTATCGCAGCCTGCATTTTGACCCATAAACCGAAATATTTCGTGATATTATTGCACTTCATCCAAATATAGTTCATATTCACGGAACAGGAGAATTGAGTTTGCTGCTCTATCAGGCCATCAATAATTATGGCATACCTATTGTTTTGACAGTACATGGTTTATTACATGAGGAAAAGAAAAATGCTCTATATAAACATCCTTCTGTAAAACACTTATATCAATATATTCGTCAATCGAATATTGAGTCTAAAGTATTGAGCTTAACATCCCGCATAATTGTTGATACCAAATATGTAGCCGACAAAATCAACGAATATCACCTCAAACAAAGGATTTCAAGATTACCCATCATAGATATTATCCCACAAGGCATCAATGAGCATTTTGTCTCACTCTATAACAAAAACAAGCAGCTTTCAAAGAATATACTATCCGTCGGATCTATATCTAAACGAAAAGGGCATTTGTATTTGGTTAATGCTTTTGAAAAAGTGTGTCAAATCATACCAGATGTAAAATTGGTTATCGCAGGTGTCAAGTCAGAGGCTTCATACTACAATTTACTGAAGAAACGAATTTCCTCGTCCGTCTATAAAGATAATATCGTACTATTGACAAATTTAGCACAGGAAGATTTGTACAAGTATTATTCTCAAGCCACTCTGTTTGCGTTACATAGTGAGGAAGAAAGTCAAGGCATAGCTTTAGTAGAAGCGTTGGCAGCTGGACTACCTGTAGTCAGCACCACAGTTGGAGGAATACCTAATGTGGTAACCAACGAAAAGACCGGGCTACTATCTGCTTATGGTAATATTGATGATTTTGCTGATAATATCATTTTTCTCTTGCAAAATCCTAGTACGGTTTCAACAATGTCTATAAATGCTCATAAACAAGCATTAAACTACGTTTGGGATAGTATCGCATCCAAAATAGAACGCGTGTATCTTTCCGTCATGTAAGCACAAAGTTCGATATGATTTTGTAACTCTGTCCGTTAAAAATCACCTACCTCTCTCTCCGATGGTCCCCCGACGGTCCCCAGACGGTCGCCCGACGGCAGAATGACAGTCGACCGTCTGTAAACCGCCTGTAAATCGACAACTGAGGCTGTTCCCAGCGATATTCCATTTTTGTCTGCATTTTAGTAATTCTGCACTTTTTTATGCAAATATTTGCATATATCAAAAAAATGTTGTACTTTTGCGGGCTAATTTGTGCAGAATATGATATTACCCATTTATTTATACGGCCAATCTGTGCTTCGCAAGCCGACAGAGGACGTGCCCGAAGGCACAGACGTGAAGCAACTCATTGCCGACATGCAAGAGACCCTCACCGCTGCCGAAGGTTGTGGTCTCGCAGCCCCGCAAGTGGGCAAGTCGATGCGCCTCTTCATCGTCGATGGCAGCGAGTTGGGCGAAGACTACCCCGACTGTGTGGACTTCAAGCAAGCGTTTATCAACCCCGAGATTATCGAAGCCTCGGACGAGACAGTCAGTTATAGCGAAGGTTGCCTATCCCTTCCCGGAATATCGGAGAATGTGGTGCGCCCGAAAACCATCACCATCCGCTACCAGGACGCCGACTTCAATTGGCATGAGGACACCTTCACCGACTTCAAGGCGCGTATCGTTCAGCATGAATACGACCACCTCGAGGCACACGTCTTCACCGACCGTATCTCACCTATCCGCAAGCAGTTCGTGAAGGGCAAACTGACCAATATTGCCAAAGGCAAAACGGTGGCCCGATACAAATACCGCAACTAATGGATTGGCTAAACGTCATAGTGATGGCCATCGGCCTGGCAATGGACTGCTGCGCCATTTCGACCGTGCAAGGTCTGATCCAGAAACGATGGCACCCACGCGCCCTGATGATGGCTGCTATCTTCGGATGCTTCCATATGGGCATGCCCATCATCGGCTACTACGCCGGGACGCTCTTCGTCGATTTTATGCGTGTCTATGCTCCTTGGATAGCGCTCGGCCTGCTCGGATTCCTCGGCGTGAAGATGATCTGGGAGTCGTATCACGTGGATAAGGAAGTGGAGAGACATGCTAACTGGCGTGTGAGCAATCTGCTGTTACTGGCTGTTGCGACAAGTGTGGACGTGCTGGCAACGGGCCTTCTGTTCGTCCCCTACCCCGACTGGCTCTATCCGTCGGTGGTGACGATAGGCGGCATCACGGCAGCGTTCTCGCTCGGCGGTTACCTGCTCGGCGTGTATGTGGGCAAGCTGAAGATCAATATGGAACTGATTGGCGGTCTGGTGCTGATTGGTTTGGGGATAAAGATTTGTATTGAAGGTCTATGTTCCTGATACAGAACACATTAGTCAGCCTGGATGTCTTGGAGAAAGAGTTCTGTTGCGACTTAGACACCTGCCGTGGATGTTGCTGCATCGAGGGTGATGCGGGCTGCCCTGTCACAGACGAAGAGCTTCAACAGATAGAACAACTGCTGCCTCTCCTACTGCCCGAAATGACCAAAGAGGCGCGAGAAGTGGTGGCGAAACAAGGTATCTCCTATCTCGACCCGTCGGGTGAGCGCGTGACCTCTATCGTCAACGACAAAGACTGCATCTTCGCCCGTACAGACCATAACGGATGGTGTTACTGCCTCATCGAGAAAGCTTATAACGCAGGCAAGATTGGCTTCAAGAAACCTATCTCCTGCCACCTCTACCCCATCCGTCTGACTAAGGTCGGTAACTATACGGGCGTGGAGTACCACCGATGGGATATCTGTCACTGCGCCAGACAGTTAGGCAAGAAAAAACATATACCGTTATACCAGTTCCTACGCGAACCGCTTATCCGTCGCTTCGGCGAAGCGTGGTATGCCGAACTGGAGTTAACCGCTAACGAATGGAAGAAACAATGCGAGCAGAAATAATTACCATAGGCGACGAGTTACTTATAGGCCAAGTGGTGGACACTAACTCCACTTTTATGGCGCAGGAACTCAATAAGATAGGCGTTGAGATCTACCAAGTGACGTCCGTACACGACGACGGAGACCATATCCGTCGCGCCGTATCCGAGGCGCTGGACCGAGTGGACATAGTCATCACTACCGGCGGTTTAGGCCCGACAAAAGACGATATCACCAAGCATGTACTGTGCGACTTTTTCGGTGCGACATTAGTGCCGTCGGAGGAGGTCAAGCAACATGTTCATAACCTGTACAAGTACCGTCCCGAGGTACTCAACCGCCTGACCGAGACTCAGTGGCTCGTGCCTGACAAGTGCACCGTGCTGGAGAACCGTGTGGGCTCGGCGCCATTGATGGTCTTTGAGCACGCAGGCAAACTGCTCTTCTCACTCCCCGGCGTACCGCAAGAGATGGAGATTGCTATGCGTGAGCAAGTAATGCCCTATCTCGCAGAACATAGACCAACCAACGAGACGATTATCCACCGCACGATTCAAGTGACCGGAATTCCAGAATCCGCACTCGCAATTCATATTGAACAATGGGAAGATGCCCTTCCGTCAACAATGCACTTGGCTTACCTGCCCAAAGACGGTATTATCCGCCTGCGACTGAGTGGTTACTTCGACAAAAACGACACCACTGCCGAGCAGCAGATAGACACACAGATGGCGCACCTCAAGACCCTGGTGGCCGAGTGGCTGATTGCGACCGATGATAAGCCGCTTGAAGTCATAGTAGGCGAACTACTCAAAGCCAAACACGCAACGATAGCGACGGCCGAATCCTGCACAGGAGGTAAGCTCGCAGCACTACTCAATAAACACGCTGGTAGCTCAGACTTCTACAAAGGTAGCGTGATTGCATACTCTAACGAAGTGAAGGCTAATGTGCTGAAAGTGAGACAGGAGTATCTGGATCAGTTTGGCGCGGTGAGCGAACAGGTGGTCGTCTCCATGGCGTATGGCGTCAAACAAGTGCTGAAGACCGATTACTCGATAGCCACTTCGGGCGTAGCAGGACCGAGTGGAGGAACGAAAGATAAGCCCGTTGGTACGGTGTGGATTGCGGTTGCGACACCCGAGGCGGTGTACAGCGAATTACTGCACTTAAACGGCTCTCGAGACCAAATAACTACCCGCGCGTGCACAAAAGCGCTAACAAAAATGATAAAATATTTGCAGGATTGAAAAAAAAGCAGTACTTTTGCGCGCTGAATTAAATAAACAAGACATTTAAACAAGACAAAAATATGGCAACAAAAGGTAAAATCATCGGCTGGACAACAGCCATCTTCGTGCTCGCTCTCGCGGCATTTATCTACATCAAGTTCTGCTTCGTTTACAGTGAAGGAATCAACGAAGGCGACATCAACTACTTCCAGAAAGAGGGCTTCATCTTCAAAACCTACGAAGGAAAAATGATTCAGACCGGTTATAACTCCAAGAACTCCAACGCTACTATCCAATCCAACGAGTTCAAGTTCTCGGTAGCCGACGAAGCGGTAGCCAATGAGATTGACAGCCGTTCGGGCCGCCAGATTAAACTGCACTGGAAACGCTACCTCGGTACCCTTCCTTGGCGTGGTAACAGCCAGTTCGTGGTGGATAAGATTATAGAGAACGACGGACCGAAATCCCTGCCGGAAGATAACCTATTGGATGTTCCAATGCAATAAGTAATTCAAGCTAAATATTTTTTTAATGATACAGACTAATTTTATTGACACGCTGCGTAATTCTATTCTGAATAACTGGGACGACGCTGCGTTTACAGATTACGGCACAACCAATACGTTGACTTATGCAGACGTAGCGTGCCAGATTGAGAAGTTACATATTCTGTTCCGCACCTGTGGTATTGAGAAGAACGACCGCATATCGCTGATGGGTAAGAACACCAGCAGTTGGACTACAACCTACTTGGCAGCCGTGACGTATGGTGCCATCATTGTGCCCATTCTGCAAGACTTCCGCGCCAATGACGCGATACATATCATCAACCACTCCGAGTCTAAACTCCTGTTTATTGCCGATTCGCCATATGAAAATATGGATATCGAGCAGATGGAGCAAGTAGTGGGTGTGTTCTCGCTTAACGACTATGAGCCTCTGGCGACCCTGCCCACTATTGAGCATACGAAAGTGACGGTTAGTGCCGTGCTGGAAGAGTTCAAACGTCGTCACCCGAAAGGGCTCAAGAAAGAGGACATTCAATACACGGACAAGACCAATAAGGACCTTGCTGCCTTCGTTTACACGTCCGGTACGACCGGTTTCTCGAAGGGCGTTATTACCTCCCTCAACGCACTTGCCGGTAACGTACAGTTCTGCTGCGAGGCGAATGTAACGCACAAAGGTAGCCGCCACGTGGTCTTCCTTCCGCTGGCACACTCCTTCGGTTGCGCTTTTGACTTCCTCAGCAACTTCTGCGCAGGTGGCCATTCCTACCTCGTTGGTAAGACCCCGTCACCGAAAGTACTTATGCAGGCCTTCGCCGAAGTGAAACCGACCTGCGTACTTACCGTGCCGTTAATCCTCGAAAAGATATACAAGAACAAGGTTGTTCCTCAGATATCCAAACCGCCTGTAAGCTGGGTAATGAAAGTGCCTTTCCTCGACGAAGTGGTACTGGGCAAACTGCGTCAAGCACTGTTAGACGCTTTCGGAGGCTGTGTGGACCAAGTCATCATCGGTGGCGCTCCGCTCAACCAGGAAGTGGATGCTTTCCTCAAACGTATCCGTTTCCCGTACACCGTAGGTTACGGCATGACCGAATGTGCGCCGCTGATATCCTACGTCAACTGGAAAGACTACAAGCTCCAGAGTTGCGGTTACGCACTGCCTAACCTTATGGAAGTGCGCGTAGAGGATAAGAACGAACAAGGTATCGGCGAACTGCAGGTACGCGGCGAGAATCTCATGGAAGGTTACTATAAGAACGAAGAGGCAACACGCCTTATCTTCACCAAAGACCACTGGCTCAAGACCGGTGACCTCGGTTACCTGGACGAAGACGGTATGATCTTCATCAAGGGTCGTGACAAAAACATGATTCTTGGTCCTTCAGGACAGAACATTTTCCCCGAAGAGATTGAGTCCGTACTCAATAACATGCCTTACGTTATGGAATCCCTTGTGATGCAGCGTGACGGTCAGATAGTAGCCCTTGTCTGCCCGGACTTCACCGCTGTGGATGCAGACCACTTGACACAAGAGATGGTAGAGGCCGCTATGGAGACCAACCGCCGCAACCTCAACGCACAGATTGCTGCCTACGAGCAAGTGGCTAAAATAGAGGTTTATCCGCATGAGTTCGAGAAGACACCGAAGAAATCAATTAAGCGCTTCCTCTATACTCGCCAATAATTAGTTAACCAACAAACCAAATAACACAACTATGTTGACATCAGAACATGACAATCTCGTAAAAATGTACCAACGCTCGTTCCAAGACAACTGGGACAGGCAAGCGGTTACGGATTATGGCACTACGTTCACTCTGACCTATGGTCAGCTGGCTGAACAGATAGCTCGTCTGCACATCCTCTTTAGGCTGTACAAAATCAAGAAAGACGACAAGATTGCCGTAATGGGTAAGAACTGCAGTAACTGGGTTATTGTGTACCTCGCAACCGTGACCTACGGAGCTATTATTGTGCCCATCCTGCACGACTTCAAAGCCAATGATGCGCAACATATCATCAATCACTCGGGTGCCAAATTGTTGTTCGTTTCCGACCTTATCTGGGATGGAATGGATTTGGACCAACTCGAGGAGATTAAGTCGGTTTACTCGCTCCAGAACTTCAAACTGCTTGCCCGTACCCATAAAGAGTTCACATGGCAAGATGTGGATGACCTGTTCAACAAAGAGTACCCAGACGGTTTTAAGAAAGAGCATATCGCCTATGACAATCGCGACAACGGCGAGGTAGCATCTATCAACTACACCTCCGGTACCACCGGATTCTCGAAGGGCGTTATTACCCCGTGTAATGCACTCGCAGCACAGATTAAGTTCTTCGGTGAGTCGGGGTATCAATATCCTGGTTGCCGTCACGTCGCTTTCCTTCCGTTAGCTCATGCTTACGGCTGTATAGTGGACTTCCTCGGCTCCTTGGCTCACGGTGGACACACCTATTTCATCGGTCGCACACCGTCACCAAAACTGCTGCTACAAGCTTTCGCCGAAGTGAAACCGACGGCTATTGTGTCTGTACCGCTAATCGTCGAGAAGATTTACAAGAAACAGATTGCTCCGCAGATAGCCAAACCGCCTGTAAGTTGGGTAATGAAAGTGCCTTTGCTTGATGAAGTCGTGCTTAGCAAGATCCGCCAACAACTGATGAACGCTTTCGGTGGTGAGTTCAAGCAGCTCATTCTTGGTGGCGCTCCGCTCAACGCAGAAGTAGAGGCGTTCTTCCGTCGTATTAAGTTCCCGCTGACTGTGGGTTACGGAATGACCGAGTGTGCTCCGCTCATCACCGTTTCCTTCTACCCCGAAGTGCGTACGTACTCCTGCGGTAAGATTCTTGAGGGATACATGGAAATGCGTATTGACGAGCCCAACGAAGAAGGTATCGGCGAGATTCAGGTTCGTGGTGAAAACCTCATGTACGGATACTACCGCAACGCGCAAGCAACTGCAGATACGTTCACCAAAGACGGCTGGCTCAAGACCGGTGACCTCGGTTACATCGATAAGGACGGATTCCTGTTCATCAAAGGACGTAATAAGAGCATGCTCCTTGGCCCGAACGGACAGAATATCTACCCGGAAGAGATTGAGACCAAACTCAATAACATGCCTTACGTGCTCGAGTCCCTCGTTATTCAGCAGAAAGACGGCTCGCTGGTAGCCCTCGTTTGCCCCGATTACGACGCTGTGGATGCGGTCGGCCTAGACCACGAAGCACTTGATAAAGAGATGGAGAAGAACCGTCGTGACCTCAATGCGCAAATAGCTGCGTATGAGCAGATTAACAAGATTAAGCTCTTCCCGCACGAGTTCGAGAAAACACCGAAGAAATCGATTAAGCGCTTCCTCTACACCTCACTCGAAGAGGCATGAACCTGACTATCGACCAAGGCAATTCGCGCACCAAAGTTGCACTCTTTGACGACAATGGTCGCATCGTGAAGAACTTCATCTATAAGTCCTTCGCTGCCTCGGACGTCGATAAACTCTTCTCGCTCTACCCTATTACGAACAGCATCATCTCGTCCGTAGTGAATATCGAACCGGCGGTAGTCAATACCCTTCACCGCCACTCGAAGCGTTTTGTGCTCTTTGACCACGATACGCCGATACCTATTCGCAATGGTTATAAATCGCCCGAGACATTGGGTCAGGACCGTCTGGCTGCCGCTGTTGGAGCCGCTTTTCTCTGTCCTAAGCAGAACGTGCTCATCATCGACGCAGGGTCGGCTATCACGTACGATTTCGTGTCGGAGGAGAACGAGTTCGTCGGGGGAAATATTGCCCCGGGGGTTAAAATGCGGCTGACGATGATGCACCGAATGACAAAAAAACTGCCGATGGTCGAGGTCGAGCAGAACGAACTCCTCCCGCTCTTCGGTAAGACTACCCGCGACGCAATTGCCGCAGGAGTCGTCCGAGGGATCGTGTACGAAGTGAAAGGATACATCCGTGCACTCAATGCACAACTCAAACAGCTGTCCATCATCCTCACCGGAGGTAATGCGCCGTATATATCCAACCGACTGAACAACGAGCAGCCACCTATCTTAGAACCCCACCTCGTTCTTATCGGCCTTAATCAAATCCTGGAATACAATAAACAATAAAAATTATACACCATGAAACACAAATTACTCTTACTTATTGCGGCTATTTCAGCCACCTTTACCAGCCTTCAAGTACTGGCACAAGAAACCAATGCTCTCACTGTCTCCGAAGCTATCAATATTGGCATGCAGTTAGACTCCATGGCCACATCGAAAGACTCCTACATGGTAGAGGGGTACGTTATCCAAGCCGGTACTCCCAACACCAAATACAAGTACCAGAGTTGGTATATGACGGACGACCCGGACGCCTCCTCGTCGCTGTTTCAAGCGTACTGTTGTTATCCGATAGAAGGCTCGGACACGGTGGCTGTACAGAACGGATACAGAGTGCAACTGAGTGGCAAGCTACAGAAGTATTACGACAAGAATAACAAACGCTTCATCGTTGAGATGACGCGGGTAAAAGCCACTATTATCTCCAAACCGCAGCTCGAGACCATTACCGTGAAAGAAGCACTAACTATCGGCTCTAAGTTAGGAGATAACGAGACCACACCGCGGACCTATAAGATACATGGATACGTATCTGCTATCACAACGCCGTTTGATACGACCTATAAGAACATGACCTTCTATGTGGCAGACAATGCTAATAGTCCCGCATACTCCAATGCTACAGGTGGCTTCTGCGTGTACCGCGGGGCCCCGAGTACAGGTGCCAGCATCAAAGAAGGAGCAGAAGTAGAGTTTGAGTGCTCTATTAAGAAATACGTATCGAATAGCAATGTGGGCACTATTGAGAATGCACAAGCGATGACAGTTAACATAATAAAAGACGGACCCGACTGCCGCCAGTTAGCCGGCACCATAGGTGATAACGTTTTCTGGACACTTAATAATTGCGATGGGGAACTCACCATCACAGGTAGCGGACCAACCTATGCCTATGCTACACGCGAAGAGGCGCCCTTCCGCTATCGTCAGGTGAACTCCGTAGTGGTGGAAGAGGGAGTGTCCGGTCTCGGTAGATTTCTCTTTTACGGCTGTTCGATGAAAACAGTGAAACTGCCTGCTAGCATAGATTCCATGTCTATATCGGCGTTCAACCGCTGTGAGAACTTCGGCTCCTTCGAGGTCGATACCGACAACAAAAAGTTTTCCAGCAAAGACGGTGTACTGTTCAACAAGGCACAAGATGAGTTATACCGTATGCCTACAGGCCGAAAAGGGGCGTATGTCGTTCCGAACAACGTGACCAAGCTGCATTACGGTGCATTCAATGCGTGCTACGATATCACCGCTGTAGCACTTCCCAACGGATTAGTGACAATAGGCGAAGCTGCTTTCTATGCTTGCCTTAGTCTCACAGAAATCGCCATTCCAAGCACTGTGGATACAATAGGCGCGGTTGCATTTATGTACTGTGACGGTCTGGCTAACATCGTTAATTTCGCTGCTAAACCACAGGCTGTGGACACGGCTGTCTTCACCGGCGTGAATAAGGAGAGTTGCACACTCTTTGTACCGAATGCCTCTTTGGAAGCATACAAGGCAGCCGAAGGTTGGAGTGCTTTTAAACATATCGCTGCTATCCCGCAAGCCGTGGAGGTAGAGACGGGTGAGATGCAAGCTGAGCCTACAAGCAACAGTGTCGTTATTACATGGCCGGAAGCTGACGACGCTGCCACCTATACGATTGAGATCTATAAGGGTACCGAGAAAATCTATACCCTGACCTTCGACGCATCGGGACAGCTTATTAGTGTTGAGAAAGCGAAGATCGTTAGTAAGAGCCAAAGTGTCAACCCACTGCCCGCAGCTACACAAACAGCCAAAGGCTGGCAATACACTCTGGAAGGCTTGGAAGCAAACACAGAGTACACCTATACCGTGATTGCTAAGAAAAGTGACGAAACAGTAGTATATGACGATACGATTAAGTTTACCACCGAAAGTGGAGAGACTCGTATTAACGAAGTATCCGATGTAAATGTAAAGCCCAACAAGCTGATCCGTAACGGACAACTCTTTATCCAGCGTGGCAACCAACTCTTCAACACCCAAGGCGCAAGAGTAAAATAAACGTCCGCAGGACATTAAACGTGCGCAGCAACATTAAACGTGCACAGCACACAAAACAAAAAAGTGCAGCTTCTCCGCTGCACTTTTGTTTTTAGCTCGCGGTGTAGGCGGATTACCGCTTCGCAGCCCTTTCCCAATCAGGGCCAACCCTTTCCCGAGGCCGTCCGGCGCTTTTACTGACGAAAGAAGCGCCGCCCCGTCCGTCCTCGACCATTTTTGCCTTTTTTTCACTAATTATTTGCATATTCCAAAAAATAGCAGTACCTTTGCAGCCGCAAAGGTTTATTAACCACATCGTCACTTACTGATGTAAAATAGGAGGACAATTTGAGACTAAATAAATATTAAATAATGTTGCTATGAGAAAAATTTTCCTTTTTATCGCAGTCCTATGCTACACAGCAATGGTAAGTGCCGAAAACGGCGTGCTATCAGGTGTATTCACTATCAACGCCAATGGCGACAAAATCCAGTTCGCGCAAGGAAACCTGCAAGCGACTTATGACGGCAGTAACTGGACTTGGGGCTTTGCAGCAAAGCAATGGGACTATATCGGCAATGCTGCCGCCAATAACGCTATCACCGGCAATGGTACGGTCTCGGCTAACGGCACGGTGGACTTGTTCTGTTGGAGCACAACTGCTTCCTACTATGGCATTCACAATAACAACGGTATAACTTTCTATGCCGGCGATTTCGTCGATTGGGGAGAACTGATAGGCGATGGTTGGCGTACGCTCACTAAAGACGAGTGGGAGCGTGTAGTTGTAGGTCACCCCCACGGGCAAGCTACGGTAAACGGGATACATGGCCTGGTGGTCATGCCGGACGGCTGGACGCATTCGTCTACGCCGGGTGGCTTATACTTCGAACAGATTCCGAAGAACTGGACAACAAACAAATACACGGCTGAAGAGTGGGAATTATTGGAAGAGTATGGCGCGCTGTTCTTGCCGGCTGCCGGCGTTCGCGAGGGTTCGAAAGTGGGTGGTATAGACTTTTCGGGTGGTTATTGGAGCGCAACATCCTATAAAGGTCCTGAAACCAATTATTACCCGGGGGCGTACTACGCAGCCTTTCTCGAAGTAAGCGCGGATATAGAAGTAGATTATCTCTATTATGCTTCTTCGGTGCGTTTAGCTCGGCCTTATGAAAGTCATGAAGCCATCGAATCTCCTTCCCTTCAGGGGAGGTCGGGTGAGGCTTCCAAATTCATCCAAGACGGCCAACTCCTCATCCAACGTGGCAACGAACTCTTCAACACCCAAGGTGCAAGAGTAAAATAAACGTCCGCAGGACATTAAACGTGCGCAGCAACATTAAACGTGCACAGCAACACATTAAACGTGCGCAGCAACATTAAACGTGCACAGCAACACATTAAACGTGCAGACCACATACACAAAAAAGTGCAACTCCTCATCAGGTTGCACTTTTTTTTTCGTCCATTTCCGGCGCTTCCCCTTTCTCCGTCTATGTAGCCACTTTTTTCTCCGTCCATTTCCGGCGCTTCCCCTTTCTCCGTCTGTCCAGGCACTTTTTCTCCGTCCATTTGTCATTTTTCTTCATTTTCATTAGTTTTCCGCCGTCCAAAATTTGCATATATCAAAAATATGTTGTAATTTTGCAGAAAATTTCCAGTTAAGAACGAAATCGTGACGACAAAAAGACGAAAACGAGACGAAAACGAGACGAAATCGACACGAAGTCGAATCGGAAGACCAAGCAGAGACAAAGCCTAGAATAATATAAGAAAATAACCCTTAAAAATATCCAAAGTATGGCAGACGTACAATTTAGCGAACACATTGACCACATGACAGGTCGTTTGAAGAAATCTGAAGACGTGTATTACACCTTCCGCTGGGGAAGAAAAATCGCGTCTCATTATCCCTTGCACAAGAACAAACGGAAGATCACGAACAAACAAAAAGCCCGTTATTCCGTCTTCCAGGAAGCGGTAGCACAAACAAAAGCTATCCTTGCGGACGAACGACAGCGTGTCGAGTGGCAAATCCGCTTTGATCAACAGAAGAACAAAGGCGATAAACCCTACAAGATTCTCCGTAATTTCATCATCGCTACCATCACCAAGCAACTCGAGCAAGACACTGCTAACTAACCTCAAACTCCTACTACCTAACACGACTAATCCTGCATATTTCTAACAAAAACCAAATTTTATTTGGTAGTATCAAAAAATTGTTGTATCTTTGCAGCCAAATTAGTCAACGAAGCCTTTATGACCGTTTTGTCACATAGTGAGAAAGAGGCGATGATGAAAGATATGAAGTCTTTTGATGAGCCTATGCCGGCAGTTGGTATCTTCTGGTACGACCCTCAAGAACATGATTTCTTTGGTGTCTATAAGAAAGAACTAACGCCTAAGATGGTAGAAGATGCAGCTAATAAGGGGCTGCCGTATATTAACTATCAGACGCTTCACCGTCAAATCTGGCAGAAGCAGTACTTCCGTGCGCTCGCCAACCACGAGCAGACTAAGTTCACCGGCGATTATACGCAGGTGCCGCGCGGTCGCGTTTCGTGGAATATTGACCGTTTCATTGTTTTTGTTGGTCAGTGGGCAAAGGACATTGAGGATGAGTTAACTGCTTTGATTGAGAAGTATTTCGCCTTGCCGTATTTTGAGTTCCGTTACGATGAGCACTGGGACTTAGGTCACGGCTGGTCAGGCGATTTGTAATACCTCGTCCCCGCTCCGGACGTTAAACCCGAGCCGTCATACCTTAGACGTTAAATGGGGGCGACATAGAATTATAGCGTTTGCTTTATTGATGGAATGATTCAATCTTCGACAAATTGTAATGTATGTCCTCAATATGGCGAATGTTCACACTACATTAGAAGTATATGATCTAGAGGGGAATCGTCTAATAACATTTGAATTAGTCTCTTTTTAATGTATTTTCATTCCTTTAAGGTGTCAAATGGGTCTCAGGAGTAGTTCTCTCGGGATTGTCTCGGGACATGGTCACGTGATGTTCTCGTGAGCGACGGGACTCCGATTAATGGAAAAAGTGCAGAAAATGACAAATTCTGCACTTTTTTTGTGCAAATATTTGCATGTATGCAAAAAATGAATTATCTTTGCAGGCGATTTTAAACCCTTAAAATTAAATGCTTATGAAAAAATCTATCTTTGTTTTGTTCGCGCTGTTGATGACAACTCTTACAGCAAATGCCGTTGAAGAGGCGATCTATTATGTGACTGGTGAAATGACTTCGTGGGCAGTTGTCAAATCGTACCAGCTCACACGTAACACGGATGCACCGGTTGGTGTTGATGAGTTTATGATTACGTTAGACTTGCAAACAACCGACATGTTCAAGATTGTGAAAAGTACTAACGGTATAGATGTTGAAACCTGGTATCCAGACGGCATGGAAAATGCGTATGGTGAGCACGGTGAGATTACCAAAAACGGTAAATATACCATTTATTTCCGTCCCGCAGGTAACTCTGATCCCGCTTGGTTCAACGGATTCTTCTATGTAACAGAAGCAAGCGGCACGTCCCTTGATGCTGTAGTTGGTGGCCAAGGCAAATCTGTGAAGTTTATGGAGAACGGTCAACTCTTCCTCCTCCGCGACGGAAAGACGTATACCGTTCAAGGACAAGAGGTGAGATAAAAGCAGCGCAAGGTGTGCTGAATATCTAACGAATATCTAACGAATTATGGGAAAAGTGCAGAAAATCATAATTCTGCACTTTTTTTTTGAACGAAACATTTTTTTTGCAAATAAATTTGCACATGTCGAAAAAAAGCAGTACTTTTGCAGGCTGAAATTATATGCACCGATTTGTACGATACATATTACTGCTGGTTTTTCTGCCGTTATGTGTCCTGACTAATGCTCAGAACAACACTTCATCGCCGTTCTCTTGTTTCGGTTTGGGTGACGTGAACGATAACGTACCTAACTCGTACCGAGCCATGGGTAGCGTAGGTATCGGTATGCGTAACAACCGCGTCATCTGTCCCTCCCAACCGGCTTCTTTCACTGCGTGCGACAGCCTGACATTTATGTTTGACTTGGCGGCTAACGTGATGTGGACGCGTTACGGAGACGATGTCGGTAAGAAGAATAAAGCCAACGGTAACCTGGACTATATCATGCTGCAGCTGCCGCTGTACAAGCGTTGGGTTGCCTTGAGTGCCGGTCTATTGCCCTTCACCAGTGTGGGATATAACATGACGCTTCGCGACTCTATCAAGTCTACCTACCACTACGACGCGACTTATTACGGTAACGGTGGTGTGAGTGAGGTCTATGGTGGTCTGAGCATTAACCTCTTCGACTGGGTAGCCATCGGTGCGAACGTGTATTATATGTTTGGCGACGTGGTGAATACACGCAGTGTAACCTTTGACGAAGCAGGCCTGACGTCTGTCGTTCAAGCATCCGAACTGAGTGTGAGCAGTGTGCGTTTCCGCGAGGGAATACAATTCTTCCACACCTTCGGTAAGCACACAGTGACCCTCGGTGCTATCTTCGAGAATAAACAGACACTGCGCAGCGACTTCACGGTTGCAGAATCCACACAGTTAGATACGGTTTGGGTAGCAAAGAACGTGGCGGAAATACCAATGATGTTCGGCGTAGGTGCATCCTATACTTGGGATAAACGCCTCACCGTCGGCTTTGATTTCAGCCGCTCCTACTGGGAAAAGGCCTATAACATCCAGAACTACGACTTAGGTAACTTACGTAACCGCAATAAGTACGCTTTTGGCCTGGAGTACCGACATAATCCTATCGGCCGCAACTACGCCGAGCGCATGTTCTGGCGCATAGGTTGTAACGTGTCGGATGCGTACGTGAAAGCCATCACCAGTCCCGATTATATGGTAAGTATCGGTATGGGCTTCCCGCTACGTAACGCCCGCACCGTCTTCAATGCCTCCATTGAGTACGGACACCGCGGACCGGCCGGCTCACTGCAGGAACATTACCTGCGTCTGACCATCAACGCTGCAATCGCAGAGACATGGTTCTTCAAACGCAAACTGTAGTTTGGCACGGTATTTGCAACCCCGATAAAAAACTGATTACTGAATACTAAAACTATACGATTATGAAACTCAAAACATTACTGGTTATCGCGCTCAGTGCAGCAATCCCTGCTCTCGCATGCGCTAAGAAACCCAAAGTTGAAGCTGCTCCTGCAGCCACTGAACCCGAAGTAGTTGAAGAAGAACCCGTAATCACGGAGGAGTGCTTGATGAATATCTCCCTCTTCAACGAGAGTGTAAAGAACAAACAGTACGCCGACGCTTATAACCCATGGTGGTCTGTTTACACGACCTGCCCGAATGCAAACAAGGTCATCTACACCAAAGGTTTGGACGTGGTTGAGTATATGTACAGCCAAGCGACAGACCCGGCTGAGAAAGACCGTCTGCGTAACCTCGCGCTCGAGCTGTGCGATAAACGTATTAAATATTTCGGTGACGATCCTCGTTACCCGAAGGCCTATATCCTTGGTCAAAAAGGTGTGGAGTACTGCAAATACTTCCCCGAGGATGAGACCAAAGAGAAAGCTTATCCTTGGCTCAAAGAGTCCGTTATGGGTATGGGACAGAAGTCGCAAGTATCCGTCCTGACCAAGTTGGCAGAAGTGAGCTACGCGATGTTTAAGTCCAATCCTGAGAAGTACGGCGAGCAGTTCCTCTCTGACTACTCGAAAGTATCGGAGTTGCTGACCGCTATCTCCAAGGACCCGACCAACAAACATCCCGAAGTAGCTGCGCAACAGAAGGACTATGTGGACAATCTCTTCGCTGTCTCCGGTGCCGCTGAGTGCTCCAAACTCGACGAGATCTATGCTGACGTAGTCAAAGCAAACCTCAGTAACTTGGACGAGTTGCTCAAGTATGTTCGCCTTTACAAGCGCGTTAACTGCACCGAGTCCGACGTATATTTCGCAGCATCTGAGGCAGCACATAAACTCCAACCGAGTGAGGAGTCCGCAGCAGGATGTGCCCGTATGTGCATGAAGAAAGAGGACTGGCGTGGTGCCATCAACTACTACAACGAGGCACTCAATCTGGACGAAGCCGGTGAGGACGATGGTCTCGAGGATAACGCCGACTACCTGTTCAACATCGCGTATATCTACTTCGACAAACTGAAAAACTACCCCGAGGCTCGTTCGTACTGCCGTCGTAGCTTGGAACTTATACCTAATCAAGGTCGTTGCTACATCCTTATCGGCTCATGCTATGCAGCCGCTAAGCCCTACTCAACCAACGATTATCCTGCGGCTAAGGCTGCTATCCTGAATAAGACCGTCTTCTGGGCAGCTGTTGACCAGTTCGCAAGAGCTAAGTCTGTTGACCCGTCCGTTACTTCGGATGCCGATAAGCTCATCTCGATGTACAGCAGATACTTCCCAACGAAGGAAGAGATGTTCGACCTGCCGAACGAACTTGGAGGTTCAACCTTTATTGTAGGTGGCTGGATAAATGAAAAAACTGTTTGCCGTCCTGCTAAGTAGTGTGCTCGTTTTGGCCTCGTGCCATAACGATGCAAAGATGACTGCAGATGCCGTCGTAGATCGGGAATCAATACCCGGTCTCGATGCGTCTGCTGTCACTACGTTAATTTCCGACTCCGGAATAACGCGTTACCGCATCACTACGCAGACTTGGCAGATTTACGACAAAGCCACACCCGTCTATTGGGAGTTCCCCGACGGTATCTACATGGAGAAATTCAACTACGACTTAGAGGTGGACACATGGCTCCGCTCCGACTATGCGCATTATAACGAAGAGACGCAGATTTGGGAACTGCGTGGACATGTGCAGTCGATGAATACCGACAGCGAGTTCTTCGAGACACCGCAACTCTTCTGGAACCAAAAGACCGAGCGCATCTACTCCGACTCGGCTATATCCATCACGCGAGAGACTTCCATCATCAAAGGCATAGGCTTCGACTCTAATCAAGAATTAACTAAATACACTATACACAATCCGACGGGAGTTTTCCCGATAAAAGACGAATAACTTTATGTTACTACAAGGTAAATTATTAGAGGGTCAAACCGCACTCATCACCGGTGCCGCTCGTGGTATAGGACGCGCGATTGCCCTGCAATTCGCTGCACAAGGCTGTAATATTGCCTTTACTGACCTCGAGTTCAAAGAGCAGACCGCAAAGACGTTGCACGACATCGAGCAATACGGTGTCCACGCTCGCGCTTATGCTTCCGACGCAGCGAACTTCGAGGCTGCACATAAGCTGGCAACCGACGTGCTGCAAGAGTTCGGACGTATTGATATCCTCGTCAATAATGCCGGTATCACGCGCGACACGCTCATGATGCGTATGACAGAACAGCAGTGGGACGAAGTAATCAATGTGAACCTCAAGTCTGCATTCAATAATATCCACGCCGTGACGCCTATCATGCTCCGTCAACGCTCCGGATCGATTATCTCCCTCTCCTCCGTGGTTGGACTCAACGGTAATCCGGGACAAGCCAACTATGCCGCATCCAAAGCCGGTATCATTGCGCTCACTAAGTCCACTGCCAAAGAGTTAGGTAGCAGAGGTATCCGCGTCAATGCAATCGCCCCTGGGTTTATCCTGACGCGAATGACCGAATCCCTGCCCGAAGAGACGATACAAGAGTTCGTCAAGAACGTGCCGCTACACCGTGGTGGTAAACCTGAAGAGGTGGCTAATGTGGCTCTCTTCCTCGCGTCCGAACTCAGTTCGTACGTCTCCGGACAAGTTGTCCAAGTCAATGGAGCCATGATTTAATCGCAGCACTATGGAAAAACAAGAACTCCGCAAACTCATAGCCCTTTGGTTCGAAGAGGATATACGTGACGGTGACCACACCTCGCTCAGTTGTATTCCGCCGACACAGATGGGCTGCCAACAACTCATCATCAAAGATACAGGTATCATCGCCGGTATCGAAGTGGCCAAAGAAATAATCAACTACTTCGACCCCGAATGTCGTGTGGAACAGATTCTTCACGACGGCGATGCCGTTAAGCCCGGAGACATCGCTTTCCGCGTCTATGGCAAAGAGCTGAGCCTGCTACAGATTGAGCGCACGATGCTCAATATCATGCAACGCATGTCAGGCGTCGCCACTACGGCACATAAGTACCAGTCCCTCATAGCTGACACAGGCTGCCACGTGCTCGACACACGCAAGACCACTCCCGGACTGCGTTATCTGGAGAAAGAGGCGGTCGCCCTCGGAGGAGGTATGAACCACCGTATTGGTCTGTTCGACATGATTCTGCTCAAGGATAACCACGTGGACTTTGCAGGTGGTATTACCAATGCTCTCGTGCGCGCCAAAGAGTACTGTAAGGCCCACAATAAGCCCCTGCGCATCGAGATTGAAGTGCGTAACATGGCCGAGATTGACGAGGCACTCGCCACCAATATCCCGGACCGTATCATGCTCGATAACTTCACGCCCGAACGCACCAAAGAGGCGGTGGATCATATCCGCGAGTGGGAGCGGTCAGCAGGTCGTCACATGGAGATAGAGTCTTCCGGAGGCATCACTATCGATACCATCCGTGACTATGCTCTCTGCGGCGTGGACTTTGTATCAGTAGGCGCTTTGACGCACTCCGTCAAGTCCCTTGACATGTCCTTTAAGGCCGTGAAATAAACTACAAGTAAAAATCCTTCGTCAACGCAGTATATTCGTCGCTGCGAGGCGAAGTAGCCGATTCAATATAGAAATGACTTTCCTCACACGGTTGGTCATTTCTTTTTTGTAACTCCAATAGTATTCGCTTAACGGGTTTGCCCGGCTTCGAATAGACATGTACCAGGCGAGTAGGATATAAGCCGACAGACTTCGCCGTTTCCAGCACCACCTGCTCCGACTCGGCCGGTAGAATAAGTGACAGCACGCCGTCCGCCGTCAGTAAATGCTCACAAGATGCAAGCAACTCCTCATAACTTAACGTATCCGTATGCCTTGCTGTCTGACGCTGCAGATTCGGGTTCTTCAGACTGTCCACAAAATACGGCGGATTGCTCACTATCGCGTCATAGCGCACATCCTCCTTCGCCAAGTCCTGCACCGCTATCTGCCTGCAATGCAAGCGGTTACTCCATTTCGAATGCGCAAAATTATCCGTCGCCTGCCTTACTGCGTCACCATCGATATCGACTGCATCAATCTGCGCCGCCTCAAATCGCTGTGCCAGCATCAACGCAATCAGTCCGCTACCTGTACCGACATCCAAAATTCTCTGCTGACAGCTCGCCCAGGCACCAAGCAGCACACCGTCCGTGCCGACTTTCATCGCACAGCCCGCGTGACAGACCTCAAACTGCTTAAAACGAAAACAATCACTCGACATGTTGCTCAACCATTGTGGCTGTTGATTCGTGGTGATGGTGACGGTGCTCGTCCTCGCAGAGCAGGTGGGCTCCCAAATAAATGCCGTATCCTAAGAACAGCACCGCGCAGATATAGCGGAACCACTTCTCGAAGTTCTTCACTTTCGTCGTCAACACCTGTGTATTAACCGCGCTGTAACAGATCACCCAGGCCAGAATCAATATCGGCAGACCCGTACCCAAACCGAACACAATCGGCAATATCCAGTTCATCGGCGCGGACAGCGTAATCGCCGTATCAACCATCGTGAAGAAATATATCAGTCGGTGCGGGCAGAAAGCGATTGCGAAGAAGATGCCCAACATAAACGCCCAGAACCAGCTCGACTTATCGTCCACCGTCTGCAGCCACTTATTCATGCCGTGGTCATGATTATGGTGATGATGTCCCACAACCAGCAACAGTATGCCGCACAGCAACATGAACACACACAGCATCGGTTCACCCCACTGCTCCAACAGATGATGAATATGCTCCGTCTGCGCGCCAACAATAAACGGTATCGACAGCAGTACATACGTCACCAGCTTACCCAAAACGAACATGATTCCCGTCACGAAAACACGACGTTTGTTCTGCATTTCACGATCGATATAACTAATCGCCGCTATACTCGTAAAAAGCGTGCAAGGGTCCAAAATCATCAAAAATCCGAGCACTAAAGCAGTAAAAATCGCTATCATTTGACAAATATTTTCAAAAAAGTTTGCAAAAGTACAGTTTTTTTTGTAATTTTGCAAGCGGAAATGAAAAAAGTTTGGAAAATACTGTTTTTTGCACTCCTTTTGACCCTTGTCGGATGCTCAGAGAACCAGAAGTTACGCCATAAGGAAGCGCGAGCCGAACATGAGCTTGAACTCTTGCAAGAGGCTATCCTCTCCGGCAATGTGGACTCCGTTTGGCTTGTCGGACAGTTGTCGTCTGACATCCACTACCTCGTCTTCCGGGCAGGAAGAGTCATCTTCTGGTCCGACAACTCCCTCACCACTCCGACTATCTTCATTCCTAAGTACGACGTCTGGTATAACGACCAGTTCACTAACGCCATGTGCCGCTGTATGTGGAAGAAAGTCGAGGACTATCAAATCCAGGCCGTCATCCCTATGGAGTGGAAACTAAGCGACGGAGCTAAACGGGAAATAGCCAACAGTTTCTCCTACAAGCCGCTTTTGACCGACGAAGACCGTAAGGGAGAAGTCATCTCTGTCGACACGCGCGTACGCATATATTTTATATTGACTATATTTGTCTTCCTGGCGATTATCATCTGGGGTATCGTAGCCATGGTGCGCGTGCGAGGATATCGCAATCTCAATCTCTCGCATAAGATTCAGTTCACCACCCTACTCGTTCTGCTCATCGGCTATGTCAGCGTCTTTGCGGTATCCATTCGATATATTCGGCAGCACTACCAACAACGTCAGGAAGCCGAGTTGCAGCAGAAATGCCGATTCATTCAGACGGCTCTGCAGAACCTCTATTTCTGGGATATCTCTTTAGGCTCTGTCTCCCCCGAAGCGCTTAATGCCGACTTGCGCGACTTAGCCTATGCTTACGGCACGGATATACATGTCTATGGCCTGGACGGACGGTTGCTGGGCTCGTCCACTCCGTCTCTCTTCCAGCATCGACTGCTGTCGCTTTACCTCGCCCCGGAGGTCATGTTCTCCAAGAAACCGGCGACCATGACTTGCTATTCCTCGCTCGGAGAAATGCGATACCTCTCCGCCTACACCGAGTTCGTCAACGGTAGTTTCATCACGCTCGGATACATAGCGGTGCCGTCGTTTATCTCCGAGGCAGAGATCAACGAGGAAGTGGAGTCCTTTATAGCACGCCTTTTCCCGCTGATGATACTTGCCATGATTGCGGCTTTCATCTTCTCTATCGGCCTGTCCCGAGCGCTCGTAGCGCCTATTAAAGCCGTCACAGCGCAGATGAGTAACCTCTCGCTGCGGGACCCCAACGCGCATATACCTTATGCCAATAACGACGAGATTGGACGACTCGTTGTGCAGTATAACAACATGGTGGACGAACTCGCCAAATCGTCCCGCAAGCTCGCTCAATCGGAGCGTGAAACAGCCTGGCGTACCATGGCGCGACAGATAGCGCACGAGATCAATAACCCCTTGACACCTATGAAGTTAACCGTCCAGCAACTACAACGGCTCAAGGGTTCGGACCGCTTCGACCAGCAGTTCGATAAAGCCTCGACCATGCTCGTTGACCAAATCGATAACCTCTCCCGTATCGCCACCTCCTTCTCCACCTTCGCCAAACAGCCCGAAGTGCAGACCAGCGAGGTCGATGTAGCCAAAAAACTCACAGCTGCGGTTGAACTGACATCCAATAACCCGCAGCAGATTCCGATACGCTATTTCGGGCCGTCGGAAGGCATCACCGTACAAGCCGATAAGGAGCAGATTGGACAAGTATTCGTCAATATCATCCGCAACGCCGTACAAGCCATCGACAACAGCAAGAAAGGGGATATCATGGTCATTCTAAAGGACGACCCCAATAAGCCCGAAGTGGAGATATCCATCTCCGATAACGGACCCGGTATCCCGTTAGATATACAGCCGAAAATCTTCCTGCCTAATTTCACCACCAAATCCAATGGTACCGGCCTCGGACTCGTCATCTCGAAGAACATCGTCGAAGGCTCCGACGGCCGCATCACCTTCCAAACGTCCAAAAATGGCACCACCTTCTTCATCTACTTGAAAAAAGTATAAAAATATTTGCATATATTAAAAAATAGTTGTATCTTTGCAGCGAAATTGTAAACAACAACAAATTTATATTTATCATCATGAAAACGCAAGAGATTATGCAGCGTTTGGCTGCGAAACATCCTGGCGAGGCGGAGTACCTGCAAGCCGTGGAGGAAGTGCTCGAGTCCATTGAAGAAGTGTACAACCAACATCCTGAGTTTGAGCAGGCGAAGATTGTTGAGCGTATTGTGGAGCCGGATCGTATCTTCACGTTCCGCGTGACGTGGGTGGACGATAACGGCGAGGTGCAGACGAACCTCGGTTACCGTGTACAGTTCAACTCGGCTATCGGCCCGTACAAAGGCGGTCTTCGTTTCCACCGTGCGGTGAACCCGTCGATGCTGAAGTTCCTCGGTTTCGAGCAGACCTTTAAGAATGCCCTGACGACGCTGCCGATGGGTGGTGCGAAAGGTGGTTCGGACTTCGACCCGGTGGGTAAGAGTGACGCGGAGATCATGCGTTTCTGCCAGGCGTTTATGCTGGAACTATGGCGCTGCATCGGTCCGGATCAGGATATTCCGGCAGGTGATGTAGGTGTAGGTGGTCGTGAAATCGGATTCCTCAACGGTATGTACCAGAAGCTGGCTCGCGAGTATCATACGGGCGTGCTGACAGGTAAGGGCATGACATGGGGTGGTTCGATTCTGCGTCCTGAGGCAACCGGTTTCGGTGCGCTGTACTTCACACAACACCTTCTGCACGAGGCAGGCAAGGATATAAAGGGCAAGAAAGTGGCTATTTCGGGCTTCGGTAATGTGGCTTGGGGTGCATGTATCAAGGCAACCGAGTTGGGCGCGAAAGTGATAGCTATCTCGGGTCCTGACGGAGTGTGCGCTATCAAGGACGGCATCACGCCGGAGATGATAGACTATATGCTCGTTATGCGTGCGTCCAACCGCAACAAAGTGGAGGATATGGCAACGAAGTTCCCGGATAAGGCAGAGTTTATTGCGGGCAAGAAAGCCTGGTCGCAGAAGTGCGATATCGCGCTGCCTTGCGCATTCCAGAACGAGCTGAGCGAGGACGATGCGAAAGAGCTGAAGGCTAACGGTTGCTGGTGCTGCTGCGAAGTAAGTAACATGGGCTGCCAGCCGGGCGCTATTCATTACTTCCAACATAACGGTGTGCTCTTTGCTCCTGGTAAAGCGGTTAACGCCGGTGGGGTAGCTACTTCGGGTCTGGAGATGACGCAGAACGCCGAGCACCTGAGCTGGACAGCGAAGGAAGTGGACGAGCGTCTGCACCATATCATGCAATCGATTCACGAGCAATGCGTACGTTTCGGTCGCCAGAAAGATGGTCATATTGACTATGTCAAGGGTGCGAACATCGCAGGATTTATGAAGGTTGCACAAGCAATGCTTGAGCAGGGCATCATTTGATGCAACTGCTCAAGGTGATTTATTGTGGAACAAGGAATTATTTAACTATGTATAACGAATTTCAGAAGCACCTGCAGACGACGTTGCAAGAGATACGTGATGCAGGATTATATAAGAACGAGCGTGTGATTATCACGCCGCAGAGTTCGGGTATCAAGGTCGCAGGTGGCGCGGATGTGATTAATTTCTGCGCGAATAACTACCTTGGTCTGGCGGATAACAAAGAGCTTATTCAAGCAGCGAAAGAGCGCATGGATAGTCGCGGCTACGGCATGGCTTCGGTGCGTTTTATCTGCGGCACACAGGACACGCATAAGGAGTTGGAGAAAGCTATTTCGGAGTTCTTCGGCACCGAGGATACGATACTCTATGCTGCCTGTTTCGATGCCAACAGCGGACTGTTTGAGCCGCTACTGACGGAAGAGGATGCCATCATCTCCGATGCGCTGAACCACGCGTCCATCATTGACGGCGTGCGTCTGTGCAAGGCGGTGCGCTACCGCTATAAGAACGGCGACGTGGATGACTTGGAGCAACAACTGATAGCAGCTCAGGCACAGCGCTTCCGCATCATCGCTACCGACGGTGTGTTCTCGATGGACGGTAACGTCTGCCCGCTGGATAAGATTTACGAGCTGGCGCAGAAATACAACGCGATGGTGATGGTGGACGAGAGCCACTCAGCCGGTGTGGTTGGTAAGACCGGACACGGCGTGACCGAGCTGTATAACCTGCGTGGCAAGATAGAGATTATCACCGGCACCCTGGGCAAGGCCTTTGGTGGTTCGGTAGGTGGTTTCACAACAGGCCGCAAGGAGATAATCGACCTGCTGCGTCAACGTAGCCGTCCGTATCTGTTCTCTAACTCAATCCCGCCAATGATAGCCGCAGCAGGTATCAAGACACTTGAGATACTCACTCGCGACAATACGCTGCAAGATCGTCTGCATGAGAACACGGAGTACTTCATTGCGAAGATGAAAGCGGCAGGCTTTGATATCAAGCCGACGCAGAGTGCTATCTGCGCAGTGATGCTCTACGATGCGCGTCTGAGTCAAGACTTCGCAGCCGAGCTGCAGAAAGAAGGTATCTACGTGACGGGCTTCTACTACCCGGTAGTGCCGAAAGGTCAAGCACGTATCCGCGTTCAACTGAGCGCAGCACATACGCGCGAGCAGCTCGACAAAGGTGTGAATGCATTTATTAAAGTGGGCAAACAATTAGGCGTACTCAAATGAAAGCGTTAGTTAAGCGATATCCCGACTACGGCATCTGGATGGAAGATGTGCCGATGCCGGAAGTGGGAGTGAACGATGTGCTTATTAAGGTCAAGAAAGCCGCTATCTGCGGTACGGACCTGCACATGTATAAATGGGACCAGTGGTCGCAGGACCATTGCAAGCCACCGTACACTATGGGTCACGAGTTCGTGGGCGAAGTGGTGGAAATAGGTCCCGGTGTGCGCAACATCAAAGTGGGTGAGCGCGTGACGGCTGAAGGACATATCGTCTGCGGTCACTGCCGTAACTGCCGTCGTGGCATGGGTCACGTGTGCGAGAACACTATCTCGGTCGGTATCATGGGCAAGGACGGCTGCTTTGCCGAATATGTCACTATCCCAGAGTCGAATGTAGTGAAGCTCAATCCCGCTATCCCTGACGACTTTGCAGCTATCATGGACCCGTTCGGTAACGCGACACACACAGCACTTGCTTTTCCGTTGCTCGGCGAAGATGTGCTCATCACGGGTGCAGGACTCATCGGCACTATGGCTGCAGGTATATGCCGCTATGCTGGCGCCAAGCATGTGGTCGTGACCGATATCAACGAGCTCCGACTCGACATCGCCAAGAAAATGGGTGCGACGCTGACGGTCAATGGTGCGAAAGGCGAAACGGTTGAATGGGCGATGCATAAACTCGGCATCAAAGGCTTCGACGTAGGTCTGGAGATGAGTGGTGCGCCGTCTGCCTTCAACGACATGATTGAGCACATGTACAAAGGTGCTAACATTGCCCAACTGGGTATTCTGCCTGCCGACACCAAAGTCAACTGGTCCGACGTGATTTTTAACGCGCTGACGATTAAGGGAATCACGGGTCGCCGCATGTGGGAGACCTGGTACCAGATGGAGCAGATGATTCTCGGAGGTTTGGACCTGAGTCCGGTGATTACGCACCGCTTTAAGTTCGATGACTTCCAGAAAGGCTTCGACGTGATGGTTAGCGGACAGTGCGGCAAAGTGCTGTTGGAAATGGAATAACTGATAATTGATAATTGATAATTGATAATTGATAGATGAAGAAAGTCTTTTTTAGTGTGGTGCTGCTGGTATGCAGCGTGCTGCTATCCTTCGCGCAAGTGCCCGAAGGGTTTACGGAGTATAAACTGGATAACGGTCTGACCGTTTTGTTGTGGGAAGATCATGATGTGCCCGATGTGTTTGGTGCTACAGTGACCCGTGCCGGGTCTATCGACGAGCCCGAGACAGCGACCGGTCTGGCGCACTACTTGGAGCATATGCTCTTCAAGGGCACGGATCGTATGGGAGCCTTGGATTGGGAGAAAGAGAAGCCGTACTACGAGCACGTGATAGCGCTCTACGACACATTAGCCATGACGACCGACCCGAAAGCGCGTGAGCAGGTACAACTGCGTATCAACGAGCAGAGTCGCCTCGCGGCACAATACAGCGCAACGGATGAGTTCAGTAACCTGATTCAGTCCATCGGTGGCGAAGACCTCAATGCCGCAACGAGTTACGACATGACGTTCTTCCACAATCGCTTCCCGGCTTACCAGATGGAGCGTTGGTTGACACTCTATTCGGACCGTCTGATTAATCCGGTCTTCCGTACCTTCCAAGCCGAGTTAGAGAACGTGTTTGAGGAGTATAACATGTACTCAGACAATAACTCACAGCATGTGCAGACGTTTATCAACGAGAAACTCTACGACGGTAGTGCTTACGCTCGCGATATCATCGGCTATCCGGAAGACCTGAAGAACCCGAAACTGCGCCAACTGATAGACTTCTTCAACACATGGTATGTGCCGAATAACATGGCACTTATCCTCGTCGGTGACTTCTCTGCCGAAGAGGCTAAGCCGCTGATAGCCAAGACTTTCGGTCGTCTGCAAGCCAAGCCGCTGCCTGAGCGCAAGACCTTCAAGCCAACCGATTTCTCGAAGAACGAGACCTTCAGCGCCAAGCTTGGTTACTACCCCGAGGTGTGCGTTGCGTACAACGGCGTTAAAGGTGGAGCAGAGGACGAGTTGGCTCTGGATATGGCATGCGACCTGCTGTCTAACGAGATGGGTATCGGTCTGCTGGACGAGATGATTCTGGACAATAAGTTCATGTTCGCCGCCGCCGTCAACGGTTCGGCACGCGAGTTAGGCCGCCTCGAGGTCATCGCTATCCCGTATATGGACCCGGAGACCCAATCCTACAGCTCGCTCAAAGAGACAGAAGAGCTGCTGATGTCGGCCGTGGACAAACTGGTGAAAGGTGACATCACGGACGATATGTTCGAAGCCGTTAAACTCAATGCCCTGCAGGACTACGACCGTATGATGGAATACGCCATGCAGAAAGCGTATCTGCTGCTTCAGGCGTATGTCTATCAAGTGCCGTTTGAGGAACTGTTCCAGGAGAAAGAGAAACTCGCTAAGCTCACTAAAGATGACGTGATTAAGATAGCTCAGAAGTATTTCTCGGCACCGCATAAAACCTTCCAGATAGCGGAAGGCTCGCCGAAGAAAGATAAACTGGCTAAGCCCAAAATCAAACCCATTGAGCCGGGTAAAGGTCAGTCGGCGTACTACCAGAACTTCCCGTCTATTCCGTCCGGACAACTCAATCCGCGCTATGTGGACCTGACGGATATAACGCGCTCTAAGTTCGCGGAGAACGTACACCTTTATATCACGCCTAACCACAAGAACGATATCTTCACGCTGCGCCTCAAATACGGTGTCGGCACCTACCAGATGCCGCTGCTCGAGTATGCAGTACAGCTCATGGAGACAGCCGGTATCAAAGGTGCTCCGGGTATCCCTGTAGGTGAGTTCCGCGCTAAGCTCGCACGTCTGGGAGGTAAGTGCACCTACAGCGTGAATAAAGACTACGTGATTGTTGATATCGAAGGTGCAGAGAAGAATATGCAAGAGATTATCTCTCTCGTTAATCTGCATATGCTCTTCCCGGACTTCGCCTCGGAGAACGATGTCAAACTCAACAGCATCAAGGGCCAAGTCTATTCGTCTCGTCAAGTGGAGCGTAAGAGCACCGATATCGTTGCCGACGCAGCCTACGACTACGTGCTCTATGGACCTAACTCCGAGTATATCAAGCGTACGCCGCTGAACAATGTGCTCTCTCTCGAGACCTCGCAGCTGGAAGCCGAGTGGCACCGCGCGCTGGACTACGAAGTGGAGATGCACTATGCCGGCAGACTGCCTGCTGACTCTATCAAGGTGGCACTCTACGGCCATGTGCCGATGTCCGATAAGGCTATTCCGTCCACGGCTCCTAACGAGCGCCCGAGACTGACCTTCGACAACACCAAACTCTACTTCCTGCCCGATGCTTCGATGCAGCAGGCGAAGATTTACCTCTTTATCGAAGGTGTGCCATTTGCTATCCGTAACACCGTGCTCATCAATGCCTTTAACGAGTATTTCGGTGGTGGCTTCTCGGGTATCGTGATGAACGAGATACGTGAGAAACGCTCGATGGCTTATACCGCCTACGGCGCTGTTATGACACCACCTGTACCCAAACGTAACACGTCCTTCATCGGCTACGTAGGAACGCAGTCGGACAAGGTGCTTGACGCACTTGAGGTCTTCTGCTCACTGCTCGACTCTATGCCGCAGAATGGGGAGAATATTGAGAATATCCGCACGATACTGCGTCAGGAGATGTTCAGTAATCATCCTACTTTCCGCACCAAGAGTCAACGTATGCTGGCGTGGAACAGACTCGGCTACCAGATCGACCCGGCGATGCTCCAGATACGCCAAGTGGACAAACTGCAGTTTGAGGATATAGTGGGCTTCTACCAACAGAACATCAAAGGACACCCGATGAAAGTGCTCGTTATGGGAGACCCTAAACTGATTAACCAGAAAGTGCTCAAAGCACGGTTCGGCAAAGTCAATAAGATTAGTGCTAATAAGATATTCAGCGAATAATGGCTAACCATAAAGCAGGCTTCGTCAATATTGTCGGTAACCCGAATGTGGGCAAATCGACTCTCATGAACTCGTTGGTGGGCGAGCGTCTGTCGATTATCACGTCGAAGGCGCAAACGACCCGCCACCGTATCATGGGTATTGTCAACGGAGAGGACTTTCAGATTGTCTATTCCGACACGCCGGGTGTACTCAAACCCAACTACAAGCTGCAGGAACAGATGCTCGAGTTCTCCCGTTCGGCATTAGTGGATGCCGACGTGCTGCTCTACGTCACCGATGTGCAGGATTCGCCCGATAAGAATGCCGATTTCCTCGACAAAGTGAAGCGAATGGCTGCTGCCGATACGAAGGTCTTTCTCATCATCAACAAGATTGACCTCACCACGCAAGAGACACTCGATAACCTCGTTGAGTACTGGCATAAGCAACTGCCCGAGGCGCAGATATTCGCAATCTCCGCACAGGAGAAATTCGGTGTGGACCAGCTCTTTGAAGCCATCAAGGATGCCCTGCCCGAGTGCCCGCCGTTCTTCGATAAAGACCAACTGACCGACAAATCCGAGCGGTTCTTCGTGGACGAGATTATCCGCGAGAAGATACTGCTCAATTACGACAAAGAGATACCCTACTCCGTTGAGGTCGAAGTCGAGTCCTTCAAGGAAGAGGACAATATCATCCGTATATCCGCCGTCATCTTCTGCGAGCGCGACAGCCAGAAAGGTATCATCATCGGCAAGGCCGGTTCGGCACTCAAACGCGTCGGGTCACAAGCACGAAAAGATATCGAGGCCTTCTTCGGCAAACAGGTTTTCCTGCAGCTCTTCGTCAAAGTGGATAAGGACTGGCGCTCATCGCAATCCCGACTGCGCCACTACGGATACGACCTCAGATAACGCATATATAACGATTACATAATGAAAAGAGTACCTATCATCATTGCCCTCTGCGCTACCGTTTGCATCTTCACCGGATGCAACAAAAACAGCTACTCAGCCGACCTAAAGGCCGAGAAAGAACTGATTGAGGACTATATCAAACGCGAAGGAATCAATGTCATCAACGAGATGCCTACTAACGACGCCGATTGGGGAGAGAAAGACTACTATAAGGTCAAGGACTACGATTACCTTTATTTCCACCTGACCACGCGCGGCAAACCCTATCACATCAACGACAAGGGCGACACCATCAAGACCGAGGCTATCAAACCCAGCGAAACGGTCGTTATGCGCTTTCGTAAATACACCCTTAAGGTCAATGCCGACACCGCCGACTATTGGACTACGCTCGATAACGCCTACCCGCTCGAGTTCTCCTACCAGACCGACTACACCACCGCGCCCGTCGCATGGCACGTAGCCGTTCAACTGATGGAGTATAGCGATTCCGAGTGCAAGATTATCTGCCCCAGTAAGCTCGGCTTCACCGACGACCAGAATACGGTAACGCCTTATGGCTACCAAATAAAAATGAAAATCAAACGCTAAGAATATGAGTTTAGTTAAGAGTATATCCGGTATCCGTGGCACTATCGGTGGTCGCGTTGGTGATGGTCTCAACCCCGTGGATATCGTTCGTTTTACAGCAGCTTATGCCACACAACGGCGTGCTGCACTACCCAATAACAACACCATCGTCGTTGGTCGCGACGCACGTCTGAGTGGTCACATGGTCGAGCAGATCGTTTGCGGCACGCTTATGGGCATGGGCTACGACGTGGTTAATATCGGTCTTGCCACCACTCCGACTACCGAACTGGCAGTCACAGGCGAGAAAGCCGCAGGAGGTATCATCCTCACCGCCAGCCATAATCCCAAGCAATGGAACGCTCTCAAACTGCTCAATGAGCACGGAGAATTCCTTAACGATGCGGAGGGAAAAGGTGTGCTCGCTATCGCCGAGCGCGAGGACTTCACCTTCGCCGAAGTGGATGACCTTGGGCACATGACTCACAAAGACTACCTGCCCTATCATATTCAGCAGGTACTGGACCTCGACTTGGTGCATCCGGAAGCGATTAAAGCAAAGAACTTCACCGTCGCCATCGACTGCGTCAACTCCGTTGGCGGACTGGCTATTCCGGCTGTGCTCAAGGCCTTGGGCGTAAATAATATCATCGAACTTAACTGCGAGCCGACAGGCCGTTTTGCGCATAATCCCGAACCGTTGCCGCAGCACCTGACAGAAATCAGCGACCTGCTGCGTCAAGGCAAAGCGGACGTGGGCTTCGTGGTCGATCCGGACGTGGACCGACTGGCTATTATTTGCGAGAACGGAGAGATGTTCGGCGAAGAATATACCCTCGTCTCCGTGGCAGATTATATCCTCAGCCACACACCGGGTAACACCTGCAGTAATTTGAGTTCCACACGCGCACTCAGCGATGTCACGAAAGCGCACGGCGGTACCTACTCCGCTGCCGCGGTGGGTGAGGTTAATGTGGTAACCGAGATGAAGCGCACGAACGCTGTCATTGGTGGCGAAGGTAACGGCGGTGTCATCTACCCCGCTGCGCACTATGGCCGCGATGCACTCGTAGGCATAGGCCTCTTCCTCAGCAGCCTTGCCGAGCGCAATTGCTCCGTCAGCCAACTGCGGGCTACCTTCCCTAACTACTGCATCTCCAAGAACCGTATTGACCTCAAGCCCGAAATGAACGTCGATGCTATTCTCGCACGGGTGAAGGAGTACTACAAAAACGAGCGCGTCAACGATATCGACGGCGTGAAGATTGACTTTGCCGACGGATGGGTTCATCTGCGCAAATCCAACACAGAGCCCATCATTCGCGTCTATTCCGAGGCCGCAACGATGGAGCATGCCAATCAATTAGCACAATCAGTTATTGAACAAGTATGGAAATCTTAATCACCAACGACGACGGCTGGGGAGCACAAGGAATCGTCCTGCTCTCCAAACTCATGACCAAGCTGGGCCATGTCACAGTAGTCGCACCCGACGGACCGCGAAGCAGTATGTCCAATGCCATCTCTATGGGAAAGCCCATGACTATGGACAAGATAGACCTCGCCTCCGACGAGCGCTTCACGCCCGAGGAAAAGGCACGGCTCGACGTCTATATATCCAACGGCATGCCGTCCGACTGCGTCAAGCTCGCACTTAATGTGCTCTTTGATGACGACCCGGACCGTATCGACCTTATGGTCAGCGGTATCAACCACGGCTCCAATGCCTCCGTCAATGTCGTCTATTCCGGCACGATGGGAGCATGCTTCACCGGCGTAGAGCACCATATACGCAGTATTGGATTGTCCATTTACGACAACAACCAGCCAACGGACCTCAGCAATTTTGAGCCATATATAGTCGAACTCTGCCGCCACCTGCGCTACGATATCGATTGGCACTGGGGAATGTGCTATAATATCAATGCGCCCGTCGGAGAGATTGTCGGCATGAAATGGACACGCCAATGTCGCGGACACTGGGAGAAAGAAATCGTCGGCAAACCCAATGCTGAGGGCAAAACCGAATACTGGCTCAAGGGCAATTTTGTGAACGAAGAACCCGACGCCGAAGATACCGACGAATGGGCTATCGCGCATCATTTCATCTCCATCCAACCTTGTACGGTGGACATGACTTTCTATGCAGCGCTTTGATAAATACTGGATTGGAATAGTGCTTGGCCTCATCATGCCGGCACTATTCATTGTTGTCTACGTGGACCATTTTAATCTCTGGTACACGTTTCAGACCTTTGGGTGGCAATTGTCCACCACGTTTAGTAAACTCTTGCAAGTCAGCGTCTTCCCGAATCTTGCCCTTGTCTTTGTCTTCTACACGACCGACACGTGGAAGCTCTCCAAGGGCGTACTCATTGGCGCAATGCCTTATATCATCGCAGCAATCGCCTGTACACTCTAACTACTCTTTCGGTGCCTTGAGCATCTGTCGCAACTCCGCATAGTCCGCGCGCATCTGTTGTACATACGCCTCGTCCGTGAGCAGACGCTGCAACTCACGGCGGATAATAGCGTTCTTGAACTTAGGTCCAACCGCCTCGTAGATAATCGGCTTTTGAGCCACAATATTTGGTAAGGTATAATATCGAATCTTGAATATAAACGGTTCCAGCCAGCCCAACCAATGCGACGTGTAGATACGATAGACTGCGAACTGTGGGCAGTCTAACAGGGCCGTCTCCAGCGTTGCCGTACCCGAGGTCACAATAGCCGCCTTTGCCCGAGAAACGATATCCCACGTGTCGCGCGTCAGAGTCTCCCCTTCGCGTAGCCACTTGCTGTAATACGCATCCTCTATTCCGGGTGCTGCCGTCACCACAATACGCTCAATCTGTCCCTTCTGCTGCGCCTCACGAGCTGCGAGTAGCATCTTCGGCAAGCAGTTACTGATCTCGCCACGACGACTACCCGGCAGCAATGCCAACAGCGACTCGCGTTTCGCCTTATGCTTTGCCAGGTAACGCTCCACAGCTGCCGCCGTCGGATTACCTACGTACCGGCAACTATAGCCGAACTTAGCGTAGAACGCCGGCTCAAAGGGGAAGATACCCAACACCTCGTCGCACAGTCGCGCGATCTTATGCACTCGGTGCGTCTTCCATGCCCAAATCTTAGGAGGGATATAATAGACAATACGTATCTTAGGCAGATGCGTCCGAGCGAACTGCGCCATCTTGAGGTTAAACGATGGATAATCCACCAGTACCAACTCATCCGGTTGTTCGCGCAATAACGCCTCCTCAGCGATGCGGAAGTTATTTTTTATCTCTTTAGCGTGACGTAGCACCGCGATGACGCCCATGAATGCCATGTTCTTGTAGTGCTGGAACAAGCGTGCACCTTCGCACACCATCGCATCACCACCAAGGCCCATGAACTCTGCAGACGGGTCACGCTGCCGAATCTTCTTCATGAATTCGGCAGCATGTACATCACCCGACGCTTCGCCAACGATAAAGAAATAACGCATCTTATTCAGGCATCATCACGACTTCGAACATATTGCCTGCTGAAACCACTTTCTTGAGCAGTGCTTGTACGGTCTCGGCGGTCACGGATTTAACGGCTTCCTCGTAGTCAGCCACCAGATCCACGTCGTAGCGGTAATAGTCCTCCAGTGCATCCATCCACCAGCCGTTCTGCTCCATGTCCTCTGCGAAATCTTTGAGCATCGACTCTTTGGCTTTCTGCAGATCGTCCTCGCGCGGACCGTTAGCGATAATCTCCTGCACCTCCTCGTGGATGATTGCCATCAACTTCTCCTGTTTGAGCGGATCGGTATCGAATTGCATCAACAGTATCGCGCACGGCACCGGTGTACGTCTCAGATAACCACCTGTGTGCACTCCGTACGAACCACCTTCGCGCTCACGAACAGACTCCAGATAGCGCATATCCAGCACGCGGCTGATTACTTCCATATTCAGCGCATTAGACAGCGTGTAAGGAATATCGTACGACGTGTATTGGATACGGTTAGTCGCCGTCTTAATCTGCATATCGCGCGTGAAATAGTTCTTCTGCTCACCCTTTGGTGCACGTACTCCGCGGTCCTGATAGTGCTCTTTCTTGCACTTCGTCTTCAAGCCGCCAAGCCACTTGCTGATAAGCGCCATCTGCGCATTGTCTTGAGGGTCGATATTACCCACGATGATAAACGTGAAGTCCGCCGGATTAGCAAAACGAGCCGAGTATATCTCCAACACTTTGTCCACCGACACTTTGTCTAACAATTCGGTATTCAGCAGCGTCACGCGCTCCGAGTGGTCAGCAGCCATCATCGATACCGAGTCGCGGAAGATAGCCTTGTGGTTCTTATCCTTGTTCGCCAACTGCGTTGCCAGCATGCCCATCAGTGTCTGATACGCCTCTTCGTCACGACGCGGAGCCGTAAACGACAGGTACAGCAGTTGCAGCATCGTCTCGAAGTCCTTCACCGATGACGAACCGCTAATCGACTCTTCGTAAGCACCTATATTACCGTTCAACCGAACCGTCTTACCCGTCAGCGCTTTCTGCAGACCCATATACGAGAAGTCACCAAGCCCCATAAACGATATCACATCCGTCGTCAGCATCGCCGAAGGCAGGTCAGCCGTTTCAATCAGCGACTTACCGCCGTCCGAATAGGCGTACAGATTGATCTCATCCTGCTTGAACTCCGTCGGTTTGATAATCACGCGGATGCCGTTTTTGAGCAGCAGCTCCGTCGTTCCGAGCTCGGCGTTAACCGTTCTCTTTTTAATCACTCCGGCTTTCGGTGCTTTCTTCACCAGTTCGTTGTCTATCTGTTCCTCTGCGGGCGCTTCAATCTCCATCGTCTCTACCTGCTTCAAGATAGCTAACACTTCTTGCTCCGTCGGAATCTTCACGCCCTCTTTCTCAGGTCCCATGATAGCGATACCCGGATTCGGTGTGAAATATGCCTTTGCCATTTGGTTCACCATATCCACCGTCACCATCGGCACCATCTGCTTCACGAACTCATACTCCCACTCTATACCCGGGCACGTCTCGTGACGCGTGAAGTTACGGATGTACTCGCGAGCCAAAGTCTGGTTCTTGCGTGTGCTGCGCTCGTTGTACGATTTCTCGTAGTTATTCAAGATATCCGTCTTCGCGCGCTCCAACTCTGATGTTGTGAAACCGTAACGACGCATCTTCTCCAACTGCGTCAACATCTCTACCAACGCATCCGTCTCTTTACCCTCTTTGGGCACGCAGATAGCCTCAAACGCATCGCGCAGCTTGAACTGCTCCGCGTAATATGTATAGTAACCCACCGATGCGGCAGACGGTTGCATAGCCAACTCCTCAAAGCGGTGACTGAGCATCATGCGAATCATCTGGTGCATTATCGTCTGTGCGTACTCCGCCTGCGTGCCTTGGAACGGTTCCGGCAGTTGCTCATGCAGATACTCCACCGATATACGGGTCTGCTGTGCCTCTTTATCCGTCGCAATAGCTACTGTCGGCGCCGTGTATAAATCTACTGTGTATAACGGACGCTCGCCGCGATTGGCACGAGCCGGTACATCGGCCCACAGAGCCTTAATCTTCGCCTCTATCGCATCCACATCAATATCGCCCACTACGATAATCGCTTGGTTATCCGGACCGTACCATTTCTTGTAGTACGAACGCAGTGCCTCGTACTCAAAGTTATTAATCACCGCCGTGTCGCCGATGATATCGCGCTTGCCGTATTGCGAGTTAGGATATAACTTCGCGCGAATGATATTGCCCATACGGCCGTTGGCGTTGTTGCGCGTACGCCACTCTTCGCGAATTACTCCGCGCTCTGCGTCTATCTCTTCCGGCAGCAGCAACAGGCCGCATGCCCAGTCATGCATCACCAATAATGCCGAGTCGATGATTCCCTCACGAATCGTCGGCACATCCGACAAGCGGTAAACCGTCTCATCGATTGATGTGTACGCGTTGATGTTTCCGCCGAAGTTCACACCAATCGACTCAAAGTAATTGATGATTCCCTTGCCCGGAAAATGCTGTGTTCCGTTGAACGCCATATGCTCTAAGAAGTGTGCCAGACCGTTCTGGTTATCCTCTTCCAAGACTGCACCTACAGCCTGCGCGATGTGAAAATCACAACGCTGTTTCGGCTGCTCATGATGACGAATGTAATACGTTAAGCCATTGTCCAGACGACCAAAACGAATCGCACTGTCCAACGGTAATTTTGGTAACTGCTGTGCGCTCATCGCCAGCGACATCCCTATCAACAGGGACACTAATAATCCTTTTTTCATATCCATATTTTTATTTCATTTATTCTCAAATTCCCTAACTCATAATCACTTCACGCCGCAAAGGTACTACAAATTTTTCACATACACAAGAAAAATCGCACTTCCATGCGATTTTTCTTTATACACTATTCACTCTACACTTTACACTCTAAACCTTCTCCCGCCTTCCCGTAGCAAAGGGGGACATCACGGGGACTTCACCATCATTAGGCCCCCGACCGCATCATTCCATTATTCAGCGCAGCGGCTCATTCAGCGTAAGCGATCATCCCATCAAACGCTCCTGCGACCATCTCGCGACCATCGTGTACGTGACAATAGCGTTTCTCTTACATAGTTTTCTCTAAACTATTCTAAACGCAACTTAGTTGCACTACACGCGAAGCATGCACGCCGCAGGCTATACACTGCGTTTGCGCACTACGCGCATAATAAGGTACGCACATGCGAGGAGCGCTAACGGTATCGCCGCATCACCGATTGGGGGTTAATATAGCCATCCAAACAGCCATAGAGGAATGCGGTTGAAGTGTCCTGTTTCTATGTCATCAATTGCTAAAAATGATTTAGGCTCATCTTTAATTTGGTCAAACGTTTTGTTTTTTCCACCAACTTCAAATATGTATTCTCGATTTAACCAAAAATCGCCCTTTTTTGGTAACAAGACTTCAGTTACATTGCGTAGCTGGTCATAGAAAAAAGTCTCTAAATCGCTGCAAAAGTATAAAAAAAACTTTCAATAGTGCAAATTTATATCAAAAAAAGACTATAAAAAGTCTATTTTTATGTCTAAAAGCAACTTTTGAAAGTTTATACAGCAGAAAAATCGCACTTTCATGCGATTTTTCTCTAAGCTATTATAAACGCAACGTAGTTGCCCTACACGCGAAGCATACACGCCGCAGGCTATACACTGCGCTTGCGCACTACGCGTATAATAAGGTACGCACATGCGAGGAGCGTGTAGTGTTCATCATTTATCATTCCACAACTGCGCTATATGCTTGTAGTTTAGCAGCCATATATCTCCGGCTGTATTCTCAAAATCCCCGGTATAAACTACCGCTCTGCGAGCAATCGGAGTTCCCGTCCATTCCGGCAGTTTGCGTAATGTTTTCTCAAAGGAAGCATGATAAGTCATGGCAGATTTCACCTCTATGGCAGATAATTGCCCTTCCTCCTTAACCAGAATATCCACCTCATTTTGATTGCTATCTCGGTAGAAAAACACATTTCCCTCTTTACCTTGATTAGTACGGTGCTTGAGGCACTCCATCACAATCATGTTCTCAAATATCGCGCCGCGCATCTTGTCTAATTCCAATTGACGTGGTGACTCTATATCTAACAAATAGCATGCCAATCCAGGATCATTAAAATAGAGCTTGGGCGTTTTAACAATCCGCTTAGATATATTTTCATAATATGGTGGCAACAATGTCACCAAATATGAGGCTTGCAAGACGGATAGCCAATGATTAATTGTCTTTCCATCTACTCCAATCTCTGCACCTATCTCTGTGGCGTTAAATAGCGAACCAATTCTTGCAGCGCATAGTTTCATGAACTTCATGAATTGCATCTGGTCTTTTATCTTCAGTAAGTCACGAACATCTTTCTCCAGATAGGTCTTTACATAACTCGGATAGAACAAGCGTGCAATATTCTTATTAGCGCAAACAGCCGGATATAATCCATCATACATTTGCTGATTCGCCTCTTTGGGTCTATCCACTATCTCTTCCAATGACATTGGAAACAATTCGTACACTCCAGCCCTACCGGGCAACGACTCGGTTAGTCCTTTTAGCAATTCCAGATTGCTGCTACCTGTGAGCAAGAATTTACGTTCAGGATGATTATCCACGATGCCTTGTATATAATCCAGTAGCATTGGTACCTTCTGTACCTCGTCAATAAACATCCCTTCAGGATGCTGATTAAGAAATGCAACCGGGTCATTCTCTGCAAAACTGCGCACGTGCAAATCCTTCATACTATACTGTTTATATTCAAGGAATAGATGTTTTAGTATAGTTGATTTGCCGGACTGACGAGGACCGGTAACGGATAAAACGGAGAAATACTTTGCTGCCTCTTTTAGAAGCGTCTCCATCTTACGCGATATGTACACATTGTTGGTTGCCATAATGACTACTTTCTAAAATCCGCTGCAAAAGTACTGCTTATTTTTAATATATGCAAATATTTTGGCAATTATTTTATGTAATTTCGGAGTTTAATTCCGAATTTGCATAACTTTTTTGAATATTTCTCCTTTTACAACAAAAATCGCACCGTCAAGTGCGATTTTTGTTTTCCTAATCCCTATAGCGCTAAGCGCGTCCTGTAGGCCTTAGGCCGTCCTGCCCCCTTTAGCACGCCTCCGCGCAACGCGTAATATAAGGTACGCACAGGCGAGGAGTGCGAGCGGGAGTGCCGCATCGCCGATCGGTGTAGCGTATGGGTCATCGGGATTAGACGGTCCGGAGCCACCACCGCTATTACCTCCGCTGATTCGGCGAGGACCGCCTTTAGGAACGCCGGCTTCTTCACCATCCGTCGTGATAGCTCCTGACTCAGCAGCCATTGGCAGATGCGAACCGGAACCTACCATCACGGAAGTGGAGTGCATATCTATCTGCGGTTCTGTAGCGATGCCTTGGGGCACGGCGTTAACCATGCTCCAAGCACCTGCTAAACTTATCATCGCTGCTATCAATAAATATCTCAATGTCTTTTCCATAATCTCTAAGTCTTTAAAAATTAAACATTACACATTGAGATTATTTAATCTCACGTACTTTCTTACCTGTTGCATCGTAGATGACGCCGTGATAGAGGATGTACATCTTGTCTTGGTAGATGAACTTAGTCGGAACATCGCTATTAATGTCAAGTGCATCGATACCGGTTGTTGTACCTTCGTTTTCATCTTTCAGGACAATACGTATGGTGAAGCGCTCGTCGTTGAATGCGAACTGTTGGCTCTCGAACTCATATGGCTCAAGCATCAAGTCGTAATCCATGATACCGGCTACATTATCGTTCAGATAAACGGCCTTCACTTCGTCCAACTTACTTGCTACCTCGTCAATTGCGAGGACGTATGTCGTTACTAACGGAGCACGATAACCAAGCGGTGTAGCCTCTGTGGCACGTGCTTCTTTGACAGACTCAAATGCCATACGTTTCTCGTCGTGCATCAGCCATACTTTCGGTTTCGACTTGTTAGAACCAAACATCTTCTCTAAGTCGTCGAAGTCAAGCTCATCGCTGTATTTGTCACTGATATAGAGACCAGTCTGGTCTGTCGTACCATCGCCATCAATAGTAATCTGTACAAATGCCTCACGCGGCTCATTTTCAGTACTAATATAAGCCGGAGCTTTCTTCTGGCGGTTGCCTACGGTAAATGTTACTGTGCCATTTCCACCTGCAGCTGTCTCTTGCATGAAGAATGGGAAGAACGGCTTGAGATCCGTTGACGAAGCTATATACTGATCATATGACGCTCCGCTTTCTGCGGACATCACGGTAATATATTTCGTACCACCGTCTTTCCAGTAGTAGGTTCCATCCCAGTGTTCAGCATCCGGATGTTTCTCTAACTGGCTGTGACCGATGTCGCCTTTCCATGTGGACATGTATGGGTTACCGATCAAGTTCCAACCTACGTTGTTAGCCGTCACGGTAGGCGGCACAGATGAATAGCCGTCAATACCATAAGCTGTAGTCGTAACGGTTCTGCTTGTGGAAGGACTGCCTTCTTCACCGCTACCATTAAAGGCACTATTGCCAAGCGGGAAGCGGATGATCGACAACGGACGACTGCGAACGCCTTCTACTTGTCTTGGATTAGCCGCAATGATATATCCTATACCAGCCTCGAAGTTATCTCCGTAATACCATTCCCAACTGGAGGCACTTGCATCCGCTGCACGCAATGCGCCATTGTAGTGCTTAACCCAAACTGGGAAGTTATCTATGCTGGCTTCATCCGTTACATTAGCCAATGGAACGGTGTACGGCAAGCAGAACTGATAATACTGGTAGTTCTTGATGTAGTAATCATAGATGATATTGCCGCTACCCTCAAACTTTATATCACCGTTCAAGTAAATATCCGGAAGCGCGTAAGTGCTGGTATTGAGCCAACTATATCCACCACGAACATATACTTTATTCTTCACACCAAGTGAATTACCATCCAGTACTAACTTACCGCCCGGATATACATACAGGTTCGCGAAGCTGGTGTGCGTTGCTTTGGTCTGATTGGCAGTCAGTTTACCGTTACCAAGAACCACGATATCGCAACCCTCGCAAACATCATCACCCAGGGCAGTCTTGTAAGCACCGCTCGTCGCATCTGTCGTGCTTACCAATATCGGCTTGCGAATAAATGCCATCTTCGAAGGAATATCGTGATCTGCAATCGTCATGAGTTCGCAATTATCGCCCGTCAGGTCCAAACCACTGACGGTGTAGATATCACTACCATTGAGATTTGTTAACGACTTGTTCGACCAAGTAGTAGCACCCAACTTGATATCCACTGCATCAGGCACTGAACCTGTAATGCGCAGAGCCAAACTGCTTGTGCCCCATTCCATAACTTCTACTTGCATATCCGTTATCTCCGTCAGCGGCAACAGACGAACCTTGCCAGCATAGGCTTTAGCCTCAGTCAAGGTACCCCATACGCCGCTGGTGTTCAGACTGACTGTGCGATTTTCCGATGCGCTTGTCAATGTATAGTCTTTCAAATCGCTGGTTGATGGTACCCACTCATATTTGGTAGGATTGGTATTATGATAGCCCTTGTACATCGCATCAACCTGAATGCTGGTGGTCGAACCATTATACAATGTCTTTTGATTATCTGCAGTAGATGTACTCAAACGCTCTGTGAATACCAAGTTTGAACCGTTGGCAGCCAAGCGACCGGATGCTACATTCCGCAATCCGTAATCCAGTTTATTTGTTAGTCCATAAGCCATCTTCGGATCTGAATTGTTATCCACATTGATTAATATACCTTTCGTGTCGCTACTGCTGGTCGTGATATCCGCCGGTAATGCGTACCAATAGTTACCTAACTGAGCCGCGAATACGAAATTATCCGGCAGACAACGTGCTGTAACCAAACCCTCAAAACGTTTGTTCACGCCATCGCAACTAACCGTAATTACAGGTTGTTCTAACACTTCAGAATCGTAAGCCGTCGGTGCGTATGCCACATAAATGGTTGTAGTAGCCAAATCACCTCCGGATGTCTGCAGCACGCTACCGGTGATTTCGGTTCCGTCTGATTTATAGAACTTCAAATTCGTACCTGACAATGTTACATCCTTCGTGCCGACTGCTGTTTCTCCGTCAACGGACAAGTTCAACGTACGCGCTGCCTTGATGGTCTGACCGGCTGCAGAAGTAATCAGCAATGGGTTGCTTGTGCCATCTGTTTGTGCTAAATTAATATCCAAACAGGTATAGACGTAGTTACGATAACTGAGTGTTGTGAAGTTTGTCTTTGTTTGCACATACTCGTCGCAGTCATTATATGCAATAACCCATACCCAATAGGTCGTTCCGCTGGTCAAATCACTAAAATCGCGTGTGGTTGTTGCGCTCTTGGTGTATTGGTGCGAATAACTACCACTACCTGCGGTCTCATTGTCCTCGATACGGAATGTATAAGATACAGCATTCGTTTGCGAATAAGTGATATGTACCGAACTACCTGTTATGTTACTAATCGTCACGTTCGGTGTTCCTGAAAGGGTAGGACACGTGAGTGTCGTGAACGCAACGGATGTACTCGTGTTTGTTGTTGCACCGCAATCGTTTTTCGCTACTACTGTGGCGTAGTACGTCGTTCCTGGTGTTAAACCAGTTAAATTCTTGCTTGTTCCGGTCAGGTTGCTGTATGTCGCAAACTGCGAACCGCCGGAAGTCGTACCAATTTTCAAGTCATACTTCGTCGCATTAGCAGCTGCGCCCCAACTAACCGTTGCCGTTGTATAGGACACCGGAGTAATCGGATTGGTAATAACCGGTTTCGCAGGATCATCACAACCTGTCACCGTCAGCGTAATCGGCACATAAATATCCACTCTGCGGTAAGAACCAGCAGTTCCTCCATCGTCACCGTGTAAGCATAAATAGCAGGAATATGTTCCTGTATGTGTGGCACTACCACTTACTGTAACGGAGGTGGCACTTGCTGATACCTTTGTGAAGGTTGCATATGTGTCCACTGTTATATAACCTTCATAATCATCATAATTATGGTTTTGATAATCCGCTTCCGTCATCAAACACTCATCTGTATTATTATAACTATTCAGTCCTGTAATGGTAAATGTCTGACTTCCTGTTGCACTTATCGCCTTTGTCCAAGAAGCAGATGTCGGGCTGACAGTTACAGAAACAGATGAAGTAGCAGTGTAGCGCACAGTGATGGTCAAGTCATTCCATGCAATCTCACCACCATCTATATTCGGTGCTGTGAGGGTAACGGTATTGACCTCAGAGGAGTAATTCCAGCTGGCGGAACCTTTGGTCCAAGTTCCGGATGAACAAACAATATCTTTGTTCATTCCACCTTGGCTGGCATTCGGACTGAAGTGAATCTTTTCAATCTTTCCTCCAGATGGAACAGAGAACGTTACACTGGTGTTCTTGGCAATTTTGATGTATGCACTACTTCCAGAACCGCCAGTCCATGCACCAGTACCTCCGACACCGCTTGTAGTGATAGAGACAGTACCTTTAGAAACCGTGTAAGCTGAACCACTATAAGTTGTCCACTCGGAGGTTTTAATTTTCACTTGCTCCTCTATAATCATCTGCGCGCGCGCAGGTTGTACTGTGGCAAATGTCAATGCTACTATGCCAACAATAAGGAGACAAACTTTAGAAAATATATTCGTTTTCATAATTGTATGGATTTTTTCTGTTAAACTCATCATTACATTCTTTCTCATATATCTGTCTCCTTTCATTATTCTTCAGCCCATACGGCATAATAGTTAGTACCACTCGCAGCCTGTGTGCCGCCGCCTGTTATCATCACTGCGGTATAAGCTGCATCATCAGGCAACGAACTCAATGCCGATTCCGGTACCCATCCCATGAAGTGGTAGTGGGTTTGTGAACACGAGCCGCTTGTCTGACGTGTCTCATCGCTCAGCGACGGAATCGTGTAGTGATCTTCGCCGGCATCATTGCGCTTCACAATCGTCGTGTTACCGTGTAGGTTGTCATAGAACCGATCGGCTTTGTAAATGATGAAGTCTGCCGTTACAGGACCTGCGCCTGAGTAGTTGGTTCCTGCACCGAGCGTCAGTCGTAACGTATATGTGCCTACATTGGTCAATGCCCACGTCTTTGCTTCCGTGTCCAAAGTTCCGTAGTTTCCATCTACACGTGTAGTGGTCAATGTGCCATCTCCGGTCTTCGAGTAGTTGTAATGAATAACTACTGGCGAACCAGTCCATTCACCTTCGTAATGATCTACGGCGTTGAAGTCCGTGAATGCAATCGAACCTGTCGCTTGTGTTACAAGACCATCCAAAGCCGCTTTTCTTGCTGTAGCGCTTCCGCTTGTGACACTCAAGCCGCTTGCTTGAGCATAATCATAATCGCCTACGCTCAAGCCTGCTGCCAAACGGATATATACAGTTTGTTGATCCACAGTGCCGTTTGTCGGTGTATAACTTACTGAACTAGTATAAGTGCCTCCAGAAGTCTTACAAACTTCATAGTTTGTCGGTGCTGTTACTACAAGATCTGTACTCAAGTGTATACCACTTACAGTAAATGACTGTGCTGCCGAAGGTCCACTACTGTATACGTATGAGAACTGGCTGAAATTGGAAGCAAGACTTAATAATGGTCCGCATTCAGGTGAAGTCATATACTTCATTGGCGATCCGTACCAAGTAATGTCAATTTGATCCAAATAAGCCGCTCCATCAGCGAAGATGGCAATGTACTCATAATCATCGGTTGATGTGCTATAAGTCTTTGTCGAGCCTTCCAAAGTTGCTAGCAATGTCCCTCGAACGCCTGAATTAGTATTGAATGCCGCCGGATCAGCATATGCGTCAGTATAAGAACTGCTACCATATACATATACCTTTCGGGTTGCACTATGGTTGGTGTTTGTGGTTAAAGTAATGCTCTTGAACACGCCACCGGACGTCGGAGTTACTATTCCGCGTCCGTCACTAATCTTATTCAATTGGATAGAACTATAACTTGCTGCCGTCACTGCCTCATATACAGCCGAGCTGGTTTTGGTTAGATTATTAGTGGCTACATATGTTGTGCTTGTGGCGTTAAAGTCTGCCGGCACAAGATTATCTGTTACATTTGAAGGTGCACCGGATGCTACGCGATAAACGGCATTATAACTTGCCGCTGCTGTGATATTAGCCATTTCATCACCGGCTTTATATAAGGTGGCCGGAGTGGTCTCACTATCATACGTGCCAACTACCCATCCTTCAAACGTACCACAACTTTCACTGCTTACGGTTGGGAATGTAAGCGTTTGTCCGTTCACAATAACTGCCGAAGCACTGGATGTACCCGAACCGCTGCTTACAGAACCGCCGCTAATACTACCGTTGTCAGCTGCGAAACTGATAGTATGTACCGCCAATGTAGTGAAGTTGGTTGAACTCGACCACTCGCCGTTACACTTGGATTGAACAAATACATAGTATGTCGTTCCGGAGTTAAGTCCTGTGATGTCATACGTTTTCACGTTCTTTGCTACATCGGCTGAGTTGCTGGCATTCAGTGGGCTTGGTACACTGTTGCTTGTGTTCCAAGCTACTTTGAATCCTTCAGTTCCGGAAGCGGATGTTCCACTCCAGGTTATCGTCGCACCGGATTCGGTTACATCGCTTGCGGCTACACTGGTCGGAGTTACGCAAGTCGCACAAGAGGTCATGTAATTGCTATAACTGATATCACCACCGGTAGAGTAGTCCACCTCAATCTTCTTGATATACAACGCAGTTGATGTTGTCTGATACCAAGTAATTGCAATTTCGTCGCCAGAGATTGCTTTACTGCCGGTGAAACTGTATTCCGTATTGGCGTTGGTGATATAAACCGTTTCATTACCACTATTCCTGAAGCTGGTTCCATCAACTGTAAGGCCTACTGTTGTCTGAGTCATACTTCCGCCGGAAGTGGATATCTTAACCGCCGTTACAGTACCAGTAAAGGCAGATGAGTTGAAATACATATATTGAGCAGGTTCTGCATTCTTACCGATTTTGATACCCTTATCGCTGTCTTTCGTATCTGTTGCTACATTGGCAAATTCACTTTCACCGTCATCCCATGGTCCTAAGGCTTGCAACGTCCAAGCTTTGTTAGATGCAACAGCGTTGTCTGTACCATCCAAAGTTTGGGTAACGCCGGAATTAAGCACCGTACCGCTACTGCCGTATTTATTGGTCGTAAACGTGTATGTCCATACATGGTCTGTAGGTTCTGTACCGCTGCGTTTTGCAAATACAGCATAGAAGGTTGCGTCACTTCCTCCCATGTTCGGCAAATAGTCTCCGTTCGCGATGTCATAGAATGTCGGAACAATACTTGCCTTTGCCACTTTGTCGTTCCAAGTATCGGTTGCCCATCCTACGAAATAGTTACTCGGATCATCTCCATCGTCGCAAGTCACAGGAGTGCTGCCGCTATATGTAATCGCAGCTCCCACATCCACATTACCGCTTTGCAAAGTTGAACCGTCTGCTCCGATAAAGGTGGCGGTATGGTAGTCCAAGGTCGTGAAGTTAATGCTACCAGCCCAATGCTCGTTACATTTCGACTGAACCCAAACATAATATTTCGTTGCCTTTGTTAAACCGGTTATTGAGTATTCATTTGTTCCGGCAGCAACATCTGCACTGTTACTTGCATTCAGTGTACCCGGACGACTGCTACTGGTACTCCAAACGACTTTGAATCCTCCGGTCGGCAATAGAGATACACCATCCCATGTAATCTTTGCACCCGAACTGGTTACATTGCTTGCTGCCAAATCGCTCGGGTCAGTACAGGTCTCACAAAGAGTGATGTAGTTGTCGTAAGAAGTACCACCGGCTACAATGACAAGGTCATCCAAGGCGCGAGTGGCATTTGAGCCGCTATAAACAACACGTACATAGGTATCCGTTTTATCAGTGCCTGACCAACTTAATTCGTACCAAGTTCCTTGGGTGACATTATTCATAGTCCTACCAAGCGCCAGACCATCCCAATAACCGTTACCATCATTATCAACCCAATATTCCAATGCAAAAGAACTACCGCTATTGGTGTTTGAGGATGTCTTAGTATAATAGCAGGATACGCTGGTTGGGGATACTTGATGTTTTAATTTGATGTATGCTCCAGAATTCGTTTGGACGTGGCCACCATAGCTTCCGGTATGCACATCGGCAGCCGTATTTGAGCGCGTTATATTTGAAACCTCCCAATCATCAGAAGATGGATCTGCCTCCCAGCCATACGAATATGTCACTTCGTCATCATCCTCATCTGCAAACACTGCCCTATAAGTCTTGTCTGCGGTTACCGTCCCGAGACTTCCTGCATCAAGGAACGTCGGTGCGGTACTGGTTGCTACCGTTATCTCATTCGTTTCTGCCCAACCTACAAATACTTTACTTGAGCAACCGCCGGGGACAGAAGGCTTTCCGGCTGGTAATGCTAACGTTCCTCCGTGGTCGTACGTGACAGGAGTAACATAATTACTTCCGTTGCTTAACCATGTTACTGTATGCGTCTGCGTACCACTAATGGTAATGCTAACGTTACCGGTGATCGTACCTGTCAATGTCAACTCACCAGTCGTTTTATCCCATGTGAAAGTGCTACCGGTTACCGTCACATTATCCGGAAGACGATAACCCGAAGATGCCGCAAAGGTATAAGTTACATTCGCTGCTGAACCCGTATAGGTATATGCTACAGGGAAACTTGTGCCGGATGTCACATTGGTCATTGTAGCACTGATACTATACGATTCATTTTTCCAAATAGCATATAGTTTTAAATCACCGGTCAATTCACGACTGCCTGTTGCAATAGTTGTACCATTACCATCTGCTTGCGTATTCCATTCCTTAAACTCTTTATGTGACGGAGCAGCAAATGTGCATGCACCAACCGTCACCGTTCTGTTGGCTAAAGTCTCCTCACAACTTACAGGAGTCTCCGGTAATGGATTCATAGTACCCGTACCACCATTCGCATTATACGTCAACTGATAGTGCGGTACAAACGTTACGTACCAGTTCTTGTCGCCCGAGTTAGCATAGATGCGGAACTTACCCGTCTTGTTAGGATAGGCCGTTGTCATACCACCCGAAACCCAACTTTCACCGCTGCCGGACTTCGTGCGCAAACCGGACAAGTTGTCTTTCTGACTATACGGATCGCACCAAACATATCCGAGTGCTGTTTGTAAGCCGACGAAGATCTTTTTGCCTATTTGTTCATCGGTCAAAGTCGTCATCTCGGTGTACCATTCTGTTTCATCCCAAGCATTTGTCTTGCCAGTGAAGTTCAGCGTCAAGTCATTTGACCATGTGTCACCAGTACCGAAGTTAATGGTATATCCGGTAGGAATGAAACTTACATATTTGTTAGTCGAACCGCTGTCATGATATACATGGAATCTACCCTTACCGCCTCCGATATTACCACTTTGTGGATTAGCTCCGAAAGACTTTTCTCGATTGTGATAGAATGGCATTGGTATATTATTGGTCGTGCCGGTAAAGCCTTTCGCTACCGTATAACTCTGATCTGCTCCCTGCCAGCCTACTTTGTACCATTCAGCGTAAGGAAGGTACATCTCATCCGTCAAGTAGTTGTTTGTAGCACCGGTTACGGCAGTGAAGCAAATATTATCCGTGTTCCAGTCACTACCATGTTGATAATGGAACGAGTATGCAGTACATGCGCACGCGGAAGTGTTGAAATTACGTGCAGTGGTAGCTGCACCTTTTTCGCAGTTGGTCGTTCCATTACCTGTTGCACGCACTTGCCATGAAACGCTCGTGCCGCCGCAAGCCTTACCGGTTATCGTATAACCCGTTGTCGTTCCGTTGCCAGTCGAAGTCCATTCACCACCGTCAATCTTCACCTCGTATCCAGTTGCGCCAGTAACTGCATCCCATGTCAGTACGGCACCTTTACTATTCGGCGTCTCTCCCGGATTCTCCGGTGCATCCAATTGATTGCAGCAACTGGTGACACAATTGGCGTCTGCGGATTGTTTGTAAATCTGAACTGCTGCTTGACTGCTTGTATAACATGCAAACCGCTGAGGATTACTACCACTATTGAATTGTAGTTTTCGGGTGGTATTACCTTTATTTGTGATAGTTGCATTCCCATCAGTGATAGTTACAGTCCAACTAGAATAATTGGTCTTATCCGTAATAGTCCACATATAGTTGGAGCCACTAGTAAGATCACTATTATAGCATAAATAGTTGGTTCCGTTTTTGAACGAGAACGTACCATCTGCCGCACCTGTTTCAACAGTCAAAGGATATGTCCCATTGGGTGTTGTTGTATATGCTGTCACATGACCATAATCTGATGTGCTTGTTGATACAGAAGTCAATTCTTTTGAATTAGTTTCATTGACAAGCACCACTACATCTCCTGCAGCAATAGAACTGGCTTTCGTCCAACCTCCGGGACTGTCTCCCCATACGGCATGATAGACTACTCCATCGCTTGTTACATTGGGCATTTCTGATGCGGATTTATATACTTTCACGGTTGAAGAAGTACCCGGTGAAGAAACTTCTCCAGACCATACATCCTCAGCCCAACCATAGAAATAGGTATATTTACCGCAGCCCGACTGAGCACTCATATCTGGGAATGTCGGCTTGCTGCCACTTGCCACATTGGTGGTTGTTACGGTTGTTCCTTGGTTCTTCCAAGTAACGGTAAATGCCGGTGTAATCGTGTAGGTCGCACTTGCCATGTCAGAATTGACGTAGTTCGATTTGATGGCTATCGCCTTGATTGTTGAAGTGCTGCTGACACTGAACGGCGCCGTGTAGTGTGTACTACTTGCAGTCGGATTGGAGCCATCAGTGGTGTAGTAGATATTTGCTCCCACGGTTGCTGTTGCCAGTGTTACGGTCTGCGTACCAACATATGTGCCGGTCGTTAATCCTGTCGGTGTAGCGCATTTGAGCAGATAGGTCGCACTTGCCACTTCCGAGGCATCCGAGCCGTCCTTACAAGCAATCGCCTTTAAGACAGTTCCTGTAGAATTAATTGTTACAGAAGTACCGGTTGTTACTGTAGAACAAGTAGGTGCAGTCCCGCTTGTGGTATAATGTATCGTAGCTCCGTCTGTCTCGGTACTAATGGTTACGCTTACATTATTGTTATAAGTTCCTGTTCCGTTATTGAATGTTGGAGTAGCACAAGTAGATCCTCCGCCAGTTGCTGAATATACAACCGTAATACCATTCGATCTTGTTTGGTTTGCGGGTTTAAATGTAAACCCTGTTGTTGTACTACTGAATGACCATGTTACATTTGTACCACTTACTGTGGGCGTAACGTTTGGTGAGACAGTTGCATTTTGAGCATATGTAACATAGTTGCCGGTTGAGGAAGCTGTATAAGTAACACTCTCAATTGTGTAACCACTGGCAACTGCTATGGTAATGGTAGTATTTGCATACACACGAAGCGGGTTTGTGTAACGATTTGTTGACGATGTCATAATTGTTACATTATTATCGCCCGCTATGCTTGTGGCAGTACCCGGAATGGCCGTAGTTTTCGGCCATGTAACACTCGTTGCCCACGCATTTCCGCATGTGAAAATTAATACTACAAGCAGTGCAAGATACCTTGTCTTACAGACTGCATTAAAAATTGAATTTTTCATATTATTTTGATTTTATATTATTTACATATTTAAGTGTTTTACCACATCGGGACACGCCTTTGGGGGAAATAATAGTCCTTCTTCTTGTCCGCTATTACTGACTTTAACCAATCATTCCAATGCTCGGAATATTTCGGAGCATGAGGTGAAATGGTTGGAATGTAGTCAATGCGTACTACGACCGCATAATACCCATTCTCAGGACAAGTGATTTTTTTTGCGCTAATATTACGTAAGCTCTCGGCATATTGGTATACTTCATCACGCTCTTTCTCATCGCAAGTTGCAAAAGCGGTAAAAGTCATGGTGACATCTATATATTTCTCATAGACACAAAGCATACGTTTGATGTCATTTTTAGCTTCTTCTACAAATTTTCGCTCTTCCATTTCTCTACCATGAAACTTTAACTCACCTGCAACATAGAATGTGTGGCCAATAGTGGTCGGAATAAGCAATGACTCGTCTATTTCCCATGATTTCTCTCCGCAACCTTCAATGTCACAACACTTAGGAATCGAAACTTCTCTCAAAATATCATGCCACTGAGACATATAATTACTAAAATGTATCTGCATCTTTGTTTCAGCTTCGTCCGAGGGGGCATACTTACTCGGTGCTATCTCCTTAGCGAAGAAATCACAGATACAATCATAAATTTGCTGCCGACTTTGCGGTGCTATAACTGGTTTTTGCATCATGAAGTTTTAATATTAGGATATTATTTTTCTATATTTTTTCTTGTCCAAATAGCTTATAAGATTTTCAATAACCTCTTGTAAATATTGAGTTATTAAATCGTATTCTTTTTTCATATCCGAAATTGTTTGAGCACGCCCCACTGAAACAAAAGAAATGTTACCATGAGCTAAATTATTCCGATAAGTCTTCACTTTTTCCATATAGTCAGCAATATCATCTTTATTTACTGAGATTTTGCCTTTACAATCCAAAGAAGACATCACTTGATTAATAAATTCGTAATTAACATTACCGGAAACATTGAATTTTGTTTTTTCTAGTGCAACATTTTTGCCTTCAACAACATCATTTATAATGTTTTTAATAATTTCAGATAGGCTATTTTCGCTTGATTTATTCCCTATGATACCTTCAATATAAATTATTCTTGCTTTCGTTGATAACTTATCTAAAGTAATTTTCTCTAAAGAAATTGCGTCTTTATATTCTCTAATAATGTCATTAATTGTTGACTCAATTAAATTGTACAAAACCAAATAGAATGCGGCTCTAAAAATTTGGATCATCTCAACATTAAGCGTTATTGAAAAATCCGTAGCATCCATATCAATACACTTTATCTCCGGATGAGCAAACACATCAACTTCATCAAATGCAGTGATAAGATCAAGGTATGTTTTGACTTCATTTTCGCGCTCTTTATATTTCTTTTTTACTGTACGTGTCATGATTGTAGAAACATTTTATACGCATATTCAATTCGTTGCTTTAATTTATATGGCTTGTGCGTCCTATATCGATTTGATACTAAATCAAACAAAACTGTATGACTATTAGTATTACAGTTTGTCCATTCTAATGATTTTGGAGATAAATTAGGATTGTCCTTTAATGCCATGTAGGCTCCTACTGCTATAGCTTCAAAATACGGTTTGGAAACACCTGGCACATTTTTCGCTTTTGCAAAACCTTGTTTTGGAAAATATTTTTCCATGAAACTAACTAGTCTCCAAAATTCCATCTCTTTTTGTTTCATATCATTAGTGTCATTTGTCTCATTCTTTATATCAATATAATGATCCAAATACTCCGCAACCCCATATTCGCCAAGTGCGTATTTCCCGATTTTAAAATGAGGATATGTTTCACTGAATGCAAATAACCGCAAAACCATTTCCTCCTCTTCGCGCCTTTTTTTCATGAAGCCTTCAAGTGGGCAAAGTTTCTTAAATCTATCTTCGTTTGCTAAGCGAATAACAAAATCTGTAAATTCACCCCGGTATACTCCACGACGGATTTCCATTGGAAGTAGAGATACTCCACTGGTGTTTATCCTATCAAACATTTCTTTGCGGGCTTCCTCTGTCGTCTGCTTACTCAAAACGATTAACCTCATAGCGCTGTCTCTGAACATTAATTGTATACTTTGTGGAAGTTGTGAAAAACACAATCCATTTAACTTTGTAAGTTTTTTTAGCCCAATTAACTCAAATCCATCATTAATAAAAGCATCAATCGTTCTAACACGTTGAGAACCATCTACTATTTCCCATTTGCTATTTTCTGTTGCGGCTACAAAAATCATAGGGACTGGCAACTCAAGCAGAATGCTTTCTATAAAGCGCGATTCATGTTTTTCGTCCCAAACAAACTCACGTTGATAATCGGGGACATACATATCACCTTTTTCAAATTTATTTGCATAATACTCCATCGTTAACTCACGAATGTCATACTTTACTTTCCTCTGCTGTTGATCAATTTGTTCCTCTATCCCTTGCAATAATTCAGGTGTCACCTTTTTCTTTTTAGGAACTTCTAAATCGATTTTTCCAACGATTTTGATGTTGAAAGGATTTGAATTGTCCATATTTTTTACCCTCATCCGTGTCGGGCACAACTATTATTATGTTAGTATTTTTCAGTTTTTCTCATTCGCATCTCATTCGCATTACGCACGTCACTGTAGGGTTTCTATCCCTTTTATACTTGTTCCTTTTTCGCTCAGCTTGTATCCTACTTGTATTGTACTTGTATTGTTGCTCAGCTTGGTCCCAGCTTGATCCCCTTTTCACTTTTCACCTTTCAAAAATCTCGTGGCACTTTGGCACTTTGGCACTTTTGTTTTTTTATGTGAGATTTTTGAGAATTTGAGACTTTCGTCCCTAAACCGCTATCTTCCATCTACTTATAACGTCTCACCAAAATCTCATAGTCTCATATTCTCATCTCAAAATCCCATTAATCCCATCTCCCTCTCGCACTACCTTAGTCTTTTTCGCTCAGCCTGTTCCTTTTTTTGCTGTACTTGTTCCTTTACGGACTAGGCTTGTTCCTTTTTTGCCCCCAAAGGGAACAACCCTCACATCTAGCTTATGTCTTTGTACAAGGCTTGTATAAATTTACTTATCTATTTTATACCACCTTGTCTATTTTTTTAATTCGACTTATTCCTTTTCGGACTAAGCTTGTTCCTTTTTGTCTTCAAAGGGAACAACCCTCACATCTAGCTTATGTCTTTGTACTAGGCTTGTATAAATTTACTTGTCTATTTTATACCACCTTGTCTTTTTTTTAAAAATTCGACTTGTTCCTTTTCGGGCTAAGCTTGTTCCTTTTTTGCCCCCAAAGGGAACAACCCTCATCCGTGTCGGGCACAACTATTATTTTTTTATGTTCGTAGTTATTAGTATCTTGTTCTTTTCTTATTTTGTGCGGCATATATACGCACAAAAAACGGTAACCCGTTGAATAGTGGATTACCGCTTGTGATTATTTTGTATTAGTTATTATCGAACTACGCTTGGGGGCTCCTGACGAACATCCCACATGTCAACTATAAAGATTGTTTCGCCATCTATACGATAGAGCAACTTGGTCAAACCATTGATATTTGTGAAGTGATACGTGTATTGTTCATCGGACAAATGTTCTTCAACTTCACAACCTTCCGGATGTTGAGCAATATACCGCTTGGTCTCCTTATACGATTTACGAAAATCAAGTAATGCCTTTAAACCAAATTTACGAAAAATATACCTCGCTATTTGGTCGCGATTGTATTTCGCACGTTCTGAAATGATTACTTTCATAAAGCAACCTTTAACTCATCTGCAATAAACTTATCGAACATCTGGTCATCTTCCTCTGAAGAGTAACATTTACCAGAAACGATTTGCTCTTCGGCCTCACGAACGTTAGCACGCAACTCTTCCCAAGAATATGGATGAAGATCTGCCTCCTTATGATGATTCAGATAATCCTGAACATCACGAATGAGTTGTCTTTGTTCCTGAACCGGAAGCATAAATGCCATATTAAGGACATTTGAATAAGGTTGTGCTTGTGCCATAACTTGTTTCTTTCAATTTTGCGCTGCAAAATTACAACTTTTTTTTGGTACATGCAAATATTTGAGCAAAAATCGTTCAAATTCTTGCATTTTTTCGGTAATCCACTATGTCAAAGATCTTTCGATGCCTCTTTTTAGTGCCGCATCTGCACTATCTTTTCTCCTTCATCCACGTCAGGCACAACTATTATTGTTTATTTCGTTTCTCGGTCGTAAGGAGTTCTATGTTCACTCTGTGAACTCGCGCCGCGCACTTACTCCTTGACTGTCCACCGGACACTCTGCGGTGCGCTCTTTTCGCTTCACAGTCATCTCCCGCTCGTCGGTCGGTGGCACCTTGGTCCTTTTTTGACATCATGATTCCATAAATAAAGAAGCGATTACTCACTTTCGGAATAATCGCTTGAAGGTTGTCGTATTAGACGAGTGAACTTATTTCTTCTTGGGTAGAGTTTTCTTTTCTTCTGATTTCAGTCGTCTCTCAACTTTATTCACATCCTCTGCCGGTTGAAGCCGTGTAGGTTCAATGCCCCTGCTTCTTAACATCTCGCGCACTGCAATATTATTGTCCACATGTTCACGCGTTATAGGGTTTAAACCATGCAAGTTCTTTTGCTCTACATTGGTGCTCGTCATCTCTGCCGCTAAGTCTTTCGCCTTAATGCCAATAGTTGGTAACACATCCGCCAACGGCTTACTCTGTTTTTCCAAACCGAACTTAGTTTTTAAGTCCTTTGTTGGCATTCCAAACAAAGCGGAGTCACCCTTCGATCGCATAATCGCAAAGCCCTTATCGTCCACACCATGCTCATATACAACTTTCGACAAACGACTCTCTGTCTCGCGCAGTTTCTTGCGTGCCAAGACTCGTTCCGACTCCAATATGCGTTGTTGTACCAGCTCGGCTCGACGTGTCTGGACAGCGAAATAGTTTTGAGCAAAAGCAATCTCTTGCTTGCGTGGGTCTCCGTTTTGGGCAATAAGGTAACATGCATAACGGGTAAGCAAAACATCCTCGATAGAGCGTTGTGAACCACTACCAAGACTGACCATTTTGTTGACGCCAACGAAATGGTCCAATTCCCTTTCTCCAGCGGAAATGCAAGACTCTTTCGCTTTCTCAATAGCCTTCATAAAATTGCGCCAATCAGTGTAGCCAAGTAGCGGACAAATACTACGCGCACTCCAGCATTCAACGTTGTTAACATTCGTTGCAGCTTGCTCAAACTTTTCAAACAATGCCAAAATCTCTTCTCCTTTCATAATCTTGCAGACGTTTAAAAACGCTGCAAAGTTACTACTTTTTTCCGACATATGCAAGATTTTGAGCAACAAAATGCAAACAAAATGCATTTTTCGATTATTCCTTATGGAATCAATATGTCAAAGATCTTTTGATGCGTATTTCAGTGCCGCATCGGCACTATGCAATCGTCCAATTTGTTGGCGCGGAAAGAACAAAAAAAAATAACTGCAAATGACTTGGCAAAAAAATGAGAAATGCCAGCAAAAATGCTAAACAATGATGCAAAAAATCTAAAAAATGAAAAATAATGAAAAAATATTTGCGTAGTCCAAAAATAAGTTGTATCTTTGCGGCGTTAATGAAAAACCACTGAATATTGGTCTTACCTACATGGCAATTCCGATATGTGGTTTGTTGCACAAAAAAGTGCCATTGTGCGCGATATTACACATATGTGCGCGCAGGTGCGAAGTTTGTATTGTAATGGGGCTAAGTAATTGGACGATTGCATAGTGCCGATGCGGTACTGAAATACGCATCAAAAGATCTTTGACATATTGAAAAAGACTGATAAATCGCATTTTTTTGCTCAAATGTTTGCGTATATCAAAAAAAAGTTGTACCTTTGCAGCGTCAAAGGTAAAAACAATGTTATTATGCCTACATTATTTACATTATTTGGTTTCCGCTTTATGTTCTACTCCAATGATCATGAGCCAATCCATGTGCATGTTATTAAAGACGAACATGAAGCAAAGTTCTGTGTTGACCCTGTTCAGTTGGTCGAGAATAATGGACTTAAAGCTTCCGAACTGCGGTTGGCGGAATCTGTGATTGAGGAGAATAAGGAAATCATTATTAATCGTTGGAACGAGTATTTTAAAAAATAATAGTTATGCTTAATGTCTCTAAAATTTGGTTAACCGACTCGGCTGTATGGATTCGCACAGCTGATGGTCGTGAGGCAAGTGAGCCCTTTGCTCGCTATCCGCGCTTATTGCATGCAAGTAAGGAGGAAAGAGCAGACTATAAATGCTCTCCGTTCGGCATTCATTGGCCGAAGATTGATGAAGACCTTTGTTTTGAAGGCTTCTTAAATAAATAAACCTTTCTCGCGTAGCGCGCAGCAATATTTATCAGTCAGACATTGGACAATCCAGTGTCTGATTGTTTTATGCTCAGTCTTTTTCAGTATCAAAAAGGACCAAGTAAAGCGGAGAAGATGGGATAAATGATATTTCGGGATGAGAAAATGAGAATTTGAGAATTTGGTGAGAATTTGTAAGTGATTGGATAGTAGCGGTTTGGAGACGAAAGTCTCAAAGTCTCAAAAATCTCATTCAAAAAACAAAAGTGCCAAAGTGTCAAAGTGCCACCGGGCAAATCGCAAGGGATACGCAAGGGATACGCAAGGGATACGCAAAGGTTACCAAACGCAGCGCAACATACGCGTAACATACGCGCAGCATACGCTGAGCGGAAAAAGGAACAGAAGCCCTACAGTGACGTGCGTAATGCGAATGAGATGCGAATGAGAGAAACTGAAAAATACTAACATAATAATAGTTGTGCCGACACGGATGAGGGCGAAAAGAGTGAATGAGGGTTGTTCCCTTTGGAGGCAAAAAAAGGAACAAGCTAATAGTAAAAAAGGACTAAGTAAAAAGAGTCAAATATATAAGATATAATCGTTGTGCCCGACACGGATGAGGGTTGTTCCCTTTGGGGGCAAAAAAGGAACAAGCTTAGCCCGAAAAGGAATAAGTCGAATTAAAAAAAATAGACAAGGTGGTATAAAATAGACAAGTAAATTTATACAAGCCTAGTACAAAGACATAAGCTAGATGTGAGGGTTGTTCCCTTTGGGGGCAAAAAAGGAACAAGCTTGTATAAAAAATAGACAAGGAAGCATAAAATAGACAAGCAAATTTATACAAGCCTTGTACAAAGACATAAGCTAGATGTGAGGGTTGTTCCCTATGGAGGAAAAAAAGGAACAAGCTGAATAAAAAAGGAACAAGCTTAGTCCGTAAAGGAACAAGTACAGCAAAAAAGACTAAGGTAGTGCGAGAGGGAGATGGGATTAATGGGATTTTGGGATGAGAAAATGAGAATATGAGAATTTGGTGAGAATTTGTAAGTAGCTGAGAAATAAGGATTTAGAGACGAAAGTCTCAAAAATCCCAAAAATCTCATTCAAAAAACAAAAGTGCCAAAGTGCCAAAGTGCCACGAGATTTTTGAAAGGTGAAAAGTGAAAAGGGGATCAAGCTGGGACCAAGCTGAGCAACAATACAAGTACAATACAAGTAGGATACAAGCTGAGCAAAAAAGGAACAAGTAAAAAAGGGATAGAAACCCTACAGTGACGTGCGTAATGCGAATGAGATGTGAATGAGAGAGAACTAAAATACTAACATAATAGTTGTGCCCGACACGGAGAAGGGAAGAATATATAGAAAGTAGAAAGTGCATGTAGAGGTAATGGATATAAGTATAAACATATTGCCATATCTTGATGCCATTTACCAAGGGGTTAATGAAGGGACGAATGTCAATGTAGTCCTTATGGTCGGCGTATCTACGGTCGTATCCATTATGGCTATTGCCCTTCCGCTATTGGCCAATGCAATTGGAAGTCTTGACAAACGTTATGATAGCACTTATGTTGTTGATGTATTCCGTAAAGACTGGAGTGTTTGGCTATTCTCAATTGGATTGACTCTTGCGGTTTGTAGCATTGTCTTCTGGACGATTTCATATTTCCTTTTACCTAACAAGATCTTGTGCGTGGCGACACTTATCCTAATCGCAATGACATTCTTGCTTGTTGTAGCCACCCTTTGTTTAATCATTAGAATCGTACGATTCAAAATACCTGCAAAATTATTTGGTATAATAAAAAGGAAGGAGAAACGGTTGGTTAATCCAAAGCACTATTTTGATAGGCGACCAAATAGAGAAATGATTAATGAGAATACCAAGTTTGACAGAAAATCCAATCGGTATTATAGTATCTTAGCATGTTTGTATATCGAGTCATACCGTAAAGGTAATCAATTGCAAAACGATATTATCATTTTTTGGGAGAAGAAGTGTACTCCTAAAAAGCCCTCTAAGAAAAGCTTATCACATTTTAGCGAAAAAAATATTTCATACATGGTTTCATTACCACATTGTTACTATTACTTTATTCGCGAGGTGGAAAAATGGGCATATTCTAACGAAGAGAAGAAAAGTTCTTGTGATGGCGTTGTCCTTCTTACAAGGATCCTTTTAACCGGGCATATGCCAATCGTAATTAAGGAAGAAAATAAGCAAGTCATTTGGACATATAATTACGAAACGCTCCAGAGTGTTTGGAAAAGCATGCGGGATGCGATAGATAATGGAATGGAGTCTATGTTCCGTCGCTATTGGCAGATAATCAACAATAACGCGCTCAGGAGATATAGCAACACATCACTCCCCTTATCATCCAATGAATCCTTATTTTATGAACAGCAATATTCTAATCGTATATACTTTTTAACCTGTGCGTTTTTGCTATATAGAAAAGCATATGATTCGTTGTTTTACGCATTGACTTATACGCAGGCCTCTAATCGGCGTCGCCATGTCCTGCCAAATAATGTATCAGAGTTGTTCAATGCGTATGTGGATTTTAGAGTATGGTATTCTGACATGAATAATCAACACCAGTTCTCATTTAGTGATGATTATCGATTCGGGACTGTATATGAGGCGGTGGATAGTGCCACTTGGTTAACGGTGTTTATGTTTGTGATCATTTGGGATGAGGCAAAACAAAAGGGGGAAAAATTAAATGAAAATGTCTTGTTCAGGCATCCAAAAACAGAAGAAGTCACTCGTTACATGCAATACCTATTGTCGGCGTTAATACAAGTGAAATATAATGCAGAAGAGTTGGATTGGTTAAAAGCCAGTGGATTATCACATGACGATGTGCCCAGTGAAAAAGAGTGTACTGATTACATTGAAACCGTGCTGCAAGATTATGAAAAACAATTGAATACAGAATTAAAAAAGAGACCTATAATAGGAACAGCTCGTGATATCCTGCAAAAAGATAGTATAATAGGTGGAATTCGACAAACCCAAGATCTCTTTAAGCAATTTAGTAGGGCCTCTATAAAAAGGAAAGGTGTTTTATATTCTTCCAACTTGCAGCATACAGCGATAGACAAGCGAGCTTTCATACAAGAATTATCGGACACAAACATTGCGATTAATAAGATGGACTTGGCTGCGCAGCAATGGAAAAACCAAATTATTGTACAGTTGAGCGAACATTTTATAAAAAAAGTAGCAAGTACAAAGATGATTTCAGCAGATAAAAAGATGCTGGAGGAAGTAAGACGAGAGGTGCAAAATAGATATCCTGTATGTGAGCAATATCAAAATGACTTTGCGTTAGACCTTTATATGCGAGATTCTCTAAAGCCACGATTGGGGGAACAGCTGGGTAAAGAAATTGAAAGATGGGTTGGGATGAGCGCTATTTTCCCCTGGCAAGTCGCTTTGATTAGTTTTATACCTGATTTACGTACGTTATTGAAAATTCGTGAGCACTCTACATGTTTTAAACAAAGCAGAATTATTGATTGCCTAATCGATTATCAAGGATCTAAAGAGATAAGTGATAGATTTCGAAAGTACCTATTAAATTCTGTGTTTATAGTACCGATAGTAGATTTACCTTATATCAATTGGAATGCACGGGTAAACACTGATTTAGTAGAAGAACATGACCTAAGCCTCATTGATGACAAGCAGCGGATATATGTCAATATCTATCATCAGGAGAATAGTTCCATGACTGATGTACAAATATATAAACCATATGAGATACTAACAAATAACAAATACTTTATTCAGTTAAAATTAGATTTGAAGAACATAAAATATAGAGAAGAGTGATTCGGATTTAGCGTGCGCGCATACGCGCCATGTTAATTAAGGATTAATATAAGATGCAAAAGACATTATGGCAAAGTTAGTTTTAGGAAAAGATCCATTAAATTCGATAGTTGCTGACTATAATAGTCGTTTCAAGACTTCTGCGAATGCAGACTTGGCATCTTATGTCACGCATCGAAATCCTGCAGAAGGATGGGTGCGCGGGTTACATAAAACAAATTCAGGTTATCAACTTGGTCATATGCACCAAAATAGGATACCAAAAATCAAGAAAATCAATGCAATCAAAGCGATAAACAGTATAATCATTCCTGTTCCCTTCAAGGATTTTGAGGACTTATTTGACTGGGTTTATAGCACTTTAAAAAATAATGGAGTGATTGGAGTCCCAAGTTTATGGGTATATGATATAGCCCTGCGGATAGGACAGTGTATGAGTCCGAAGGTTGAACCGCAAAAATATGTCTATTTGTATCGAGGAGCGCACAAAGGAGCAAAAGCTCTTAATAATAGTCTCGCGCATAAGATTAAGATTTCAAAGAATAGAGCGGATATTACGACCTTCCCTCCTATTCTGCAAAAAGAAGGATCTATACATATTGAAAATATCATGTGCATATATGGACATTAATTAGTATTATTACACTGAAAACTAATAATTTAACAGAAAAATAGTGCTACTATCCGGCACTGAAATAAGGGATAGAAAGATCTTTGACATACTGAAATAAACTATATAAATGTAGTTGAGATAGGTGGGTCACGAAAACGAGCCATTAATTGTGCCGAGATTTGTGCAGGAAGTGTAGGTGACTGAAACGGCACTGACATATAATGCTTTGCTAGTAGATTGCGAAATGGAGATTTCAATAGTTCCGCTTGCGCTACCAGAAAAGGTCTTTGCGTTTAATGTTGTTCCGACAGAAAGAGATGTGTTATTACCATTCTTGAATGCTGTACCTCCTACGGATATACTTACCGTTGCGTCATTAGAGCTCGCTCCTGAACAAGTAACGCTAACAGATGAAATAGTTCCGCTTATTCCGGAAGTGCTGATTGTGACAGAAGAACATGGATTGGATGCTGTTCCAAATTGTACCTGGCTTTTGCTGCCGCTTGTTGGAGATCCTTTTCCGGCCCATGCGATGGACCAAGTAACTGCATTATACGTTTTGCTTGCTGGACTAGTAGATTCTGTGACATGCACGTTGTTGTTGCCTTTCGCATTTTGGTCCATAGTCATAGTGTACGTTGTCCCCCACGCCTTAGGAATTGATAATGTGAGCAATGGTATTAGCAACCACAATACTCGATTAAAAAATGGATGTTTCATAATGTTGTATTTTTAGTTAATAATTTTGCAAGTTATAAGGCCTTGACAGTAGAAATGACTAACATAAAATATATCGTATTATGAATGCAAAACAACTATTCGAGCAAGGCATGCAAAAATGCCGATTGCAAACACTTTCAGAAAGCCCAGTGAGGTCCCGCCGAAGTCCCGTCTCGCTACGGCTTTTCGTTGCAAGTTTTTTACTGCTATTTGTAGTAGGAGTTGGAGAGGTGTGTGGGGCGACAGTCAAAGACACTATCTGTATGACAGGCTACGCTGGTAATACGACCGGAACTTCGTACATAACTACTTCCACCAAAGGAAGTTCTGCCAAGGGGGTGGATGTCTATTCTATTCAATACGTTCCCAAAACAGGTCAAGTTAAAGGTAATCAAACAACTGTCAGCAATCAGTGGTCATTATACAATGATGGTGCAATGCCCGGTGCAATAACATCCATCGAAATCACCCAAACGGGAGATACTTCGTCAAATAACAACTACTTTAGGAACAACATGTTTGTTGCTTTGGGTAAAGTGAAGAAGGATGACGCTAGTACGACGAATACCACAAATGATAGTATTTTGAAGGGAGGATATAAGAATAAACAAAAATTCTTATTTTCCGGAATTGCTGCCAATAAGGGGTTTACTTACTTCAAAATTTACTCCAATGAGAAATTCGGATATGGTACTCTAAAGGATGTTACGGTGATAGTAACTTATGAAGTCACTCCTTGCTGCACAAATCTCGGCACAATTAATGGCTCGATAAGTTTGCACCGGAAAAACGGGAAATACCTTTCTCGGCGGAAGCCGCTCTTTCCGATTAACGGAACGACGCTCCGGGGTCGATAAATTTGCACCAAAAATCACACCACAATGAGACGGTTTTTTAGTTAATCATTTCAACAAGTCAAAGGACTCTCGCTGTTAGTTTAGAGTGTTACGGCTTGCACTTGTTTGTGACCAAGGGATGAACCAACACCCGGTGACCGATAGTTTATTTCAGTATCGCGTTTTATATTTATAGTGCTTTCGCGAGGCACTCAAATCCAACGCGAAGCGTACATTGACATAATGGATTACCGTTGTTTTATTAAATTTCCGTGTTATTTGCTCTAAAAATCAACGTTTTTGTGATTTTTATTAAATTATTTTTGGCGGTTTGCGATATTTTTTGTACCTTTGCCGCCAGAAATAAAATTTAGAAATCATGAATATCATTGGTAGAGAGAGTGAACAATCCGAACTATTACGTTTGCGCAATTCTGGTGAACCGGAATTTGTAATGGTGTATGGCCGTCGTCGTGTAGGCAAGACTTTTCTTATTCGTCAGACGTTAGAAAAAGATTTTTGCTTTTCCATGACAGGTCTTGCCAACCAAAAACGCGAGGCACAACTTCTAAACTTCCAACGGACGATGTCCCATTTCAGCAAACGCCTTGCTCAAGTGACTCCCAAAGACTGGTTTGAAGCATTTGAGCAATTACGCAGCTTGATTGAAATGTCTAAAATGAAACGCAAGGTCGTTTTCTTGGACGAGTTGCCATGGATGGACACTCCAAAGTCGAACCTTGTTAGTGCTTTAGAGCATTTCTGGAACGATTGGGCAAGCACACGAGACGATATTATGCTGATTGTATGCGGTAGTGCCGCGTCATGGTTGGTGAAGAATATCGAGGCGAACAAAGGCGGTTTGCACAATCGTTTGACTGCCAAGATTCGTCTTTTGCCTTTCACGCTACACGAGACCCATTTGTTCCTGCGGCGCAAAGGTATTCGTTGGGATATTGCCAAAGAAGCACAATGCTACATGACTATGGGCGGAATACCTTATTATCTCAACCTATTGGACAAGACCAAAGGTTTGGCTGAGAATATCGACCGACTGTTCTGCGCTGAGAATGCGATGCTTGCAGATGAGTTTCAACACTTATATGCTTCTCTTTTCACACATTCGGATGAGTATGTCGAAATGGTGAAAGCTTTAAGCAGGAAGAAACTCGGACTCTCGCGCAACGAGATTCTCGAACAGACCAAACGGTTGGACGGTGGAAGTCTGACCAGGCGCCTAAATGACTTGTGCGTATGTGGCTTTGTCAATAAGTATTTTGCTCATGGTCGTGGAGAATTTATGTATCAGTTAGTTGATTTCTACTCGCTCTTTTACTTCCAGTTCCTGCAACCGCAGCAGAAAAAAAAGCAGCTTGTATGGCGCGAACTGATGCTTTCTCCAACCTATACCTCTTGGTGTGGCTTGGCCTTTGAACGACTCTGCTTTGCACACATCTTGCAAATCAAACGAGCATTAGGTATCGAAGGAGTCAATACGCAGACTTATGCTTTGCATAAGGATAATGCACAAATTGATTTGGTGATTGAGCGTAGTGATAAGGTTGTTAATCTCTGCGAGATCAAATTTACCGACAAGCCGTATGTATTAACCAAACGAGAAGCAGAGTTGTTAAGCAACAGGCTGAACGTATTGAATAGCAGTTTTAAAACACGTCGAACAGTAGAGATTGTTCTCATTACCAATCAAAAAGCGACACGCAATGCGCACTATAATGGTTTGATTAACAAGAATATAACACTCGATGATTTAGTAGAAACGTAATTCTATTTTTGGCGGAATAGGAATATTTGTTATATTATTCCGCCTCAAATAAGTTCATACTACTTTTTAAGTCATAGAACCAACGTAGCGGTAATCCATCAACAAGCGGGTTGCCGCTTGTTGTATATGTCAATATGTCAAAGAGCGTGCGCGCGAAGCGCGTATATATCGTCGGGCATTGGCTTGCCCGCGGATAACGAATAAATACTGCACATTGCTCGGCAATAATCGTTCGAGCAAAGCGAGATAAGAAATAAACTATAAAAATTAGGCTTCCGGATATTTGGTTATCCCTTAGTCGCAAATCAACAGTGTTTGGCAGCGCACTATAAAAAGATGCCGCACGATCTTTGACATAGTGAGAATAAATAAGCATAAAACACGCGTTTATTATACGAGCCATTAATTGTGCCGAGATTGGTGCACGTTGAATAGGTAAAAGTTATATCATCAACACGGAATGTGTAATTTGCTCCTCCGCTACTAGTTTTGTAAACATGTGTGCTTCCAGAATTGACCGCTATTTTTATATAGTAGCTATAGCTGGTATTTGGCGATGGTATATTGTAAGTATATTGTGCTGACGTACTAGTAAATGTTTGTGCGGTGGCATCTGCAGGAGTTGCTGCAGTTGTTTTCATTGCGCTCCAATTTGAACCGTCCGTTGAGTACATGATGTCAAAACTCAAATAACTTGGAGCACTAGTTGCAGCATAAAATGATATTGATTTTAAACCAGTGACGGCAGTTCTACTTTCCAAGTAGGGTAAATTACCATTCCACACATCAGTCGCGGCATAACGAGCATAATATGCACGCATGTGCATAGACTTGGTGCCTCTTAACTTGTCGGAAGTAGCCACACAACCATGCTCTACGAACCATGCTATTTCAGCATTGCTATTAGCCGCTGTATATTCGCGAGTACTATTGTACGTGGTCTCTGCTGTCATCCCTGCATTTTCAAAATCTTCTGTGATGCTTGAATCTCCCCACGCCTGCTCAATAGAAAGAAAAAGTAATAAAATGATGGTTACCAGCCATCTGGTTTTTGGTAGAAATGATTTGATTTGCATATTTTTATGTTTTAATGTTTATTCTCCTTGTCAATAAAACCTTTGAATAGTAACAATAAATAAGCATATAAATAATTTAAAATCAAATAGTTATGAACAAATTCAATTCATCCAAAATCAAATGGTTATTAGTGCCGTTAGTATTAATGACTCTCGCCACCAGTGATGTCTGGGGTGCAAAGATTACTTACACTTTTAACTCCAAGTCATGGGGAGCATCGCCTGCTAACTGGACTTCGGGAAAAGATGGAGGTCAACTAACAAGCGGGCAAGGTATTCAAGTGTCAAAAACATATTCTGGTGCTAATGGTACGTCACCTGTAAGCTTCACGAATATCTCCAAGATTGAAGTGCAATACTGTACTAACAATAAATCAGGTGTAGGAACTATCAAAGTACAGGTAGGGTCTGGAACCGAGCAATCGTTCTCAGTTTCTGCACCATCTTCAGGGGGAACAACATTAAAAACTACTACGTTCACCTATTCGACTAAAGAAACCGGTTCAGTAAAAGTCACCGGAACATGTACTACTAATTCTGTTTACATATATAGTGTTACCATTTATTATGAAACCGCTATTACGTTGAACAAGAACAATGGTACTGATGATGGTTCTGTGAAATATGATCATGATGCTTCCTCATACGCTACATCTTCGTTTACTGCGGTTACTCGTGATGGATATACTTGTACGGGATACTGGACTGCCTCGTCTGGCGGAACTAAAATTCTTAATGCTAATGGTACGTTAGCAGGTGCAAGTATTACGGTCAACACTGTGCCATACACCAGCAGTAGTAGCAAATGGGCCTACGAGGGAGCAACGTTGACCCTTTACGCTCAATGGGAAACTTCCTGCACAAATCTCGGCACAATTAATGGCTCGATTAATTGTAGCCATACGGAGACGAGTAGCACTGTGACTGTGGAAGTTTTGACTGCTGGAGTAAACGCATACGGTGATGCAGCAAACGTATCAGGTTATGAATTCAAACTTTATAATGCTTCAAGCGGAGGTTCGCAAGTTGGCTCAGGGAGCACTAACTCAAGCAGTGGTACAAGTTATGAATTTACCGGTCTTTCTGCCAGCACTAATTACTGGTTCACCGTTAGACCTATTGGCGACGGTACCACCTATTGTAATACCACTGCAGAGAGTTCACGCGTGCAAGTAACAACCGCTGCAGCAGGCGCAAAAAGTTACTGCTTAGAAGTCTTTAACTCAGATGCGAACACGAGCAGTCCGCGACCGACCTTTACTTCTATTTCCGCGAATGAATATACATTGTCATATACTATTCCGGGAAAGAGCGGCTCCAACTGGCCGCAATACTGGGTCGGCGAAAATGACGCTTGGTCAAGCTCTTTCTCAGCCAACGCCAATTTTGCAGACATGAATCTCGTTAAAAGCACAAGCGGAACAATCGGTCTGGCTGCCGGTGCAACAGGAACACTACATATCTGGGATGATAATATTCAATCAGGAACTAACCTATATATCAAGTTTGACCCAGATGGTTATGGTATTAGCTTCGGTCCTACTTCCGGCGATTGGACCACATTAGCATTCAGTAGTGTTTCTTCAACGGTTTATGAGACTGCTATACAAGAACTGACTACCACACAAATGACCACTTGGAAATACTGGGTAGGCTTCCAATCGGCCAGCGGATATGTATATAGTGGTGTGGATAATGAAGGAAGTGATAATCGTGGTTCTTCACGAAATTATGAAATGAACAATATGCGTGTTCGTTCCAATGCGAGTGATTTCAAAGGAACGAGACTCGGAAGTGAGGCTGCGGCGGTACGTGGTAAATTCCGTATTTGGGTGGACAACTCATCTGAATATAACTTCTATTGCCACTTTGTGCCATATCACAGAGTAGTGTTTAATGCCAATTATCCTGCTGACGCAGGTGATTCTCCTGCTCCTCAATACTCTGTAGATGTATCTGTTGAGGAAACGAACAGTAGTATTGCATTGGCATCTGCTCCGACAGCTCCAACGGGTTATACGTTCGATGGTTGGTATGATGCAGCAGATGGTGGAACCAAAGTTACGACTGCCAGAACAATCTCGGCAGGTGCTACTGCGGACATCCAACTCTATGCGCACTGGACTCCCATCAGTTATACCTTGACGTGGAATTTGGACGGCGGTGAGATAACCTCTGCCGGAACAGCGGCAGGTTCAGTAGCCTATGGAACAGCTTTGACCGCTCCGACCGTATCTAAAACTGGTCATACCTTTGCTGGTTGGTCTCCGTCTGTTCCCGCGACAATGCCTGCTTCAAACGCAACTTATACTGCCACTTGGACACCTATTAACTACTCCGTCACTTGGTATGCAGGAGGAACGGCGGCTGGCAATATAACGACAGCCGGTGGTCCGACTACGAGTGTGGCATATGGCAGCAAAGTAACAACGTTACCGACCAATCCGGACGGTAGCGCGTGCGATAAGACATTTGTCGGTTGGACCAATACGACCACTTATACCCACGGCACAAGTGTGCTGTTCACCGATGCCGCCGGTTCTCCTGCAATCACAGGCGCAACAAGCTTCTATGCAGTGTTTGCGGAAGTAAGTGGAGGAACTGATTATGAACAAGTAACCAGTTTGGATGATATTCACGATGGTCCTGCATATTTTGCATATTATGGTTCTTATTCTGGATCAAGATGGTATGGAGTTAATAGTGTAAGCACAATTACGGCTCCGGTAACTGTCAGCGAAGGAGTTTTAACTACAAGCACTGATGATTATACTTTGACCGAATTTACAATTGTCACGGTAGATGCGGCTAATCATATCTATTATATAAAAATAGGGGATGATTATGTAATTGGTTCTAGTTCTAGTTCCAACACAGACTTATCTTTAGATGATGCCCCATACGCATGGACATTTGAGTCAATTAATTCCACTACGTATAACATGCAAATTTCGCATACCTATACTACGCCTTCAACAACTTGTTACATGAAAGCTGGTGTAGGAACCGCTACAGGCGGTAAATTTAGATCGTATCCAACCACAGGACAACAGATTAGTTTGTTCCAAACAACGGAATCTGTCACCGGTCACACGATTACTTGTGCAGATTGCGGAACGAGTGTGACACCGACGTTTACTGCTGCGCCGACAGGCGGAACAGTAGCTGTGACTAAGAGTGGCTCGGCAGTAACAAGCGGTAGCACGGTCAAGACCTGTACTGCTACAGACTTGTCGGTAACCATCACTCCGGCTTCGCACTACACACTGACGGGCTTTACCGCAAGCGGTTTGACGGAAGGAACGGCAACTATCTCTCCGGCAGTTGCATCAACACTTCCTGCTACCACTGCCACAACCTTCACGGTAACCGTTTCCGCTGCTGCAACGGGCACATTGAACCTGACTCCGACATTCACGGAAGACACACATATTGCGATTACATGGAGCGTGAACGGTTCGCCGATTAGTCCTGAAGCCGCAGAAGGATTGACATGGGTTTATTCGGGCGGTAGCATAACCGCTTTGCCGGACGCATCCTTACGTCCTGTGCCGGCTGGTTGTTCGGGTACGAAGGTATTTGCCGGATGGAGCACGAAGCACTCGGATGCAACGGAAGAAGACGCTTCTTACTACGATGATTTATTCACCGCAGCCGGTCCGACGAGCATTACTTCTGCTCAGACCTATTACGCGGTGTTCGCAACCAGCAGCAGTAACCTGCTGGCAGGACAAACAATGTGGGCGGAAGACTGGGATGGTGCATCCAATGGCTCTACTCCCTCCGGCACAACAGGATATAGTAGCACATCTATCTCGTATGCTTATACGAACGGAGGTTCTGATACTAAAGTTTATGCCGGAGACGATCAGCATTATGCTGGTGGTTCTTCCCCAGAATTGCTTATTGGGAAGAGCACCGGCGTATTTGACGTAACCAATATTCCTACGGCAGGTCAAACCGAATTGACGCTTACTTACAAAGCAAATAAGGCATTTGGCGTTTCCAGTGGAACAAGCGGTGTGACAGTTGGCGATGCCAATGTAGATGGTACTACCTATACCAGAACGATTACCATCAGTCAGTCTCCTGCTGTTAATAACTTTGCTTTGTCATTCACGAATACCAACTCGGGAAACGGTCGTCTCGATGACATCAGTCTGGTCGTTCCCGGTTCTGGTACAATGTCGGACTACGTAACCACGTGCGCGCCCTCGTACACGATTACTTATAATAAGAATACGGAGGATGCCGTAACCAACTTACCGAGTCCGACAAGCGTACTGCAATCGACCGGTTCGGGTACATTGTCTTCGACAGAGCCGAGCCGTGCGACCTATACGTTCTCGGGTTGGGCAGAGACAACAAGTGGCGCAGTAGCATACGCCGCAGGCGGTTCAATAACAGGTGTAACGGGCGATAAGACCCTGTACGCTGTATGGACTAAGACTCCGGTAGAGGAAATCAACCTCAACTATTATTTGTTGAATAAATATGTAGGTGACGCATCGGTTACCTTGGAGGTTACGAGCGTCAGTCCTGACGGCGCAGACATGAGTGTGACCTGGTCTTCGAGTAACAGTTCTATCGCTCCTGTTGTGGCAGCAACCGGTGTGGTTAGTTTCTCTGCTGTAGGTACAGCCACTATTACTGCCACTTCGACAGTTACCGGCACAACATATGCTACTTGCGCTGTAACAGTCCGCAATAAGCCGACGGCTACGTTTGTGGACTTGATACACGGCGGCAACGGCACCGACCTTGACGACTACGCCCTGCAAGACGTAGCCGGTACGTCCATTGTCTTCCCGACGCTGAGTAACACCACTGCAGGTGCAGAGACCTGCGATGACCAGCATTATATCTTCGTAGGCTGGACAACGAGCGATAACAACACCGACCCGGAAGACGATTTAGTAACGGTAGATGAGTTGGAAGACGATGTCGCCAAGACCTTCTACGCTGTCTGGGCTGATGGAGTTGCCGGTGTAAGTTACACGAAGTTGACGAGCGCTGATTTCAAGGGTTCACCAACGAAGTATGTATTAGGCGCAGAAAAATCCACCACCGATGCAACAACCTACTATTTCTATACGTATGGTAGTGCAGATTCAGATTTGAGTTGGGGAACATGCTCTTCGGACCCGACGACTAATGCTCCTATCCAATTCACCCTATCAGGAACAGCAAGCGCATTAGTGGCACAAGATGCAAGTGGAAATTATCTACAATCCAGAACATCAGCTAAATTCCGTATGTCATCCACGTCAACAACAGTGGTGCTTAAAGACAATGGTGATATATATGATAGCGGTAATAGCTACCGTATGCGCTACAATTACAACAATGGTAGTGGCGGATTAAGATGGTATAATAGTGACTATAATACACCTGCTAATTTCTACGAAGTAGTAACCGGTACCAAACCGAGTTACCGCACATCGTGCTGTACGAATAATGTAGCTGCGCCGACGGTAACTGCCACCAATACCGCTTATACCGTCACGCTGACTTGGGCCGCAGTAGCGGATGCAACGGGTTACGAGGTAAGCTGGAACGGCGGTGCATGGACCGCTGCCACCTCACCGGTGAACAAGACGAGCCTAACCGCATCGACCACCTATACTTATAAGGTACGCGCAACGTACGACCCGTTAGCTAAGTGCGGTGCATTGGTAGCAGCCGGAAGTGTGACGACGGATGATGTCTATACCGTGACTTACTCCGGCGGCACAGGTACAGGAAGCTGCTCGCCGACCGGCAGTGTGGCTTCGGCTACGTACGAAGCAGGTCAGACGGTAACACTTGCGGCAACGAACAGTTATTCGCTGACGAGTAACACGTTTGCAGCTTGGGTAGTGAAGGATGCAGACAACAACGAAGTGACGGTGACGAACAACCAGTTCACGATGCCTGCAAGCAATGTGACGGTAACGGCGACTTGGACGGCCGTTCGAGATAAGTACTACGACCGCATGCACCAGAGTACGTCGGCTGCGCAAGGCGGTGTGGCTGACGGCGACGGCAAGTATTACTTGGTTCGTGAGGGATGTAACTACACCGTTCCTTCGCCTGCTGATGATGCCACCGGCGATACCGACTGCCATACAACGCACTACAAGTTACTCGGCTGGATAGCCTATAGTCACTTAAAGACGGATGGTTCCGGCGAGATTAAGACCGGCGAAGAGAGTTATATCTTCCAAGGCGGTACCGTCAAATCTGCAACCGGCGCAACGTACTACGCGATTTACGCGATTATGACGGAATAACGCGAGTAGGCGCCTGCTGCGCCGTTAAACTGTTAAAACGTTAAATCGTTAAACGGTTAATAAGCTATAGAGCCGTTGGCTCGGCTCTATGGCACCAAGCCCCTGATAAATGACGGGGTCCCCTATAAGAGATCTTTGACATATTGATTTGCTTACAAAAAGAGGGAAAAATGCATTTTTTTGAGTAAAAAAGTTGCATATTCCAAATATTTGTAGTACTTTTGCACCGAATTTCAATGGAACGAATAATTTCAATGAAAACTACGCAGGAATATATTGACCTCTTACGACTACAGATTCCTATTCTAAGGAAACGATATGGAATGACATCCATGTCTTTGTTTGGCTCCGTAGCGCGAGGGGAACAACATGAAGATAGTGATGTGGATATTCTTGTTGATATGCCGGCATCATTGCGTTCCGTTGGTGGTGCTAATGACTACTTGGAACAATTATTAGGTTGCCACGTGGATATGGTTCGTAACCATGGACACCTGACTCCTTTATTTCGGAAACAGATAGAACGTGATGGAATTACAATCTTTTGAAAATATCGAAATAATCAATGAGATTCTGTTAAATATCCGCAAATCCATTTTATTATTGTTAAAAAGATAGATGAAATAAAGTAAAAACTACCTCGATCCCCTTTTGTAAGCAACAATATCGAAAGATGTTGTTGCTTTTTTGTATGCAAATCAAAATGTCAAACCAGACGCGAATAATAACTAAATAATATAAAAGTATGAAAAACTTATTGATTCGAGCCTTGGAAAAGGCAAAAAACAACTGGCGTAAGGGTAGCGCAAGGGTAGCGCATCCCTTGCTGAAACTTTATGCGGTAGTACTACTTATTTGTACGAGCACGAGTGTGTGGGCAACCGCATATATCCATCAGGCGGTTGGTATCTATGGTACAAGTTATACTACCAACAATACCTGGACAGAAACCGGTACTGCCAATACAGGTGGTACATGTACCACAACTGCCTTAAGCAGTAAGATCACCGTTTCTTTAACCAAAGGTTATATCGGTGCCGATGCCATGACTGTATATGGCAAAACTAATCTGAAGGTACAATGCACCACAGGCTATAAAGTCTATCGTGTAGTATTCTCACCTGCGAGTGGCAATTCTTCTCCCAACACTGCAGCAGGCCATTTAAGTTGCAACGGTAGTGGTTCTATCTCGCAGAACACATGGTGGAGCTCGTCCGATGAAGGAAATAACTCTATTACTTTTACCGGAACAGATGCGGATGATAATTTCAAGATAACCCATCTTAACATCTATATTAGATATGAGGCAACATCTGCCCAGGCAACTCTATCGCCTACCTCTGTTACGGTAAATGCTCAAGACGTACAAACGAAGAGCTTTTCACTTACAACGAATATGGGATCTTTCCCTGGAGGCAGTTATTTCCAGAATAAAGTTTACACGGATGCATCTACAAGTGATATAGATTTTGATGATTATAACGTATATGGAACTATCTCAAGTGGTAGCTCTATTTCTACAACCATATATGGTTATAATGTAGGTACGTACGACGCATATTTCATTCTGGGACAAACAGAAGTCGGAAGTAATAATAACAAGAATTACTCTGCAGTGGGCATTGAATTACCTTTTACCATTACTGTTGTAGACGCCTGTGCCAATCAAACGGAGGTGAAATTTGCACATCCTGCTGGTTATGACTTGAAAGTAGGTGCATCGAATTTCACTAATGCTGCAACGGCGTATATCAAGAACACCAATACTGCAACGGGGCAGGCTGTAACCTATACCTCGGACAATCCCTCGGTAGCATCAGTCAATGCTTCCACCGGTGCTATCACGTTAGGAAGCACGGTCGGCACAGCAACTATTACGGCATCTGTGGAAAGTGATGGACAGACCTACTGCGACTCAGAGAATAGTTATACCATTACGCTCTCGAAATACACTGTCACCTACCATTATCCCACTTGTGCGGCATCGCAGCCGGAGGATGAAGAAAACGTGAGCGGCTCTCTGTCCCTGCCAACCAATATGGAGGTGGATGGCTATCGCTTCGCAGGTTGGACAACTGCCGCTGTTACAACCAATCCTTCCAGCGTCTCGCCGCTATACACAAGCAGCGTGACCGTTTCGAGCGATATGGATTTGTATGCCGTTTATACCAAAACGAGTTCTACGTTTACGCTGGTAGATAAGGGAACAACTACTCCTGAAGCAGGCGAATATGTGATTGTGAGTTCCTATTCCTCCGGTTCGACCAAGGTGTTAACTGCGGACATTGACAACAAATACAAGATTGCCGCTAATACAAGTGATTACACCATCACTGCGGTAAAGACATTGTCTTGTCAAGAAGAGGCATGTATTTGGACTATTGCAGCCGTAAGTGGGGGATTTACAATCCGCAACAACTCGACAGGCAAGTATTTAGGAGCTGCCAGTGGAGCTTCCGGTTCGTCTGACCAGAAACTTCGCTTGGAGACCTCGACAGGAGATTATACCACTTGGACACTGACACGTGAGTCAACCAAGGTTCCTTTTACCACCATCAACAACAAACGTAATACAGATGGCGAGACAACTAAAAATCTAATGTGTAGTGGTAACTATTACGCTTTCTACAGTTCCGGAACGAGTCCATACTTGTTCAAGCGTGCTTCGTCTTCGGGAACCTACACGAGCAATCCGGATTGTAATGCCACAGAATACAAGGTGACTATCCAGCAACAAGACGGCGGAACGGTTACTGCAAGTGCATCGGCTAACGGCACATGGTCGGATCCTGTGCTGAACGGAATGCACGGAGGCGAGACGATTACTATTACCGCTACGCCGGACAGTTATCACGACTTTGCCAGTTGGACGGTTGTAAGTGGTGGTGTGTCGGTGTCTCCAAGTGACGATTCTCCGGCGACCTTCACAATGCCGGCGAACGATGTGGTTATACGCCCGAACTATACGGCAAGATCGTATGACATCACATATAAGGACAAAGGCAATAACACCTTTAGCGGCGATGCGATCGCTTCTTCGTACAACAGTTACACCTATGGCGTGGGTCTGACCTTGCCTGAACCGACGAAGGATGACTATGTGTTCATGGGCTGGTATGCCGAGACAGACTGTTCCGGAAGCCGTGTGACCACTATATCCACTACCGATAATGGCAACAAGACATTCTATGCATTATGGATGACGTACGATGACCCGTTGGCTTGGTGTCCGGAACCGGAAGTACATCTAACGGGTGACAATGTATTCATCACTTCTACTAACGGTAAGTCTATCATGGCGGTTAACACTTTGACCTTAAATGCGATTAACCTTGTACCGGGAAGTACGGTTCGTTTGAGTACTCCTGCGGGCAGCGGCATCATGTTCTCCGCAAGCGGTGTCAAATACAATGCGACGACCGCGACATTAGACATAACTGCATCCGACCCGGGCGGAACGATTACAGATGTACCTATTTATGTACACTACTATCCGACGTCGGCAGGTACGGGTGCTCCGGCAGACATAACAGTAACTGCTACGTACCAGACCAATACGGATTATTACTCGACGCAAGATGTACATGTTCGTAACATGCCGAGTGCGTTTGCGATTGCGACGAAGGTCGGTGGCAGCTGGTACGCGTTGAAGGCCAATATGTCAGGAGCAACCAACCCGGCCGGTGTACTGCTGAATGTAGATGAGAGCAGTTGGACTGCGCAAGGTCCTTCGACATTGGCATACGAGTTGTGGCCGGTGAAGAGTACTACCGGCAGCGCAGACTTGTATGCAACCAAGGGCGAGAAAGTCCGTTTCTCGGGTAACAGCAACAAGGGTCTCTGGGCAAGTACTTCCACGAATACGCTGAATAACAATGCTGGTATCTCTGCACTTGATGCTACCCCGGAGGATAACTACGAGTGGAATATCACAACAGCAGTTGACGGCTCGACCTGGAAATACACCATGAAGATGGAAGGCCAGTCGTACTTCCTGCGTTACTACAACTCCAGCCAATGGGGTTCGTATAGTGGCGATGCGGCAGATGTATATTTCATTCCTCTGACTATAGTAGAAGACGCTACCATGAGCGTTATGGAATGGGGTGAGAGCGAGATTGCTGTCAAGTGCGCAGCTAACACGACCTTATCCAAAGTGACGATTGACGGCACAGAGGTAAGTCCAAAACCGAGTCTGACCTCGTTAGGCGGCGACATATACAAGATTACCGGTGGCGGAATGCCGAACTTGAGTACTTTGGCAACTTATGCTATGAAGAGCATGGTTATCGAAGTGAGCGAAAGTAGTACGGATAAACAATGTATATTAACCATTCCGTTTATTCTGACAAGCACAAACAGCCCGGCTGCTACGCCACTGACGGCTATTGCTCTGCGCAACTACGCCGGGGATGGTTCGCAAGACGCGAAGAACCTTGCGACAAGCGTTGTGGACGTAGTTATCCGCAACGGCGCACAACTGGATGTCACTACTGAGGTAGGCAACGCCACCGCCTGCAAGTTCAATGACCTGTATATCTATCCGGGAGGTAAGATGCATATCAACACCAATGATATCAATTTGAGCAATGTCTATCTGCGTGGTGGATTCAGTTGGCTGGATGCAAGCAAAGATTACCGTCTGCCGCAGATGTTGGTTGAGAACGGCAAGAAGATTCAGGGTGTTGGTACTGCCGGTAATGGTGTTTACTATGACTTATATCTGGATAATAGCCGTTACTACATGATGTGTGTACCGAAAGATGTAAAGCTGGATAGTATCACCAATGAAGAAAACGGTGCAGACGGTACAGTATGGATAAAAGAATACAACGGAAAGAACCGTACCAAGACTCCGAAAGAGAAAGGTTGGGTATATATCTCTACAGCATCGTTGCTACGCGGAGTCGGATATGAGATGGCAATCAAACCTCGGGTAACAGGTCGTACGATAGGAATCATGCGTATGCCGTTGCTTAAATCTACTACAGCATGGACCGACGAGGCAGCTTGTACGCCGAGTGTAACTGCTTGGGGCATTGATACAGAGGGCGTTACGGACAACAACAAAGGTTGGAACTTCATCGGTAGTCCGTTCTTCAGTTCATTCCGCAATACGGATGCTAATGGACAATTTGGCACGAACATGGAGATAAAAAGCTTGGATTCCACCAAAGTAAATGGTCAATGGACCGGTACCTGGGATTGGACTACCAGTGATGTTAAATATATCACTATTCCGCAGAAGATGTATGACGACTACACGGATGTTCGATCAAAGAACTACGAAATAGAGGCCTTCTATCCGTTCTTCATCCAAGCGAAGACTTCCGGAACACTGTCATTCACCAGCGGAAGTAAGATTCTCAAGGCACCAGCGTTGATGCGCGCTACAGTGCCTATGCGCGAAGTGGATATAGACTTTGTACTGACCGATGCTAACGGTACATCAGATAACGCCGGTTTGACCGTAGGTGATGACTATTCTGCTGATTTCGACATGGATGATAAGGAGAAGACAATCGTGAACGAGAACTACCTGAAGGTTTACACCATGGTAGGTGAGTATCGTACAGCGTTTAACTCCTTGCCGGAAGCAGCTGCGGCATTGCCAATTCCGGTCGGATATATAGCTCCGAAAGAAGGCGAATATACATTCAGTCTGGACGAGAGAAATAAACTGACAGAAGTTGACCATGTCTATCTGACAGACTATAAGACAAATCTGACTGTTGACCTCATAGATAAAGACTATGTCTTCCGTACAGAGCAAGGTCAGAACGATGTTCGGTTTGCACTGAATATAATTCTGAAACCGGAACCTGTAGATCCAATTACGACCGGTGTAGATGCTCTTGATGTCGATGACGATGAGCCGATTAAGTTCATCTACCAAGACAAGATGTATATCCGACATAACGGAGTCATCTACGATGCAACCGGTAAACGAGTTCGTGAAATCAATAAATGATTTCGATAATGAATAATGAATAATTAATAATGAATATTTGAAGTTATGAAAGCATTGAGATATTTATTGATAGCAATCGCAATATTGGGCGTTCTGAGCGTAAATGCTCAGACGCACCAATACGTGACGACTCAGTACTCAGGTCAAGAGCATACTACCTATAGTACTGTACAAGTTAATCCACAGATCCCGACGGCTACGATGGGCTATACGCATTCGGACTATATGACCTCCGGTTCTACCTTGCCGCAATCTGCTGTAACCGGAACCTCGACGACGTATGGTGAAGGTGGTGGTCCGCACAAATCTGGTCCTCGCAAGATAGAGATTAATCCAGGAGGTGGTGGTAGTGGTGAACCTGGCGATAACGGTGAACCATACGATGACCCGATAGGTGATGCGGCATGGCCGCTATTGTTGGCTGTCGCCGTGTACGGTGTATGGTGTATGGTGTATAGGCGCAAGCGCAGTTTATAGCCTGCGGCGTGTAGGGCAACTACGTTGCGTTTAGAAAAGAAGAAGCGGAACTCTATAGTCCCGCTTCTTTGTGTAAACGTATGAAAAAAATTATAATCCATTGATGAGAAACTCTCGCAGACTAAGATGAATTATTCCTTCGTCGTTATTACGTTTTACGAGAGGTGTCATGGAAATGACGTATTTTGGATAATTATCTTTTATTGCGCGCAAACTTCCATACTCTCGCTGAATAGTCTCTTCGTTTGCTAATAGATAAGCAACTTGTATATACACGCGCTCCTTATTGCTATTTGTACAAACAAAATCAACCTCACCAGCAAGAAGCTGGCCTACTTTGACTTCATATCCCATGTGAATAAGTTGTTGATATACCACATTTTCGATGACTTTCTCTATATCTTGATCTCTGCGAGTGCCAGCTACAACATTTCTTATACCATGGTCTTCAAAATAGTATTTTGAATTGCTTTCCAAAATCTTCTTTCCCCTGATATCAAACCGCTTGACCTGGCCTATTACATAGCAATCTGTAAGATACTGAAGATATCGAATAACTAAGTCCGTAGTAGTAGATTCACCTTTGGCCTTTACGAAATTACTAATTGACGTTGCCGAGAATAATTTAGCTGTATTGTCAGCCACAAATTGACATAAACGCTCTAAGAATGGGACATTGCGGACTTTATGCCGCAAGATAACATCTTTCAATAAGACAGTATTAAAAACATCTCTCTGATAATCAGAAACCTCACGGCTATCTGTGATATTAAAGTTTCTTAATCCAGGTAATCCGCCTGCTTCTATATAGAGACGTAATGACTCATCAGAGTCAGTTAGTTGGTGAAAAATTAGAAACTCTTGATAAGTCAACGACTGAATATAGATAGTATGATGTCGACCTCCCAAACGATTTGCCAGATCACTACTAAATAACTCAGCGTTACTACCGGTAATAATCACTTCGCAATTGGGCTCAATGCGATAAGCTCGTACTGACTTCTCAAAATCTTTAATGTCCTGTATTTCATCTATGAGAATATAGTTTGTAGTTGCCTTGGACAGATGAGCATCGATATAACTATTAAGCTCTATATGATTTGTAATAGAGTCAAATGCTTTATTTTCCTTATCTATATATACCACATTTGCGCCATCGCGTTGTTTACGCAGTGCCAAATCTTTGAGGACAAAACTCTTGCCGACGCGCCGTTGTCCTGTCAGTACAATAATGGTTTGCTTACCCAGATAATGTTCTATGTGTCTTATGTATTCATCACGAGCTATAATGTCCATAGTATATGTAATTTTATAGTTTATATTCGATAAAAAATGTGATTTCTACATTTTTGTCGTATAAATCCGCGGCAAAAGTACAACAAATATTTGGATTATGCAAATTAAATTGTTCATTTTGCATAATTTATTTTAAATAATGCCTAAATTCATTATGAAGAGGCGTGCATGCTTCGCGTGTAGGGCAACTACGTTGCGTTTAGAATAGTTTAGAGAAAACAATGTAAGAGAAACGCTATTGTCACGTACACGATGGTCGCGGGAGCGTTTGATGGGATGATCGCTTACGCTGAATGAGCCGCTGCGCTGAATAATGGAATGATGCGGTCGGGGGCCTAATGATGGTGAAGTCCTGATGAAGTCCTGAGGTGTGCTACGGGAAGGCGGAAGAAGGTTTAGAGTGTAAAGTGTAGAGTGTATAGTGTATAAAGAAAAGCAGCGGGACCGGTGACAGTTCCGCTGCTTTGTGATATATGGTAGCAACGTCGTTTAAAGCATTGCTACGCGCGTATCTAATGCTTGACTAATAAAGGCGTTAATGGATTCACCAGCTTGTTTGGCCAATGCAGCTATACGACTATGTGTCTCCGGCTTAATGCGAATGTTCAACTGACCGGAATAGCTCTTGTGCGGTTCAATACCTTCCGCTACGCAGTAGGCAACATAGTCATCCACTGCCTCATGAAAAGCTTCTTTCAGTTCGCTCACGCTTTGCCCTTCAAAATTGACAAGTCCATCAATGCCTTCTATTTTTCCATAGAAGCACTCATCTTTTTCGGAAAAGTTGACGGTTCCCAGATAACCTTTATAATTCAATGTATTCATAGTTAATATTATTTTATATGTCCTTTACTTTGTAATTCTTCTAATACTTGTCGCACAGCATACTGCTTAACGATATTGCCAGGATGCGGTTTGTGTAGCTTCAAAATTTTGCGCAAAGGTAACTATTTTTTAGTTACAAACCAAATATTTTTGTAAAAAAATGCATTTTTATAGTGTTTTTATTACTTTAGCATAAGTAAAAGGACATAAAGCCCACGATTTTTGAAGATTTTGTATCTTTGTGATGCGGCGATACCGTTAGCGCTCCTCGCATGTGCGTACCTTAATATTACGCGTAGTGCGCAAGCGCACCCGCGCATGAGGCGCTCCTCTAAAAAATATGAAAAGTGCAGCTTTTTGACGAAAGTTGCACTTTTTATTTGCATGTATTAGAAATCTGTTCTATCTTTGCAGCAAATGAGAAAATGCATTGAGAAAGCTTAGAGAAGTCCCGGTGATGTCCCCCTTTGCTACGGGATTTGGCAGAGATATATGTTATGCAACATAAAAAGGGAAAGTTTTTGGTGAAAAGTTTGCAGGGTTCATTTTTTTGTAGTATCTTCGACCTACTACCCAGAGGGGCCTTTCGAATGGTGGTCCGCGTCCTGCCGGATATACAACAACACTATTTTTAGCCTGCGCTTCGCGCTACAACTTTAGTCTGCAAAAAAACGTATTTATGCGAGCATAAGACGTTCAATTTGCATCCAAAAGTAAAAAAAATAATTATTTTGGCTAAAAATAGCAAAAAAAATTGTGTATATGCAATTTTTGTCGTATATTTGCAGGCTGAAATGAAAATTCGTTAGAATAGACAAATATAAATAAACGTAAAATAAACTAATATCATGAAGAAAATTGCTTCTTTTGTAGCACTAGTTCTGATTAGTGCGATGAGTTTTGCGGCGGTAAGTATCACCGTGAAGCCAAGTAGTGTAGATTTCGGTACACAAAGTATCAAAGGTAAAACAGAAGTGTCGGGCTCAATTACGTTCGACGTAGAGTATTCGGGATTGCTGGAATACTGCGGCGTTGTATTCGAGGACGATGAGATGCCGGCGGAGAATGCGAGCTTCTGGATTACGGGCACGAAAACCAGCGGCTGGATTTATGGTGGTGACACTTGGACAGCTGCAGAAGGTAAAGGTTTGACGCTTAATTACTACGCAGATCATGCAGGTACGTACACCGGTAAGATTCGTTTCTACAGTTATTCGGACTCAGACTGGGAGGTTAAGACTCCGTATGTTTACATGACGATGAAATTGGTAGTGACGAATGAGGCTATTGTGGCTAAAACGATACCCTTTGAGCGTGTTACGAGTTTGAGTGACGGCGACACGATTATTTTTGTGAGCGAGGCAGCAGGAGCTGTTAGTGGTCCGTTATACACGACCTATTTGCAGGCAATAACGACGGATGTAACAATCAACACCACAGACCACACAGCAGAAGTGCCGGAGGCAACGGTTCAGATGTTTAGAGCGGTTAAATATAGTGGAAACTGGCAATTCTATACGGTTGAGACCACTCCGCAACGTCTGCATTTGGACATTACCGGAAGCGGCGCTTTCACCTATGCAGACACAGAAGCAAATAAGATTCTTGCCAACTGGGCAGTAAGTTTTGACAGTAACGGCAACGCAACTGTAAGCAAGCCGGACGATACCTTCCCTGTAGAGTTCAATGGCGATCGCTTCAAACCGTATAAGAACCCACAAAATACCACCTATCAGTTGTACAAGAAGAAAGGTGCCGCAGCGGAGATAAAGAGCAAGTTAGAGATTAGTGCAATTGATTTCGGCACTGTTGAACTGGACGAGGAGAAAGAAGTGGTTGTTACCTATACCGCTGAGAACTTGACAGAAGATATTATGTGGGACATCACAGGAGCGGACAAGGCGTTGTTCAGTGTAACACCTTCCACCAGCACCAATCGCACGAGCGGCAGCGTAACCGTTAAGTATTTAGGTACAGCGGGAGCAGTGAAGACGATTGATGCTAAGTTATATGCACTGACCCAAGATGCTGCTTTGGATGACCTGGAGAAAGAGATTCCTATTTCCATCACGTTAGCTGCCAGCACGATTAAACTGACGAAGATTGAGTTTGTCGGAGCACCGGATTCGCTGGTTAAGGGCAAATCAATAGACCTGAAGCCGTACTTGGTATTTACTCCGGGTAATGCAGAAGATAAATCACTGACTTGGACGGTTGACAAGAGCTATCAAGGTTCAGTAGCAGATGGCGTCTATACAGCGTTGAATGTGACAGGAAACGTAACTATTACCGCCACATCGGTTAAGGTACCGAGTGTAAGCGCAAGTGTGACGCTGATGCAGTATGAACCGAAGCCGGCAAGTATTACACTTGATAAGCACGAGATCACAACTACCGTAGGCGAAGTAGTGACGTTGCAGGGTATTGTAGGTCCTGACGGCGCGAGTCAAGATTGCTACTTCACAATTCGCAATAAGGATGTATTGAGTTATGCGAAAGGCGACGTGACCGGTTCGGCTAAATTGACAGCTAAGGCTGTTAGTACCGAAGGAACATGGGTAGTCGTTAATCCGAAGAACTACCAGACTATTTTGGATAGCTGCTTGGTAAAAGTTAATCCTATTACTGTAGAGAGTGTCGTTTTTGACCCGGACAGCAAGGAGTTGGCAGTTGGTGCGACGTACCAGTTAGCACCTGTTGTAACGCCGAGTGCAGCAGCAAGCCAATATACGGCAAGCTATGAGTCGAATAATACCAGTGTGGCAACTGTAAGCGAGACGGGTCTAGTAACGGCTGTAGCAGAAGGAACGGCAGAGATTACTTGCACACTTGGCGGCAAGAGCGGAAAGATTACAATTAGCGTTGTTGGCGCAACGTTCTTCACGAAAGCTACTTCCGCAGCAAATATGCAAGTGGGTGATACGATTATTCTATTTGGTACAACCGGTTCAGAAAACCTTATTGCCGGTGCAGTCAATACATCCAAGACCTGCCTGGATACTATTTTAGGCGGCATTCAAGTGTCGGGGAATACAGTTGCTTGTCCTCGTGCACTAGTATTCATTGTAGGTGGAACGAAAGACGCCTACACGCTGACAGCAGAAGGCACAACGAGCACTTTGGCAACGTCTGATAACACGAAGTTGGCTTACAGCAGCTCCAAGAACACGTGGAAGTTTGTTGATGGCACCGACGGTGTTAACATTTTGAATGCCAACTATGCAACGGCTTCTCCGTTAAAATACATAGGTTACAACACATCATCAAAAATGATTCGCATGTACGCTGCCAATAACACTTCTAAACAGATGGTGGTATATGTTCGTCCGTATAACGCTCCGGCATTGCCTCCTGTAGAGCAGGTGACCTTGGATCAGACGGAGTACAGCACGCACGTAGGTGATGCAGCTGTGACGCTGAAAGCAACGGTAACGCCGAGTGACGCAGACCAAGAGATTGTTTGGACAAGTAGCGATGAGACGATTGCAACGGTTAACGCAAGCGGAAAGGTTGTTCCGAAGAGCGTTGGTGACGTGACGATTACAGCAAAAGCTAAGACGGACGAGACGAAGTATGCTACTTGCTTGGTACACGTTATTGCTTGGACCGTTGAGTACGTAGAGTTCAACTACTCGGGCGACCTGACGATTGAAGTAGGTGAGACGGTAGAGGACGTTCAAGCAACGGCTTACCCGACAGGTCACGGCTTCAAGGTTGATTACTACACAAGCAACGAGAATATTGCAACCGTAACAATTGGCGGCAAGATTACCGGTGTTGCAGAAGGTGATGCAGTTATTACCGCTAAGTCCGGCGACAAAGAGGCAACGCTGAATGTACATGTTACCGCAAAAGCTGTTCCGGAAGAGAAAGGTGCTATCACAGTAGCAGACTTCCTGAAAGCAAAAGACGACTTCAATATCTACACGCTGACGGGTTGGGTAACGAACATTAAGGAAGACAGCGACGGTGTGCCGTACCAGAGAGGTGAGTTCACGCTGAACGATGCTACCGGTTCGATTGCTATCTACGGTATTCTGACGCAAGCAGGCGTGGAGAATAAGTTCTGGGATATGGATATCGAAGAGAAAGATACCGTTACCCTGAAAGGCTCGTACGACGAATACAAGGGCGCTCCGCAAATCAAGAACGCGACGCTTGTAGAAGTGAAGAAATATGTAGAGCCGGAAACTCCGACGACGATTGATGCTGTTCGCGCTAACAAGCAAGCAACGAAGGTTCTTCGCGAAGGACAGATTATCATCATCCGTGAGGAGAAGGAATACGACGTGGTAGGTCGCAGAGTCAAATAAGCGACAAACAGACAAATTATAGGAATAGGCAGGAGCGATCCTGCCTATTTTGTTATACTGATGTTATAGTGATCTTATACTGCTCTCGGCTTACCAACCTACGGAGAACCTACTAATCACCTACAAATAACCTACAAATAACCTACGAATCACCTACGATTTTCCTACGGATAGCCTATAGATAGCGGGATGATGGTGGTAGTATTTCGGACATCTGCCTTGACAAATATTTGTAGTACTTTCGGCACGCCCGGAGTGGTAGTATTTCGGACATCTGCCTTGCTCCGTACTTATGACCAAGTACTACGCAATTCCCCCGAACATACGTTCGTAAAGTCCGGGGTATATCCAACTTTTTTGCAAAAAAACACAAAAAAATGCATTTTTTTTCAAAAAAATTTGGCTATGTCATCTTTTTGTAGTAATTTTGCAGGCTTTTTCGTGTTTAGGCTTGAAAAAGACGCCCGTCGGCAGCGCATGAAAGGTGAGAGGTTATAGGTTAAAGGTTATAGTTTACATGGCCAGAAACCAAAGCCGAAGTTCTTAACAGCGCGGAAGTTCCGGCGATCAGCCGCCTACACGATGTAATTGGGATTTGAGATTTTAGATTTTTGATTTAAGATTTGCAAGTCCATAAAGAATTAATTTAATGTACGCAATTGTAGAGATTCAAGGCCAACAGTTTAACGTAGAGGCCGGAAAGAAGTTGTTCGTCAACCGTATGGAAGCCGAGAAGGGCGCCGTAGTTGAGTTCGACAAAGTGCTGCTCGTAGATAACGAGGGCAAAGTAAAAGTAGGTGCACCGGTAGTTAAAGGTGCGAAAGTTGTTTGCGAAGTGCTTGATAACGAGTGCCGCGGAGAGAAGATCCTGGTATTCCACAAGAAACGTCGCAAAGGTTACAAGAAACTGAACGGTCACCGTCAAGACCTGACGAACCTTATTGTTAAGGAAATTATTGCATAATTTCACCTTAATGTTTAATGTTTAATGTTTAATTTTTAAAGAGTAAGAAATTATGGCACATAAGAAAGGTGTCGGTAGTTCAAAGAACGGCCGTGAATCAGAAAGCAAACGTTTAGGCGTGAAAATTTGGGGCGGACAACATGCGAAAGCAGGTAACATCATCGTCCGTCAACGTGGTACACAACATAATCCGGGTGAGAACATGGGTATCGGTAGCGACCATACTCTGTACGCTTTGGTAGATGGTACTGTAGTATTCACCAAGAAACGTAACAACAAGTCCTACGTAAGTATTCAACCATGCTAACGTTAAAGCAAATTTACGACGGCAAAGAGTTAATCATTGCCGGTTTGGAAAAGAAACATTTCAATAACGCTCACGAGGTAATCGAGAGCGTTATTGCCATAGACCAGGAGCGTAAGGCGGCTCAGCAGCAGAAAGATGCGGCGAGTGCGGAGATGAATCAGATCTCGAAGACTATTGGTCAACTGATGGGTCAAGGTAAGCGCGATGAGGCAGAAGCAGCAAAGGCAAAGACCGGCGCGCTGAAGGCCAATATTGCTGAGTACGAGAAAGCGATGTCGGAAGCCGAGGAGCGTTTGACGCAGTTATTGCTGACGATACCTAACGTACCTTACGATATCGTGCCCGCGGGTACGTGCGCAGAGGATAACTTAGCCGTTAAAGTCGGCGGTTGGGCATATGGCAAGGCGCTGGAGAAGCTCGGAACAACGGAGAATCCGTTCGATGCTGACGGTGCAGCTATTGCGCTGCGCGATTGGCCAGCCGAAGAGGATCCTCAGCCTGCATTTGCGAAGTTACCTCACTGGGAGTTGGCGAAGAAATACAACCTGATAGATTTTGACCTTGGTGTTAAGATTTCGGGTGCGGGATTCCCTGTGTACATCGGTCAAGGAGCTCGTTTGCAGCGTGCGCTGATTAACTTCTTCCTCGCTGAAGCGAACATGGCCGGTTACACGGAGATTATGCCTCCTACGGTTGTTAACCAAGCTTCGGGTTACGGAACGGGCCAACTGCCCGATAAAGAGGGACAGATGTACCACTGCGAGGTGGACGATTTATACCTTATTCCGACGGCCGAAGTGCCTGTAACGAACCTGTATCGTGACGAGATTATCGACGAGGCGAATCTGCCGATTAAGAACTGCGCTTACACGGAGTGTTTCCGTCGTGAGGCGGGCAGTTACGGTAAGGATGTGCGCGGTTTGAACCGTCTGCATGAGTTCTCGAAGATTGAGATTGTGCGCATTGATACTCCGGAGCATTCTGATGCTTCGCATCGTGAGATGTTAGCGCATGTGGAAGGCCTGCTTAAGAAGCTGGAGTTGCCTTATCGTATTCTGCGTCTGAGTGGCGGCGATATGTCGTTCACAGCGGCGCTTTGCTACGATTTTGAGGTATATTCCGAGGCGCAACATCGCTGGCTGGAAGTAAGCTCGACGAGTAACTTCGACACGTATCAGGCAAACCGACTCAAATGCCGTTACCGCAAGGCAGAGGACAAGAAAGTCTATCTGGCACATACACTCAACGGTAGCGCACTCGCTCTGCCGCGTATTGTGGCCGCATTGCTGGAGAATAACCAGTGCGAAGAAGGTATTCATATCCCCAAGGCTTTGCAGCCGTATTTTGGAGACACAATGATTCGTTAAGAGTGGCTTAAGATACGCTTTACATACGCTAAAAAAGAGGCAGAAAACAGGTCTGTCTCTTTTTTTTATCCAAAATATTTGGATATATCAGAAAAAAGTTGTAATTTTGCGCGTTAATTTGGATACGTATGAATTTTTGGCAAGTATTGATGTACACGATTCCGGCGCTGGTGGTGCTGATTAGTGTGTGGATTGTAATGAATAAGCTCTTCAAAGACGAGGAGCAGAAACGTCTTTGGGAGTTGAAGAAAGCGAGTCAGAAGGAGATATCCCCTACCCGACTTCGTGCGTATGAGCGTCTGGCGTTGGTGTTAGAGCGTACGCAGCCGGAAGCCTTAGTGATGGGCTTGAGCGAACGTCTGGAAGCTGCCGGCGAGAGTCTGGCAAGCCTGAGTGTCATGAAGATGCAGCAGGAGTTACTGCGTACTATTCGGCTGGAGTTCGACCATAATCTGAGTCAGCAGGTATATGTAAGCGACGAGACGTGGGCGAAGATTATCGGCGCGCGGGATGAGATAGCCGCATTTGTGAGCGCGATGGCGATGCAACTTCCCAAAGAGAGCACAGCGATGGATTATGCGAAAGTGCTGATGACGGCATACCGACAGAACGGCGAGACACCGCACCAGATTGCGATGGAAGCGCTGAAAGAGGAAGCGAGAGGACTGTTGTAAACGTTTAGTGTTTAGCGTTTAGAGTTTAGCGATTAGTGTTTAGAGGATATATTTTTGTCATATTACTATTGGTGTTAGGGCTGGTGGCGTGTGAGCCGGACCGGACCTGTCGGCAGGACACAGAGGTGGAGGCAACAGTGGTGCTGAAGTGTTATCATTTCGACACATTAGATGTTGCAAAAACAGAAGAGACATGGGACAGTATCACGGTACAAGGCGTGGGCAGCGACTCGGTGCTATACCAGAATCGCAAAGGTGTTAAGCATGTGTATCTACCTCTGCGCGAAGATACGACCGTGACGGCTTTTCGGATGACATGGCAAGGCAAAACAGAGACACTGTATATCCGTCACGATAACACCCAACGGTTCGTATCAATGGCCTGCGGATGCGTTATTTACCACCAGATAGAGCAAGTGTGGACAGATAAGGTGTGGGCAGACTCGGTGACGATACTGAATACCGGCGTTGAGGCAGCAGAGCAAGACAATATATGTATTTATGCCACAAAGCGTGACGAGAAGCTATGAGACGAGTGTTGGGGATAGTGATAGTGCTGGTGGCTGCGCTGAGTGCTTATGCTGACGAGCCAGTTGATACGCTGGTCGCGAAGCAAGATACGCTGCAAGTGCTCGTTGGAGATAGTGCAGGCGTGATGGTACTGGCAGATACGATTGTGGAAGTGGATGCGCCGGCAGTGAAGCAAGATACCGTTGAAGAGAAAGGAAATATTCTGACAGGCCAGTATGAACGGCTGAAAGACGGTACACGCATCTATGCCGACACGGTGATTTATCAGGGCATGAACCTGAAGTTAGACCTGGCGACAACAATACTGGAAGCGGCTATCTCGAAAGGGAACATCCTGAGTTTTGAGGCCGCGTGGAATATACGATTGAAGCAACGGTACTACCCCACACTGGAAGGAGGCTATGTGAATGCAAAAGCCTCAGCGGATGGCGGAGTACAAGAAAGCGAAGGCGGCTTCATCCGCGTGGGACTGGATATTAACGGTTTGAAAAAACATCCCGAACGGTTGAATGCAGCGATGGTGGGAATACGTATCGGAACGGGATTGACGAATTATGACTTATTAGGCGTAGAGTTGAATGACAGTTACTGGGGCAAGGGGAAGAAGGTAGATTTTATGAACCAGTTCCGCGCAGATTGCTGGGGTGAAGTAGTGGCAGGTTGCCAAGTGCAGGTGTGGGAAGGATTTCAGATGGGCTGGTACGTGCGGTTTAAGATACTGTTCACTCGCACGGCCAAAGACGGCCAAGTGATGCCGTACTATATTCCGGGCTTCGGTTATCGGGACGAGACCAACTGGGGGGTGAACTATTATATCGGGTATAAGTTCTAGTTTTGTGTTTAGAGTTTAGTGTAAAAAGATATATTAACAAACTAAAAATCATTATTATGAACAGCACAAATTTAATGAACAAGGCTGCTAACAACATCCGTATTTTGGCAGCAGCAATGGTAGAAAAAGCAAAGAGTGGTCACCCGGGCGGTGCCCTTGGTGGTTCCGACTTCGTGAATGTACTCTTCTCGGAGTTTCTGCGTTACGATCCGGAGAATCCGGGTTGGGAAGCACGTGACCGTTTCTTCTTGGATCCGGGCCATATGGCACCTATGTTATACAGCCAACTCTGCTTGGCAGGCAAGTATAGTCTGGACGAGCTGCAGACACTTCGTCAATGGGGAAGCGTTGTACCGGGACACCCGGAGCGCGATATCGAACGCGGTGTGGAGAACACCAGTGGTCCGCTTGGCCAAGGTCATGTTTTTGCCGTTGGTGCGGCTATTGCAGCTAAGTGGTTCAACGCTCGCGTAGGCGAGATGCATAACCCGAATATCTATGCGTTTATCTCGGATGGTGGTGTACAGGAAGAGATCTCACAGGGTGCAGGCCGTATAGCAGGTCACCTCGGTTTGGATAACCTGATCATGTTCTACGACTCGAACGAGATTCAGCTCTCGACGGGCTGCAAGGACGTGACGAGCGAGGATGTGGCGATGAAATACGAGGCTTGGGGATGGTTCGTTCAAGAGATTCCGGGCAATGATCCGGATGCTATTCGCGAGGCACTGAAGAAAGCAATCGCAGAGAATAAACGTCCGTCGCTCATCATCGGCCACACGGCCATGGGTAAAGGTGCCGTGACCGAGAGTGGTGAGAGCTTTGAAGGTCAGTGCTCGACACACGGACAACCGTTGAGTAAATCGGGCGCTTCGTTCGAGAAGACGGTTGAGCATCTTGGTGGCGACCCAACGAATCCGTTCCAGATATTCCCGGAAGTTAAGAAATTGTATGACGACCGCGCAGCTGAGTTGCGCGAGTATGCAAATAACTACTACGTTAAGTATCGCGCGTGGAAAGAGGCTAATCCGACCACGGCAGCAGAGTACGAGGCATATATGAGCGGCGAGACTCCTTGCTTAGACTGGAGTCTGGTTGAGCAGAAAGCCGGTGATTCGACCCGCGGTGCGAGTGCGAAAGTGCTGAGTTTCCTGGCTGAGAACGTTGGTAACATGATTGTGTCGAGTGCAGACCTGAGCAACAGCGATAAGACCGACGGCTTCCTGAAGAAGACTCACGCGCTGAAACGCGGTGATTTCACAGGACAGTTCCTGCAAGCAGGTGTGAGCGAGCTAACGATGGCTTGCCTGTGCATGGGTATGGCTCTGCACGGCGGTATCATTCCGGCTTGCGCAACGTTCTTTGTATTCAGCGATTATATGAAACCGGCCGTACGTCTGGCTGCTTTGATGGAGTTGCCTGTTAAGTTCATTTGGAGTCACGACGCGTTCCGCGTAGGCGAAGACGGTCCTACTCACGAGCCGGTTGAGCAAGAGGCACAGATACGTTTGATGGAGAAACTGCATAATCATCACGGTGCACCGTCGATGTTGGTACTCCGTCCGGCAGACAGCGAAGAGACGACGCTCGCTTGGCGTGCAGCGATGGAGAACACCGCTACTCCGACAGCTCTTATTCTGAGCCGTCAAGATATCGCTCCGGTGCCTAATGTGAACCTCGAAGGCTTCCGCAAAGGTGCGTATATTGTATCGAAAGACGAGAACCCGCAAGTGGTACTACTGGCTTCCGGTAGTGAAGTTTCCACCTTGCTTGCCGGTGCCGAGTTACTGCGCAAAGAAGGTATCCGTCTGCAAGTAGTAAGTGTACCGAGTGAAGGTCTGTTCCGTCAACAACCGATAGAGTACCAGAACGAGATTCTGCCGAAGGGTGTTAAACGTTTCGGTATGACAGCCGGTCTGCCTTGCACACTCGAAGGTCTGGTAGGCGACAACGGCGCTATCTGGGGTCTCGAGAGCTTCGGCTTCAGTGCACCGTACAAAGTGCTGGACGAGAAACTGGGCTTCACGGCACAAAACGTTTACGAGCAAGTGAAGAAGCTTCTCTAAACATTAAACTTTAAACATTAAACATTGATTGATGGATTATAATTTTAGTGAGATTGAGCAACGGTGGCAAGCCGAGTGGGAGAAAAATCAGACCTACAAGGTAAGCAACCAGAGTGACAAACAACCGTTTTATGTGTTAGACATGTTCCCGTATCCATCGGGAGCAGGTCTTCACGTAGGACATCCGCTGGGATATATCGCCAGCGATATCTACAGTCGGTACAAACGTTTGCAGGGCTTTAATGTACTGCACCCAATGGGCTTTGATGCCTACGGTCTGCCGGCAGAGCAATATGCCATTCAGACCGGCCAGCATCCGGAAGTGACGACGAACAAGAATATCAAGCGTTATATCGAACAGCTACGCAAGATCGGTTTCTGCTACGACTGGGACCGCGAAGTGCGCACATGCGACCCGAAGTTCTATAAGTGGACACAGTGGGCGTTCCTGGAGATGTTCAACTCGTATTTCGACCCGACGCTGCAGAAGGCCCGTCCGATTGAAGAACTGATTGCCAAATGGGAAGAGTCTGACCCGACGTGGAAGACGCTGAGCGAGAAAGAGCAACAGGAGCGACTCATGAACTACCGTATCGCGTACTTGAGCGACACGAAGGTTAACTGGTGTCCGGCCCTTGGTACTGTGCTCGCCAACGATGAGGTGAGCGAAGGCCTGAGTGTGCGTGGCGGTTATCCGGTAGAGCAGCGCGTGATGCGTCAGTGGAGTCTGCGCGTGAGTGCTTATGCAGGACGGTTGTTGGAAGGTCTGGATCGTGTGGATTGGACTGAGAGTCTGAAAGAGACACAGCGTAACTGGATTGGCCGCAGCGAAGGTGCCGAGATGCAATTTGCTATCAAGGGGCAGAACGACCCGATTACTATCTTCACCACTCGTGCAGATACGATTTTCGGCGTGACGTTTATGGTTCTGGCACCGGAGAGTGAGTATGTAGCTCGTATGATTACCGACGAACAGCGTGCCGAAGTCGAGGCTTATCTGGACCGTTGCAAACATCGTACGGAACGTGAGCGCATCTCGGACCGACGCGTGACGGGTGTGTTCACCGGCTCATACGCTATCAATCCGCTGACTAACGGCGAGATACCTATTTACGTGAGCGATTACGTGCTGGCGGGATACGGAACAGGAGCTATCATGGCCGTACCGGCTCACGACAGCCGCGACTATGCGTTTGCCAAACACTTCAACCTGCCGATTATTCCGTTGATTGAAGGTGCGGACGTGAGCGAGGAGAGTTTCGACGCGAAGGAAGGTAAGATGATGAACTCCGGTTTTTTGAACGGACTCGAAGTGAAAGAGGCTATTCAAGCTATGAAGGAGTATATCACCAATACGGGTATCGGTCACGTGAAGGTCAACTACCGTCTGCGTGATGCCATCTTCAGCCGTCAGCGTTACTGGGGCGAACCGTTCCCGATCTACTATAAGGACGATATGCCTTACGCTCTTGATGAGAACGAGCTGCCACTGGAGTTACCGGAGATAGAGGAGTTCAAGGGCGTTAACGGCCAGCCGCCATTGGCTAATGCAAAGGACTGGACATACAACGGTCATCCGTTAGAGTTGTGCACAATGCCGGGCTTTGCGGGATCGAGTGCGTATTACCTGCGCTATATGGATCCGCATAACGACAAGGCGTTGGTGGATAAGCAAGTGAATGCCTACTGGCGTCAAGTGAATCTGTATATCGGCGGAACAGAACATGCGACGGGACACCTGATCTACAGCCGTTTCTGGAACAAGTTCCTCTATGACTTAGGATACGTATGCGAGGACGAGCCGTTCAAGAAACTGATTAACCAAGGCATGATTCAAGGCCGTTCGAACTTCGTATATCGTTATATCGGCGAAGGCGCGACAGGTAATCTATACATCAGCTACAACCTGATTGACAATCCGGAATACAAGGACAAGGTACAACCTATTCACGTAGATGTGAATATTGTGCATAACGACATACTGGATATCAATGCGTTCCGCAATTGGATGCCAGAGTACAAGAACGCACAGTTTGTGTTTGCCGACGGCACATCCATCGACGACAATCCGTATCTCGCCGGTCCGAAGCAGTATATCTGCGGTTGGGCGATAGAGAAGATGTCGAAGTCTATGTTCAATGTGGTCAATCCGGACGACGTGATTGCCCAATACGGCGCCGACACACTGCGTCTGTACGAGATGTTTCTCGGCCCGTTGGAGATGTCCAAACCCTGGGACACCAACGGTATTGACGGTGTGCATCGCTTCCTACGTAAGTTCTGGAATCTGTACGAGAATATCTCCGACGAGGCACCAACCAATGACGAACTCCGCAGCCTGCATAAGCTGATTAAGAAAGTGACTTGGGACATTGAGAACTTCTCGTTCAACACGTCTATTCCGGCGTTTATGATTGCGGCGAACGAGTTAAGTAAGTGCAACAAGCGCGCCATCTTAGAGGTGATGTCCATTCTGATTGCTCCGTACGCTCCGCACATAGCCGAAGAGACATGGCACCGCTGCGGACACACCACCACCGTTTGCGATGCCGAGTGGCCGAAATGCAACGAAGAATACCTCGTAGAGGATAGCATCAACTACCCAGTACAGTTCAATGGTAAGGTTCGCTTCACACTCTCACTGCCGAAAGACATGTCCAAAGACGATGTCGAGAAGAACGTGATGGAAAACGAACAAACTGCTAAATACCTGGCAGGCAATGCACCGAAGAAAGTGATTGTTGTGCCGGGCAGAATAGTGAATATTGTAATATAACATAGAGTATGAAAAAAGGTATTTTTGCAAGCATCCTTTTTGCTGCAGCTCTTATCTTGAGTTCCTGCACGACGGAAGTGACGATGGATTCCTTCATCTACGTAGAGAAGAACTCGTCGTGGTCTTGGTCAAGTGGTCAATCCTACACGACCGGTTTGGACGACGACGCTATCAATGACCTCAGCGCAGAGATAGCCAAAGAGAAAGGCTACGAGATGATGAACAAATACAGCGTCGTCATACGTGCGCAGAAGAAGAGAGCCGACGTCATCGACAAGGCAAAAGACTTCGCCGACGAGTTGGACAAACGCATCAAAGCCAAGTATGGCAATCCCGTAAAAGTGGATACGCGTTACTCGAAGCTGCAAGTGAATGTCACGGCCGAATTCGGCAACACCGGAAAAGAGACTGTTGCTGTCTTTACGTATAAATAAATTGACATATTGAGGGGCAAATAAGCTCCATTTGGACTAAAAAAGTGTTTTTTCAGCATTTTTTTTGAAAAATATTTGGTCAGTCCAAAAAAAAGCAGTACCTTTGCACGCTTTTTTGAATAAAGAAGCGTTGAATCAGTAGCTCAGCAGGTAGAGCACATCCCTTTTAAGGATGGGGTCCTGGGTTCGAGCCCCAGCTGGTTCACCAGAGCAGAGGTCGCGAGGTCTCTGCTCTTTTTATGTGTATAGCAAAATGAATATCGATTTAACATACCATCGTCGTCCGACGGACACTGTTTACATAGGCAGTTTATGTATCGGCTCGTCTTACCCTATTCGTGTTCAGACTATGGCTAACACCAGCACGAACGATGTCGAGGCGAGTGTGGCTCAAGTGTTGCGCTGCGAACAAGCGGGCGCGGAGTTATTCCGTTTCACCACGCAGGGCACACGCGAAGTGGAATCACTTGCACAGATTGCTCATCAACTGCGCGAACAAGGCTGTAAGATGCCTCTTGTGGCAGATATCCATTTCCGCTCCGAGGTGGCGGACTTAGCTGCCACAGTGTGCGAGAAAGTGCGTATCAATCCCGGCAACTATGCACCTGATGCGCAAACGACACACGACCGTTTTACGCACCTGATGGGTATATGCCGCCAGTACCACACTGCTATCCGTATCGGCGTCAATCACGGCAGCCTCGCTCCGCGTATTATGGAGCAATATGGCGATACACCCGAAGGGATGGTGGCCAGTTGTATTGAGTTGCTCCGTATCGCCAACCGCGAACATTTCCGCGATATCGTCATCAGCATCAAGGCCTCCAACACCCGCGTCATGGTAGATACCGTGCGACTTCTGGTGCAAACGATGGACAAGGAGAACCTGCACTACCCTATTCATTTAGGCGTGACGGAGGCGGGTGAAGGTGAAGATGGTCGTATCAAGTCGGCAGTGGGTATCGGTGCCCTTTTGGCTGAGGGCATCGGCGACACCATTCGCGTCAGCCTCAGCGAAGCCCCCGAGGCCGAGATTCCTGTCGCCAAGGAGTTAGTGCGCTATTTCGCAGACCCAACCAGTCCTCGATACAACGACCAGCTCATCGTCAGCTACGACGAAGACAAAAACAGCATCTTCTACTACAACACCGAGAAGGACTGGTCTGCCTTCCAATTACATGCTGCAGCCGAGTGCGGACGATTGCTTTGGGAATATAACTGCGACAAGCTCGAACTACTTAATCCGAATTTCGACATCGCACGTGTCGAAGCGCTGAGCAAAGATATTCTCCAGGCCTCACGCATCAAGATGTACAAGACCGAGTTCACCTCCTGTCCGGGATGCGGACGGACAATGTTCGACCTGCAGACCACTATTGCACAAGTCAAAGAAGCTATCAGCCAACAGCCGTCAGCTATCTTCCAAGGCTTGAAAATCGCCATTATGGGCTGCATCGTCAACGGCCCCGGAGAAATGGCAGATGCTGACTACGGTTATGTCGGCGCCGGAAAGGACCGCATAAGTCTGTATAGGGGGAAAGAATGCGTGCTCAAGAATATCCCGCAAGAAGAGGCCGTGGAACGGTTAATCGAACTGATTACTAACGATAATAAATAAAAAATGCAAATTTATTTGCATATATGATTTTTTTGCAGTACTTTTGCACCAAATTTGGCAACAGAAATAAATAAAATAATATTACAATGAAAAAATCTCCTTTACAAATTGCCCGTCAAGCTTACCAGCCGAAGATGCCGGTGGCATTGAACGGAAATGTTCGTCTTAGTGCCGGAGCTGCTACCCAATCCGTAGCTGACCAAGCGGCTATCAAAGAGCTCTTCCCAAACACGTACGGTCTGCCTATCATCACAATGGAACCGACAGAGGGTGAGCCCAAGAGTGAACCTATGAGTGTGGGCGTTATCCTGTCCGGTGGACAAGCTCCCGGCGGTCACAACGTGATCTGCGGTTTATTTGATTGCCTCAAACGCCTCAATCCTGCCAATAAACTGTACGGTTTCCTTGGAGGTCCGAGCGGTTTGATTGAAGGTAAGTATCAGGAGTTGACTCCCGAGATTATTGACGAATACCGTAACACGGGTGGTTTCGATATTATCGGTTCCGGCCGTACCAAACTCGAAGAGACTTGGCAGTTCGACAACGGTATCGAAGTGTGCAAGAAACTCGGTATCAAGGCCGTTGTTATCATTGGTGGTGACGACTCGAACACCAATGCTTGCGTGCTCGCTGAGTACTATCTGCAAAAACAATGCGGCATTCAGGTGATTGGTTGCCCGAAGACTATCGACGGCGACTTGAAGAATGAGATGATTGAAACCTCTTTCGGTTTCGATACCGCTTGTAAGACCTACGCTGAGCTCATCGGTAACATCCAACGCGATGCCAACTCCGCAAAGAAATACTGGCACTTCATCCGTCTTATGGGCCGCAGCGCCAGCCATATTGCCCTTGAGTGCGCTCTGCAAAGTCAGCCTAACATCTGCCTCATCTCCGAGGAAGTTGAAGCAAAGAACATGACTCTGAACGATATCGTAGAGCAAATAGTCGAGGTGATTGTTGACCGCTCGAACGAAGGACTCAACTTCGGTACAGTCCTCATTCCGGAGGGTCTGATTGAGTTCATCCCGGCTATGCGTATCCTCATTCAAGAGTTGAACGACCTGCTCGCTCAAAACGAGGAGTTTGCTTCGCTCGAAGGTGATGATGCAAAACGCGAATATGTCAAATCGATGCTTACTCCGGCTTCCTGCGAACTCTTCCGCTCGCTGCCGAAGGGTATTGCTAAGCAGCTCACTCTCGAGCGCGACCCGCACGGAAACGTGATGGTAAGTCTTATCGAGACCGAAAAACTGCTCATCGAGATGGTTTCGAAGCGTCTGGCTGTGCTCAAAGCAAACGGCACCTACAAAGGTAAATTCTCGGCGCTCAACCACTTCTTCGGTTACGAAGGGCGTTGCGCTATCCCGTCCAACTTCGACGCGGACTACTGCTACTCCATCGGCGTTACGGCAGCGCACCTGATTGCAGCCGGCAAGACCGGTTATATGTCGCTCGTGCGTAACCTGACCAAACCCGCTGCCGAGTGGCTGGCAGGTGGTGTACCTATCACGATGATGATGAACATGGAGAAACGTAACGGTAAGATGAAACCCGTTATCCAAAAAGCCCTTGTGGACCTCAACGGTGCGCCTTTCCAATACTTCAAGAAACATCGTGCTACGTGGGCGGATTCCAAGACCAGCTATATCTATCCGGGTCCGATTCAATACTACGGACCGACAGAGGTTTGCGACCAACCGACTATCACTCTTAAGCTTGAACGCGGTGCGCAATAAACTGCTAATCATATTGATGCTTTGTTCGGGTCTGTGCTATGCACAGATTCCGACGGAGCGTTTGTACAAGGCTTGGTTGCAAGAGGATATGACTATCTGGCGCAATTTCCTGGACAGCGTCAAATGGGAAACACTCTCCAAGGCGGATCAAGCCAAATATATCAACTACGAGTACGGCTATGTCGCACTGGTGGCTGACGGACAGTTGGAGGATGAGATCACCGCGCGTATCGACACGTTCGCTACCCACCTCCAGAGCTTGCGTTACTACTTGGAATCGGCGCCGTATATGGCTTACCGCGCTGCCGAGTGCGCTTTTCGCGCCAAGAGTAGTACGATAGACCTTATCCCAATGGGACTCAAAGCACAGCGGCTCATCAGCTCAGCGTTTAAGTACGACAAGAAAGACCCGTTTGCCCTCACTGTCGCCGGCGTGCTCGACTTCTATACGCCGCCTCTGTTCGGCGGTAGTCGCACACGAGCTATGCACTACTTCAAAGATGCTACCAAAAACTACGAGCTGGCGGGAGACACAGTGAATAACTGGAACTACAAAATGGCTCAAACGGCTGAGACGTTTTTTGCACCTAAGAAATAAGATTGACTAAACGCCTTTACATAGTAATCACTCTTCTGTGCGTGGTGCTGGCGATGCCAACCCACGCACAATATATAGGCAGCGGAACAAGTGCTTTTGCGTTTATGGACCTGCCTGTTTCGTCACGCCTCAATGCTTTGGGTGGCACCAACGTGAGCGTGCGGGACGGCGAGATATCTATGGCTATGTGCAACCCCGCTCTATTGGGTGATCTGACCGATAAGGTGCTCGAACTCAACTACGCCTACTTCCTGCCCGGAACGAACTTCGCCAGTGTGCTCTACGGACACAATTTCGGGGAAGCCAAGTTCATCCCCGTCAAAGAGGGTGCAACCGACAAGCCCGACAAACCGAACTATTTCGCAGTAGGTATCCACTACTTGGATTACGGAAAGATGCGTTATACGGACGGAGACGGACATATGACAGGCGGTACGTTTAGCGCACGAGACATTCTCATTAGTGCCATCTACGCGCGACAACTCAGTCCGAACTTCAGTATCGGCGTGGCGCTCAAGCCTATTATGTCGTTCTACGAAAGCTACTCCGCTTTTGCCCTGGGTGCCGATGTCGGAGCCCATTTCCAACTGCGCGACTCGACTTTCCAACTCGGCTTGTCGCTGCAGAATATCGGATGGCAGCTCAAAGGCTTCTACTCCGACGAAGGAGGACAAGTACGCGAGATGTTGCCTATCAACTTGCAGTTAGGTCTCAACTACCGCTTCAAACACGCGCCCTTGCGCGTCGGCATAACGATTCATAATATCCAGCATTGGAACTTAGGCTACGAGCACAATAATCTCATCAAAGACGAAGTGTCCAAGATTCAGTGGTACGACATGATGTTCCGCCACACCATCTTCTACCTTGATGTTGTTCCGAAGAGCGAACGGTTCTATATCACGCTCAGTTACAACCACCGTCGTCGTGCCGAGATGCATATCCAGGACCAGTTCTCGATTGCCGGTCTGGCGATTGGAGCAGGAGTGCGCATCTATAAGTTCCGCGTCGGATTTGCCTTTACGCAAGCAACTAAGAATAATTTCACTTACCAAGCCAGCCTCGCGTTGGATATCAATTCGTTACTCAAATGAGAAGAATCATCGTAGCCATCGACGGCTATTCGTCCTGCGGCAAATCCACCGTCGCCAAACAGTTAGCACAGTATGCAGGTTATACCTACGTGGACACAGGAGCCATGTATCGCGCAGTCGGTTTGGCTGTTTCACGCGCAGGTGTGGTTGGTAATGAGCAACAGATTATCGCCCTGCTGCCGCAGATTCAGGTATCGTTTATCCAAACGCCTTCCGGCCAGCATGTCTGCCTCAATGGCGAGGATGTCGAGAGTCAGATTCGCACTATCGAGATAGGTAATATGGCCTCCCAAGTGGCTGTCATAGGCGAAGTAAGACGTTTCCTCGTACGCCAACAACAAGCGCTTGGCGAAGCAAAGGGTATTGTAATGGACGGACGCGATATAGGTACCGTCGTCTTCCCCAATGCCGAACTCAAACTCTTCCTCACCGCTCGACCCGAAGTGCGCGCACAACGCCGCTTACTGGAACTGCAAGAGAAAGGCGAACACCCCGTCTACGAGGACGTGCTACATGACGTCAACGACCGTGACTACCGCGATACCCATCGTGCCGAATCCCCACTGCGTCAGGCTGAGGATGCCATCGTTGTCGATAACTCCGACATGACCAAAGAAGGCCAAATGCTCCATATCCAAAAACTCTTTGATGATTGTATCAATAGACAATAACTCCGGATTCTGTTTTGGTGTCACCAGCGCCATTCAGAAGGCAGAAGAAGAACTGGCCAAAGGTCAGCTCTTTTGTCTTGGAGATATTGTGCATAACGGCCAGGAGGTGAAGCGCCTCGAGCAACTCGGACTCGAGACTATCGACTACGACGATCTCCGCACCTTACATAATATACGCGTGCTCCTACGCGCGCACGGAGAACCACCTTCGACCTACCACATAGCACGCAATAACGGCATCGACATCATCGACGCCACTTGTCCCGTCGTTAAGAAACTGCAGGAACGAATCCACAAGACCTACCTCGAGCACCGCGACGCGCAGATAGTCATCTACGGTAAAGCCGGACACGCGGAAGTCATTGGCCTGCAGGGACAAACGAATAACACTGCCATAATTATCGAGTCCGAAAAAGACATCAACAAGATTGACTTCAACCGCGACATCTACCTCTTCTCGCAGACCACTATGTCCATCGAGGGATTCGAGGCGTTGCGGGAGGCCATTATATCACAAATCGCCAATCAGAAATCACCCATTGTTCTGGAAGCACACAACACCATTTGTCGTAGCGTCGCCAACCGTGTCGAGAAACTCAAAACCTTTGCTGCCGAGCAGGACTTGGTCCTTTTTGTTGGTGGCAGTAAGTCCTCCAACGCGAAAGTGCTGTATGAGCACTGCCGCGAAGCCAATCCCAACACCTACTTCATCGAAAACGCCAACGACCTGCAAGACAACCTCTCACCTTTATCAAAAATCGGTATCTGCGGCGCCACCAGCACACCCCAGTGGCTTATGCAACAAGTCGCACAAGCTCTCCAAAACCTCCCCCAAGCCTACCAAAAATCCTAGACAATACATAGACAATACCTAGACAATACACGACCCCCTAAGCCACTCCAACAACTCTTTCATGGAGGGGAAGACCAGGTCTGCTCCTTCGTTCCAGAGAGCGGCATCAGCCAATGGGCCTGTATTGACCGCAATAGTGAATAATCCTGCCGCTTTGCCAGCCCGCACACCGAGCGGAGCGTTCTCTATCACGCAGCACTCTTTCTTCGGCTGTTTACAGCGGTCCCAAGCCATCAGATACGGCTCCGGATCGGGTTTGCCGTGTGTCACATCAAAGGCAGTTATCATGCGCGAACGGTCGAAGAACGGACCTATTCGCGTGTTGAGATTATCGAGTAGCGAAGCTTGCGCACTGCCCGTCACTACCCAAATCTCTTTCTTGTTCTTCTTGAGAAAACGGAGCACATCAATCACGCCCTCTATCGGTTCCACTTCGCCCTGACGGATAAAAGCCTCGCCTTTCTCGTCGTATATCTCCCAAATTTCTTCTTCGGTCGCTTCACGATGCTCCAACTCCCAAATAGCCTCGCGGATAACGTCCTGTCCGGTACGGCCTTCGTTCATGAAACAATCTTCCTCGGTGAAGTTAAACCCGTGACGTTGCATAACTTCCGCCCAAGCACGAGCGTGCTTGGGCATCGAGTTATACAGTATTCCGTCCTGATCAAAGAAAAACGCTTTCATTACTGGTGTTGTTCGCGTAGCAGGTCGTTAACGGTCTTAACCGGGTTAAACGTCGAAATAGGCACTTCCACGAAGTAGGTGTTCCAGCGGCTCATAGCTCCGTTCCATAATCCCGGTAACTCAAGAGCTAACAGCTCTTTACCGTCTTTCGACTTATGCGAGATAAAGCCGGTCTTCGGGTCCACAAACTTAGGCAAATCGAACGGTTTGCCCTGATAATCCTTGATAGCGCATACGAGGTCCACCGGATTGAAGTGGGTAGAAGTAGCCATTAAGGACTGGTCCTCTATCTGCGAGGACTCGAGAATCTGGCAGGAGATAGAGCCGTCTTCTTCGCGTACGAGGAACGGTCCACCGCCGGGTTCGCCGGTATTCTTCACTACGCCGCACACGCGGATAGGACGATTCAGTTTAGCACGCTCTTCGTCGCTCAGATTCGGGTCTTGCAGTTTCTCGAAGATCTCTTTCTGCTTGGTCACCAGCACGCCCGCAAGAATCTGCTTGTAGCGAATTGTATCTTTCTTGAGGCGATCCGGCACTACGTTATCGATATTCTTAATGAATACGATATCGGCATCCTGCTGGTTGAGGTTCTCTATCAGTGCGCCGTGTCCGCCGGGACGGAAGAGCAGCTTGCCATCTGCTGTGCGGAACGGAGTGCCGTCCGGATTAGCTGCGAGCGTGTCTGTAGATGGCATTTGTTCCGAGAACGAAATCTCATACTTCACGCCGTATTTTTTCTCGAACTTCTGCAGGTTTTCTGCGATATGTTGACGGAAGAGAGGCAGGTGCTCGTGACTCACCGTGAAGTGAATATTCGTTGCGCCTGTGAGTGCTCCTTCTGCCAGATGCTCCAACGCCGGAGTACGTGCACCGTCACGGTATTTATGGAACAGCAGCAAGCCTTTCGGCAACTTGCCATACGCCATATCTTCTAACAAGTAGCGCACAGCCTCCTGTCCGGACTTACCTGCCAACTGGTCGCCGAAAGCGAACTTGTCTATGTTGGATAGGAACTCCTGTATAAACGGCGTCTCTACCCCATTATCCAGGTACTCAAACAGGTTCTTGAACATACGGCTGGCCGCACCGCTCGCCGGTACGAACTTGAGCACTTTGTGATTACCTCTGAGGTAGTTTTCCCAAGCAGCGATATACTCCTCCTGCTCGGCCTTTTTCGGTGCCGAGATACCGTTCTTCACGGAGGCAGCACTAACGATGTCCAGACTTGGGAAGCCGGTCTTGAAGCTTTCCATTTGTTGATTGGCTTTCTCTACGGAGATGCCACGTTGAGCGAGTTGCTCGAGGTCAGATTGTGTCCACATAGTATTTCGGGTTAATTATTATTTGCGGCTGCAAAGGTACAACTATTTTGGCATATATGCAAATCATTTTGCATAAAAAGTGCAAAATTAGTCTTGCAGGAAGTATTTTTCGTAGTTTTGCAGGAAGAGATTGACGGCCTCCGTAAGCGTGCCGTAGTACTCGCCTCCGGACGCATTCTTATGTCCGCCGCCGTTGTAGATATCGTGGCAGAAAGTGTTAACAGGTCGGTCACCTTGGCTGCGCATTGAAATCTTTATCTTGGTCTTGCTGCCATTAGCACGCTCTTTCTCCCACTCAGCCACCTTGTCCTCACGCATAAAAACGGAGTAATACACGTTCTTAATCTGCATCGGCATATTGACTATTCCTTCCGCGTCGCCCGTCTTGAAGTTAAATCGGTATAACTCCTTGCCACTCACATAGATAAGTGCCGCATGCCGCTCAGGGAAAATGCGCATTTTGTTGTTCAGGCAGTACCCCACCAGACGCATGCGACCCTCGGTGTGCGCGTTGAAGATATGGTTATACACCGCATCCTTGTCCACGCCTAACGCAACTAATTGTGCCACAATAAGATACATCTCCGCATGATTGGAGTTAAACGCGAAGTTACCGGTATCTGTCATCATACCCGTATAGATACAAGTCGCCATCTCGAGCGACAGGTCCTTCACACCCAGTTGGTACAGCATTCGATAGACCAGTTCGCTGGCACTTGGGCTGTCGGAATAGCTTATCGTCACATCCGCAAAATCCGACGGGAAGAGGTGATGGTCAATCAGAATCTTCGGGCAGGTTGCTTCCAGAGCCATCTGACCGAGTTGGCCGATACGCTTGGGTTCGTTGAAGTCGGCACAGATAATCAGGTCCGCGTCATTGATGCATTGCTGCGCCTTGGGCACATCGTTCTCGCAGATGAGAATACGGTCCGCACCCGGCATCCAATCGAAGAAGTCCGGAAAGGCATTGGGCACGATAACCTGCGCGTCTTTAGAGGTCTGCAACCACCAATAAAGTGCTAAAGCACTTCCCATCGCATCTCCGTCCGGCGACATATGCGTGAGAATAACTACGTTCTGAGCCTGCTCCACCAATCGGCGCACGCCCTCCACTTGTTCCTGTGTCAGTTTGTCGGTTAGTCCGCTTGTCAGTTTGTCCGAAATCATACTTTCTTATCTTTTGGCGTGCAAAAGTACAAAAAAATTTGCATATACCAAAAAAAAGTTGTACTTTTGCGACATGATTATGAGAGGGAATATACCTATATCATTTGTTATAGCTGTCAGTTTGTTGCTGACGGGCTGTTCGTCGCGGGCGTTGCATGAGGCGCAACGAGTCGTGGCGGAGGCAGATAGTCTGCGCGCAGAAGGAGTGGCATATACGGATAGTATGGCGTTAGCGGAGGCGTATAACACGTTAGAAAAGTGGCAGTACCTCTATCCGACGGATTACGCGCGGGCATGCTATTACTACGGTCGCCTCCTGCGCAATAACGATGACCCTGTTGCCGCAATGCGGGTTTTCATTAACGCAACGCATTCTCATTCGCGCGATTATCATATCCTTGCAAGAACGTATTCCAACATGGGATCCATCTGTCATTTGGCGAGTGAATATCAGTTGTCGTGCGATATGTATTCCCGTTCTGCCGACCTATTCCTCCAAAACGGCGACACCTTATTATATTATTACGGGCTGAATAATATGGCGTTTGAAAAAATGTTATCCGACGAGTCAGAAACTTGTTTTACCATTTTAGATAGTCTTCCTTTATCTTATATGACAGAGAGTGATATCGCCTATTATGATTTAACACGTTCTGAAGGATATCTAAGACAAGGTCTATATGATTCTACAATCTTTTTTGCTGGAAAGGCTTTATCTTTTTTGGAAGAAAAATCTTCTGCCTTTATGTTATTAGCTCAAGCATATTCTTATATGGGGATTCAGGATTCTGCCGTATTATACGCCGAGATAGCATTGAATAATTCCCCAACTTTAGAAGAGTTAAATAACGCGCTGTTTATTATAACCAATGATGATCAAACAAAAGATAAGGAATCCATTCGCCAAGTAGCGGCAGACAGAGCAGATGTGCAGAAATTATTGGAGATTCGCCAAGGCAAGCTGTCTCAGGCTACTCAACTATTGGAGCAAGACTTGACTCGTAGACCTGATTGGCGCTGGTGGCTAATAGCAGCCTTAATGATTTTCTTTGGGATAATCAGTTTCGTTTCCCTACGAATATGGAGGAAGCGTAAACAGATGCTGGAGATGCGCGTGGAAACCATGGCAAATAATCATATAGATGATATTATTACATCAATAAAACAACATATTGATATTACCGATCTCAATCATACGCTCCACTGGAAAGATTATGCATCAATGAAATTAGATGCTGACTTATACATGGGAAGTATCGTTAGTAAGTTGGAGACATATAAATTAAATGAGGTGGAGATTCGGTTTTGCATCTTAACCATACTGGATATGAGTTTAAAACAGATAGCAGATAATATTCATTATGGGTATCCTTCCGGTATAAAAACACTCAAAAAACGAACTGCCGTCAAGTTGGGTACTACACCTCCAAATTTGAAAGAATTTCTCTTCAAAATGATGACAAATTCGTTGTTTTGATACGACACCGAGAAATTGTAGACCATTTAAAGTAGAATCTTGTTGATTTTCAACAGTTTACATTTTTGAAATGTAGACCGCCTTTTCTTGTGGCTTTCCTAAAAAAGCAGTAATTTTGCAGCGTCAAATCGTTAAGGTTTGGCGCATAAGTTTTTAATATAAAATCAGTTTATTAACCAAAACAAAAAAGTATGAAAAATGTATTTATCGCTTTTGCATTGGGCGCACTCTTAACAATGCCATGTGTCCTCCGTGCGGAGGAAGTTGTTATTCCCCTTTTTGAAGTTATTAGTATGACTCCTCTTCAAGGAGAAAATCCGTTAGATGACCCCGAGCAATCAAATCCGACACCACCAAGACCTACGGATTTCCGTGCCACTATTAACGGCAATGCCTTTGCTATTACTCGCCAGAACAGCAACATTCCGTCCGCACAGGCGATCGTTGTTAATGCTTCAGCCGGTAACATCGTTGTAAACTCTAATTTCACAGAGTCCTTGCAACAGCAAATCCCTAACGCAGGAGTTTACGTACTCAACATCCAAACCGCAAACGGAGCCCTGACGGGACAATTTATGGTACAATAAATGTTTAACTTAAAATTCAATTGTAATATGAAACGAATACCTTTAATGGCACTATTAGTGCTTTTTGCAATAGCAGCAAATTCTCAAAGTTGGGTGTCAAATACCTCTTTGAAGAAATTATACACCAGTCCGGATAGCACGATGGTAGGAATAGGAATTTCAAATCCAACGGAAAGACTCCATGTCAATAATGGTGCGTTAAAAATTGGTAATTCTCCATCTGCTACTGATAGAGCCATCAATATGATTAAAATAGGTGATGGCAGTTATATCCAAATCGGTGAATGGGAAAAGGATGACATGTTATCCTTCAAGGCTAATAGATACAACTTCAATAATGGTAATGTTGGTATTGGCGTTAGTAATCCTGAATATAAATTGGATGTAAACGGAAAACTATTTTTGCGCACCGCGAACACGGACAGATGGGCATTCAGTTATCTTCTTTGGGAGGCGCATAGTTTGGTTGTGGGCACACCTCCCGGAATATATTCTCATGCTTCGTTCGATTTCAAACCCGGTGGCTGTGATACGGTATCGGATGTATTGTTTTCTCGCTTTCGGATGTATTCTGCATATAGTACCTCCGATATTCGTCAATCCATCGAACTGCGTTCGACGGGTGACTGTTGGTTTACTAACGACGGCGGGTTTGGTATCGGAACTTCCACTCCGCAATATAAATTAGATGTAAGAGGTACGATACGTGCGCATGAGATTATTGTCAACACATCGGGAGCAGACTTCGTTTTTGCGGACAACTACAAGTTGCGTCCTTTGCAGGAAGTGAAATCCTATGTGCAGGAAAACCGTCACTTGCCGGAAATTCCCTCAGCAAAGGAGATGCAAGAAGATGGTATGAATGTGAACGATATGGTTGTCAAACTTTTACAAAAGGTAGAAGAGCTGACACTATATAACATTCAACTTGAAGAGAGAATTAGTGAATTGGAGAAGAAATGATTAAAACAATAATTTGCTAAAATGAAAGTTATATATATATTGGGAATAATAAGTTTATGCTTATTGCACCCCATAAAGGTTTTATCCAGCACATCCTTGATACGGTCAACGGATAATCAGATATTGGATGATGAAACACATCAAAGGTATCAACGCACATTGTCAGCACCCGGCGTTGTATGGGGTATTTCTTCTCGAATTGACTTACAACAAATCGCCAACAACGACACTCTGATATTAGAACTTGATAATGAGAGAGTCGTTCTACACTTGACATATTGCAATAAAGAAATGAATTACACATACTCTCATTATTCATCACCAGCTGGAGATGATGCTGACCTCTCAATATTACAAGATTTTGTTCAAGGAGATATAAAGACGGCATCGGGTTTATACTATTTAACGTCTATTTCCAAGGATTATGTTTCCATCGTTAAATACGAATCTGACATCCCAGAAGAACGTGAGCCAATGAACTCATCAGATACCGAAGATTCAGAAGAGGAAGACCTTACGGAAATGGCATCAGTTGTACCTACAACGACACCGGTTATAAGAGTGCTATTTTTGTATACCAACTCAGCTCTTAATTTGGTAGGAAGTGGATATCAAAACGAAGTGGCAATGCGTACTGTTGTATACACATACATTAACCGAGCCAATTTAAGTTTTTCCAACAGTAACATAAATGCACATATGGCATTGGCATATCTGGGCCCCACGAGTTTTAATGAAGCCTCACATTCCTGGGATGACGTTTTGGATTATTTTACAACACCTAATGATGGATATATTGATGAAGTCCATACACTGCGTAATAAATACTCCGCTGATGTGTGTGTGCTGTTTATTAACAAAAGTGATTATTGTGGCGAAGCAGAGGCAATAAAAGCAGATGATGACGAAGCTTTTTGCATTGTACATCCAACATATGGCTGTAACGCTAAGTATACAGCAATCCATGAAATAGGTCATCTTGTAGGTTGTAGGCATAATTATGGAGTAGATGTCAATTTGATTCCATATCGATATGGGCATGGATATTACTACTATGTGGAAAATAATCCAAATGCATCATGGAGAACTATGATGGCATACGAGAATGGATGCGAAACAGGCTGTCAACGCATATTGTATTGGTCAAATCCGGATGTATATTATCAGGGTAATCCAACTGGGACAAGTGGCATCGCCAATAACGCACGTGTCTGGAATAATCGAGCAAGTACGGTTAGCGATTTTCGCGCCAAAGATAACTTTATTTTATTAACGTCGTCCAGCAATAATACAACTGCATTATACCAAAGTTATGAGACGATTACAAGTATGGCTACAGGTGGCGGTTATGAAGTGCAGTCGGGACAAGTTATGGATTTGGCCGCGGGGGAAGAGATTCGTATAACATCCAATACGCACATAAAATACGGTTCGATTTTTAGGGCCTCAATACGTAACAATGCAGATGGTTCTAACTATCCACAATTCATCCGAGCAAAATTGGAAAATGATGTGACTATCAAAGAAAAACAATCAAGATTATCTATCTCTCCTAATCCTGTTCATGAGACATTAACGGTTATAACCAATGAGGAATTGAAGTTTATCGAATTGTATAATGTAAACGGACAATGCGTATTGCAAACAAAGGCGTTAGAGATTAATGTGGCTCATCTTCCTACCGGTATGTATATACTTCGTGCGAAAACGAAAGATGGCAGGGTAATGCAGAGCAAATTTATTAAACAATAAGACTTATTTTAACAAAAAGTGCAAAAAATATACTTTTTTCTTGTATTTATGCAGAAAATGTAGTATCTTTGCACGGTGAATTCAAAATAATAACTTTTATCAAATAGGAGGAAAAATTATGAAAAACAAATTCTATTATTTCATTATTGGCACTATGTGTGCAATGTTGATTTCGTGCAACAAGCCAGATCCGGAACCAGCTGCGGAACCGATTCCAGAAGCGCAAATAGCAATTATTCATATGAGTCCGGAAATGCACAACCGTGTTTGGGTGTCTCCGGTAGTTGATTCTATACAAATGGATAATGCGGGTAAGTACTATACTCTTTTTTACGATACTCTTCTTGCATTAAGCAATACACAAGTGGGACATAATGCAATTTCTTATGCAGAAGAACAATTAGGCATACTTGGTTCAAATCCATATATTATGCTTGATGATAATTACGCCATCATTGATTGGAAATGGGCTATGTTCCATCCATTGTCCGGTGAGTACATCACTGCACGTTATAAGACGGCTTTGGCGGGAGATGCGTATTCTACCAATCCCGGATATTGTTCTATCACCAATGAAAAATACAATTTGCTTGAATTGGCATGGAGTGATTTGAAAGACCTTAAAAAGACATGGAAATTGACAGAAGGAACAAGTGTCGAGAAGCCCCAAGTCATGTTTATTAATCTTAGTAAGATTGAAGAGTACGGTAATTCACAGATGAGTCGTGCAAATTTGAGAGACAAATATTCAACAACGGAGATGAGCGTCCGCGAGGCATATACGTTATTCTGCAAGGATAAAAATACTGCGAATGACTATGTTAAGTCATGCAATGAATTGCAAGATTATTACATTCTTACACTAAAAGAAATGATTAAAAACAATAATTTGCTAAAATGAAAGTTATATATATGCAAAAAAATGTGAGTAACAAATAATTGTTGTATCTTTGCAGCGTGAAATCAAAAATGAACTACGATGAAAGATTACACGAACAAAGAAGCTGCACTTAAATCAGTTGCTACTGGCACAGGTGCTGTGGAAAAAGAATTCTTCACAGCGGATGAAGCGATTACCTTCTTGGAACCTCGTATTCGTTCAATGTTCAAATGAAAGAAGTTTTTTTATCGCAAAAGTAGTCATACTACGTGGTATGCTTTTTATGAGGAGTTGGAGGCTGTCTATAGCATTGATTATTTGGGTAATAACCATTATATAGGTCATTTGTTGGATATTAATCTATAAAAGCAATAACCCGCTGCGAGGTTACAATTTGTGATCTTATAAACAAGGCACTTCGGAAACGAGGTGCTTTTTTTATGCCCAGAGCTCCGCCATATTGCTAGTTTAGAAATTCTGCAAAAAAGAGTAAAAAACATCTAAACAAGCAAATAATATGGCAAAATACAAAGCAATGTATAAAAATGAATTAGCACGCGCAGCAGGTGTGTCAACGGCTACTTTTCGAGCCTGGCTTAAGGCGGATAAACAGCTCCTGACAGCCATGGGAATATCGCCCAGACAACAACTGCTGCCGCCGATGATTGTGCGCTATCTGTGCGAAAAGTACGATATTGATGTCAATCAATAACTACCAATAACTACACATGTGGAGGACTTTGGGAACATAACTCCCAATGTCCTCCTTCGTTTTTCTATATAGCAGTACTTTTGTCGTCGGAATTGGCTCGCTACTGTCGAGAAACCCCGTTCCTCGAAGGAGTAGCCGCCATTCCTCCTCTTCGGTCCGCAAACACTACGTTGGTTTACGTCCCGAGGTATTATTAAAATAATTTATTAACCCGCTGGAGTTGAGTGTGAATCGCACGTGCAAAGAGTGGCCACTCGCATACGAGACGAGGCACAAAAACTTCAAAAAAATGGAAAACAAAATTAATTTAGAGGTCATCGACCAAATGTTTGCAGCACAAATGAGTGCTAACGAGAGTCAAGAACGTATTGAAGAGCTTCGTCCGCAAGTGATGGAAGCCGTAGAAGAATTGATTCGCCAACGCGGACTGCCGAAGAAATTCACCGGCGTCATCGAGTATCATGGCTTTAAAATTCGCGTGCAGCGGCCGAAGTCGTACACGTGGGAGCTCAACACCCAGCTTAAGGATGAGAACCTCGACTATTACAAGAAACAGCACGCGATGTACAAGCAGTTGCAGGCGGACGTGAAGGATCTGCGACGCGACATGAAACGTACGGGCGAGAAGCTCGAGAAGGCTTATCCCGAGTCCGAGTCCATTAAGTACGGTCTGACCGTGGCGGTGATGAAGTAAAAGAAAGGTAATAAGAAAAAAGAAGCAAAAAAGAATTAAAAAGAAAAGGTGGTGGTAGAGTATATACCATGCGGATAGTTTACCACCAGCACCTTTTTTAAAGTTCAATTTTATGATTATTTTTGAAGACCTTTGGTCACTACTTTACGACCATGGCGCGAGCGCCAAGAAAGAAGAGGGCACGCGACGCTATTGGGCAACGCTAACACCGGAACAACAGGACTACGCCTTTACCACCATCAGCAAGAAATTGGATGAAGGGAAGTTTGTTCAATACGACCCGATACGAGCGATCCGCGAGAACCTACCACGCGAAGCCAAGCCTGAACCGACGAACTATAACGGACGAGCATTGCCGAATCAACCGACGGCGACGGCGTTCTACAACGGAAAGTGGGGGACGTACACGCTGTCGGATATTGAGAAGTTCGGGCTACGGAGGCCGGAAAGTAGTCGACTAGACTTATAGACTACAAGAATCCTAGAGCGGCGAATTCAATTCGCCTGAAAAAGAAGAAAGCTCGCGGGAGCGCAGCGGCTTTGATGCTGGCAGCCGAATGAAAACAAATCAAAAAAATAAAAAAAAGAACGAAGTATGAAATACCAATTAGAAGCGCCGTTTAGGAGTATAAGCGGCATAGTAGAGAAAAGACGGACGCGTGAAGGGGAGATAGAACTCCTTATTGCACGCAAAGATGGAACGATGTACTGGCGGAGGAAGTATCCTCGTAGGTCACAGTTAGGTCGAAGTCGGGAGATGATCCCGTGATGATCGCGGGAGCAGTGGCTTGGCTAGCGGCTGCCGGAAGTCTCGGTTGTGCGAATAGCAATCCCTCGAAAACTGCCCGTCCCATCGGGCACCTCACTCCGCTCCCCATTTCGCGGAAGCACTGTTTTTACGGGATTCTATTCTCCCAACCGGTAGCATCAAAGATGCTGGCAGCCGCGAGCGAAGGTCATCGAACGGGCTGAGCGAGTCCAACAATAGGCAAGCTGCAGCGAGGGACAGAGACAGAGTGACGCGACCATCACACACAAAAAAGAAAAGAAAATGAAAGCAATATGGCGAAAGTGGAATTTGAAGAACCGGTGAAGTCGTTGAGAGGCTTGCTGGTAGGAAGTGATCCGTACTATTTTCGGCGATATCCGAAAGGCGGTGGTGGTTATATGCACATCGCTCAAAGTAGGCCGAATAGGAAAGGTCATAAAGCGACAAGTTCGGAGCGCGCTAATAGAGAACTATTTGCGACCGTATTTGGCAAACAGAAGCACGCTGAGTTTATCAAGCGGAAGTATTTTAGACAACTGAAAATTGATTTTGGAGATGAAAAATAACGGAGTTTTATACGATGTGCCGTACATCGTGCGAGAGGCGAACGACAGGTATATGTCCGAAGAGAGACATCGTCGCCGACGCTTCTATCAGGCAGTGGTGGATGATTATTTCATCGCACGAGCTAATGGTTTGAGCGGGAAGGATGCAAGGCAGTACACTGCTGAAAAGCATCACACGCATAGCGAACGAGTCGAAAACATATTGATTTGGTTCTATTTGGAGGCAGAAAAACTGAAAAAATACGATTTTTTGGAAAAATTTGCACTTGTGAAGGAACAAATTCATTAGTTTCGTATTATCTTTGCAGCCGGAATTGTGAAAGATGTCGCACAGTTCCGGTTGTTTTAATTATTAACCTAAACCTTAATTTTTTATGGCAAAAGTACAATTAACAGGAGCGTTTGCGCGCTTTCGCGGCAAGCTCAACAAGTCGGAAGTGCTGGTACTGAAAGGCTGTCCGTGCGGCAAGGAGCAGATGGCGCTGGACCTGCTTAATCCGACGAAGGCAAAACATGTGAAGAATGTGGCGTGTCAGAACGCGCTAAAGACTGCGGCGCAAGCGGCAAAGACGGCGTTGGCAGACCCGACGGAACGTGCGTCGCTGGAGGCGGGTTTCGCGGCACAGAGTGCGATTCGATCGCTGTTCGCGTTTGCAGTGAAACAGAAGTATGTGGCACCGACGTTTTAGTAATGAATAAGGATTAATGAATAATGATTATCTCATTATGAAGCGAATTCTGTTGGCCTTAGTCGTCCTAGGGGCGATGATGGCAATGACGAGTTGCAACGTCACCAGAGTGGTCACGACGGAGAGTCAGTACTACCAAAGAGGTGACACGACCTGCACGATAGTCACCAAGACGGTGGAAAGCTATGATGCGAGTAAGAAGACGTTTTAGGAAATCAAAAACACGGTGGTATCGGCCTACACGGCCTTGAGTGTAGTCTCTTAAATCGCGCTCACAAACGCGTTTGCAGCGCGCCTTAATAGCCAACCCTCCTGACTGAAAGTCAGCTGACCACCTTAAGAAAACGCGCGACTTTGTCGCTTAAAAAACTCCGAAAACATTTTTCACCATACGACGTGTGGGGATATTTAATGTGCAGGCTCAATATTCATTATTAATTAATCATTATTCATTAAATTGCGCCGCATGGGTTTTCGTTGTTTTTTAGAGCGAAGCGAGTTTTTGTAAGGCGATGATTCGGTACTTGTACGGAATCAGTGGTTGAGAGATGAGTGAACATGGAAGCTTGCTTACAATGGACACTCAGTACTTAAACACAGATATGTTGCCTGCAACATAGCGTATCGCCGCGTTTTCGATTACCTAAAAAAAGTATTAACTAACCTTTAAAACCTTAACTATTATGTCAAAAGTTGTATTTTTAGATCCCGTTGACCACGTGAGTGGTAAGTTGTCAAAGAAAAGTCGCGTGACGTACTGCTATCGCAGTGAGAACGACCGCAAGTACACCCAGATACGCGGAAAGCGTACTACGCCGTACACCGCTGACGAGCTGGCACGCTTCGACAAGTTCGCGGCTGTGGCACAAGCAACGGCGGCGGTGATGAAGAACCCGACGAGCCTTAACACCGCTCAAACCGAGTTCAAGGCACAGACCACCTACAAGAAGCTCCGCGACTACGTATGGCATCGCGAGTGGGAAAACTACCAAGGCTAAGCCCGGTAACGTTGAACGTTTAGCGTTTAGCGTTTAGTGAGAAAAGTGCAGGAAAATACGGTTTTCTGCACTTTTTTATGTGAAGCAGTATTTCGGACATCTGCCTTGCGTAGTAGCCCCTTTCCCCGTGGCGGTTTCCCCTACAGGGGACACCTAGCCCACCGAAAATATGTTCGCACTAACGTGCCAACTCCAAATAAATGTTACAAAAAACTCATTTATACGAGCATAATTAGTTTTTTTTTACCAATTTATTTGGTACTTCCATTTTTTTGTTGTATCTTTGCGGGCTAATTATGGCGTAACAATAAAAAAACTGATATAATGAAACGAATTTTAATGAGTTTGGCCGTATTAAGTCTAGGACTTAATTTGGCGGCACAAGAAGACAAAGTGTTGATGACGATAGACGGTCAGGACGTCAAGGCGTCGGAGTTTATGTACATCTTTGAGAAGAACAATCAGGAGTCGGCATTGGAGAAGAAAGACATGGACGAGTACCTGGATCTGTTCATCAATTTCAAGCTGAAGGTGCGTGAAGCGGAAGCGAACGGTATCGACACAACGGAGGCGTTCAAGAAAGAGTTAGCGGGTTATCGTGCTCAGGCGACGCCTAAGTACATGAAGGACCAGGCGGCAATAGACAGCTTGGTGGAGATGAGTTACGGTCGTATAGCAAAGGATCGTCGCGCAGCGCATATAGCGATTCAGTGTCCGGCGACAGCAGACGACTCGACGGTTGAAGCGACACTCGCAGCTATCAATGACGCTCGCGAACGTGTGACCGCAGGCAAAGTGAAAGTGGAGAAGAAGAAGGTGAAAGGCAAATGGAAGAAAGTGGAGAGCCGTGAGCCGGAAGACTTCTTTGCCGTAGCAATGGAGGTATCGACGGATCCGAGTGTGCAGGAGAACAAGGGTGAATTAGGATGGATTACTCCGTTCCGCTATGTGTATCCGTTTGAGGAGGCCGTGTACACGACTCCGGTGGGTTCGGTGACACCTGTGTTCCGCACGGCATATGGATACCATATCGCGTTGGTAGAGGAAGAGCGTGACCACGAAGAGGTAGAGGCAGCGCATATCATGAAGATGGTGCCACGCGGCGATGCGGAAGCAGATGCGGCAGCGAAAGCAGCTATTGACAGTCTGTACGCCGTAGTTAAAGGTGGCACTAACTTTGCGGAAGTAGCGAAGAGCAACTCGGACGACAAGGGTTCTGCTATGCGAGGCGGTGACCTCGGTTGGTTCGGTCGCGGATATATGGTTAAGCCGTTTGAGGATGCAGCATTTGCGATGCGTGACAGCGGTGAAGTGAGTGCACCGTTTAAGTCGGATTACGGCTGGCACATCATCCTGCTGAAGGGCAAACGCGGTATTCAGCCGTTGGACGAGATGCGTGAGGGCATACTGAAGAAAGTTCAGCGCGACGAGCGTATCAAAGAGGCGGACGCATCGTTTATCCGCAAGACTCGCGCCGAGTATAACCTGCCGGCACAGATGTCAGACGAGGAGGTGCGCGCATACGCAGACAGCCATTTAGAGGAGAAATATCCGGAGTTAAAGAACTTGGTACAGGAGTACCACGACGGCATCTTGCTGTTCGATATCAGTCTAAGTGAAGTATGGGACAAAGCGAGTCAGGACACGGAAGGACTGGAGGCCTATTTCCAAGCGCATAAGAAGAACTACACATGGACTGAGCCCCGCTTCAAGGGTTGGCTGGTACAGTGCAAGGATGCGAACACGGAGCGTGCCGTACGGGCCATCATCCGCAATGCGGAACGTGATAGTGTGGAGAGTTATATCAACCAGCGCATTAACATAGGTGACAGCATCACGTACGCTAAGTGCACACGCGGTCTGTGGGCGCAAGGTCAGAACAAGGCGGTGGACAAATTGGGCTTCAAGCAGAAGAAAGTGGAGTTCAAGGTGAACGAGGAACTACCGAGAGTGTTCGTCGTAGGAAAGAAGATTAAGGCTCCGGAGGAGTACGCGGACGAGAAAGGACAAGTGACGAGCGACTACCAGGACTACCTCGAGGGCGAATGGGTAAAGGCGCTGCGGGCGAAATACCCGGTCGTTGTAAACGAAGAGGTCTTCAACGAGTTGAAACAGTAGTTTAGCGTTTAGTGTTTAGTGTTTAGTGATTAGGGGTTGCTGTGTCATATTGGCGCTATTGAGTGTACTGCGGTGGGATCTGACGGAAGATAAGCGGTACAGTCTGAATGATGCGACGATACAATTGGTGGAGTCGTTGGATGAGCCGGTAGAGGTGGTGGTCTATCTGGACGGTGACCTGAACTCGGGCTTTAAGCGGCTACGCAATGCGACGAATGAGTTGGTGGAAGAGTTATCGTCGTACGGCGATATCACTGTTCGGACGGGAGAGGCTGCTGCATTAGAGGGTAAGGACCTGATGCCGACGGTGGTTCATGAGCGGACAAAAGACGGCAAGACCGCCCAGACGACTATCTGGCCTTACGCGAGTGTGCGTTACAAGGGTCGCACGGCGTATATACCGCTGCTACATAACTCCCGCGGTCTGTCGGGCGAAGAGAACCTGAACCAGAGTATTGAGAACTTAGAATACGCTTTCGCGGAAGCATTACACAGTCTGAAACAGACGGAACCGCTTCGGGTGGCGTTTCTCGAAGGTCATAACGAGTTGAGTGAGCGCGAGGTGTACGACCTGAGTCGCAGCCTGGCTCGATACTTCGAGGTGGACCGCGGAGTGCTGGGTTCGGACGCGAGAGTGTTGGAGCCGTATAAGGTGGTTATTATTGCGGACCCACAACTGCCTTTCAGCGAGAAAGATAAGTATATCCTGGACCAGTACCTGATGCGAGGTGGTCGCATACTGTGGGCCATCAATGGTGTGCGGTTCAGCGAGGATGCGCTGACGAAAGGGGGTAAGACACCCGTGATACCGTTGGAGCTGAACCTGTCGGATATGCTGTTCCGATACGGGATACGGGTCAACCCGAGTCTGCTGCAAGATGTGCAGTGCGTGCCGGTACCGGTGAATGTATCGTCGGACCCGCAGCAACCTAATTATCAGCCTGTACCGTGGTACTACGGTCCGATACTGCTTACATCGCAGTTATCGCCTATCACGCGCAATGTGGGTCAAGTGAGCAGTTCCTTTGCCTCTCACGTCGATGCGGTAGGTGGTGAGGACGGAATAGAAAAGCGCATCCTGTTAGCGACCTCGACGGCAAGCCGTATGACGAGTACTCCCGCCGAAGTGGACCTGGCAGACCTGAATCCGGATTTGAGCACCTTCCAGTACAGCCATATACCTGTGGCAGTCAGTATGGAGGGAGTGTTCCAGAGTATCTTCTCTCACCGTCTGCCTCCCGAAGGGTTGGACTCGATAGACACGCAGGTGACGAAGAGCGTACCGACGAAGCAGGTGGTGATAGCGTGCGGCAATATCCTGCGCAACGACTGGCAGCAAGGCGAGCCTTTACCGGTGGGATACGACCGCTATTCGGGAATGCAGTTCGGTAATCGCGATTTTCTGACGAACGCGGTGCTGTTCCTGGCGGATGACGAGGGCTTGATAGCGTTGCGGGAGAAAGAGATAGCCTTGCGGCTTATCAACACAGAGCGTGCTTACGCAAACAAAGCATGGATACAAACGGTGAGCATTATTGCGCCGATAATCATATTGAGTATTATAGGCTGTGTCGTCCTTCTGTACCGCAGGAGACGTTACGGCATAGAAATAGAACGTGTATGAAGAATGTATTGAGACTGGTAGTGGTATGTTGTGCGCTGTGCATAACGAGTGTGGTGAGTGCGGAGTTGCTGCCCTACCCGATTGACACGGTCAACGGTCAGGCGGTATATAAGTACCGTGTGCCACGTAGTATAGGTATCTACCGCATCAGCGTTAATTTTGGTGTGACGCAGGCCGATATCATCAACTGGAACCCGCAGTTGAAGGAGCGAGGTTTGCACTACGACGAGGTGATATTGATACCGGTGGCGCAAGAGGCAAATCCGGACAATGTATCCCCTGCGGTATTAGAGCCCCAACCGGCAGTGGAGCCGGAGATTAGGCCGACTATACCTCCTGCAATAGACGACAGTGTGGTATATCCAGCGGTGGACACCGTCGCTGTGCCGGACAGTGTACCGGAAGTGGCGACAGACACGATACATCGCACGAAGATAGCGCTGCTGTTACCACTACAAGCAGAGAGTGTACATCGGGACAAGAATATGGACCGGTTTATGGATTTCTACGAGGGCTGTCTGATCGCGTTGTACGACCTGCAGTATGCGGACCACTTCGAGCTATACGTGTATGATACCGGCAAGACGGATATCGAGGTGAAGCGTCTGATAGCAGACAGCGTGCTGCATACGGTAGATGCTATTCTGGGTCCGGCTTATCCGAATCAGGTAGAGCCTATCGCTCGTCTGGCGCAGGAAGACTCTATCATGACGCTGATACCGTTTACGGACCGCGTGCCCGACCTCGGGACAAATCCGTTCCTGATGCAGTTCAATCCGTCAGCCCAAGTGGAGGCGAAAGCGATTGTGGACTATCTGGAGGCGCAGAAAGAGCATATCAACTGCGTGTTTGTGGAGTCGAAAGAGATGGATATTCCGGCAGATGTGGAGGCTATTCGGCAAGAAGTGAAGAAGCGCGGTCTGCCTCATACGATGGTGACGATGACGCAGGTGTTCGCCGATTCGCTGTTTATGTCCCTAAAAGACAGTACTGAGAATATCCTGTTCTTCAATACCGATAAGTTCAACAGCTTGCAGATTCTGCTGCCGCATATACTGAACGGCAAGGGTGGTCAATCGATAACACTGTACAGCCAGTATTCGTGGCAGAAAGAGAAGATTCTACTGCCGCAACTCTACTGCACTGCTTTCACGACGGAAGGCGAGACAGACCTGATTCACTACGAAGCTATCTATCGTCAGTACTTCAAGCACGAGCATAACACGTCGATGCCTCGCTTCGATCTGCTAGGCTACGACCTGATGCGGCAGCTGGTAGCAACGCTTCAAGGCAAGGAGTACTACGGTCTTCAGTCGGATAGCCGCTTTGAGCGCGTAGCTGAGAATGGCGGATGGATTAATACGTATGTTCGAGTGATACACAAGTAAGAGAATGAATAAGCGGATTGCTTACATAGTCGTTTTGCTGTTGACTGTCGTGTCAGGCAGTGTATATGGTCAGCGTCGTCTGCGCCACCCGGAGATGTATATCGGTGTGCATGGCGGTGTGATGGCGTCGACGGTGACGTTCTCTCCGACGGTGCCTCATATGACGGATATCACGCAGTCGTGCGTATTAGGCGGAAACGGCGGTTTGGTGTTCCGCTACAGCGAGCAGAAATGTTGTGCGGTGCAGGTAGAGCTCAACTATATGCAACGTGGTTGGGGCGAAGGAGCTGAAGCGACGGAGACATCGGAAGCGGTGAACTACAGCCGTAAGTTGCACTACTTGGAACTGCCGTTCCTGATGCATATCTACTTCGGTAGCCAGACGTGGCGCGGCTTTGTGAATGTCGGTCCGCAGATAGGCTACTGCCTGAAAGATGACGGAGGCAAGGGCGCCAAACAGACAGAGGAAGTGCATCAATACGCCACTATCGACAATAAGTTCGACTGGGGCATCGCAGGCGGTTTGGGAGCGTACTGCAGGACGGAGAAAGCGGGACTGTACCAATTGGAGGTACGGTTCAACTACAGTTTCGGAACGCTCTTTGCTTCGCGCTCAAGCGATTACTTCGGTCAGTCAAACCCGATGGCACTGAGCCTGAACTTCGCGTGGATGTGGCAAGTGCCGAATATACGCCCGAAGACGATTCGAGCCGATAAACAAAAATTAGAAACAAAAAAGTAAGATATATGAGTAAGATTATTTGTATTGCGAACCAGAAAGGTGGCGTAGGTAAAACGACGACCGCCATTAACTTAGCAGCGGGTCTGGCTTATGCGGGCAAGAAAGTGCTGCTTGTGGATGCGGACCCGCAGGCCAACGCCTCGTCGGGATTGGGCATAGAGATTCGCAATTTGAGTAACACTATCTACGAGTGCTTAGTGGACGAGATCACTCCTCAGGCAGCAGTGTTGGAGACCGGTGTTCAGGGGCTATCGCTTATACCGAGCCATATCGACCTGGTGGGTGCGGAGATCGAGATGCAGAATCTGGATAACCGTGAGGAGCGCCTAAAGCGTATTCTCAATCAGGTACGTAGCGAGTACGACTATATTTTGATTGACTGCTCGCCGTCGTTAGGATTGATAACGATAAATGCGCTGACGGCCAGTGACAGTGTGATTATCCCTGTTCAGTGCGAGTTCTTTGCGCTCGAGGGTATTGCCAAGCTGCTCAACACGATTAAGATTATCAAGTCTAACCTCAACCCGTCGCTTCAGATAGAAGGCTTCCTGCTGACGATGTTCGACAACCGTCTGCGTCTGAGCAACCAGGTATATGAAGAGGTGAAACGCCACTTCGGTGACCTCGTGTTCAACACGGTTATCTACCGCAATGTGCGCTTGAGCGAAGCGCCAAGTCACGGACTGAGCGTCATTGACTACGACCGCCACTCGAAGGGTGCGCAGAATTATATCAACCTTGCAAACGAATTGATACAACGATGAAGAAAGTAACAGGACTGGGTCGCGGCTTGGACGCGCTGATAGATACCACTCACGTCGAACCGCGTGGTGGGAGCAGTATTAACGAAGTTGAGTTGGCGAAGATTATCGCTAACCCCAACCAGCCTCGCCGCACCTTCGACCAAGAGGCGCTGCAAGAGTTGGCCGATTCAATTAAGGCACACGGCGTGATATCCCCTATCACACTGCGTAAGAACGACGACGGCAGTTATATGATTATTGCCGGTGAGCGTCGTTTCCGCGCAGCCAAGCTGGCCGGACTCAACACCATCCCCGCCTATATCCGTACGGCCAAGGACGAGCAAGTGATGGAGTGGGCACTGATTGAGAATATCCAGCGTGAGGACTTGGACGCAATCGAGATTGCTCTGGCTTACCAACGCCTTATCGACGACTATAACCTGACACAGGAGAAGATGTCGGAGCGTGTAGGTAAGAAGCGCGCGACAGTGGCTAACTACCTGCGCCTACTGAAGTTACCCGCCGAGATACAGATTGGTATCAAGGAGAAGAAAATCGATATGGGGCACGCGCGTGCTATTCTCGCCTCCGAATCAACGGAGCAGCAGCTCTACCTCTACAAACGCATTCTCGCCGAGGGTCTGAGTGTGCGTAAGGTGGAAGAATTGGCAGCGGAGCCGAAGAAAGAGAAAAAGGCAGGCAGTAAGCGTACCACGAGCTTCGCAGCGCAAGAGAAAGAGTTGTCCACTATCTTTGGCCGGTCGGTGAAGATTAGCGGAAATAAGATAGTTATACCCTTTGCCGACGAGAAAGAATTGAACGATTTTATCACGGTATTACGTTGAGACGAACATTCGTCATATTAGTTCTGGTGCTGACGTACTTTTTGCGCGTTTGGGCAAGCGAGGCAGACAGTGTGAGCCTATCCGTTGACACGGTGCAGCCTACTGTGGTGGACACGGTCACGCCAATTGTGGACACGGTCAAACCGGTGATTATGCCTGTGGTAGAGAAACCGGACACGCTCCTTCTGAATTCCCAGGAACTGCTATGGAAGCCTGACCCGCTTCGCGCCACGTGGTTGGCGGTTATTGTACCCGGATTGGGACAGATTTACAACCGCAGTTACTGGAAGCTACCGATTGTCTATGGCGGATTAATGGGGTGTGGATTTGCCATTTCTTGGAACGGCGAGAAATATGAGTCCTATAAACAAGCCTACCGCGATATTCTTGCAGACGCGAACAATATATCCTCCGACCCGACACGCTCCTACAACGCTATCTTACCCGAAGGGTACACGATTGAGCGGATGGGTGGTGTGGCCAATTACACAAGTATTCTCAAAGACCGACAGAACTCCTACCGCCGTAATCGCGACATATCGATAGTGGTATCCATACTGGTTTACGCACTGTCAATTATCGACGCCTACGTAGATGCCCAACTGTTTGACTTCGATATATCGGATGACTTATCCATCAATATTGAGCCGCAGATATACTACGACACGCAGATACCTGACCAGAAATCTGCCGAACTTAAATTAGCTATTTCTTTTTAAACAATGAACAAATACCTATTTACAATCTTATGCTTACTGGCCGCGCTGACTGTTTCGGCCCAACGATTAGACTCACTTAACACGACGGTTGCGAACGACACTATTGCTCCTATTCAACAGGACAGCGATCAGGTGCTCGTAGTTGATACGGCTATCTTCGACAACACCATCGCGACTGTGGATACGGAGACCTGTACACGCGACACGTCCGTAGCCGAACTGCCGGACTCTATCTACAAAGCTCGCCTTCAGGCGCTGCCTTTTATTGTGGAGATGCCGTATAACTCGGTAGTGCGGGCGTTTATTCTGCGCTATATTCAGCGCAGCCCGAAGCAGTTAGCCCGTATTCAGCGCAAGGCAGCGTACTACTTCCCTATTTTCTACGATGCTTTAGGTCGTAATGGTCTGCCGTATGAGCTGTGCTACCTACCCGTTATTGAGTCGGCCCTTAACCCGCAAGCCCATTCGCGCGCAGGTGCGGCAGGACTATGGCAGTTCATGCCTTCGACCGGTCGTCTGTACGGACTGGAGATTAACTCGTTAGTGGACGAGCGCATGGACCCGATCAAGTCTACAGAAGCCGCATGCGTCTTCCTCAAGTCGCTGTATAATATGTTCGGAGACTGGACGCTTGCACTCGCCGCCTATAACTGCGGACCGGGTAACGTGAATAAGGCTATTCACCGCGCGGACGGTAAGAAAGACTTCTGGTCGATCTATCCTTTCCTGCCGGCAGAGACTCGCGGCTATGTGCCCATCTTCATTGCGGCGGCCTACTCGATTAACTACGCCGACTTACACGGTATATGTCCCGAGGCGATAGAGATGTCGGAACAGACGGACACTATCCAGACCAACGTACGGCAACACCTGCTGCAGATTAGCGAGATTCTCGGTATCGAGTTAGACGAACTCCGTCGTCTCAATCCGCAATATGCGAAAGATGTTATCCCTGGTGGTAAGACGTACTCGCTGTGCCTGCCTTCCGACCGCGTGACCGATTATATTGACCAGCAGGAGGTTATTCTCGGCTACCGTGCCGACGAACTGATTAATAACCGTCGAGCAGAGATTGACCTGGCACAACAGACGAGCCTGAGCGGAGGATATTCCGTGAACGGAGTGACCTACTATAAGATTAAGAACGGCGATACACTGGGCGGTATAGCGCAGAAATTCCACTGCACAGTCAGCCAGATTAAGCAATGGAACGGCCTTAAGTCCGATAATATCCGTGCAGGCAGTACCCTCAAAATTAAGAAATAATGGATAACGAGTCGAAGATATACTACTCGATGCGCGAGGTACGCGATTTGACAGGCCTGACGGCGTCGAACCTGCGGTACTGGGAGGCACAGTTCAAGCAACTCAAACCACGTAAGGACGGACACGGTAACCGCTACTACACGGTGCAGGATATTGAGCTTATTAAGCAGATTAAATACATCCGCGACGAGCTCAAGATTACCCGTATCGATGCCATCAAGGCCGAACTGTCCTCAGGCTCGAAGCGAGCAGACGTCCGTCAACGCGCTACAGAGATATTAGAGCGTGTGAAAGCTGAACTACAAGAAATAAAAATACTGATATGAAGCAATTTGACTGGAAAAAACTCATACCTTACGGTGTAGCGATAATAGCGTTCCTCGCCTTCGCCCTATTATACTGCTCGCCCTTACTGCAAGGCAAGGTGTTGCACGCTGGGGACGTGATTAACTGGCAAGGTGCAGCGCACGAGGCACAGGAGTTCCAAAAAGCCGAGGGTTACTATCCGTGGTGGACGAACTCGATGTTCGGCGGTATGCCAACCTACCAGATAACGGGTCGAATGCCGTCCGGCGCTATCCGTTCGGCACTCGAGAAAATAACGCACTTCGGGTTCTCGGGGGAGTATAACGCAATCGGCATCATTATGGGTTACCTATTCGGGTTCTTCCTGATGCTGCTATGCTTCGGCATTAATCCGTGGTTAGCCATCTGCGGGGCGTTGGCGTTAACGCTCTCCACGTATTTCATGCTCATTATTCCCGCGGGACACATCACCAAGGCAGTGGGAATAGGATTTCTGGCGCCCTTTATCGGCGGCATATACGCTATCTTCCGCAAGAAATACTACCTCGGTGTTCCGCTGACGCTCATCTATGGCTTCATCAGTATAACTATGCACCCCCAGATGACCTATTACATAGCGTTGCTGCTTGGCATAATGGCCTTGACGGAGTGTTATATTTATATCCGCAAGAAAGACTTCAAGTGGCTCGGTATCAACATCGCCATTCTCGTTGCTTGCGCACTGCTTATCTACGGCACGAAGCTGTCGTGGTTTCAGATGAACAACGAGTACTTGGCTGAGACGATGCGCGGTGGTCACTCCGAACTGACACAAGAAGAGCAATCCGACAAGCAACAGAAAGGTCTCGATATCGACTACGCGACTGCTTGGTCATACGGCAAGGTGGAGACACTCAATCTCATGATTCCGAACCTGCTCGGCGGCGCAAGTGGCTATAACGTCGGCGAGAAGTCAGTCCTCTACAAAGAACTCGTCCAAGCGCGCGTACCTAAGGCAAGTGCCAAACAGTTCTGCCAGTCGGCGCCGACCTACTGGGGAGAGAAAGCCTTCACCTCCGGTCCCGTCTATGTCGGAGCAATCATCTGCTTCCTGTTTATTCTGGCACTGATTATTGTTCCCGGACCGTATAAATGGGGCCTACTGATTGCCACGATCTTCTCAATTCTACTGGCGTGGGGAAAGAACTTTATGCCTCTCACGCAGTTCTTTTACGACTACTTCCCGATGTACAATAAGTTCCGCGCTGTGGAGTCGATACTCATCGTAGCGGAGATAACGATTCCGCTGCTTGGTTTCCTCGGTTTGCAGCAACTGCTGAGCGCAGAGGATAGGCAACCCTTACGCAAGCCTATCTACATAGCAGCGGGTATCACGGCGGGCTTATGCCTTATCTTGGCACTGTTCGGCGGGTCGATGTTCGATTTCACCTCGTCTTACGACGCCCAGTGGAAGAGTCAAGTCGGTAACAACATCTACCAGATGATTATCGACCAGCGTGCTTCCATGCTGCAAAGCGACGCTTGGCGCTCGTTTATCTTCATCGTCTTAGCCGCCGGTTTGCTCTGCGCTTATACGTGGACGAACAAGATGAAGCCCGCCTACGTCTATGCTCTGCTGGCTGTATTGGTCCTGGCGGACATGGTGCCAGTCAACAGGCGTTTCTTTGGTAACAAGGATTTCGTATCCAAGAAAGACAACGGCCGCTACTTCACGATGCAGCCTTGGGAGGAGCAGATTCTACAAGACAAGAGTCTTGACTACCGCGTGCTGAATCTCACAGCCAACACGTTCAACGATGCGCGCACGTCCTACCGACTCAAATCGATAGGCGGCTACTCGGCCGTCAAACTGCGCCGCTATCAGGACCTTATCGACGCGCATATCAGCCGCAATAATATGCAGGTTCTCAATATGCTCAACACCAAGTATTTCGTTACCCGCAACGGAGTCCAACTCAACCCGCAGGCGTTCGGTAACGCTTGGTTTGTGGACCAGACGCAGTTCGTAGCTACGCCGGACGAAGAGAGTCAGGCCCTGTGGCAACTCGACCTGCGCCATCAAGCAGTAGCGGACCAACGCTTTGAGGCAGCGCTGTCCGGTGCCGGAGAAGCAAGTGCGAACGATGCTATTCGTCTTACGCACTACCAGCCGAACAGTCTGGACTACACCTCCGTCTTGGCTGAGCCTCGTGTGGCCGTCTTCTCGGAGATATACTACCCGTTCGATTGGCATCTGTACTGCGACGGAGAGGAGCTCCCTCTTGCACGTGCTAACTACACGCTCCGCGCAGCCCTAATCCCCGCAGGCGAACACGCGCTACATATGGAGTTCACCCCCAGCGCCCTCAAGACAGACAAATGGAGCTTCGCCCTTGTCATAATCATGCTGCTCATCAGCCTCGGACTGTTAACGTATCCTTTATATAGCCACCGTCTATGCAAAAGTTCATCGACAAACTGCTAAAGTCGCAAGATACATTCTATCAACTTATCCGCTACGGATTTGTTGGAGGGTTAGCTTTTATAGCCGACTACGGCTCGCTGTACGCTCTTACGGAATGGTTCGGCGTGCCCTATTTGGTTTCAGCGGCGGTCGCCTTCATTATCGGCCTCACCGTCAATTATATACTGAGCAACCTAATAGTCTTTTCTACTCACCGTCTCAACAACCGCTGGGTCGAGTTTATCGTTTTTGCTATTATCGGTGTCATCGGTCTTGGGCTCAACGAACTCATTATGTACTGCGCGGTTGAGCTCATCGGGCTCCATTATATGGTTGCTAAACTTATATCCACGGCATTAGTGTTCTTCTGGAACTTCTTTGCCCGCAAAATGACATTGTTCTATAAACAACCCAATACATGAAAACGGCTCTCATCATAGGTGCCGGACCTGCGGGCCTGACCGCAGCTACGGAATTGTTGCAACGTACCGATATTCACCCTATCGTACTCGAAGCAACATCGCAAATAGGAGGTATCTCCCAAACGGTCAACTACAAGAACAACCGAATGGACATCGGCGGTCACCGTTTCTTCTCAAAGAACGAGCGCGTCACCCAATGGTGGCAGGATTTAATGCCGATGCAAGGTTCGCCCGCTTTGGACGATATCCTGTTAGATAAGCATAAACCTCTCGCGGAAGGTGGTCCTGATCCGGAGCAGACCGATTGTGTCATGCTCAATCGCGAACGGGTATCACGTATCTTCTTCCTGCGCAAATTCTTCGACTACCCTATCTCCGTCAAGTGGGCAACTTTTGCCGGTTTAGGACTGAAGAACACCTTCCGAGCAGGGTGCGGTTATATCCATGCTGTCTTTAAGAAACTGCCGGAGACATCCCTTGAGAACTTCTACATCAATCGTTTCGGACGGCCACTATACGAGATGTTCTTCGAAGACTATACCACCAAAGTGTGGGGTGTTCATCCTTCGCAGATAGGAGCAGACTGGGGAGCTCAACGCGTCAAAGGGTTATCCATCTTCGCCCTGCTCAAAGATGTACTGACACGACCCTTTAGACGGCCAGACAAAGGGCAGAAGAACGTCGAGACATCGCTTATCGAGCAATTCGTATATCCTAAATACGGTCCCGGACAACTGTGGACACTCGCTGCAGAACGAGTCAAGTCACTCGGTGGTGAAGTACTTATGGAACACGAAGTAGTCGGTATCCAAGTCAAAGACCATCGTATTGTTGCCGTAGAAGTAAAGACACCTCAATCCAAAGCTACGAAAACTATTCCTTGCGACTACTGCTTCTCGTCTATGCCAATCCGCGACCTGATAGCAGCTCTTCGCGGCATCACCGTGCCGGCTGACGTAGCCAAGACAGCGGACGAACTTCCTTACCGTGATTTCATCACCGTAGGCGTTCTGGCCAATAAACTGCGTATCACTAACAGCACCACCATACGTACGTGGCAGAATCGAGTGCCTGACACTTGGATTTATGTGCAGGAACGCGACGTCAAAGTGGGTCGTCTACAACTCTTCAACAACTGGTCGCCTTACATGGTCAAGGACTACCAGAACACCGTCTTCGTTGGTATGGAGTATTTCTGCAACGAGGGAGATGAGCTGTGGAATATGTCCAAAGAGGACTTTATCCAAATGGCCATCAACGAGCTGGTTAAGATTGATGTGGTGGACGCAGCGGATGTGTTAGACGCTACTCAAGTCAAAATACGCAAGGCCTATCCCGCTTATTTCGGCTCGTACAAGAACCTACCTGCTGTTCGTGACTTCCTGGACACTATGCCAAACCTCTGGTGTATCGGACGTAACGGTCAGCACAGATACAATAACATGGACCACTCGATGCTAACAGCGATGGAGGCGGTGGATAATATCGTCGCAGGGAAAGCCGATAAGCTAAATGTCTGGAACGTGAATACAGAAACAGAGTATCATGAGCAAAAAAGCAACAACTAATCCCAAGGAGAAGAAAAATACCTATTGGTCCTTCCTCTTCCAAAAGCCACAATTAGTCGATTGGATGGCTATTATTGTGTCCTGTATTATCGGCTATATTTTTATCCACATCTGCTATCCGACTCCTGCCACGTATTCGGACGCATTTAGTTATGTAGCTGCAGCGGCATCCGATCAGTTTAGCATCTACCGCCCATTCGGCTATTCCGCTTTTCTGCAGGTCGTTCACGCCTTCTCGCACGGTCTGCAAGCTGTTATTATCGCCCAGTTCCTACTATACGCTCTGTCTCTTGGTTTGTTCTTGCTGGCTATCAAGCGCTACTACCCCATCACGCAGACTTGGGTACGCATACTCATCGAAGTAGTGGCCACACTCGCGCCTACTTGCCTATATATGCTAAACGCCTTGATGTCAGACGCACTATTCTGCTGTCTCATCCTCATCATGTTAGCGATGCTACTGGTGGTCATTTACGATAACTCCTGGCTGGCAGCAGGCGTCTATCTGGCAGCGTTCTTCGGATGCTTATTTGTGCGCTATTCCGCAATGTTCTTCCCACTCGCGTTTATACCGATACTCATCCTTGCCGGCAAACCGTTACTGCGCTGGACCACTATCGTGATAACGTGTATCCTCTTCGCCGTCTTCTACCAGAATATATGCACCAATATGCAACACGTTATCCACCGCAAGCAGTTCTCTACCGGCTTTGACGGATGGCAACTCGCCAATAATGCAATGCATATATTACCCTATATCGAGGTCGAGCAACAACCCGATGACCGCCGTTTGCGCGACCTGCACAACTTTGTACAACCGTACTTCAACGACCTTACTATTGCAGCAACAGACAGCGGACGACACGTGACAGCCGCCTTTATCTGGCAATCCCATTTCCCCCTCAAGCAATACATGTACCGCTATATGCAAACCACCCAGACTCCGTATCCCATCGCATGGTCACGGTTAGGTGGAGGACTCTATAGCGATTACGGTAAGTGGCTAATCCTGCACTATCCCGCTTTGTTCTGGAAATACTACTTGTCGCTGAACATCAAAGATGTGTTCTATCCCAGCACGTTTATGGAGATGTTAGCTCACTACTCCGAAGTGCCTTCGGACCAACAAGACATGGCATCGTGGTTTGGCATGAATACCGCCGAGCCTCATCCGGCGCGGTATCCTATCTACGAACAAGGACTGAAAAATGCACTTCCTGCAATCGAGCTTACCACATGGTGTCTATTCATCGCGGCTTTAGTGTTGATTATCATCCGCCGCAAAACGGCACTTGCTACCCGTCCACAACGGTTAGCTTTCGCTCTGCTCTTTGTCTTTGGATTTGTTTATTATGGCACCACCACTTTTGCCGCACCGATAGTCATCCGTTACTGGCTACCTATGCACTCTCTCAAACTGGCCTTTGTCTGGATGGCTCTGCACGAACTTTACGGCAAGAGGTGCTTAACTACGTAATAAGGAATATCAAGCGCCTGAACTTCGCGCTCGTACCGCTCAAACAGTTCTAAACGGATAGCCGGATTCTCTCGAACAGGATCCGGTTCCCATTTTATATCGGGATAGGTGAGCAAATACGTGTCCATCGGATAATCGCGAATAGCCTTTTCGAGCCAATCCGGACACGAACCGTACTTATACTCAAACCACACTTTCGTTATAATCAGTTCCGTATCGAAGAAATAAAGCCCGTCCTGCAACCCTTGAAGGTGCTCAATCTGGTGGTGGGCGATAGAGACTACGTCGTCGTACGAATATGGTCTATCGAGTTTCTCCATATATTCACGCGCGTACTCAGGCACGTAAACGCCGTTATACCGCTTTGCCAGATACTTCGCTAACGTGGACTTACCCGTCGACTCCGGTCCTATAATGCCTACCCGATAACCCATTACCTCGTAAGCATGAGCTTAATATTGATACCCACATTATCCGCCTTAACAGGATAGGACGACGAGATCAGCGGCGTCGTACCCTGGTGGTCGTAGAAGAGCTGCAAATTAATCTTCTGCGAGAGAACATAATCTGCCGCGATCTTAATAGAGAAGACCTTATTGCCGGTCGAAGCCTGCGTGATACCCTCATCCACTTTGCGCAAGAGTGTCATCATATTCTTGTAGCTCAAGTCCACAGACAGTTTGAGGTCGTTCGACACTTTCTTCTGCACACCCGACTTATTCTTCGCCACGAAATTGAGGTTCTTTATTGTGTATCCACCGCCAATCACGAACTCGTCCGTATGGCCTTCCGTCAGTTGCACAGAGGTCACATTGAGCGCGAGATTACGTTGCTTGCGGTACTCGAACTTAAGCGACAGCGAGTTCTTCATCGCTAAGTTCAGACCTATCAGCGGCGAGAAAGCTTCCGTGATACTTACTGACGAGATATCGTATGCCGAGGACGGAATAGGATTATCCGTCGTCACGTCGCGAACGAAACCAATCATCTTATTGTCTCCGTCGGCCGGCACCCAGGTCGAGAACGACGAGTACGAGCCTATCGCGTACTTACACGTATAAGCGTGCGTCAGGGTCACGGAGCGGAAGTGGTCACGCATCCAAGGCAGCCTGCCCAAACCATCGTACGTCACACTCCAGTTCGGCAATATCTTCAGTATGCCTAAGAACGGATTAAGCGACACTTTTTCGGCACTACGTCCCGTATAAGCAGCCAGGAACGCAGGAACGAGCACATCCGCTGACTTACTCGATACTGTGCCGTTCTTGGGGGTGTACTTGCCATCAACCGAGTATATCTTACCTTGCATGAATCCGGTGGTCGGATAGCGTATTCCGTCGTACTGGGATTGCACACGACCTCGCACCACATCGCGATTACGCAGGAACTGCTCGAACGTCGAGTTGGCGAAGTTCTCCTCCTGCGAAGCCACACGAGAGAACATCGTCCCTATCGCCACCGACGTGATATTGAACGAACCCGTCAGGTTCTCTTGCATCTGATCGTACGAATAGATGATAGACGTTGAGTTCGCATAGTACCGTTTACCGGACAACTGTATCTTCAGACCCGGAAGCGGTTCGAGGTTAATCTTAATGTCAATATCTTCCGTCATTGCACGGGCCGCAGGCTGTACCACTGCCGTGTCACCGCTCAACCAGCCATTCGCTTTAGCTTTGTTCATGAAGTCATTCGGAATAAAGCCGAAGGCAAAATCCCAACCGGGCGCATAGATACCGTCCTGCCGCGTCTGACCCATAAAACCTATCTGCGGGTTAAAGCCAGGCACAGTCAACGAGTTCGTACGACGATACGTCACTTGTACACGCCGTATCATCGTGCCTACGTACGCAAACATATCGCGCGTCACCTGAGCAGGATTAGAGGTATTCGGATCTTTCGTCTCTACCTTAATAGTGAGCGATGCACAGTCCGCTTTAGGAGTGATAGAAATCTTGTTCTGATCCACCACCTTATAGCTTATCGCCACACGCTTGCCCGTCGAGTCATTCGCCGTGATAGTCAGCTGGTCCGAACCGAGTCGGTGCACTATCTCTTGCGCCACACCTTTCTCTGCCACCACGGTCTGCGTGTATGTCTTTGGACGGAACGTACGACCACGACGACTACTGCCGTATTTCTGCGTCATCGACTTCCAGTACTTCGACTTACCGTATAATGTCTCGAAGTTAATACCTCCGTCTATCTGCCATGACTGCACAGACGATACCGTATTACCGAGGTCTCTATCCTCCGTGGACGAGGCCGTACGAGCCCAATTATAGTTAGCGTTATACGATGCTGTCGCACTCAGTGCCTCCACATACGGGATGCGGTTAAACGGCACATTCCACGAGGCGGTGAACACTTGTTGGTAGGTATATGGAGCACCCCACTTAGCCAGACTGCGCTGAATAGTATCTTTCCACGCCTCGTAGTAATTATTACTGAAGTGATACTCGTCAATAATCTCTTTAGTGTATGTACCTTCGTCCACCGTCGAGTTCATCGCCGTCTGGAAGGTGAATTTCATGTTCTTCGTCAAGTCGTACTTGAAGTCGAAGTTACGGTCCCAAGTGAAGTCTTTCGAGTACGTCAAGTCCATCTGCGCCGTCGGGTCCGCATTGAAGTCACGCAGTTTCATGTGTGAGAACGTGCGGTGCATATTCGTGTTGAAGCCCCAAGACTGCGGCAGATAGTACAGGTTGAACTCGCTTATCAGCTTCACCTTCTTCACCTTCTCCATGTTCTTGAACGGCTCCCACGGCTTCGGGTTGAACGAGTAAGCATACGTGAACGAACCCTTATGGTCGGTCGTTAGGTTCTTTTCTATCTCCGGCGTGTGCTCGTTCTGCTTATTGTACGAGGCCGAGATAGAGAAGTTCGCCGGGTCGTAGAACATATCTTTCTTCTTCGACTTGATATTCACCTTCAGGTTCGTTACCGAGAAGTTCGTGGACTGCGTCACCGTGTTCGACATGAGCTTGAGCGAGTCACGCTGCTCTTTGGTGTCTAAGGTCTCAAGTGCGTCCTTGAGTTTAACGTCCGTATCGAACGGGTTATAGTCTGGCGTGGACGTGTTCGTCGAGTAGGACACATAAACCGGTATCTGCAGTTTGGCTTTCTCGGGGAATAGACGTCCTACTTCCATCGCTGCCGAAACGGACAACTGGTAGTTATTCTCCATATTACGGCTCAGCACGTTGGACTCGATACTTCCGTAGCCTGCCGTCTCGAGTTGTCCCGCGACATTGAGCTGTGCGATATCACTCACCGCCAGCGAGGCGTTGGCTTGTGCTGCCACACCACCCTGCTCGTTGAATTCCGACAAACGCATCTCGTTTACCCACACCTCACCGCTGGTCATCGTCACGCCGTTATTGCGGATACCTATCATGATACACTCTACCTCTTGCAGCGTCGGGTTACCCATTACCGTGATACGGTTCTGAGGCTTACCGTTCTCCTCGTCGTAGATGATATACGGTATCGTGTTACCCACATTCGTGTTTCCTGCCCGTTTAGCCTTGTTGCGCTCTGTCTTCGCATCCGTGAACACCTTAAACGGGAAGTCGAAATAGTTCGCTTCCGGCCACACTTTGTAGCGGTCGTTCACGTTATCGTTATTGTATATTCCGGGATCGGTCAGAACCAACGGTATCTCATATTCGTAGTAGTTATTCTTCAGGTCCGTACCCAAACGCACAAAGCACGTCAAGTCACCGTTATGCAGGTTCGGCTCTTCCTCAGTCGCTTCAGCATGCACAAACATCTGGAAGTGCTTGTAGTTACGCATGTCGTACGTCGTGTTCTTATACACCGCACGAGCATCTTTCGGCGACAGGTTATGTACACGCAGCACCATCGCTTGTTCGTTTAGCGGTACCAGTTGCGCTTGACCCGGGTCGGTCTGACGCGTCACACCAGGAGGCAGCACATAGTTAACAGGAGTCTTGCTTGCATTCTCCTCGATATTAACCGCCTCCACATCAAGCGATGCGCCTGAGTTCACTGTCGTGCCGAGAGGGGCCAAGTCTTTGTTGTACGCACGCCACTCACCACGAACAAGGTCCAATGTCGCCAGACGCAGGTGGGTCTCTTGCGCGCAGTTAGTCATATACAGTCGCATGAAGCGAATAGACTTGAAGTTGCGGATATTACCTATCGTCTGCATCGTTGCGCTGTCACCGCGAAGAGGTATCTTAAACTGATACCATACCACATCCACTTTCTCGCCGTTACGCAGCGTCACGGACGATACCTTACGCTCCGCAATATGCTGCTTACCTACCTGCATCATATCCGGACGCAGAATAACCTTGTACTGATAGTAACGTTCTATCTCGTTCAGCGTGTTATCGCTATTGATATCCTCTATATCCGGCGTCAGGGTCGAGGCCGTTCCGTACGACTCCGTCTGGTTATCCGAGTCAGGCGAGTTACCTTCGGTGTTATTGAACTGCTTGTATCGATCTAGAACGGACACCGCCTGTTCGTCGTAGTCCGTGCCGCGGTAGTAGTGATACTTATCACCTGCCGGGTCATTGAACGGCGAGTACGGACTATTCTCCCACTGACGACGTACCGTCGGGTTAGTCACTTTATCACGCATCGCATTCACAAAGTCGCGGTACGGATACGTGCCGTTGTACGAGAAGTTCAACTCTTGTTCTCTATTCAATCCGTTCAGACCCAAGTCTTGGCGAATACGCGATCCCGCCTCGTTGGAGAATGCCACCGTTGTTGACGTTGTTCGAGGCACAACACCCCAGATGGTCGAATCCACGCGGTTACCACTCGTCTCGCTCACCGGCAAACCGTGCTCGAAACTCTTCTTACCGTCACGCAAGATGTCCTCACTTATATCACCAAGGTTGATATACAACTCGCCGTCGTAGCCGTTCGGGTTAGTCAGACCCGGATCCATCAGCCAAAACTCGATATACTCGATATTCGCCTTCTCGAAATCCGTGTTATCCAACTTGCGCATGATACCGCCCCAACGATTCTTCGGATTAGTCAGGTTACCGTCCGAGTCAAACTCCGACGCGCTCAAGTTGTACGGTCCACGTTGTTGCGGATAGAACGACAGGTTCAGTACCGTTAAGCGCACATCCTCATTCGATGCCGCCTGACCACGAGTCGGATACAACTCGTCCTGAAGAACGATACGCGTACGATGGTCACTCAACGCATTCAAATCGTCCTTGATATGTGCCGGCGTGTTCGCTTGAGGATAACCGAAAATCGGATCCACGTGATACCAGTTCATCAACGCACGGTTGCGGTTGTACCGTATATCGTTCGTCAGCTTCGCATCATCTGTGTTGAACTGCTTGGTCGAGGACGGGTTATATGGCGTAGAAGCAAGGAACCACATACTCGGATAGTGCACGTCGATATTCGTCTTCGTGGACTCAAAGTCGTCTATATACGCCGTTCCTGCCGAACCCACATCTTTCGTATGACCCGGTATCAGATGCGCAAACTCAGCACTCACTTGGAAAGTCGAAGGTGCTGTCACTTCCATCCACGGAATCTTATCCAAAGCAGACGTCAACCACGGCAACTCCGTCTTCCACGTCGCATTAACACCCCACACCGTATTCGCCAACGGCTCACTGCCCGTGTTCACTTTCGTCGTCAGCGGCTTCTCACGTAAGTGCATAATCGTCGCACCTACAACAAAGTCCTTATTGAACTCGTACTCTAAATGCGCACCGAACAAACTCTTCCGCTGCAGCGAGAACGTCGATTGATTCTCTAACTTACACTGTACCGCCGTTCCTGACTCCAGAATCGACTCATTCAGTATCGTCACTGTTCCCATCGCGTAGTCAACCGTATAGTCCACGTTCTCTATCAGCGTCGCACCACCGGCAGTCACCGTCACACTTCCCCGAGGCACATTCATAGCACCCAGACTGATCTGGCTGCCACTCGTGCCCTTGTACTTACCTTTCAGCGTGAACTTATTCTTCTCCGTTAACTCTTGCGCAATTACCAGCGTCGAGTCGTACAACTCCTGGAATATATATTTCTCAGCTATCTTATCGTCCTTAATCTGCGATTTCAGGTAACTACCAAACGGTTCCAGTACCGGGAATATCACACGTCCCGATCCCGACAGCACCGTATAGCCTTCCACAAAGTCGAACTTACCGTCCGGCGCAGGATTATTGCGCGCATCCAAACGGTCGAGTTGCAGTACGCGCAACAGCTGCTTGCCCTTGATAGCCGACTCCGGAAGATACTGTATCGACGTACCTAACGAGTCGTTGCGGTAGTTGATATAGAACTCAAATTTCTCGTTCGTCAGCGACGAAGCACCTAACGAATACACGTTCTTCATCATCAAATCCCACGTACCGTACTTATCGTTCTTGCGGGCCGCGTTATACGCATGAGGAGCATTAATCGACGACTTCAGCATCTTCAGCATCAATGTCGCAGGCGCCGCCAAATCATCGCTCGCATCCGTCGAGAACTCACCCACCTGATACACCTGTCCGCCATACGTATACTCATACGCAACTGCCAATACCTCGTCTTGGTTTAGCGCCGACTTCAGCGAGATAAAGCCCAACGCACTATTCAGCGTATACTCGCTCGACGACAGTAAGCGAGCCGACTCTATCTTCTCAAACTCGTCACCGCTCTCCATATTCGTATTCGTCTGCAGCACCGTGCTCACTTGCTGAATATCACGTATTCCCGGCAACGCCTTCACATTGTCATATAGCGAGTTCGACATATTCTGTGGCACAGCGCCGTTGGGCACCCACGTCGGGTTATAGATATGTTTCTGTACCTCACCCAAGTCCACAAACGCCACAATATTACGTGCCTGGTCGTACGTCCCTCGCTTATTCGTCACCCAAACCTCTATCTTGTTTATCGTCACACCCGATGCCACATACGGCAAAGCCGACATCGCCTGCTCGTACTTATCGCGGAAGAAATAGCCTAAGAAGAAATGCCTGTTCTCGTCGTACTTATCGGCATCTATCTCGAACTTCGTCATCTGCGCACCGCCCTGACTGTTCACCGTCTGCGCCTCGGAGTTCTGCTGCGATATCAAACCCTGTATCTTCAGTTTGCCGAACTTCAACGTCGTCTTAAAACCAAACAACGCCTGCGTTCCGCGTATCAACGACGAGTTCAGGTCCATCGACACGTTACCCGCCTCAATAGACTGAATAATGTCATCCTCCTCGCCCTTGTACGTCAACTTCAGATTCTGCTGATCGAATGAGAACGATGCCTCCGTGTTATAGTTCAGGTTGAAGTTGAGTCGCGTACCCACCTTACCGTTCACGCTCACTTGTATCTTCTCATCGAAGTCAAAGATATTGTTATTCCGCGCTTTGCGAGTCAAACTCGGGTTATCGATAAACTGATGCTTAAAGCCGAACAGCAGTTCCGCACTTCCTTGCAGTTTCAACTGCACACCACCTGGACCGAACACCTTGTCTGCCGGACCGATATTGAATTTCATATCGGTGATGTCGAACTTCCGCTCGTTATTATGCTCCACTTCACTTATCTTCTGCTGCCAGTAACGGTGCATCAACTCCCGTTCCGAGTAATCCTTATATTCCTGCTCGTTCAGCAGATACGGCGTCGCTATATCTGTGTCGCCTATTTTCGTGTGAATGATATATCCTCCCGTCACGGGGTCATAGATAACCTCCGTCTTCACATCACCCAATCTGTCTCCTTGCAAAGGTGGCATCACCGCCGAATCCTGCGCAGCTGTCAGCTCCGTGCCATCCGTCGTCAACACCTCACCACTCGCAGCTCGAATCGAATCCTGACGTGCCCGCTCTCGCTCTTCCGCCATTCGACGATCATTCCGAGCCGACGGTATCAACGGCTGACGACTCTGTCCCGCCACCACTAACGGCAGCAGCAACAACAATAATATGTTAATGAGTTTCCTCAAATTACAGCATCTTCAGTGCCTCGCGAATCACCGCTTCGACCTTCAGCGTCGGGTCGCCTTTCAGTATCTTATCCACTGCCTTGCCGCTCGCCGTCGCCGCAAAACCTAACATCAGCAACGCACTCACAGCCTCAGCCTTAACAGGATTCTCCTCAACCGCAAACAATACATCTGACGGAGCCACGTCACCATTTTCACCACTAACCCCATCACCCAAATCTATCTTCAGCACTTTATCCTTCAAATCCACAATAATCCGCTGTGCCGTCTTCGGACCCATTCCCTTTATCTGGGCCAACGCACGAGAGTTGCCCGTCGCAATAATCTGACGTATCTCGCCTGCCGTATAAGCCGACATAATCATCCGTGCCGTATTCGCACCTATGCCGCTTACCGTCATCAGCATCACAAACAACTGCCGCTCTCCCTTCGTCATAAATCCGTACAAATCGTGCGTATCTTCACGGATTATCTCCTCCACATACAGCTTCACCACTTCACCATTTCCACCATTCGCACCATTTTCTTTCCCCACCAACGCACTATACGCCGGCAGAGCAATGTTAATCTCATACCCAACTCCTGCAGCTTCTATCACCGCATAGGTCGGATTCAATTCCGTCAGTTTTCCTGCAATGTATTCAATCATAATCCCTTACATTTTTACGCACGCATATACACATTACGCGCAAATTAAGCCTGCAAAATTACTGCTTTTATTTGGAATACGCAAAAAAAAAGCGACTTTTATGAAGAAAAGCCACCTTTTTCGATATATTTTTGCCGCTCGGCAAAGCAATTTACTTACTTAGCGCACAAACTCCTCTTTACGCGGTCCCTGTTTTTCAAACTCGCGCGGTCCCTGTTTCTCAAACTGTTGTGGACCTTTATGGAATTCGTGTTTGCCGCAACACGGCTTCGGTCCGAACGGCTCTTTAATACGCATGACTTTATCCACCTGTCTAGCGCTCAAATCTTTGCGGAACTTGTCGTAGAACTTAGATTGTAAGTCTGCCAATTTTTTGAGTCCTTCAAAACGCTGTTTAGCAAATTTGTCCAGTTCGGCATCGGTCTGGTCTTTGTCTTTCTCGCACTTGCCCGAAGCGACATTTTTCTCAAACAACTCATCCAGCTTCGCCGCATATTCGCGATACGTTACAGCAAATTTCTCTGCCTGTTGATCACTCAGCATCAGCTCGTTGGTAAAACGTTTGATGTCAAACTCTACACGTTCTTCTTTACTCAACTGCTTACCGCCGTTACACTCTTTCTTCTGTTCCTGTGCAAATGCTGCACACTCTTTCTTCTGTTCCTGTGCAAATGCTGCACACTCTTTCTTCTGTTCTTGCGCAAATGCTGCACACTCTTTCTTCTGTTCTTGCGCAAACGTATTTGCTACAAGAATGGCACTAATAGCCAAAATCACAATCTTTTTCATACCTTCTCAATTTAATTTAATGAATACCTTTTCAATTTAATGAATACCTTTTCAATTTAATGAATACCTTTTCAATTTAATGGTTTCCCCTCTAAAATCGCAGGGTTTACTAACCGCCAAACAAATTCCGTGCCAAACATATTTTTTACTCCAAAAAATCTCCTGCAAAACTTAGGTGATTCATAGGTGATTCATATGTGATTCATAGGTTATTCATATGTGATTTATACGTGACACACGGGACAATAACGGGATCATAGCATAAGTGTAGCATAATTCATTGACAATTTCACCCTTAATCAACTAAAAATGCATTATTTCTGCATAAAATTTGCACAAGTGCAAAAAAAGCACTATCTTTGCCGCGTAATTCGGATAAATATGGCTACAAGTAACGGAAAAACAGAGATTTCGACATTGGGAGAGTTTGGTCTGATACGTCATCTGACGGAGGGTATCAAACCCGTGCAACCCTCGACCCTAAAAGGCGTCGGCGACGATGCAGCTGTGATGGATTTCGGCGACAAACAAGTACTCATGACCACGGACCTACTGCTCGAAGGCATCCACTTCAACCTCGAGTATGTGCCACTCAAACACCTCGGCTACAAAGCGGCGGTAGTGAACTTCTCGGATATCTACGCCATGATGGCCACACCGACGCAGATAACCGTTTCGCTCGGCATATCAAAGCGCTTCAGCGTGGAAGATATCGAGGAACTCTATGCCGGTATTCGCTTAGCTTGCGAACGGTACGGCGTGGATTTGGTAGGTGGCGACACATCCGCTTCGATGACGGGACTCACTATCTCAATCACTTGTCTTGGTACAGCCAACAAAGACGAAATAGTCTATCGTAACGGCGCGAAAGAGCATAATCTAATATGCGTCACGGGCAATCTCGGCACAGCCTATATGGGCCTGCAGCTCCTTGAGCGCGAACGACTTGTGGCGCAATCGTTGAATCCGAATGGCGATACGCCTGCGGAGGCTCTCCGCTTTGAGGGAAAAGAATACTTGTTAGAACGCCAACTCAAGCCGGAAGCTCGCCGCGATATCATCGAGAAACTGCGCGAGGCAGGTATCAAGCCGACAGCGATGATGGACATCAGCGACGGCTTGTCGTCTGAGTTGATGCATATCTGCAACCAGTCGAACTGCGGCTGCTCTATCTACGAGGACAAACTGCCGATTGACTATCAGGCGGCTGTTTTGGCAGAAGAGATGAACCTCAATATCGTCACTTGCGCACTCAACGGCGGCGAAGATTACGAACTGCTCTTTACCTGCGACATCAACGATTACGAGAAACTCGTGCCGATAGATGATATTTATATCATCGGCCACATCACCAAGCCCGACTACGGCACGGTTTTAGTCGGTCGCAACGGAGAAGAAATGATGCTACAAGCCCAAGGCTGGCAAGCATTCAATAGTTAAATCGGTAATATCCCGTACTGAATCAGGTACGGGATTATTTTTGGTTATATACACTGCGCGCAGTTGGGCGTTACGGGCAAAAAGCATATCTGTCACGTTATCTCCTACCATCACCGCACGACTGAAATCCACTTCCGGAAAGTCCTGCTGCGCCTGAAGGGCCATACCTATTTCGGGCTTACGCATCGGACTGTTCGAGCTCTCCAACTCGGTGCAGGTATAGATTCTATCTATACGCCCTCCTGCCGCCGTTATATCGGCCATCATCCGACGATGGATATCGTCCAAGTCAGCCTGCGTCATCCGTCCCTTGCCTACTCCTTGCTGATTGCTAACAAGAAAAATACGTTTGTACCGCTTCGCCAACTCTGCCATCTTCGGTAGCACACCATCAATCCACTCCCACATATTCCAGTTGCGCACGTAATCGCCTAAGATATGCGTATTGAGTACGCCGTCTCGGTCCAAAAACAAGAACTCATCGGCAGGAAAAAGATTGACGAACTCACGCTGGGCGCGGTAGTAGTCTTCGGGAATACCGATATCGATGAAATACTCATCGGATGTCACGCCGTAGAAACCGTTTTGCCCTGCGAGCGGCTGCATCAACTCTTTCTCGAAGGAGAACTTCTCGGGCAGTTTTTGCCCCATCAGCCACGCGCGGTTGACACAATAGATACCGCCGTTGATATCCCCTGCGCCCGAACTGTCGGTCTTCTCGCGGAAAGCAATGATACGATTCTGCTCACAACTCACGGCGCCATATCGCGACGTGTCAGTTACGTGGCGCAGCGCGATAGTCAGGTTCGCGTTATGCAACCTATGGAACTCGCACAACTGCGCCAAATCAATATCGAAAAGCGTATCGCCATTGAGCACTATAAAATCCTCGTCCGTTATATGCTGCGCCGCCTTAACAATTGCACCACCCGTGAACAGAGGTGTATCCTCCACCGAGCACGTAATCCGCATTCCGCGATATCCGTTGCGGAAATACTGGTCTATCACCTCGTGCAGATAGCCTGTCGCCAACACCACATGCGTCACACCGGCATCGTGCAAACGGTCTAACATATAGCACAAAAACGGCCTGCCATAGACAGGCGCCATTGGCTTAGGTACGTTGCCTAACACATGACTTAAACGCGTACCGAAACCTCCTGCTAATATGACGGCTTCCTTAAGCACAAGGGAACATCTTCGCTTCTACCATCTCGCAGATGATATGGCCTATCATGATATGCGACTCTTGGATACGCGGCGTATCGTCCGACGGCACATTGAGCAGATAGTCCGCTTTACTCTTCATCTGACCACCACTCTCGCCTGTCAGCGCCACCGTGATAACGCCTAACTCTTTCGCCTTGCAGAACGCATTGTAGATATTCTTTGAGTTGCCCGACGTCGATATACCCACCAGCACATCACCCGGACGACAAGCGCCGTCAATCATGCGCGAATAGATAAGGTCGTACCCATAGTCGTTCGCAACAGCCGTCATATAGGACGTGTTACAATGCAGCGCCTCGGAGTTAAGCGGCGGACGGTCGTAATAGAATCGTCCCGACAGCTCAGCTGCCAGGTGTTGGGCATCTGCTGCACTACCACCGTTACCGCACCATAGGATTCGCTTTCCATCACGCAGCGCCTTAATCATCACCTCCGCCACCTCGCCGATACGGGCAAGGAGCGCCTCGTTAGAAAGTATTGCTTGCTTGGTCGCAATACTGTTTTCAATTGAGCGTTTTATAGTGTCCATGTCTTCAGTCCTTCTTGTGTAAATTCATATCGTTTCACCTGACCCGAGAAGCGTTCGGTCAGCGCTTTCTCTACCGCATAACGGCTCGTTCCGGGGCAGTAGAAGAACATAAATCCTCCGCCACCTGCGCCGCTAACTTTGCCACCCGTGGCACCAGCAGCCAACGCCGTTTGGTAGATATCGTCCAGTAGCGGGTTGGAGATATTAGCGGCCGTCTTTTTCTTGTGCTCCCAACCGAAATTCAGTATCTCGCCTATCGCATCGATATCGCCTTTCAGCAGACTCTCTTTCATCCACACCGCTTGTTCCTTGAGTTGGTGCATTGCCTCAATAGACGTATTATTCTTGGCCTTCACGTTGTCAATCTGCCCTTGTATTATCTCCGCACTGACATGACTTGTTTCCGTGTAATATAGCAGCAAGTTATGTGCCAGCTCGTCCTGGTAGCGCTGACGGATACGCAGCGGGTTAACAATGACCTTATCGTCCTGCAGAAACTGCATATAGTTGAACCCACCGAAAGTCGCGGCATACTGGTCCTGCTTACCCCCAGCCATATTGAGATCTTTGCGCTCTATCTCATACGCCAAACGCGCCAAATCATATTCGCCAAGCGGCAGTTTCAACCACTCGGCAAAAGCACCTAAAATGCTCACTACCAGCGTACTGGAGGTGCCCAGACCACTACCTGCAGGCGAGTCCACATGACTCGTTATCTTAAACGACAACGGCTTATGCGTGAAATCCCTCACCACGCGGTTATACACTCCCTTAGCGAGCACGAAATAACCGTCCGTCGGCAGTTCGCTCGTAGCCTCATACACCTCTTCCTTCCCCGCGTCCGGCGAAGAGAACACAATGCGGTTCGATTCTAACGGCTCAATAGTCGTGTACGCATACAGCGAAATAGTGGCATTCAATATCGCGCCTCCATAGAGGTCTGAATAAGGCGACACATCCGTTCCGCCACCGGCCAATCCCAGTCGTAATGGAGCTTTACTTCGTATTATCATAAATTTTTGCAGTCATTGCAGACCACGCATATTTTTGTTTCTCAATCTGAATATTCTTGCGAAAATTCTTTTCTCTCTCTGTTTTATCCATATTGGCAAAGCGACCTATAGCTTGGGCTACGGAGTCTTCATTCACCTCGCACACATACCCCACCTTACCGTCCGGCACTATCTCTGCCAATCCGCCTACATTCGTAACCAACATCGGCTTCTCAAAGTGGTACGCTATCTGCGTCACACCGCTCTGCGTCGCCGTCTTATACGGCTGTACAATCAAGTCTGCTGCCGAGAAATACAGCCGCACCTTGTCATCTGCAATAAAATCCGTGTGCCAGGCTATACGGCCCTCCAGATGCAGCTCTTTCTCCAACTCGCTGTACTGCGCACCGTTATTGTAAAACTCTCCCGCTACGACAAGCAACAAGTTCTTGCTCACCCCTGACTGCTGACTGCTAATCACTTTCTTATACGCTTTCATCAACAGGTCCAGCCCTTTGTAGTCTCGGATAAAACCGAAGAAGAGCAATATCGTCTTGTCTTCGGGCAGCCCTAACATCTTGCGTGCTTCGCGCTGCTCTACCGGATCGCCGAAATTATCATACAGCGGATGAGGCGACAGGGCCACTATATCATGTTTCGCTGCCGGCAAAAACCGCAAACAATCTTGCTGAACGCTCGCCGACATAGCCACAAAACGGTCAACACTGCGCACAAAATAACGAATCAGCCACTTGTCCCAAAAATGCGGCTCGTGTGGAATCACATTGTCCAATATCGACACTACCCGTATCCCTCTGCGTCTTGCTAAGCGCGCAATAGTGCCCAAACACGGCGCCATCAGCGGTATCCAGAACTTAATAACGATCAAGTCTATCTTATTCTTGCGTAGCATCCGAGCCGTCTTGAACCACGTAAACGGATTGATGCTGTTCATTGTGCGAGTGATGGACAAGTCCTCCGGCTTTGGCATATCCGAATACTGGGTCTTCCCAGGAAAAAGGAAGTCAGGATACTGCATCGTAAAGGTGAAAATCTCCACCTCGTGCCCTTCGGACATAAACTGCCGTGCCAAACGTTCATTGAACGCTGCCAATCCGCCTCTGTAAGGCCACGTCGTACCAATTATTCCTACCCGCACAATATCGCATTTTAAAAATTAGCGCGCAAAGATACGACTTTTTTTTCAAATGAGCAAGAAAAAGTATTTTTTTTATACTTTTTATGTATAAAATTTGCGAGTACGAGTTGTTTTTTGTACTTTTGTGCCGTAAAATCGAGTAAAATGCGCAATTGGGCAATCATATTAGCCGGCGGTACGGGTGTTCGTGCCGGAGAAGGTGACCCGAAACAGTTTCGGTTACTGTCTAACGGCAAGACGGTGTTAGAGACGTGCGTGGCCGCTTTTTCCGGACAAGTAGATGCTATCTGCGTAGTGACACACGCCGATTACGCCGAGCGGACACGGACCGTGCTGGCGAACTATGAGGTACTGATTGTCAACGGTGGCAGGGAGCGTTGGGAGTCGTCTTGGAATGCGTTGCAGGCTATCAACGAGCAGGAAGCAAACGTGCTTATCCATGATGCTGCCCGACCTTTTGTCTCATCCCGTATCATCGCCGATGTGTGCCACGCACTCGAACAGCACGAGGCCGTAACAGTAGCTATTCCGGCAACCGACACGCTCTATCGCGTGGCGAACAACTGCGTCGCGGAGATACCACATCGAGCGGAATATATGCGTGCCCAGACTCCGCAAGCGTTTCGGCTTTCGCTTATCCGCAAAGCCTACGAAATTGCGCTGCAGGACCCAAACGGTGTCTATGCTACCGATGATTGCGGTATTGTAAAACGCTATTTGCCTAACGTGCCTATTTATATCGTTGCCGGCGAAGAGGCCAACAAGAAACTAACCTACAAAGAAGATTTTGACCTATGAAACAAATAAAACTATTTTTAACCGATGTGGACGGCTGCCTGACCGATGGCGGTATGTATTACGGTGCCAGCGGCGAAGAGATGAAACGCTTCTGCGTGTATGACGGCATGGGCATGGTCCAACTACGCAAGGCCGGTATCAAATGCGGCATTCTGACATCCGAGACGACCGAGATCGTTGCCCGCAGAGCTAAGAAGTTGCAGCTTGATTATCTGTTCATGGGAGTTGGCAGCCAAGTCAAACAAGGCGTTAACACGAAACTACAAACCTGCCAGGACATCTGCGCCGAATTAGGTATCGGTTTGGATGAAGTTTGCTATGTGGGCGATGATATCAACGATATTGACTTGCTTGAAGCTGTTGCCAAAGCCGGAGGTATCGCCGCCTGCCCCGCCAACGCGATGCCGAAAGTACAATCCATTTCCGGCATCACCATCCTTTCCCACCGCGGCGGAGACGGTGCAATTAGGGAGCTGTGCGATAAAATATTAGAATGTGAAAAATTGAACAATTATGATAGATAAGAATTTTTGCATGAGTTCATATCTTGCGTTCAGATACATTGAGCGCGAGAATACTAATTTCTACGAGGGATTACATACCTTTACTATCCCGGCGCAAGATCCTTCGAAGTTTACATATGTGCATACTGCCAAAGATATAGACCGAGAGCTACAAAAAGTATTCGATTCGTTCAAGGGCGAGAAATTAGGCATTTGCTTATCTGGGGGAATGGATTCTGCTATTTTAGCATCCTACATGAGAGGACAAGAGGCCTATACGTTCCGTTTCTTAGGCGGTGAGTTCATGAAAGAAGAATTAGCGCGAGCTGAATATTATGCAAATTACTATGGTCTCCATTTGCACTACGTGGATATTGATTGGAGCACAGTAACTAAGTATTTACCGATAGTTATGAAGCATCGTAACATGCCTGTGCATTCCATCGAACCTCAACTTTATCAAGCAGCTCTGCAGGCAAAAAAAGACGGAGTAACGCGAATGATTGTGGGTGAGAGTAGTGATTTGCTGTTTGGAGGTATGGATAAACTGCTTGCCAAAGATTGGACTATCGATGAGTTTGAGAAACGCTATACTTTCTTAGATCCAGCACTCGTACTGAAAGAACCGGTAAGCATGCACTATCTGTTTGAGCGTTTCCAGAAAGATGGTAAGTTCGATTTTATGGACTTCATGGACAATGTGTTCAGCGTGGAGTCTTCGAGTTCGTATTATAGTGCTTTCGGTGCTGCTGGGCTTCCATACACTGACCCATATGCATTGTTGCGTATGGCCGCCCCATTAGATTTATATCGAGTACGCAATGGTGAACCAAAGTACTTGATTCGGGAATTGATGCACACTAAATACCCTGAGATTCCGGTGCCTAATAAGACACCTATGCCACGTCCTGTTGACGAGTACTTTAAAGATTGGCAAGGACCAACTCGTCCAGAATTCCGTAGAGATATTAATATGTCCGCGTTGACAGGCAATCAAAAATGGCAACTTTATTGCTTGGAGCAGTTCTTAAATATGCACGAGCCGCTAAAAATAGGTTATACAACAGGTGTGTATGATTTGTTTCATATAGGGCATCTTAATCTCTTACGCAAAGCAAAAGCGCAATGTGACTATCTCATTGTGGGTGTTTCAACTGATGATTTGGTGGAATACAAAGGCAAACGTTCTGTTATTCCATTTGAGGAGCGCAAAGAGATAGTAGGCGCTATCAAATATGTGGACGAAGTGGTAACGCAGGAGAACATGGACAAACTCGGAGCATGGAAGAAATACCATTTTGATGTCATGTTTGTCGGCGACGATTGGAAAGGCACCGATAAATGGAATAAGATTGAAGCTGACCTTAAAGAAGTTGGCGCAGAGGTAGTGTATTTCCCCTATACAAAAGGAACAAGCAGCACTCTAATCAACGAGACTTTGATTCGCCTCAGAGGATAAAAGCTTATGAAGCAAATAACCACAGAAGAATGCAAGCAAATCATGCTTGATATTCTGATTGACATCGATACGTTTTGCCGCCAAAACAATATTGAGTATTTTTTAGAAGGCGGTACTGCCATTGGTGCTATTCGCCATAAAGGCTATATACCTTGGGATGATGATATAGATATCGCCATGACCCGACCAAATTACGAACGTTTTATTCATACCTTTGGCGGAGCGTACAGTCATCTTGACCTTTTTGCACCAGAATTAGATGCCAATTACTTTGCTTCATATGCCAATGTTTGTGATAATCGGACTCTTTTGGAAGAGGAGTTATTTGAACACAGAGGGTATGATATCGGAGTAAAAGTAGATATATTCCCGATAGATGCATGCGAAGATAACATACGAGTCTGCAATCGATGGCATTATATGGTTCGCATGATTGACAATATCCTTTCCCGTCGCCATCGAAATATGGCATACACTTGGAAGCACAACAAAATCAATTATATAACTTGCTCGTTAGTTCGGCTACTGACGTACCCAATCAAGTATAGGACGTGGATGCGTTGGTTGCTGAAAATAGTAACGCGCTGTAATTATTCCACCGCTAATTATGCATACCACGCTTCGCTCCCTTACAAGAAAGTGACACGTTGTCCCAAAAAGGTTTTTGAAGAATACGCAGATGTAGAATTTGAGGGACATAAGATCAGACATCTTAAGGACTACGATACACACTTGCGAACAATATTTGGCGACTACATGCAGTTGCCGCCTGTGGAGCAACGTGTAGGACATCATGGTTTTACAGCATATTGGAAAGATTGAGTGTTATGAAGACTATCCTACTTGTATTTGGTACTCGGCCTGAGGCTATCAAGATGTGCCCTCTGGTAAAGGAATTTAAACGATTCCCCGAATTATTTGATACCAAAGTATGTGTTACCGGTCAGCATCGAGAGATGTTAGACCAAGTGTTGCATATTTTCGATATTCAGCCTGACTATGACCTCAATATCATGAAGCAAGGGCAGGATTTATACGACATCACGACGCGCGTTTTACTCGGAATGCGCGATATCCTGCAACAGGTCAAACCGGACGTAGTGCTTGTACACGGAGACACTACCACTTCCACTGCCGCAGCATTAGCAGCGTTTTATCAGCAAATCCCCGTCGGCCATGTAGAGGCCGGATTACGTACCAATAATATCTATTCTCCTTGGCCAGAAGAGATGAACAGGCAAATCACTTCACGTATTGCGACCTATAATTTTGCCCCAACGCCTCTATCCAAATCCAATCTCTTGAAAGAGAATATCAAAGAAGACAGCATCCTGGTTACCGGCAACACCGTGATAGACGCTCTTCATATCGTGGTAGAGCAAATCAAGTCCAACGACTGTATATCGGCAGAGTTGTCCCTTCAACTCCTGCAAGCAGGATACGACATCTCCCGCCTTGATGCCAATCGCCAGTTAGTGCTTATCACAGGACACCGCCGCGAAAATTTCGGACAAGGATTTATCAATATCTGTACTGCCATTCGCGACCTTGCCAACCGCTTCCCGAATGTCGATTTTGTCTATCCAATGCACCTAAATCCCAATGTGCGCAAACCTATTCACCAGGTCTTTGGGGAACAAACCAACGCATGCGAGAATGTCTTCTTTATCGAACCACTGGAGTATCTGCTGTTCGTGTATCTGATGGAGAAGTCCTATTTGGTACTGACCGATAGTGGCGGTATTCAAGAAGAGGCTCCGGGGTTAGGCAAACCCGTGTTAGTGATGCGTGATACGACCGAGCGCCCTGAAGCCTTGGATGCCGGAACTGTGCGACTTGTGGGGACAGATTACAACCTCATCGTATCATCTGTCACCGAATTGCTCAGCGACGATCAGGCGTATAGTCGAATGAGTCACGCCGTTAATCCTTATGGTGACGGCAAGGCCTGTGGCAGAATAGTGAATCATTTAAAATAAAAAAGTATGATCCCTAAGATTATCCATTATTGTTGGTTTGGTCGTGGTAAAAAGCCTGAATTGGCTATTAAGTGCATCGAGTCCTGGAAGCAAGTGTTGCCTGAATACAAAATCAAAGAATGGAACGAAGACAACTTCGACCTGGACATGTATCCGTATGTTCGTGAAGCCTATACCAAGGGCAAGTTCGCCTATGTGACCGATGTGGTTCGACTATATGCGCTCTATACGGAAGGTGGCGTTTATATGGACACCGATGTGGAAGTGCTCAAACCGCTTGACCCGTTTTTGCATCATACGGCTTTCTCCGGGTTTGAGGACGAGGAGAATGTGCCAACCGGTATCATGGCCGCCGAAAAAGGTAGTCGCTGGGCTAAAGAGAATCTGGATTATTACCAAAATCGCCATTTTATCAAACAGGACGGCTCACTGGATACCACAACCAATGTTGTGACCATCACCAACTATATGATTCCACACGGCTTGAAGCGCGACAATACCTATCAGGACTTCCCGGGCTTAATAACATTCTACCCGAAGGACTATTTCTGCCCGAAAGACAATGTAACCGAGAAAATATATTTAACGCCCAACACGGTTACCATCCATCATTTTGCAGCCAGTTGGCATTCTCCAATGAATCGCTTAAAGCACCGAATTATTCGGTGGGTGAAAATCCACACAGGAATACGTATCGGACGTAAGAAAAACTAATCGAAGTTGTTATGCTAAGCGTTTTAATTTGCACCTATAATCGGGAGAAATATATCGGGCCGCTGTTAGAGAGTATCGCAGCAAATGACTTACCGAAAGAGCAGTACGAAATTGTGCTGGTCGATAATAACTGTACCGACAACACAAAAGGCGTGTGTGCATCGTTTGCCAAGGCGCATCAAGACATCCGTTTCCTCTACTGCGTCGAACCTGAGCAAGGTTTGTCTGCCGCGCGTAACAAAGCCATCAAAGAGGCAAAAGGCGATATCCTCGTTTACATCGACGACGATGCCTTGGTGGACAGTTGGTACTTACGCACTGTCTATGACTACCTGACTACTCATCCAGACATCAGCGCCGTCGGAGGACCGATTATTCCGCTGTACGAGACGTTTGAGCCTAAGTGGATGACTCGCTTTACAAAGGAACTTCTTTGCGGCTACCTGTATTTCGGCAATAATGAGCGCTCCTTCCCCGGCAAACGTTATCCCGGCGGAGGTAACGCCGCCTACAGAGCCGATGTTTTCCAGCAAGTCGGACTATTCAACACCGCGTTAGGACGAAAAGGCAATAGTCTAATGGGGGCTGAGGAAAAAGATATCTTCGATAAGATGACGGCGCAAGGGATGCGCTTTACCTACCTGCCGAAGATGATTCTTCACCACATCATCCCGCAGAAGAAACTCGAGGCCGACTACTTCAACCGCCTCACCTACCAGATAGGCCAGTCCGAACGCACACGCACAATGGCTATAGGACGCGGCAAATACATCAAACGACTCGTCTCAGAAGCCGTCAAATGGGCTGCAACAATCATCCTGTTTATCGGATACACACTGGCCTGCAGTCCCGACAAAGGGGTCATCCTCATACGCTTCCGACATAATGTCACAAAAGGCCTACTTGGCAAATAAAATTGCATTTACTTGATAAAAAATTTGTATATTCCAAATTATTGTTGTACCTTTGCAGCCAAATAAATTTACACAACTATGGCAGAAGAAAGAAAACAACCCTCAGCAGAGAAATTAAAGGCGTTACAGAACGCTATAGCTAAGATTGACAAGGACTTCGGTAAAGGCGCTATCATGCGTCTCGGTGAAGACAAGATTGAAGATGTAGCCGTTATCCCTACCGGCTCTGTCGGTTTGAATGTAGCACTCGGCGTCGGCGGTTATCCCCGCGGCCGCGTGATTGAAATCTACGGTCCCGAATCCAGTGGTAAGACCACGCTCGCTATTCACGCCATGGCAGAGACACAGAAGCAAGGCGGTATCGCAGCTATTATTGATGCAGAGCACGCCTTCGACCGCTTCTACGCAGAGAAACTCGGCGTTGATACTGACAACCTGCTTATCGCTCAACCCGACAGTGGTGAACAAGCACTCGACATCGCAGACGAACTCATCCGTTCAGCTGCCGTGGACCTCATCGTTATCGACTCCGTCGCAGCCCTGACACCGAAAGCCGAGATTGAAGGGGATATGGGAGATAATAAAGTCGGACTACAAGCACGCTTGATGTCTCAAGCTCTCCGCAAACTGACCGCTACCATCAACAAGACCCAGACCACCTGTATCTTCATCAACCAACTCCGCGAGAAAATCGGCGTTATGTTCGGCAACCCAGAGACTACTCCCGGAGGTAATGCACTTAAGTTCTACGCTTCCGTTCGTCTCGACATCCGCAAAATCGGACAAATAAAGGACGGCGATAACGTTGTTGGTAACCAAGTACGCGTGAAAGTGATTAAGAACAAAGTTGCTCCTCCTTTCCGCAAGGCTGAGTTTGACCTGATGTTCAACGAAGGTATCTCCAAAGTGGGCGAGCTCATCGACCTCGGAACAGAGAATGGTATCATTACCAAGTCCGGTTCGTTCTACAGCTACGAGGGCAATAAGCTCGCACAAGGTCGTGACGCTGCCAAGAACGTCCTGCGCGACAACCCGGACCTCGCCGACGAGATAGAAGCTAAGGTCTTTGAAGCGCTCAAGAAATAACGATGCAGCAAGTAGTGCTGATAGTACGGCCCGAAGAGGCAAAACAACTGGAAGCGGCGTACCGTGTGGTGCGTCGCTCTGTTGATGCAAGGCAAAAAGACATCAAAGTCAACCTCACACTCTTAGCCGACGACGAGGGGCACTATATCCCTATCGACGCACCACTGCCGCACTACGAACAACCGCATTTTCAGCAGGTCACATCCGACTCGCCGGTTGCCTATATCGTTGGCGCAGGACCCGCAGGGTTATTCGCTGCACTTACCCTACTCGAGCACGGCATCAAGCCCATCATCTTCGAGCGCGGTAAGCCCGTCAGCGAACGAAAACGCGATATTGCACTACTCAACCGCAACGAGGCATTCAATCCCGAGTCCAACTATTGTTTCGGCGAAGGCGGTGCCGGCACATTCTCCGACGGCAAGCTCTTCTCGCGCAGCAAGAAACGCGGTAATATGCAGCGCGTGATGGAACTCTTCCACCACTTCGGTGCTGCCGATAATATCCTCTACGAAGCGCACGCACATATTGGCAGCGACAAACTGCCACGCATCATCCAAAACATACGGGAGTGCATCCTCGCGCACGGCGGAGAGATACATTTTGAGTTTAGAGTTGAGAGTTTAGCGTTTAGAGATCCCTGCCCCACTATCCTCGCGATAGGCCATTCAGCACACGACACGTATCGGATGTTAGACCGTGAGGGTGTGGCTTTAGAAGCCAAAGGCTTCGCTTTAGGTGTACGAGCGGAACATCCGCAAGCACTCATCAATAAGCTCTTCTACCACAATCAGCCACCATCGGTTGTCAACTTACTCGGCAATGCCTCTTACTCGCTTGTCACGCAGGTCAACGGTCGCGGCGTGTACAGTTTCTGCATGTGTCCGGGTGGACATATAGTACCGGCAGGAAGCGATTCCGACGGCTGCGTGGTCAATGGCATGTCAGCCTCACACCGCAACTCTCCTTTCGCCAACTCGGGAATGGTAGTTGAGTTACACCCTACCGGTACAGCCTTAGATGCGTTGGATTATCAGGAGCATATAGAACATTTGGCCAAAGAGTACGGCGGGCCTAATGCGCAAGCTCCAGCACAACGGATGCGGGACTTCGTGGAAGGACGAGATTCTACCACGCTTCCCGCTTGCTCCTATTTGCCGGGATTAGTGCCCTCGCGCTTGGACCAATGGCTTCCCGAGCCTATCGGTTCCTCCTTGCAGCAAGGCTTCCGCGATTTCGACCGTAAGTACCACGGCTTCCTAACCAACGATGCCGTCATCGTCGGCGTCGAAAGCCGCAGCAGTTCACCTGTGCGTATCATCCGCGACGCAACAAGGATGCAATCCGTCTCGCATCCTTGGCTCTATCCCTGCGGCGAAGGAGCCGGATACGCAGGAGGCATCACCTCTTCCGCACTCGACGGCATCAACGCCGCTCTCAAAATAGCAGAACACTATGGAACAACCCTTTGACAGAACGATACAAGCCATTGGCCAAACGGCTTTCGATAAGCTCCAACACATCCGCGTCATCCTCTTCGGTGTAGGAGGTGTAGGCGGATGGTGTGCCGAAGCCTTGGTACGCACCGGCCTTAAGCACCTGACCATTGTCGATTTCGACAACGTCAATCCAAGTAATATCAACCGTCAGGTGGTTGCCACGCAAGCGAATATAGGACAATCCAAAGTGGAAGAGATGCGCCAACGTCTGCTATCTATCAACCCCGAAGCCGATATAATTGCGCAAGGGATACGCTATGGATACGCTACCCTTACCGACTTCGACTTCAATCAATACGACTATGTCATCGACGCCATCGACAGCGTCGCAGACAAGGCACTTCTACTCTACCACGCCACAGGCTCATCGGCTACCGTCTTCTCTTCCATGGGCGCCGGCCGTAAGCACGACACTACCGCCATCCGCGTTACCGAGTTCCGCAAAGTCGAAGGCTGTCCTTTAGCGCGCGCGTTACGCGCTAAAATGAAAAAGGAGGAACTCTTCCCTCAGAAAAAGTTCCTCACTGTTTGGTCTCCCGAACTCAGCGCCGAGAGTGGTACAATAGCACCCGTCGTCGGCGTGTTCGGTTTCACATTAGCGGACTTACTCATCCGCGACTTACTTACTTGATATACATAACCCCAATCATACGTTCTACCACTCAAATCGCTTGTATAGTAGAGTTTGTCATTGAAGCTGTCACCCTTCAATGGCCAACACAAGGATTAGAGTTTGTTACCGAAGAACTTGCTAAACAGCTTGCCACCAATAGTCATCACAAAACTCATGATGGTACTGATAATCATAGTCTTCTTCAAGCTTTTCTGCTGGTCTTCGACCATTTTCTGTGCAGCAGCCTGTTGAGCCGCAGCCTGTGCTTGAGCAGCTTTCATCTGCTCTTCCGCCTCCTGTTCAGGAGTCTTCTTCTCTTCTGCCATAAATAGTATATTTTGAAAAGTTGTTAGTGTTGCACACCATTTGCGTGCAAAGATACAACATTTTCTGCACATATACAAATTATTTACGTAAAAAACTCTAATTTCTTGCACAATTCAAATAAAAGCAGTACCTTTGCAGCCAAATAGGTTGTTCCTTTTTGGACGCGAAAGGGAACAAGCTGAGCCCAAAAAGAAAAACCAATAAAAAGAAAGTAACAAAGAAAAATTAGAAGAAACGGACGGCTGGAGGCGAGTGTTCTTGTCCGATAAACAAACCACGATTTATGTTAAAAATTAGAATTTATGAAATATGAATTAGTAGCGCGAAAGCCCTCGTTGAACGTTTAGCGTTTAGCGTTTAGCGAATTAACGAAAAAGTGCAGGATGTGGGTCCTGCACTTTTGTTTAGCCAAAAAGGGAGTTGGGATTACTCGGCGTCCTCTTTTTTAGCGGCTTTCTTGGTGGTCTTCTTGGCTTTTGGAGCTTCCTCTGCAGGAGCTTCTTCAGCTTTAGCTTCCTCAGCCTTTTCAGCCTTAGCGGCTTTCTTTGCAGGAGCTTTCTTAGCAGGTTTTTCTTCCTGTTCTAAAGATGCTTTGAGGTTAGCAAGAACATCTAAGTCACCGAGAGTGGTTTTCTCAACCTTTGGAAGTTCGGGAGCGGCCTCTTTCTTAGCTTTAGGCTCTTTAGCAGGCGCTTCTTTCTTCTCTTCCCAAGTACGGAGGTGGCTGAGCATGATGCGTTTAGCATCTTTGTTGAACTCGATTACGCGGAACTCGAGCGTGTCGCCTTTAGCAACAGGGCTCTTGTCCTCTTTAGCGAGATGACGGCTGGTGCAGAATCCTTCTACGCCATCCTCGAGTGCTACAACGGCACCCTTGTCGCTGAGTTCAACGATTTTACCTTCAACGAGCGTGTCAACAGCGAACTTAGCTTCGAGCTCTTCCCAAGGATTTTCCTCGAGTTGCTTGTGGCCAAGGCTCAGACGACGGTTCTCTTTGTCGATTTCGAGCACTACAACCTCGATTTCAGCACCGATAGAGGTGAACTCGTTCGGGTGTTTGATTTTCTTGGTCCAGCTCAAGTCGCTGATGTGAATCAGGCCGTCAACGCCTTCTTCGATCTCAACGAATACGCCGAAGTTGGTGAAGTTACGCACTTTAGCCCAGTGGCGTGTGCCAACTGCATACTTTTCAGTAACGTTCTCCCATGGATCCGGTTTGAGTTGTTTGATACCGAGAGACATTTTGCGCTCGTCGCGGTCGAGAGTGAGGATAACAGCGTCCACTTCGTCACCGACTTTGAGGAAGTCGTTAGCGGAACGGAGGTGTTGGCTCCAGCTCATCTCGGAAACGTGAATGAGACCTTCTACGCCGTCAGCGATCTCAACGAATGCTCCGTAATCGGCCATAACGACCACCTTACCGTGAACCTTGTCACCCACTTTGAGATTAGCGTCAAGTTGCTCCCAAGGATGCGGAGTGAGTTGTTTGAGACCGAGGGCGATACGTTTCTTGTCTTCGTCGAAGTCAAGGATAACCACGTTGATCTTCTGGTCGAGTTGAACGATTTCTTTCGGATCGGTTACGCGGCCCCAGCTGAGGTCAGTGATGTGAATGAGACCATCTACGCCACCGAGGTCAATGAAGACGCCGTAGTTAGTGATGTTCTTAACCACACCTTCGAGAACTTGACCTTTCTCGAGACGTGAAACGATTTCTTTCTTTTGTGCTTCCATCTCAGCCTCGATAAGGGCTTTGTGAGATACAACCACATTGCGGAAGTCTTGATTGACTTTAACAATCTTGAATTCCATAGTCTTGCCAACGAATACGTCGTAGTCACGAATAGGCTTAACGTCGATTTGGCTACCGGGCAGGAAGGCTTCCATACCAAGTACATCCACGATCATACCGCCTTTCGTGCGGCACTTGATGTAACCGTTAACGATTTCGCCTTTCTCGCAAGCGTCCACAACGCGATCCCAAGCTTGTGATGCGCGTGCTTCTTTGTGAGAGAGAACGAGTTGACCTTTCTTATCCTCCTGGCTCTCGATGAATACTTCCACCTTATCGCCGACCTTGAGGTCAGGATTGTAGCGGAACTCAGCAGCGGGAACGATACCGTCGGACTTGAAACCTACGTTAACAACTACTTCGCGTTTGTTGATAGACATTACAACACCTTCAACCACTTCTTTGTCCTTGATAGCGCTCAGGGTGTTGTCATACTTTTGAATAAGTTCTTCATTTAATGTGCCTTTAGACTCTTTCTCATAGGCATCCCAGTCGAAGTTCTGGAGAGATTTGTTTTCTGCCATGTTGGTAGATGGTGTTTGGTCGGACCGTGTTTCTCAACAGCGGTTTACCCAAACGTTAAAGGGTTAAACAATCAGTTAAATTTCCGCCGAATGGCTTAACGGGTGTCGAGCCGCTCGACAAAAAGCGCGCAAAGGTACTGCTTTTTTTTGATACTGCAAAATTTTTGGGCAGAAAAAGCACAAAATAGCACAATTTTGCATATTTTTCTTGCGTATATGATAAATAAGCTGTATCTTTGCACGCTTGATTGGTAATTAACCTTATAATAAACTATAGCATGAGAAAGATTCTTCTTTTATCCGTTTCGCTGCTTTTGGCAGTCACAACGGTTTTTGCGGAGCGCGTGTCGCAAGAAGATGCCGCGTTAGTCGCAAAGAACTTCCTAAATCCGACTTCGGTCTCGGGCGTTAAGAAAGCCCCGGCACGTCCAATGGTGCTCAAAGCAGCCGCAGCGGAGGATAATCAGTTTTATGTGTACGAGAACGCGAGTGGTGAAGGCTGGGTGATGGTTGCTGCCGATGACGCTATCACGCCTATTTTGGCTTACTCCAAGACGGGTTCTTTCCGCACAGACAATATGCCGCGTAACATGCAGCATTGGGTGAACAACTACAACCAGTTCATCAAACGTGTAGTCGATGACGGCGCTGTGGCGAGTGAGGAAGCCCAAGCACAGTGGAAACAACTCCGCAAAGGTTTACCCGACGACCCGGCAGGCAATGTGGTTGTTGGCCCGTTGGTTAAGACGACCTGGGACCAAGGTGCGCCTTTTGATCTCCTGACTCCTGGCACAGGTACTTGGGGAAACGGAACAAAAGCAGCTACGGGTTGCGTGGCTACCGCTATGGCACAGGTCATGAATTACTGGAAATGGCCTGTCAAAGGTGTCGGTTCACACTCCTATACGCCTTTGAATCCGAATACCTGTAAGTCACAAACCAAATATGGTGAACAATCGGCGGACTTCGGCAACACCACGTATGATTGGGCAAACATGCTTAATGCTTATACCGATGAAGATGGAGAGGAATTGCCTGGTCTAACTACTGCACAAAAGAATGCGGTCGCCACATTGATGTACCACTGCGGTGTGGCTACAGAAATGATGTATGGAGATAAAGAATGGGGAGGGTCCGGAACCTATACCGGCAACTATGGTTCATGGTCGGAAAGTGACAATGCGCAGAATGCGTTGTACAACTACTTCAATTACAAAAAAGCCACGAGTTATGTGCGGTCTGGATATGAATACGAAGGCACTGTCTATTATGATGCGTGGAACGATGACGACTGGACTGCTATGGTGAAAGCCGAATTGGCCAATAACCACCCTATTATGTACGGCGGTGCCGGCGATGAGGGAGGACATAGTTTTATCTGCGACGGCTATGATGACCAGAATTACTTCCACTTCAACTGGGGCTGGTCCGGCCAAAATGACGGTTGGTATAAATTAGATAATCTTGTTCCCGGTTCCGGTGGTGCTGGTGGTGGCAGTTTTGCTTTTAATGAGGATCAAGACGTGATTATCGGTATTGTGCCGAACAGAACTGACTATCCGAAAGTAACCATCACATGGTCCGTCAAAGGTGAGACTACTACGACGGAGTTCACCCAGGAAGATCCGTTGGTATTACCCGCTAATCCTGCCGACTGCTCCGCGGACAAAGTGTTCGTAGGATGGACGGAAAGCAGTTCGGTTACCGGAGACAAACCTGCTGACCTCTTTACTTCAGCTACAGGAAAAGTCGTAACCACTGCCAAAACATACTACGCAGTCTTTGCAACCAAGATAGAAGGTGGTGGAACATCTATTGAAAAAGCTACTTCTATTGCTGTGGGAGATAAGGTGATTCTTGTCTACGAAACCGATTCAAAAGAGCTAAGCGGTATATCCTCTACCTCTACTAAATATGGACTTGGTCAGGATTATACAGATACTCCTACCGGTGTTTTCCCACTTGACGTGGTTCAAGGTAATAAAACCGGCACCTTCGCGCTGATGAATGGTAGCAATTACCTCAGTTGGACAAGTGGTAATAGTTTGACAACGACAGGATCGCTTACGGATAATTCGTCTTGGAACATTTCCTTCTCAAGCGGTGATGCGGTTATTAAAAATAGCTCTGACGAAACCCGTTCTATTCGTTGGAATAGTTCAAGTCCTCGTTTTGCTTGCTATACTGGCGGACAAAAGGCTGTGCAACTATATAAAATGGGTAGCGGCGCTTCCTACTCTAACTACTCTACCTCTTGCGGCGAAGTGCCTCAACCTTGCGCTTTGACAGATATCACGCTCAATACCGATAACGTGAAGAAAGACTTCTTTGTCGGCGATGCTTTTACTTCTGCCGGTTTGGTAGTTACAGCTGCTTATAGCAACTGCGAAAACAAAGTCGTAACGCCGGTCAGCATCTCAACTCCGGAGATGTCAACTGTCGGAACAAAGACTGTTACCGTTACCTACACCGAGAACGCTGTCACCAAAACAAAAGACTATACCATTACTGTGGCGGAGAAACCAGTAGTCGTTACCTATACCGTTAAATGGCATTCGTGCGATGGCGTCAAAGAGGTTGTTTATAACAAAGGCGCTGCACTCGTCTTCCCGACAACACCGACTCCTAATGCCGGCAAAACATTCTACGGCTGGATAACGGACGAATACTACACCGGCGCTACTGCTCCAGCAATCATCTCTGCAGGTACTCCGGTTAATGCTGACGCTGATTACTATGCTGTATATGAATAAGCACAATTGATTTAAGCAATGTTTAACTAATTAAAAATGAAGATTATGAAGAAATCAATTATCGTGCTCCTTGCAGCACTCGTAACAATAAACACATGGGCAGTTGATGTTGCATACTACAACAGCCTCGACGGCAAAAGCGGTTCCTCTTTACGCGAAGCCGTGACGTCCCTCACCTTCACCAAACATACCACACAAATGGGGTATAACTGGGTGTTTGAAGATATTGATATTGTGGATGGCGTAGTATTGGATATGTATTCTACATGTTCATGGACTAGTGCCCAACAGGGCAAGAGTTATAGCGGCATCTGTGACGGTTACAACCGCGAACATACGGTGCCGCAATCTTTCTTCAAAGAGAAAATGCCACAAAAAGGAGACCGTCACCATCTGTTCCTGACAGACGGACAGGTGAATAACGTGCGCTCCAATTATCCGTTTGGCGAGACGAGTGCCACCAATTCATGGTCGGGCTACGATAATGGCGATAAAGCATTGGGTAAATTTGGTACTGCAAGTTACGCTTACTCTTCCTCTCAAAAAGTGTATGAGCCGGACGACCAATACAAAGGTGATATCGCCCGTGCTATTCTGTATATGGTTGTTCGCTATGCCACGAAAAGCGAGTGTCGCGTAGGCTCTGGTACGCAGAACGACTATCCGGTTACCTCTTGGGGTGGTGGTATGTTTAGCAGCAGTTTGAGTGAGAACTACGGCTTGTCTGATGCTGCCAAACAGACGTTCCTCAAATGGCATCGTGCGGATCCTGTTTCAAAGAAAGAAATTGATCGTAATAATGGCGTTGAAGCTAAACAAGGTAACCGTAATCCGTTTGTTGATTATCCTTGCCTGGTGGAATATCTCTGGGGTGATCATGCAGGAGAATCGTTCGCTTTAGCAAATATGACTCCTTCTTTCGCCCCCGGTTGGGACGGAGGTAGCGGTTGCTCCGGTTCGGCTCCTGTTTGCACCAAACTGGCGACTCCGGACGTAACAGCTATTGCCGGAGACGAACAAATCTCGCTCTCTTGGACGGCTATCGATGGAGCCGCTTCTTATAGCGTAACCATTAGCAACTGCAAAGGATTTACTACTGAATGTCTTGACGAACCGATTATCGGCGCTGTCACGACTTCCGGCGGTATCTGCACATGCGTCATCTCCGGACTGGTTAACAACCTGACGTACACCACTTCCGTCAAAGCGATCGCTTCCGACTCTTCTTGCGACAGCGATATCGACCAAGACCAAGTAACTCCGTCAGCCGAAGGACCACATACCGCTATCGAACAAGCAACACAACAGAACGTTCAATACGGTGAGACTGCACGCAAAATTATTTACCACGGCGTACTCTACATCCTACGCGGCGAACATATCTATGACGTAACAGGTCGATTAGTAAAATAAAATAACACCACAATGAAAAAACTACTTTTACCGGTATTAGTACTCTTCGCTTTCGGGGCTTGCTATGCGCAATCTTTTGAGGAGTACAAGAAACAGCAACGTGCTGAGTATAAACAGTACAAGTCGGAACAACAAAAAGCCTTCGACGAGTTCCGTAAGAAAGTCAACGACGAGTATGCTGACTTCATGAAGCATGCTTGGGAACCAATGGAAGCGCAACCGGCCGTTGAACCGGTAAAAGAGAAAGTGGTGCCGCCGGTAGTATACAAAGAGCCGGAACCCGAACCGCAGCCGAAAGACGAGGTGAAACCTGATCCCCAACAGGATGCCAAGTCAGATAAACCGGATCCCAAACAGGATGTGGCGGTGAAGCAGGATACAGCCAAAAAAGAAGAGCCTATTCAACGCGCCGACCCATTGACCAAACTGCAAGGCGGACAGGACCAAATCAAGTCCAAACCGATTGCTATTCAGCCGGTAGTAATTGTTTTGCCGAAACCGACTCCGGCACCAGATCCTATTGTGCCGAATGTGGAGCCTACCGAAGATCCAACATCCGGAATATCGGTTCGCTTCTATGGAACAGCGATAAAGATTAACTTCCCCGAGCCGGATAAGTTCAAGCTCAAGAGTTTAGACGAAGACGCCTTGTCCGATGCATGGAAAGAGTTGTCGGGTGATGCGTATAACGTGACACTGAAAGATGCACTCAATGCGCGCAAGAAATACCAGCTGTGTGATTGGGCCTATGTAGAACTGCTGCAACAAGTGACTGAGAAACAATACGGCGTTAGCAACGAGGCGGTGTTCATGCAAGATTATCTGCTCACCCAATCGGGTTATCGCGTACGTCTCGGAGCGTCGGAGACGAAGTTATACCTGTTGGTTGCGAGCCAATACGACCTGTTCAATCGCTCGTACTTCACCATTGACGGCATTAAGTTCTATGCCGCAGCAGGTAAAGTGAGTGGACTGAAAGTGTGCAAGGCGCCATTCGAGAACGAGAAGACCTTGTCCATGCAGATTGCTCAGCCACAGAAGCTCACCAATGCTGCATCGGACGAACGTACACTTACTTCCAAACGAGGCGTGACAGCTAAGTCCAAAGTGAACAAGAACGATATCAACTTCTTCGACAAATATCCGGAAGCTTGTATCGGTGGTGACGGTACAACCAAATGGGCTGTATATGCCAATACCCCACTCTCGTCGGAGATTAAGCAGTCACTCTATCCACAACTCAAGGCTACCACCGATAAGCTTGGCGAGAAAGAAGCAGTAGGAGCCATCCTCAACTGGGTGCAGACAGCGTTTAAGTACGAGTACGACGATAAGGTATGGGGTCACGACCGCGTCTTCTTTGCCGAAGAGACACTTTATTACCCTGCTTGCGACTGCGAGGACCGTTCGATTCTGTTCTCTCGTCTGGTACGCGACATCTTAGGTCTGGACGTAGTACTGCTGTACTATCCCGGCCACCTCGCTACGGCAGTACATTTCACACAACCCGTTAAAGGCGATTATCTGACCTATAAAGGCAAAGATTATGTGGTTTGCGACCCGACGTATATCAACGCCGGCGTAGGACGTACGATGCCGGGTATGGATAACCAAAAAGCAAAAGTGATTGCTCTCCAGTAGTATGAAGAAAGCCATTTGGACCATAGTTATTCTGTTGCTGTTAGGTGCTGCAGGTTATGCGGCATACTACTTTTATGGCAACGAGATAGCGGCTTTGGCGAAAGAGTATTTGGGCATAGAGATTCCTCAGCCGGAGACTCCGGAACCGGAATCGCCGCCTGTGATAACCGTCGAGCCGATGAAACCGAAAGTTCCAACACCGGTAGTGAAAGATACACTCAAGCCACAAGAAAACAAACAGGATGACCTGATGACTAATGAGTTAGTCTATTTCGAAGGCGAAGAGGAGCAAGATGGACTCACAGATGAAGATGAGATGTTACTCGGCAAATGGCAGAGTCTGGAGAACGAACAATGGTATCGTGTCTACACGGACGAAGAAGCCGAAGACGGATACTACTGGGGGTACGAGTGGGACGAGAGCGAAGATGTGACCGAAGCAGACCTGAAGAAACACGGTAACGGCTGGTTCATGTGGAAGAAACGCGGTTCGAAAGTGCTGGAACTGGCAACGGCAGACAACGAGGGACAACTCATTCCACGGCCATACACGATTACTAAACTCTTCTACACGGAGATGGTTTTTAAAGAGGCGAACTCCGGCAAGAAGCGTAGCTTCCAAAAAGCGAACGATTAAGCATGCAAGAATTTAAGATGATAGCCAAGACCTTCAAAGGACTGGAGGAAGTTTTGGCAGGAGAATTAGTTGAATTAGGTGCAAATAATGTGCAATTAGAACGGCGCGCTGTTTCCTTCACGGGAGACAAGCGCCTTCTGTATATGGCCAATTTCTTTTTGCGTACCGCTTCGCGCGTATTGGTGCCAATATTGACATTCAAGGCAAAGGATGCGGACGAGGTGTATGAGAACGTGAAGGCAATTGATTGGTCCAAATACATGACGCTACAGACCGGCTTTCAGATTGATGCTACCGTCTATTCGGAGACGTTTCGTCACTCGCGCTATGTGACCTACCGCGTGAAGGATGCGATTGTCGATTGGTGGAACGAACGGGAAGGGAAACGGCCGAATGTCAAACTGTCTGACCCGGATCTGTTCCTCAATGTTCATATCGCGAACGAGACGGTAACGCTGTCGCTCGATAGTTCGGGTGAGAGTCTGCATAAACGCGGCTATCGTGTGGCGAATACAGAAGCACCTATTAACGAGGCACTGGCAGCGGGTATGCTGCTGATGGCAGGATGGAAAGGTGAAACGGATTTCTATGATCCAATGTGCGGATCGGGCACGCTGCTTATCGAAGCGGCATTGATTGCACAGAATATCGCGCCGGGAATCTTCCGCAAGAGTTTTGCGTTCGAGAAATGGGCAGACTTCGATAAGGACTTGTTCGAAGACATATACAACGACGACTCGTTAGAACGACCGTTTGCTCATCATATCTACGGTTCCGATGCTTCGTTCTACGCCGTACAACAGGCTTTGAAGAATATCAAGTCGGCAGGCCAGCAACGATGCATTGACGTAAAACAGATTCGCCTACAGGAGATTAAGCGCGAAGAGCAGAAACCGGCTTTGATAATGGTTAATCCACCTTATGGCGAACGATTGGCACAGGATAAGGATGTGATGCGACTCTATGGCGATATGGGTACTGCCTTTAAGCATCAGTTTGCAGGTTCTACGGCTTGGGTGATATCGTCGAACGAGGATGCACTCAAGTGTATCGGACTCAAGCCAAGCAAGCGAATTAAGCTCTTGAACGGTGAGTTAGAGTGCTGGTTCAATAAGTACGAATTATTCGCCGGAGAACGGAAGGAGTTCGTAAAGAAGTCAGGTTCGAGTCATAGTGGAGTCAGGAGGGAGAACCTATCAGGAACCTATCAGAAACCTATGAGGAACCTATCGCGTCCGGTGGATAATAGGAGGAAAGGTGATGGAAGAGATATTAATAAGCGAATATGATTATCCGTTGACGGATGAGCGGATAGCTAAGTATCCGCTGGCAGAGCGTGATCACTCGAAGTTGCTGGTTTATCGTGACGGCAAAGTGAGTGAGGACGTGTTTTATCGTGTCGGGGATTATATTGCTAAGGGTTCGCTCCTTGTGTATAATAACACACGCGTGATACCCGCGCGTTTGGTGTTTCATAAGGACAGTGGTGCGCGGATAGAGATTTTCTGTCTTGAGCCACTGGCGCCGCGGGATTATCAGTTGGCTCTTTCCGGAACAACCGGTTGCACGTGGAAGTGCATGATTGGCAACTTGAAGAAGTGGAAGTCTGGCGTGTTGAGTAATGGTATTTTGCATGCTGAACGACTTTCGACGACGGGTAACACGCATGAGGTGCGGTTCAGTTGGGAAGATGCGACTATGAGTTTTGCGCAGCTGTTGGATGCCCAAGGAGAGTTGCCTATTCCACCCTATTTGAACCGTCCGACAGAAGAAAGCGATAAGACAACTTATCAGACCGTTTACAGTAAGATTAAGGGTTCTGTGGCTGCTCCTACGGCGGGATTGCATTTTACGGAGAAAGTGCTGGACGACTTGCGGCAACGCGGTATTCAGACCACGGAATTGACGTTGCACGTCGGAGCAGGAACCTTTCAGCCGGTGAAGACGGAGGATGCGAATAAGCACACGATGCACACGGAGATTATTGCTGTTCCGCGCAAGGCGATTGAAGATGTGCTCGCGAATTTAGGACATGTTGTGGCAGTGGGTACAACGAGTATGCGGACATTGGAAAGTCTGTATTTTATCGGTGCCACAAGAGAGTTGAGTGTTCCGCAATTTGCGCCGTACGAGCACGATTATACCATCTCGACGGAAGAGGCGCTGCGCAATATCTTGGCGTATCTTGACGAGACGAAACAGGACACTTTGCACGCCGAGACGCAGATCATGATACGTCCGGGATATAGGTTTCACGTAGTGGACCAACTGATAACCAATTTCCATCAGCCGAAATCAACCTTACTGTTGTTAGTAAGCGCTTTTGTCGGAGGTGATTGGAAGACGATATACGACTATGCGATGAGCCATAATTTTCGATTCCTGAGTTATGGTGACAGCAGTATTTTGACGCGAAAATGATTGATACCCACGCACATATAGACGATCCGCAATACCAAGATGACTTGGATGCTTTTATTGCGCAACAAAAGGCCGAAGGTGTGGAGTTGATTTTAGTGCCTGGCGTTGATGCTACCACTATTCAGCCCGTTTTGGACGTGTGCGGGAAGTATCCGGACTATCTGCTGCCCGGAATAGGATTGCATCCTGAAAACGTACGGGAAGATTGGCGTGAGCAGCTGGCAGCCATTCACGCTTCGCTGGAGAATACTAACTATATCGCGATTGGCGAAATTGGGCTCGATTATCACTTTGACACGACCTTTAAGGCAGAGCAACAGGAAGCACTCCGGATACAATTAGGATGGGCTATTGCAAGGAACTTGCCGGTGATGATTCACAGCCGCGACGCGACGGAAGATTGCCTTAATATACTGCGCGAGTTTCCCGGTCTGCGAGGAGTAATGCATTGTTATAGCGGCAGTAACGAAACGGCAAAGCAGATAATCAAGATGGGACTCTATCTGGGTATCGGCGGTGTGATTACGTTCAAGAATGCCAAACTGCGGGATAACTTAAAGGGCATCCCTTTGGAGCGGATAGTATTGGAGACAGATGCGCCTTATATGGCACCTGTACCGTATCGGGGACAACGGAACGAAAGTCGCTGGATGCGGTATGTGGCTGATGTGCTTGCGGATGTTTATCACACGACTTTTGAGCAAATAGATACCGTGACGACGTCGAATGCAAAGACACTTTTCGGTCTAAAATAACAGAAAATGACATAAAAACAGATAAATTTGCATTTTTTTGCAAAAATATTTGTCTATGTCGTTTTTTTTGTGTAATTTTGCAAGCCGTTTCGATGGAAGCGAAGGAAAGATGCTCGAGTGGTTGAAGAGGCACGCCTGGAAAGCGTGTAAACCTCAAAAGGGTTTCCGGGGTTCGAATCCCCGTCTTTCCGCCAAGGGGACTAACGACTGCATCCCCGTCAAACAGGAAGAACATATTTTTAACCAAATTAATCAAATAACAATTTATTTATCTCATGAAAAAAGTTTTTGCAACCGTAATGGTTCTGGCAATGCTCGCAGTTGGTAGCGTTGCAACGATGGCTCAAGAGGCTGCTGCTCAGGCTCCTGAGGCAACTGAACAAGTTAGTGAACAAGCTGAAGCTGCTCCTGTAGAGGCAGTAGAGGCTCCTGCTGAAGAGGCTGGCGGGATCGTCGCTCTCCACAAGACACTGAAGACCAAATTCATCGAAGGTGGTGCTGGTTTTATGGCAGCAACTCTTCTCTGCTTGGTATTCGGTTTGGCACTCTGCATTGAGCGCATTATCTATCTGAGCTTGAGCAAAACAAACACAAAAGCTCTGCTTGCTAACATTGAAGAGGCATTGAACAAAGGTGGTATTGAGGCAGCTCTGGATGTATGCCGTAACACCCGCGGTCCTGTGGCTTCTATCTTCTATCAAGGTCTGAGCCGTTATGACGAGGGTATCGAAGTAGTTGAGAAGACCGTATCTTCTTACGGTGGTGTTCAACTCGGTTTGCTTGAGAAGAACCTGTCTTGGATTACCTTGTTCATTTCTATCGCTCCGTCGTTAGGATTCTTGGGAACCATCATCGGTATGATTGCAGCGTTCGATAAGATTCAACAAGTTGGTGATATCTCGGCTACCGTTGTAGCAGGTGGTATTAAGGTCGCTCTGTTGACCACCCTTCTCGGTTTGATCATCGCTATCATTCTCCAATTGTTCTACAACTACATTCTCAGCGTTATCGAAGGTCTTGTCAATGAGATGGAAGACAGCTCTATCAGCCTTCTCGATATCGTAGTAGAGTACAATGCAAAACAAAACGGCAAAGCAAAAAAGTAAACCATCATGAAAGACTATAAATTAATACCAAAGATTGCCCTCTGGTCGCTGATGGGAATAGGTGTGATTATCTCCATTCTGTTCTATCTGCCGTTGTCAGAGGGAACGCTTGAGGTGGCAGGTGATTTCCTGAACATCCCTCGCTTCTCGAACCTCTTCCTTATTTGGAACTATCTCTTGGTATGCCTCGTAGTGCTGATTACTCTTGGTGTTGTTTGCTGGGAGTTTGTTAAGACGTACAAGGTTGACAAGAAGAAAGCGCTGAATAGCCTTTATGTGGTTCTCGGCTTCATTGCGTTGATAGTCATTTGCTGGTTACTTGGTAGCCCGGCAGAGGTAAAGATTATCGGTTATGAAGGCACGGATAACGTAGGTTCCATGGCTAAACTGAGCGACGCTTGCTTATACTTGACATATATCCTCACCTGCGCTACAATCGTAGCTCTGGTTTGGGGCGTTATTCACACTAAACGCATGAAATAATGGCAAAGAAAGTCCCGCAGATTAATGCAAGTTCGATGGCAGATATCTCCTTCTTGCTGCTCATCTTCTTCTTGGTGACGACTTCTATGGACGTCAATCAAGGACTTGCCCGTCGTCTGCCGGCTCCTATACCACCTGACCAAAAAATCGAGGATACGGATATTAACAAACGTAACCTTATGGTTGTGAAGATTAACTCCGCTAACCAGTTGATGGTACAGGGCCAACTGACGGACATCAAGCAGTTGAGAAAGCAAGTGAAAGAGTTTGTCCTCAACGTGGATGACAACGCCTATATGCCTAAGTTGTTCGAAGAAGATTTCGGTGAACCTATCGGTGTACAGAAATATACCAAGGAGCACGTTATCTCCGTACAGAACGACGTTGATACGCAATATCAAGCATATTTGGATGTCCAAAACGAACTCGTAGCAGCTTATAACGAGTTGCGCGACGAGTGCGCTCGTAAGTACTTCCACAAAGGCTACAACGAACTCGAAGAAGATCAACAAAAACAGATTCAGAAACTGTATCCGCAAAAGATTTCAGAGGCTGAACCGAAAAACTACGGAGGAAACTAATATGGCAAAGATACGTAGAAATGAGAAACGCGAAATGCCGGCTCTTAACACGTCGTCACTTCCTGATATTATCTTCATGCTGCTGTTCTTCTTCATGTCAGTCACTTCGATGAAAGAGGTTACTTACAAGGTTCAATTCCAGAACCCGCAGGCAACCGAGTTGACCAAACTGGAGAAGAAATCGTTAGTACGCTATATCTATGTAGGTACTCCTACGGCAGAGTTCCGTAAGCAATATGGTGCAGAGACCCGTATCCAATTGGATGACGCATTTGCTGAGAAATCAGATATTGGTGAGTATATCATCAACGAGCGTTCGTCCATGAAGGAGCAGGACCAAGGTCTGATGACTGTTTCGATTAAGGCAGATAAAGAGACCCGTATGGGTATCATTGCCGACATCAAACAAGAGTTACGCCGTGCTTATGCGCTCAAAATTAGTTACGCCGCTACGCAACGTACGAGTTACTAATTGGCCGTTTTTAAGCAATAAAAGAGGGGTGGAACACGTGTTCTACCTCTCTTTTTTGTAAGAAAATGCATTTTTTTGCATTTTTTTGCCAAAAAATTTTGCAGTATCAAAAAAAAGCAGTACTTTTGCACCCGCTTTTGAAAGAAAGCAGTGTTCTAACACATTTGCGATGATAGCTCAGTTGGTAGAGCACGACCTTGCCAAGGTCGGGGTCGCGAGTTCGAGTCTCGTTCATCGCTCCACGGTGCAGGACCAACGTCCTGCATTTGTTCTCTAAAAAAGGGGAGCAGCCCAGGTGGCGGAATTGGTAGACGCGTACGTTTCAGGTGCGTATGCCGCGAGGTGTGCAGGTTCGAGTCCTGTTCTGGGCACAAGAGTGATCTTTAAAATGCGCAGGTGGTGAAATTGGTATACACGCTACTTTGAGGGGGTAGTGGCAGCAATGTCGTGTGAGTTCGAGTCTCATCCTGCGCACGTTGAGACATCTTCTTCGGAAGGTGTCTCTTTTTTATGCCCAAAAATGAAGACAGCAGAGCAAATAGCATTAGAGAAACAGCGTGTCCGTTTGACGCGCCGTTTCCATATGGCCTGTGCTGATTATGGTCTGTTAGAAGACGGAGACCACGTGCTGATTGGGCTTAGCGGAGGCAAGGACTCGCTAGCATTGACAGAATTGCTCGGGCGTCAGGCAAAAATCCACAAGCCTTCTATTCGTGTTAGTGCCGTTTATGTGAGCGTGAGTAATATTGGCTACGAAACGGACATAGCATATCTGCAAGCGTTCTGCGACCAAGTAGGTGTGCCTTTTGTGCATAAAGTGACACATTACGACGAACTTCCGTCAGAACATCGTAATAAGAACCATTGTTTCCTATGTTCATGGTATCGCCGCAAGGCATTGTTCGACACGGCACAAGAATTAGGCTGCAATAAGATTGCATTGGGGCATCATCGTGACGATATATTGGAAACGCTTCTCATGAATATGGTCTTTGGTGGTAACATATCTACCATGCCCCCGATGCTACATCTGGATAAAATGCCCCTACGCATTATTCGCCCGCTCTGCTTATGCGACGAAGCCGATATTCGGCGTTACGCAGAGATGGCGGGTTATCAGAAACAGGTGAAGTCCTGTCCGTTCGAAAAAGAGTCCTCGCGTGCGCGCACGAAAAATATATTAGGAGTACTGGCTGAGTTAAATCCCGAAGTAAAAGATAACATGTGGGCAGCGATGGAAAATATCAAACCGACTTATTTACCAAAAAAAATATGACACAAGCTTTTCAAACAGTTGCATTATTGATTGCGTCAAATGTGTTCATGACGCTTGCTTGGTATGCTCATCTTAAGATGGCAGAGTTTCCGTGGTTTCAGAAGTGGCCAATAATAGCCGTAATCGTTTTTTCTTGGGGCATCGCCTTTTTTGAGTACTGCTTACAAGTTCCTGCTAATCGTATCGGTTTTGAAGGAACGGGTGGTCCGTTTAGTTTAATGCAGCTCAAAGTGATGCAAGAAGTGATTACGTTAGTCGTATTTGTTGCGTTCTCAATTATCGTTTTCCATATGCAACTGCGTTGGAATCATATCTTGGCCGCATGTTGTCTGGTTGCTGCGGTATATTTCGTTTTTGGATTCAAATAAAGAGAGCCAGTAAAATAAAAGGACGGGCCAAATGGTCCGTCCTTCTTTTTGTCGTTACGCAATTATTTCTTCTTGCGATCACCGTAGCGAGACATGAATTTATCTACGCGACCCGCGGTATCCACGAGTTTGGATTTACCGGTATAGAACGGGTGGCTGGTGTTCGAAATCTCGAGCTTAATCAGCGGATACTCTTTACCATCGATGGTGATAGTGTCCTTCGTAGCAGCGGTAGAGCGGCTGAAAAACTGAGTGCCGTCAGACATATCTTTGAAAACTACAACGCGGTAGTTATCGGGATGAATTCCATTACGCATAATAATTTCTCCTTTCTTATTCAGCAACAACGTTGAGTTTAATTTCAGCTTTCACCTCGCGGTGGAGACGTGCGGTAGCCACAGCTTCGCCCAGTTCCTTCACGGGTTCAATAGTTATCACCTTGCGGTCGATTTCAAAGCCTTGTGCGCTAAGAGCCTCAGCGATTTGGGCGGTAGTAACCGTACCGAAGATTTTACCATCCTCGTTAGCCTTAACAGCTACGTTGATAACAGTTGCAGCGAGTTTCTCAGCAAGAGCTTGAGCGTCGGCGAGTTGTTGTGCCAACTTCTTAGCTTGTTGTTTGAGGTTCTCGTTGAGTTGTTTTACATTGCTCTCACTGGCGATAATAGCCAATTTATTAGGAATGAGGTAGTTACGTCCGTAACCATCTTTTACCTTAACGATATCATTCTTGTAGCCTAAGTTTGCTACGTCTTGTACCAAAATGACTTGCATAATTGTTCTTGATTTAAAGGGTTATTATTTCATCATATCGGTTACGTATGGCAGGAGAGCCAAGTGACGTGCTTTCTTAACAGCCTGAGCGACTTTGCGTTGGAACTTCAACGAAGTGCCGGTGATGCGACGAGGCAGGATTTTACCTTGCTCGTTGAGGAACTTCTTAAGGAACTCTGGATCCTTGTAGTCGATGTACTTAATTCCGCTCTTTTTGAAACGGCAGTACTTTTTCTTCTTGTCCTGATTCTGTTGGGGAGTCAGATAGCGAACTTCTTCTTGTGCCATGATTAAGCCTCCTCTACTTTAGGTTCAACACTTGCCGTTTTGTTGTGACGGCGTTTCTCTGAATACTCAAAAGCATACTTGTCGAGACGAGTAGTGAGGAAACGCAAGATGCGTTCGTCACGGCGGAATGCTGTTTCGAGCGTCGCAATAACAGCGGGTTCTACATCAAATTGCAGCAAAGCATAGAATCCCGTAGTCTTGCCTTGGATAGGATAAGCGAGTTTACGCAGACCCCACTCCTCATGACCTAGAATGGCACCACCATTCTCTTTGAGAAGGTTCTCGAATTTTTGTACCGCTTCCTTCATCTGTGGCTCAGACAAAACGGGAGTAAGCACGAAAGCGGCTTCGTAATGATTTAACATAAATGATTTGTTTTTAATTAGTTTATACTATGCTCTTCGGTCCTACTGACCGCAAAAAGCGCGCAAAATTACTGCTTTTATTTGGAATACACAAATTTTTTGATAAAAAAATGCATTTTTTATGCCAAGATGGTCATTTCGCAACGTGAACAGTTAAATTGCAGCTGTAGTTTCGTACCATTTAGCAACCGAATGTATCGCGGTTCGTTAGCCAACGGAGCTTCTTTGCGGCAGTGCCCCATCTCATACAAAATGCAGTAACGACAAGTCATTAGTTCGGACGGAGCGTTCGTTATTCGTTGCTTATTCGTTAGATATAAAGCCGATGTCATCGTAAGAGGACTTTGACTTGGACGCGAGTTAATCGTCTCACGGCGAAAAGCATTGAGTTGTGCCATCGGTATAAACGGCACTTGCCCATCCGTACGATGATTGACTATGTTAAAACGTTGCGCCAAGTAGATAGTGTCGCCTAACTTTGTAAGCTGTTGTTCAATAGTCTGCGTCGCACGTCCTGCGTTAGTCGCTGCCTCAAACGTCGCCTCAAACTCGCGGCACATCGGCTGTAAGCGGCTGTCTATAGGCTTATAGGTCAGCATACAACGATTGTCCGAAATAGTAAACTCCACCTCTACCGGCACACGACGTTCGGCATGCAGACTGCGAAGAAAGACCGGATCGTAATTGCGGTACAGTGCCGTTTCACGAGGCAGCGTAATCGATTTATTGATTCGTATTGTATCTCTCTGTATATCGTTGACATAGAAGCCCTGGACTCCTACCGTCAGGCCATCACCATTATGCAGTTGTACAGCGTCTCTTAAGCGTATATTAAGCGTGTTGTCTCGCACTGATAGCACCTCACCGATATATTCGCCGGTGGACTTTGGTGTTTGCCAGTTAGCCATCGGACGTGTGCGACCATGTGCAAAATAATCGATTCCTCCTCGGTGGAACGTCTTTGTCGGGTCGGGAGTAAAGGTCTTTGTAATAGCCGATTTGTGATATGCTATTTGGTCTAATCTCTCGCGATAGAAGGCTGTTATATTCGTCACGTATGCCGCATCCTTAAGTCGTCCTTCTATCTTGAATGTCGTCACTCCTGCGTCTATCAACTCTTGTAAGTACGCCGACCTGTCTAAGTCCTGCAGCGACAAGAGATATCGCTGGTGTATCGGCTGTCCGTTATCATCTATTATCTCGTTACCATCCGCATCCAATAGGTCATACGCCATCCGGCACATCTGCGCACAGCAGCCGCGGTTAGCTGAGCGACCCAACAGCACTTCGGATAGGAAACATCTACCTGAATAGGACACGCACAGCGCGCCATGCACAAAAGCCTCTAACAGTATATCCGGCACCGCTTGGTGGATAGCCGCTATCTCTTTCACGGACAGTTCTCGAGCCAACACGACCTGCTTAAAGCCCATATCTCGCAGAGCTTTCACTTGTTCGATAGTGCGGTTATCGCATTGCGTAGAAGCATGAAGTGCAAGGCCTGGCAATTGCTCGAAGAGCATCTTCGCCAGTTCTAAGTCTTGCACTAACAAGGCATCGATTCCTATTTGGTATAACTGCGCCGCAATCTGCAAAGCCTCAGCATACTCATCGTCCTGCAGCAACGTGTTTAGCGTCACATGTACCTCCACACCAAATCGATGCGCATATTCCACCACTTGCGCAATATCCTCGATGCTGTTTCCTGCCGCTTCGCGAGCACCAAAACGCGGAGCACCGATATACACGGCGTCGGCACCGGCCTGAATAGCCGCAACAGCCACTTCGATATTCTTAGCGGGAGAGAGAAGCATGTCGCAAAGTTTGACTAATTTGATAGAGCACTATTCCTGCCGTGACTGAGACATTGAGACTATGCTTAGTGCCATATTGCGGTATCTCGATGCAAGCATCACACGCATCTACTACCTCTTGCTGCACGCCAAACACTTCGTGTCCAAGCACTACTGCCACTTTCTTATTATGCAACTGATTTACCGCTTCATCGAGAGTTATAGAGTTATGCGCTTGTTCGATAGCATAAACGGTATAGCCATCTGCTTGCAGCGAACGAACAGCCTCTAACGTATCCGCGAAATAGTGCCATTCGACGGATAACTCTGCGCCAAGCGCTGTCTTGTGAATCTCATCATTCGGCGGGCAGCAACAGATACCGCACAGATAGACTCCCTGCAAGCAGAACGCGTCAGAGGTACGGAATACAGCACCCACATTATGTTGCGAGCGTATATTATCTAACACCACTACGAGTGGCACTTTCTCGGCTTGTTGGAATTGCTCGACGGTAAGTCGATTGATCTCAGAGGCAGTTTTCTTCATTGGATAAGATACGTATAATGCGTTGTGAGCGTAGTGTCGTCTATAGTAATTATAAAGTCTTCGTGAATAGGCAGAATGCGGCCGTTGTCTAAGAAGAGCAGTGTGTTAGCTGTTGTCTCGTCTACATGCTCGACACGGCCTAAATCACCTTGGTCCTCATCAACAACGCGCAAGCCTGTTAAGTCCTGCCATGTAAGCGATGGGGTCTTCTCTTCTGCCGCATATTCGATAGACGTCCTTGCTCCAACTAATCGGTTTGCTGCTTGTTCGGTATCAACACCCTTGAGTTGCAGGAGTACGTCGTTGCCCTTACTGCGCCAATCAAGCACGCGGAACGGCACTGGGATAGTGTCTAACTCAAGAATCACGAAGTCCGGATCGGCCTCAAAGAAAAGGTCATTGTCCAGTTGGCACTGCACTTCACCTGTAGTACCATGAAGTTTACGAATATATCCTATCGGAACGAGGTTCATCTTAGTCACGTACTGTCAAGCGGTGGTTCGAATAAACGGTTGTATATTTGCGTAAAGCTTCTTTGCTCACACCTTTGGTTGGCGTACCATAACCGTGCGATACGTCGTATTGTTCGTCGCAAGTCGGGCACACGAGATAGAAGCCGTCTAAGCTACACGGCACAGCACGTTTCTTGCAATGTGGACAGCATAAGTCAAACGCCGCATATTGCTGGTCTTGGGTTATATAAATGAGCACGCCCGAGTAGCCGTAATAATCGGTGCTGGTAAGCGGAATCGTTTGTCCGTGGAAGTGAAAACCGGCTCCATCCACAATCAATGCCTCACCCACATTCGCCGGTACAAAATGCACATACAGTCCCGCTTCTGTATTGATCGTCAGCTGGACGGGAGCCGTCGGCACGGAGCTTTTGATTGTAGTGTCCTCACAGCCTGTCAGACCGATAAGTGCCAAGATTAATATGCCTACATATAGCCTCTTCATCTTACTGCACGTCGCTCAAGTGAATAGTGAAAATTAGTGTCGAGTACGGCGGTATATAGGACGAAGTGCCCTCGGTACCTTGTTCCTCATCCTTGTAGCCCAAGTCATATGGAATAAAGAGTTCAATATCGCCGTGACAATGGATTTTCTTTATGCCCTCGGCAAAGCCTACAATCATTGAGCTCACGTTAAACGATGACGTACCGCCGTCAAAGCGCGCTCCGTTAATGAGCCGACCGGTATAGTCGCATGTAATCAGACTACTCTGCGACGGATGGGCATCGTGCGGATTCGGATCTGCAATAATGCGATATTGCAAACCAGAGTCTGTCACTTTGATATCCTTATTCGTCTTATTTTGCTCCAGCCATAATTGGTTCTGCGCTTTCCAGTCAAGCCAATCGTGTTTCTTACAACCGGTAGTTGTGAGCATCATACACAGCGCAAAAACGGCTGTTAGGAGGATTGTTACTTTCTTCATATTCGCTATTATTTAGCAAGCCATACGCTTGGATTTTGTATTGTTTTGTCCTTCCACACTTGGAAGAAGAGTTCTGTTTTATTATCTTGCTCCGGGTCGGAGTAAATTGTTCCTATTTTCTGTTTTGCCACCACCTTATCGCCTTGTTTAACATTTAAGCGTGAGAGTCCTGCATAGACGGTGCGGTAGTTACCGTGCGCCACGATAACGGCATAGGAGCCGTTGGTCAGGAAGCAGCTGGTCACTTGTCCTTCGAACACGGCCCTTGCTCCGGCACCGGCAGTTGTCTGCATGTACAAGCCTTTATTATCCACCGTCACATCTTTGTAAACAGGGTGTTGGTGCTTACCGAACTGCCCGCTGATAAAGCCTTTCTCTATCGGCCAAGGTAGGCGACCTTTATTTTGCTCGAAGTTACCCGCTACGAGTTGTTGCTCTTTAGTTAAGGCTGTTTTTGCTTGTTCTTTGGCTTGTTTCTCGATGGTCTCGGAAATACGCTTATTGAGGTCATCTATCTTCTTCTGCTGTTTCTTGAGCTGTGCTGTCAACTCTTTCTCTTTCTTCTGCAAGTCCTTGAGCATTTGTTGCTGTTTGCGTTCGTCACGTGCCAAAGCCTCTTGCTCACGTTTCTGCGTCTTAAGGGCATGTTGCTTATCCGAGCGATGCTGCTCTAACTTGTTGTTCTGGGTGTTAATCTCCACTTTCACGCCTTCAATCTTCGCAGCCTGTTTATGCCGATAAGTCGCAAACTGTTGCAGATAGCGAATACGGCGAGCCAGTTGTTGGAAGTTCTCCGACGAGAGTAAGAACAGTAGTGGCGATTGTTGCATTCTCGCGTAGTGTGACTCGCGAACAAAGCGCGCATAGTCGGCTTTAAGTGTAGAGAGTGTATTCTCCAGCGTATCGCGGCGTTTGCTTAGGGCCGTTATCTCGTCATCGATAGACGATATCTCTTTGCCGAGCGAGTTAATCAGTTTCTTCTGCGTCGCAATATTCTGGTTGATGAGCTGCAATTTGGTTACTGTAGCCGTCTCGTTTTTCTTTGTCTGCTTCAACATCTTATTGGTCTGCTCAATCTCTTGTTTGAGTTGACGTTGTTGTTTCTGCAAGTTCTTCACCGTATTATCTGCGGCATATAGTCCGCAGGATAACAGCAGCACTAAACAATATGTCAGTATTCGTTTCATTCTTTAAAAGAAAGTGGCTATATACTTATATTTCTCCACATTGAGTCGTTTGATATTCTCTATCCCGTCATACAGCAAATCTCCGTACGTAAGGTTCAGCCGTATAGGATGCCCTTTGTAGGAATAGGTCAGCGTCACTTGGTCTCCCTTCTGCGCATTCTCGCCCGACGCAAAAGTCTGCAGGTCGTTCCATCGTATCTTTGGCACAATAGGCGTTGTTTTGGTCAGTTGCACCTTCGTATATTGGTGGTTCACCTTATCAATAGCTACTGCCTCTTGGGGTGTTATCTCCAGGCGAGCTATCTCCAGAGGCATCATCGGTCGAATAGAGATTATTATCAGCGAGTCACGCACCACTTGCATCGAGCAACCGACCGTATAACTCATCGAGTCCATCGCTAATGTCGCCGTGCAATTTGTGGCTTGTGCCGTTTGCCAAGTTGGACGAAGGGTAACCTGTCGCTTGCTTGCACATCCGCAGAGCAATACCACCGCCATCAATAATCCTATTACCTTTTCACTTTTCACCTCTCACCTCTTTTAGATGTTCTACTACCACCTCTTTCACTTCGTCGCGTCGCGCTTTCTCTAAAGCTTTCTTCAGATAGAACTCCGCTAACGTATTCTGTCCTTTTAGGTATAGTATCCAAGCGTACGTATCCAAGAACACCGCATTGTCAGGCTCGGCTTGTATAGTGGTTGCACTCATTTTCTCTGCGCGAGACAAGTCACCGCCATGCGTTGCCATGCCATATGCATAGTTATTGATTGCCGTTAAGTTTTTCGGCCACAGGTACATCGCAATCTCGTAGTACATATACGCTTGCTGTATCTGCCCGATATTCATGAGCGAATCGGCATCATACGTAATAAGATGGCTCACGTAGTACGCACAGTACGGCACCATCTTAATCTGCTCATATTCCACTCCCGACAAAGGCATTAGCTTGGCAATACGCCGCGATAGTTCAAACACCTGTTGGTCTTCGCCCAAGTGGGCGTGTATATCCGCTCGGAATAGCAGGAAGTTGAGCGATTCGGGGTCTTTCTCCAAGTAACGGTCTAGCTCTGCCACTGCCTGTTTACCCTTACCCTGACCGATATAAATGCGGTATCTATTCAGCGCACTGGTGGACGTGTAACCGTTGTAGCTGTCTATTTTTTCTTGCACTTTGAGAGCTTGTTTCCACTGCGCCGAGTCCAGGAGGTAGTCCAAATAATGTTCTCCGTGCTCGCCGGGCGACAGCTCGTAGGCTTTCTTGAAATAGGCTACTGCCTGATCCGTCTTATCCACCGCGTAATACAGGGCACCCAATCGGTCGTTCACCAACGCATCGTTGGGGTTTATCTGCGCGCAGAAGTCAAACAGCAGTAAGGCCCGAGGATAATCATGTTGCTCATCGGCATGCTGTGCTGCATAGTAATAGTACAGGAATTGTTGTTCCTGCTCCACCGACATCGCCGGAGCGGTTTTCTTAGCAGATAGCGGCATTGCCACTAATAGGCCCAGCAATATGTTTAACGTCCACAATCTCATTTACGACCAGAGTGTCCGAATCCACCGGCCCCACGTTCTGTTTCATCGAGTACTTCCACTTGCTCGACTTCGGCATGCTCATGACGCGCAATCACCATCTGGCATACGCGTTCGCCGGGTTCTATTGTCTGCGGTTCGCCTGAAAGGTTTATCAGGATTACTCCTACTTCGCCGCGGTAATCGGAGTCCACTGTTCCCGGAGTGTTGAGCACGGTCAGGCCTCGCTTGAGTGCCAAGCCGCTGCGCGGACGAATCTGCGCCTCGTAACCTACCGGCATTTGAATGAACAGACCTGTAGGTATCAAACAACGCTCCATCGGTTGCAGCGTGATTGGTTCGCTAATATTACAACGCAGGTCCATACCTGCTGCTTGTTCGCTCTCGTATTTGGGCAGCGGATTGCTGCTTTTATTAACAATCTTGAGTATCATGATTAAAAACGTTTTTCAACTAACACTCGCAGTCCGTCGGAGACGATTTGTATATGTATATCTTTATCCATCTTCACCGGGTCACCATCGATATGGAAAGGCGATTCGTTCTCGCGGTAGAGCATGATATCTTTTGCTTTAACGGTATCCATAAACAGGCTGCTGCTGATACTCTTCGTAAACAGGCGGACTGCCAACCCGGGAGCACCGAGTAATGCTGACGAAGACATAATACATATATCCATCAAACCGTCCTGCATGCTGGCCTGCGGAGCAATATACGCATCGTTGCCCCACTGATTCGCGTTCGCAAAAGTAATCAAAAATGCCTTGTGCGTCAAGTCAATTCCCTCGCCTACAATATGATACGTCTCCGGATCGTACGTAAACACATCCTTCACAATGTTCTGTAGATACGTACTAAAACCGCGTTTACCTGCTACGGCAAAACGATCCGCAATATGCGCATCAAAACCTACACCACATGTCGTCACGAACATCTTATCGTTCGCCAAGCCGTAGTCCACGCGAATCGGTTCGCTGTGGTTGAGCATCTGGATAGCGCGAGTAGTGTTCATCGGTATATGTAGGTGTCGTGCGAAGCCGTTTCCGCTGCCCACAGGTATCACACCCAGAGCTGTTTCGGTATCGCGCAGACCACGTGCTACTTCGTTCACCGTGCCATCACCGCCAACTGCCACAACGGCTTCAAAGCCCATAACAGCAAACTGCCGGGCTAATTCGGTTGCATGCCCTGCATACTCCGTGAATACGATGTTCGGCAACCATTGAGTACGGTCTAACTCTTTGTCAATTAACTTAGGCATCTTACGACGTGCCGAAGTCTGGCCGCCGGAAATAGGATTGATAATAAAGGCTATATTCTTCATGACATATAAATTTTAGCTGGTTTACATTCTATCCGGCACCTCGATACCGAGCAAGTTCATTGCCGAGCGAATGACTTTTGCCACGTTCTTGGCAAGCAAGAGACGCAAAGCGCGTTTGGCAGCGTCAGGTTCGTTAAGGATTGTCAAGTCGTGGTAGAACGAGTTGAAGTCACACGCAAGCGCATAGGCATAGTTACATATTACTGCCGGTGAGAAATCGTCTCCCGCTTGGCGCACGATTGACGGATATTCGGTCAAGCGCTGAATAAGTGCGTGCTCTTTGTCCTCAAGGGTTCGGGATTCCGGAACATCGGTATTTGGGGATTCCGACGCGGCTTTACGGAGCACGCTTTGGATGCGAGCGTAAGTATATTGGATAAACGGACCTGTGTTGCCGTTGAAGTCGATGGACTCTTCGGGATTGAAGAGCATGTTCTTACGCGGATCCACTTTAAGGATAAAGTATTTGAGTGCTCCGAGTCCCACTTTGCGGGCAATCTCGTTCGCCTCCGCTTCGGTGATACCTTGCAAGGTATTGACTTTGTCCTTACTTATCTCTCGCGCATCCTCAACCATTTTATCCATTAAGTCATCGGCATCAACAACCGTTCCTTCGCGGGACTTCATTTTGCCGTTCGGCAGTTCGACCATGCCGTAAGAGAAATGCACTAACTCTTTGCCAAACGGGAAGCCGAGACGATCAAGAAGGATAGAAAGCACTTTGAAGTGATACTCTTGTTCGTTACCTACGACATAAACCATTTTGTCTATCGGATAGTCCTGGAAGCGAAGCTTAGCTGTACCGATATCCTGCGTCATATAGACGGACGTGCCATCCGAACGGAGGAGCAGTTTTTCGTCCAGACCGTCTTTGGTCAAGTCCGCCCAAACAGAGCCATCTTCGCGACGATAGAACTGTCCCGCAGCAAGACCTTTTTCCACTTCGGACTTGCCTTCGAGGTAGGTATTGGACTCATAGTAAATCTTATCGAAAGCAACGCCCAACCGTTTGTAAGTCTCGTCAAAACCGGCATAAACCCAGCTGTTCATTTTCGCCCACAGGTCGCGCACTTCGTTGTCGCCTTGTTCCCATTTAAGCAGCATTTCTTGCGCTTCTTTCATGAGCGGGGCTTCGCGTTTGGCGGTTTCCTCGTCCGTGCCGTTAGCAACCATTTCGGCTACTTGCTTGCGATATTCCTTATCAAAACGCACATAGTAATCGCCGATGAGATGGTCGCCTTTCTTGCCGCTTGATTCAGGTGTTTCGCCGTTACCGAATTTCTGCCAAGCGAGCATGGACTTGCAAATATGTATGCCTCGGTCGTTGACGATATTGGTTTTGACCACTTTCCAGCCGTTGGCTTCTTGTATCTGGGCGATAGACCATCCGAGCAGGTTATTGCGCACATGGCCTAAATGAAGCGGTTTATTGGTGTTGGGCGAAGAGTATTCGACCATCATCAGTTGGTTGCGAGCCGGCTGCTTGCCATAGTTTTCATCGGCATCAATGGCTTCAAGTTGTTTAATCCAGAAGGCATCGTTGATAACGAGGTTGAGGAAGCCTTGCACGGCGTTGTATTTAGCTATTAACTGTGAGCTGTCAGCTTTCAGCTTCTCACCTATTTCCGCAGCGACTTGCGCTGGTGCTTTGCGTGCGGCTTTCACGAACGGAAAGACGACAAGGGTGATATTGCCTTCAAACTCCGGACGAGTCTTCTGCAACTGAATCATCGAGTCAGCGGCTTCAATCCCGTATAACTCTTTAACTGCAGCTTTGACTTGCTGCGATAATATGCTTTCTAATGTCATAATGCCTTACATTTTTCTGCCAAGTACGCTTTCTCGGCTTCGTTCAATCGTGGTGAAACGGATTCGTACACGCGAGCATGGTATGCGTTTATCCACGCTATCTCGTCGGCTGTGAGCATGGACAAGTCCATGAGTCGTTTGTCGTAGAAGCAAAGGGTGATGGTTTCAAACTCGTAGTATGTCTCGCCTGTGGTACGCGGGAAATCACCTGCCGGCACGCAGACCACGAGATTCTCGGTACGTATTCCATATTCGTTCGTGCGATAGATGCCCGGTTCGTCAGAGAAGACGTTTCCTTCACGCATCGGGTTGGTGTTATTGTCGGTACGGATATTTGCCGGTCCTTCGTGGCAGCCCATGAAATGGCCGACTCCGTGACCTGTTCCGTGACCGTATGTGATACCTTCCGCCCACATATACTGGTGCGCCAACACATCGAGCTGGTTACCGCGAGTACCTTTCGGGAAACGGGCTTTGGCGAGAGCGATATGGCCTTTGAGCACTAAGGTAAAGTCGTGCTTTACGGAAGCAGGAATAGCTTTCTCGTCGCCGATCCAGACAGTACGAGTAATATCGGTTGTACCGTCGAGGTATTGTCCGCCGGAATCGAGCAGCAAGACACCATTTCCTTCTATCTTCGCGCACTCTTCAGGCGTTGCGTGGTAGTGCACAATCGCGCCGTTACCTTTCCAACCGGCGATCGTGCAGAAACTCTCGTCGGTGAAGTTCTTGCCCATTGCGCGGAACTCGTGCAACTTGTCTGCCAGTGTTATCTCTGTCTGCGGGTTTTTCATCGCTTCGTTCTCAAGCCACATGAAGAAACGTGTCAGCGCCACCGCATCAACTTTCATAGCTTCACGTTCGCCGTTCAGTTCGATTTCGTTCTTGACGGACATCATCACTTGCAGCGGACTTGGTGAAGCGTTCACTTTGCGGCTGATAGCGGGATTGATGGCCTCGTAGAGTGCTTCGTTCACACGGTTGCCGTCGAAGAGTACGCCTTTGGCTTGGAGATTGTTCAAGTACGGGAACACTTCTTCGTAACCGGCAAGCGAGATGCCTTTTTGTTGCAGTTCGGCAGCAGAGGTTGCGCTTATCTTGCGCTGGTCTATGAAGAGTGTGCATTTGTTTGCCTCGACGACGACATAACTGATGACGCAGGGTGTGTAATCAACATCTTTGCCACGTATATTCAGTAGCCAGCCTATTTCGTCTAACTCGGCAACGACAGCCGCATCGCAACGCTTCTTGGCTAAGGCTTCGCGGACACGTTGGAGTTTGGCGGGAACGCTTTCGCCGGCAAACTTGTCGTCGTAGATATACAGCGGGAACATCGGAATCTCGGGTCTGTTTTCCGTCCAAATAGGGCGAATCAGGTCCACAGAGACTAAGCCTATTCCTCCATCTTCCAACTCTTCGCGCAGTTTCTTGTAGCCGTTAACAGAATACATCTCGGGATTAACGCCGACTTTTGCTCCTTCGCCTAAAGCTTGCAGCCAGGCAGGGATAGTCGGGCAATCTACGTCGGACTCGCGCATCAACTCAACCGTTGTTCCGGCAAGTTCTGCTTCGGCCTGCAGGTAATAGCGGCTATCGGTCCAAAGCAAAGCTTTGTCCATTGTCACGACAGCGGTTCCCGTTTCTCCGAGGAAGCCGGTTATCCAACTCATCTCCATCCAGTGCGGAGCCATATATTCCGAGGCGTGGGGATCGGTTCCCGGCACGATATATGCCGCCAGTTTATGTTCTTTCATCAGCGCTCTCAGCGCCGCCAAACGTTCAGTTACTGTCATATTCACACAAATTAGCGCGCAAAGGTACGACTTTTTTTGCATATATGCAAATATTTGCATAAAAAAGTGCAACTTTCGTGAAAAAGCTGCACTTTTCTCGCTAAACCTTAACCATTACTTCACTCTTGCACCGGTAGCGTTGAAGAGTTCGCCGTTACGCTCGATATAGAGAACGCCGTTTTGCATCACTTTGCGGCTATTGATTTCATCCGCTTTATTGACATCGTCAATAGCACTCTCGATAGCGTAGGTATTGTTCTTAAACAGCTTCCACACATCCGCATGGATATAAGTATCCACGCTATTCTTTGGGACATAGAGAGGTATCGTCTTATCCACACCCGAGAATACGCTTTCACCATCGCAAGTCGGCGGAGTGACAGCTTTGCAAGTAATGCTGGACAGCGCTGCGCAGTTACTGAATGCATCTTTCCCAATCGCCGTAACTGCATTCGGAATATTGATGGTAGTCAACGCTTTGCACTCAAAGAACGCATTAGATTCGATCGTTGCAAGTTGATTGGGCAGAGAAACTTTTTTTATATTTTGGTTTGAGGCAAATGCACACGGTCCAATGCTCTTAACACTGTTAGGAACAGGGAAGTTGCCGGTTTTGCCGCTCGGGTATGCTACCAGGATCGACTTATCTTTGCTATATACCACGCCACCTTCTGACATGAATGTGCTGTTATCTTTCGCCACATTGATGGACACCAATTTGGAACAATTGTAGAAAGCCCAATTCCCTATAGTGACAATACTGCTTGGAATGGTCACAGCTGTCAGGTCGTCACACGTGGAAAAGGCGTATTCGCCAATACTGGTAACATCGTATGTTACGGAAGCGTCCGAGGTGACAGTAGCCGGAATAGTAACACTTCCTTTGTATCTCTCGCCGGGCTCATACGTCACCTCTGCCGTGTGATCTTCGTCGTTGAGATTATAATACAATTCGCCAATCTTAACGGCGGGATCCTTGGCCTTAATCTTAATAAGCATATGCGTCAATGCGGCACCTTTGGATTCTACGCAATACGTAGAGGCATTGAAAGTTGCATCTGCGGGAGTAACAAAAACGCAAAGGTCCATCTTAAAGTCATTTGTGTATTCGAAAATACCGGATTCGTCTTCTGCAGTTAAGTTGCAGTTGATCAAACTTAATTCGGCCAAGCGGGATGATGAACCATTACCGCCCAAAGTGAAGACGATTTCGTTGTGCTCGATGGTCAAATTTTTAATACGAATAATGGCATCTTTATCACCTAGGATACCATTACCTGTATAGAAGTCCATTTCATCCTCAGCCGGATCACTGTGTTCACCGTCAAAAATCACCGTAACACCTTCGCCGGCAAAGAAGGCGGATTTTGCTTTAATTCCTTTGTTGTCGAAACTACAAAGTCCATTAACTTTGACATAGTACTCTTTACGGTCAGTTGTTTTATCGAACCTGAAGAACGTAGAGTACTTATCGGTACGGTCCATGGCAAGTTTGTTGAGGGTTAGAACACCGGTTTCATTGTTGTAGGACATCGTGCCGGCAGTAACTTGACTTTTGGTTAGTGCATTCAGGTCGTCAACGTTTGCGCTGGTAACTTTAGTACCGCAGATTGATAGGCCGGATTCCCATGAATCGGCAGAGGCAGCGAGAGCAAAAACACTCATAACTGCAAGTAAGATAAACGTTTTTTTCATAAATGTTAATTTGTTTGTGGTTAATAATTTGGGTTATTATTATTACGTTTCAACGTTATAACGTTATATCGTTATTACGAGGGGGATTAAACAAACAAAGCGGCACGTGACACAAAGTCACGCACCGCCTATGACGTTGCGAATATAATCTTTCCACTTACCTCTCGCCTATTCGCAATACGGGGGGGGTAAATTTAACTATCTGATTTCTAATCATTTGCATTGACGTTTTAGGAGTAATTCTTACTTATCTTCATAATGCCCATAAGAGGAAAGAATATCTACATACACCTCCGTTTCAAAGATTCGATAAACTAACCGATGTTTCTTGGTAATCTGACGACTCCATCGGTTCTCCGGCTTCCCTTTTAGTGGTTCAGGATGCCCAGTGCCTGTTTTGGGGTGCTCTCTGAGTTCATCTAGCAGTTTGACGGCTTTCTGAAACGCTTTTGGTTCGTTCTCAAGCAGTTTAGCCAAGTCCATATTAGCTTGCTTGGAATACTTTATCTCATACAGCATAGCCACATCTCCTCAACATATCCGAAACCGATTCACCCGGTAATTGCACCGTATATTCACCGCGTTCAATTTGCTTTTCTGCCTCATCCAACCGGCGAAAATACTCCTCCTTGGTCATACAAGTAGGGTCGTCCGTCATCTGCTTGGCTAATTTACGCACATACTTGACAACCTTTTCAAACATCGTCGCATCTTCGGCAATAATACCAAGATTTCTATATAGTTCTGCATTTAACTGTAAAGCGGTCATATAAACCTCCTTTCTTAATTATTTTTTGTCCTTTCTTTAGCGGGTATATAGCAAACCTATCTTAAATTGTGCCGCAAAATTACAACAAAAATTGCATATACGCAAATTTTCTTTGCTTTTTTATCCAAAATAATTAAAAGTTATTACTTTCGGACTTAGCCAAGACGTTTATAATAGAACACCCCTGCATCCAAAATAGAACACCTCCGCACCCAAAATAGATCCATGTCATTACTATGAAATTAGTATGTGATTAGTATGTGATTAGTATGTGATTAGTATGTGATTAGTATGATATTACTATGTCCTTACTATATTCTTACTATGTTAGAAGGCTAATTCAATCGGAAGATTAGTATAACTTAAATACCACAAACCTGCTTAAAATGCATAAAAATCTGCAAATTATTTGCGTATATCAAAAAAAAGTAGTACCTTTGCACGCTGATTTGTGTGCATGAGTGGAAAGATGGCAGAAATGAATCTGATATTTCGCAGTTTCGGAAGCGGTAGTAGCGGTAACTGTTACTACCTCGGCACGAAGTATTCCGGCGTGTTGATAGACGCGGGAATATCTGCGCGTACGATTCATAAGTACCTAAAAGAGATGGACTTAGACCTAAGGAACATCTCTGCCGTTTTGGTGACACACGATCATGCGGATCATATTCGCGCGGTTGGCACATTGGGCGAGCGGGTACATATACCGATTTATGCGACGGAGCTGATTCACAGCGGCATAGAGAAGAACTATGGCGTGAAAGAGAAGCTGAAGGCCTCGCGTCGTTTCTTCGAGAAAGAGACCGAGTGGGACTTGAACGGGATGAAGATTAACACATTCACGATTTCACACGACTCAACGGATTGTATCGGCTACGTGATTGATTATATGGGTCAGCGGTTTATGATTGCGACGGACTGCGGCGAGCCGAATGAGAAGATGGCGGAGTTTATTCGTACGACCAATCACCTTGTGATTGAGGCCAACCACGACGAGCATCTACTGCTGAACGGACTCTACCCGACTTTTTTGAAAGAGCGAATTTTGTCGCCTCGCGGACACCAGAGTAATGAAGTGTGCGCCCAGTTGCTGCGGGACAATTATCATCCGGGGTTGAAGAATGTGTTCCTGTGCCATTTGAGTCAGGAGAATAACGATCCGACGCTTGCGTATGCGACCGTTTGTGACGCGCTGGAAGAGGCAGGAGCGGTGATTGGAAAGGACGTGTTTGTGAAGGCGCTGAGTCGTACGAGTTCGTCGAAAGTGTATGAGCTGACGGACGTTCCGTGCAGTGAATAATGAATAATGAATAATGAACATCATCTTATGGATACGAGATTAGTTATTATTCCGACCTACAACGAGAAAGAGAACATCGAGGCGATTATTCGCGCTGTGATGGGACTGCCGTTGGAGTTTCACGTGCTGATTATCGATGACGGTTCGCCTGACGGCACCGCCGATATCGTTAAAGGTCTGCAGAAGAAAGAGTTTAAGGACAAGCTGTTTATGGTAGAGCGTTCGGGCAAATTGGGTCTTGGAACGGCTTATATCTGCGGCTTCAAGTGGGCAATTGAGCATAAGTACGACTATATTTTTGAGATGGATGCGGACTTCTCGCATAATCCTCAGGACCTGCTGAAGTTGTATGACGCTTGCGCGAATCAAGGAGCTGACGTGGCTATCGGAAGTCGTTATGTGACAGGCGTTAACGTAGTTAACTGGCCGATGGGTCGTGTACTGATGTCGTATTTTGCATCGAAGTACGTGCGTTTCGTGCTGGGAATGAAGATTCACGACACGACAGCGGGCTTCAAGTGCTATCGCCGCGAAGTGTTAGAGACGATTGAGTTGGATAAGATTCGATTCAAAGGCTATGCCTTCCAGATTGAGATGAAGTTCACGGCGTATAAGTGCGGCTTCACGCTGAAGGAAGTGCCGATTATCTTCATCAACCGCGTGCTGGGCACGAGTAAGATGAGTGGCGGAATCTTCTCGGAGGCGTTGTTGGGCGTTATACGGCTGAAGATTTCGTCGTGGACGAGGCAGTATCCGCAGAAGAAAATTGAGATTAATGGTTAGTCGAAAGTCGAAAGTCAAAAGTCGAAAGTCAAAAGCAATGAGATTATATAAGATTTTTTTAGCGTTCGTAGTTGTTTTTAGTTCGCTGTTTTTAGGTTCGTGCCATAAGCGTTATACGGAGGAAGCACAGCCAGTTCGTTATGAGTACGGTTTGCCGATAGACTCGTTCCGCGTGGATACGGGGTATGTAAAGAGCGGCGAGACATTAGGCGGTATCATGAATCGTCTGGGAGCAGACCGCAAGCAGCAGACACAGATTGCGACGCTGTCGAGCGATGTGTTCGACGTGCGTAAGTTGCGTCCAGGAAAGACGTATTACGGTTTATATCAGCCAGATACGGCAGGTGTGGAGCGTTTGTGTTACTGGATTTATGTGGCGTCTGTGCGCGAGGCGACGGTGCTGGATATGCGGGATCAGATTCATGCAGAGAAGCATGAGAAACCGATTCGGTATGAGTTACGTCAGGCAGAGGCTGTGATTGAGTCGAGTTTGTGGAACGCGATGAGTAAGAACGATTTGCCGGTGGAATTGGCACTGGAGTTGAGTGATATCTACGCTTGGACGATTGACTTCTTCGGCCTGCAAAAAGGCGATTCTATCCGTGTGCTGTTCGACGAGATTTACGTGGATACGCTGCGGACAGGAATAGGTCAGATCTACGCGTGCAACTTCTACCACGGACGTCAATGGCAACAGGCTTATTACTTCGAGGCGGGCGATTTGCACACGTATTTTGATGAGAACGGTAAGAGTCTGCGCAAGGCGTTTTTGAAGGCGCCGTTGAACTATAAGCGTATTTCGTCCCGGTTCACTTATGCGCGTAAGCATCCTGTGCTGAAGATTGTTCGTCCGCATACAGGTGTCGATTATGCTGCTCCGACGGGCACTCCTGTTTCGTCTATCGGCGACGGTGTAGTGATTGAAAAAGGTTATAAAGGACAAGCCGGTAATATGGTGAAGATTAAACATAACTCGACCTATACGACGGCTTATTTGCACCTGAGTAAGTACGGTGACGGGATTAAGCAGGGTACGCGTGTGCGGCAGGGTCAAGTGATTGGTTATGTGGGTGCAACGGGCGCCGCAACCGGTCCTCACCTTGATTTTCGTGTTTGGAAGAACGGCACACCCGTTGATCCGCTGAAGATGGAGAGTCCTCCAGCCGACCCTGTTCCAGCCAAGTATATGGCGGAATATAAGCAGTGGGTTGACTCGATTGGGCCGAAGATAAAGTAATGAATAATGAATAATGATTAATGAATATCAAAAAAGCAGAGGTTACGCTCTGCTTTTTTTTGTTTCTTTATAGATTATGTGCGCGCACGCAAGCACGGAAAGGAAAAGCACCACTTGCCAGTCAAACACTATCGGACAGTGGCAATCCGGAGTACATTCGCATCCATTTTCTAAGGTAGCGTGACAATAGATACACTCAAAATCACCGTCCGCATTCGGCTGAAAGTCGCAATGATCGCACACATCGGGAAGAATGACTTTACGTATATGTCCTTTGTGTGAGGATTCAGCCTCGTAGGTAGTTACACCGCCTGTTACGGAAGAAGCCACTGTGCGAATTCCTCGTATGGCTGGCGTTGATTCAGAAGAACAGGCATACCTAACTCCATAATTAGTTGTTGCATTATATCGATGAGAACTTGTGGAACTCATCGACGCTATAGGAGCTTGCGCCATACCGAAACCGGAAGATATATGCGTAACACGTGCTGAACTCGTCGTATGAACAACATAAGGGTCGGCAAATACGTTCAACACAGCGCACAACAATACTATTATAACTACAATCTTCTTCAAAACTAATACCTTTCTCTATACCCTCGTCACGAGGGGAATAATTAGCGCACTAAAGCACCGCTTGCCGTATAAAGCATTCCGTTCTTGAGAATGAACAATTGACCATTCTGAATAAACTTGTATGCTTTGATGCCATTATTTGTTTCTTCGATGCCGGTAGTTATCTCCGGAGCAGTTGCACTCGCTACAATTAAGAAACGGTCGTTAATCTCACTATTCGGCACCGCGAAGAATGTATATTCTGTACCTTCAAAAATATCTATTTGTTCATTCGTTTCCTTATCTATCAGCGCCAACATTCGCTCACTATTGAGATGCGTAAACGTCATAACATATGCTGTCGTGTCGCCTGTGCGCACACCTATTTGCGTTCCAATAAAGTTATTGGTAGCATTTACAGCCAACTGGTCCTCACCTACGATGGAGTAGATATTGGCTTCGCCGCTGTTCATCTTCTTTGCGTCATAACCATTCTCAAATGCTACGTCATACTTGTCAGACTCCAGCATATAAAGATTATCTGCTACGCCTTCACTATAGAGCGAAACACAGAGAGATCCCACTGGTTCTTCCGCATAGCGAGAAGGTGCGTGCAGCGGTGTATTCTTGTTCGCGGCGTTCCACACCAGCGATTCATAGTTTAATCGCAAGAATGCGCCCTTTTCTGTCGCATGTACACAGAAGCCTTGCATCGGAGCTATAACAGTCGGCGTTGAGAAAGCAGCCTTCATATCACGAGCAGAACCAATCGGAATTGACAGATATTGACCTGCGATATTACAACTACCTGAGCGCATTTCTCCTAATTTTTTAATATCTTCACGCGAGCCGGTATTGAAGATATAAACAGCAGCCTGAATACCACTAAAGTCTTTATCATCGAAATTAGCAATATCAATAGGAGCGACATAACTATTGGCAATCATATTGTGGGTAAACTCACTACCCTCATTATAAGCAAGACTAATTACCGTATCCATATTCTCCACCAACTCTCCGGTGAACGTTATGAGCCAACCTTCTTCGTTTCTATATTGCGAAGTGGCATATCCTTGGAAAGGTTGCAGTACACAATTCTTACGATTATTCACCCAAGCGCTTGTCGTTGTATTCCAATCATAAAGGAAGCTCTTATTAAATACCGTTTTTGCAGAAGCGCCACCACGCATAGGATAACCCACGAACTGCCATTCTCCAGTTTGATTATGGTTAGAAACACTCATATCATAGTACGCGGTACTATATAGTTCTACCGCTGCTTGCGGCATGGTTCCTTGGTATTCAGGCGAGAGGCGGAGGTAACCGGTTTGGCCTTTGGTTTTGCTCTCAGCATCGGCATCAGCTTTGAGGATGAGGTTGTCGGTTGTTGAACCGGTAACACCTCCTGCGCCGATGGTAAGGCCGCCTTGAGGAGCAATCGTAACCGAACCGGTTGTGATATCCATTCTACGAACGGTTTGTTCCGCACTCACTACGGCGGCAGCTTCAATTGTCACGTCGTGAATTTCGGTTGGCACTTTGTTCAAGTTCCAATTGGAAGCTTTGGTCCAATCATCATCTGTAGTACCTTCGAAGACATAACCGATGGTTTTCACAGGCACGGTGATTGTTTTATTCTCGTACTCCGTATAGATAGTGATGGTAACAGTTTTTTCTTCAGCCACATCACTATAGTAGTATACGGGGACCGCAACCACATCGTTAAAACCTCTTGTCGCGACAGTTGCAGTATTATATGCAATTGTATCTCTATTAAGATTGTTTCCAAACGTTATGTGATCACAATCACTAGTTACTTTCACGATGGTATCACACGTGCTGAAATCCACATAGAATATTGCGTCTTTCGGGTCAGCATCCACATCGCGCTCCATCTTTGGCAGGGATGTAATCTCTGTTGTGGAGCCGCTTTTAATCTTCATCCAGCGCTTACGGGTGACTTTGATGTTGTTGATATATGGATCGTCGGTATTTAGACCTGTAATCCAGTTACTTCCCTTTGCGAACTCAACAGCGGTTGTATTATTCTCGCCCTGACCTAAAGCGATAGGACCAATTGCAGTGAAGCCTCCTAATACAGAAGAGTCCATAGCACTTTCATAGCCTGACCAACTATTATTAGTCCATAGGCGATATCTCATCGCATTTCCGGCAGCCAGGTTTCTATCCAATTCGAAACTTAGAGTCTCGCCTATACCATTAAAGTCAATATTTCCGACGCTGGAAACGGTAGGAGCATTATCCCATGACAAATCTACCAGATTACACGTGCAATTAGGGTTATTAATGACGTTAACCATAAAGGTTGTTTCTCCGGCCTTATACTTGTAGTTTTCATTTTGCCACAAGCGCCATTCTACAACGCCGGTATTTTGGCCAGTATAAACGACCCAATAATTATTTTCCCCTTGCTCGCCAAAAGAAGCTTGCGTATCATCACCAGATATTCGCTCGTTATAAATAGGATAATGGGCATAATCCGTATTATCGGCCTTTAGTACCAATTCATTGTCATAATGATCGGTTTTTATTTCGTGCGCTGCGTTGTCGAAGCCGGAGATGGAGATGCTGTTATCGTACTTCAGTACAGTTAATGTAAGCGTTTTCTCTGCCGAAGCTGTATATACATCCGTTGCCTCCTGCCATACTTTGAGTGTAACCACCTTGGAATCAAATGACTGATTGTTGCTATTCGGAATAAAAATTTTATTCTGAGCTGCGTCATAATATGCCAATGAGCCATCTGTAGTGCTTGTGTTGATTGTTGCGTTGCTATTTGTCGAAACCGCACCATTGACCGTTTGCTCAACGTATCTGACATCCTCGCTTTTATAAAAAGCCAAGGTATTAGTCACACGGTTGACAGTAACCTTGAACTCTTTGGGAGTGGCTGCGTTATATTGAGCTGTCTTAGATGCAGAAGCTCTCAACGTATATGTGCCGGCTACCCAAGCGTGGAAATGCTTTCCATTTATCACACAACTATCTTTAGCCGACGTACCATCCAGCGCGTTGGGGGCGCTAATGAGCTCGTACTTCACTGTTCCGTTTCCAACTTGGGTACAAAGAGTAGATAAATCCAGTTTAGTCGGATTGGACTTGTCTGTAGTAGCATTTACCTGGCCATTTGCCATCGTCAGCGTTTGGTCCAGGCGATTAACCGTAATAGTAAGTGTGCCGGTCGTTGTGGCAGATTTCTCATGACAATCTTTCTTAGCTGATATATATGGGTTAGTGAAGGTATATACACCAGCCTTAGTAGCATAGAAATACTTACCTGTAAACGTATATGCACCTGTGGAAGAGATTCCTTCCGGATCACTAAACGAATTGGATGTAAAAGCAACAGGCATAAAATCGGTCACATCACCAACACCTATTAGGTTCGTCATATCCAATTTGTTTTCATTAGTTAGGGAGACACTGATTGTTTCCGTCGATTGCTTAATCGTAGGGGCATTAGGAGTGATGGTATATGTAATGGAGATATTTGTGATGTAAAAATCCTTTGAGTTACTTGTATTATTAGTCAATTTCAGGACTATATTATTGGAGAGTCCACTTGCGTTAGCTGCACTCATGTTTGTCATGCCTCCTAACAAATTACCAACATTCTTGGTTGTTCCGTTAAAATTCGCCTTTAAAGAGGATGTTTCCCATGCAAGAGCGGTATAGCCTGTTACATCAACAGAAATATTAGTAACTTTAATAGACACACTTGGATTGGGATTATAGGTCCAAGAAAATGTACATTCCAATGAATTTTTTCTGCTCACACTAAATCCGGTGTAATTAATTCTATTATGCGATATTGTCTTCCCGCTTGCAGCAAACGTAAACGTAGCATGATTGCCCTCCATTACAATCTTTCCATCCTTGATATCATCACTTGAGTTTTGAGAAAAAACACTATTTCCCCACGCGGTGAGGTTAACGGATAGCATGGAGAAAATAAGTATACAAACTTTTACGATGTGTTCAAACTTTTTCATTTTTCTTTGCCTTTCTAAATTTTGCTCAGGGTTCGACGATACAACTAATTACTACTGAGCACTTTATATCGTTTTTTACACTATTAATTACGTTTTTTGCTACTTCGACTTTGCAAAATTGCCGATTTTTAAGATTTTATGTATCAAATAGCCATTTCCATTGTCAAAAAACGGCACAAAATTAATATATTAGTTTGGAACACGCAAATTTTTGGGGCAAAAACGTGCCGATTATTAACAGACGTTAACTCATTCGTAAAAAAGTGTACGTATTTAACGAAGTGAAAAGTGACTTTTTAGTCCAGACAGAGTCCTAAAGTCGAAAGCAGGGAGCAGGAAGAACAGACAAAGCCCTGAAGTAGGTTTAGAAGGGTTCGGCGTAGGTACAGCCTTCTTTCCAGCGGGAACAGCCGTAACGGGTCTTTCCTCGGATAACGATGCCTTGTCTGCAAACGGGACAAAGCATACCAGCTTTGTTGGACTTGACTTCATAGACCACTTCTGCGGTCATAGTCTTGAGTTCTTCGAGGAACTGTTGCGCCGTATATTCGCCACGCTCTATCTCGCGGAGTTTTTTCTCCCAGAGGCCGGTCAGTTCAGCCGATTTGAGAAGAGGAGAGATAATCGTGTGAATAAGTTCTATACCAACGGGCGTAGCGTGAATAGACTTTCCCTTGAGGACAATGTATTTACGTTGGTAGAGTTTCTCGAGAATAGCAGCACGGGTAGAAGGACGGCCAATACCGTTTTCTTTGAGTGCATCGCGTAGTTCGTCGTTATCGACGGTCTTACCGGCAGTTTCCATTGCACGTAGCAGAGTCGCTTCTGTATAGTACTTAGGCGGTTGAGTCGTTTTCTCCTGCAGTTCGGGAGTATGCGGACCGGATTCACCCTCGGTGAAAGCGGGTAAGGTCTTTTGCTCCTCGGCGTTCTCATCTTCCGCTTGTGTAGCGGCGTTATCGCCAAAGACGACGCGCCAACCGGGTTTGAGAATTTCCTTACCGGTGACTTTGAAGTCTATCTCGCCTGATTTAGCCAGGACGGTAGTAGTGGAAATCTCACAATCAGGGTAGAAGGCGGCGATAAAACGAAGTGCCACGAGGTTGAAGACTTTGCGCTCGTCCTCGGTTATATTATCCGGGCGTTGTCCGGTAGGGATGATCGCGTGGTGGTCCGTTACTTTCTTGTTATCAAACACTTTCTTGGACTTAGGCAGTCCAGTTTTGGTACCATCGGCCTTGAGGCCCAAGAGTGGCTGTACCTGCGGGAAATAGTCTTTGATACCATTAAGCGTTGCCGGCACTTTGGGATAGATATCCTCGCTAAGGAAAGTAGTATCGACACGCGGATAGGTTGTTACGCGCTTCTCATAAAGGGATTGTATGAGTTTGAGCGTCTGGTCAGCAGAGAAAGAGAATTTCTTGTTGCACTCAACTTGGAGGGAAGTCAAGTCGAAGAGACGCGGCGCAAACTCGTTACCTTTCTTCTTGACGACGGAGGTTATTGTTAGCGGCAGGTCTTTGATGGAATCGACCAATTGTTGTCCGTATTCAAGGGTATTGATGGCATATTCGTCTTCTTCGGCAGGTAATTGTGCAGAGAAAAGGGTATCGCGGTACTTGGTCTTGAGTTCCCAATAGGTGCGCGGAACGAAGTTCTCGATCTCGGCTTGGCGTTTGACTACCAACGCCAGAGTTGGTGTCTGAACGCGACCGATGGAAAGTATTTGTCGGTCCTTCCCTACTCCTTTCGCGTAGCGAAGGGTATAAGCGCGGGTGGAGTTCATACCAAGCAGCCAATCGCCGATTGCTCGCATTAGACCAGCTTCGTAGAGATGTTGGTAGTGCGATTGGTCTTTGAGCGCCCGAAAGCCTTCGGAGATAGCGTCTTCGGTCAGCGAACTCACCCAGAGACGCTTGACGGGACATTTACAACCGGCTTTTTGATATACCCAGCGTTGGATTAGTTCTCCCTCTTGGCCAGCATCACCGCAGTTGATTACTTCGTCGGCTTGGGAGATAAGGGCTTTGATGATATTGAATTGTTTCTGAACGCCTTTGTCCTCTGTTACCTTGATGCCAAAACGGGGCGGAATCATCGGCAGAGAGGAGAGTGTCCAGGCTTTCCAGTTGTCGCTGTATTCATTAGGTTCGAGCAGCGCGCAGAGGTGTCCAAAAGTCCAGGTTACTTGGTAGCCGTTACCCTCAAAATAACCATCGTGCCTGGTGTTAGCACCAAGCACTTTGGCTATATATTGTCCTACGGAAGGTTTCTCGGCTACGCAAACGATCATAAGCTAAGACTTATTTGCCGTTATTGAGCACAACGGCCACATTAGCGAGTCGTTGTTGCGCAGCACAATGGTTGATGAATTCTACCTCATCTTTGGTGACCGTATTACCATTGGCCACGAACAGCGTCATGTTGCAGACGCGGTTAGCAAGGAAGGAGTCACTCAACGACATCATCGGAGTGGAATCTACCACGACATAGTCATATTGTTTGCGCAGTACGGCGAAGAGTTGTTCGAGTCGTTCGCGCTGGAGTAACTCGCTCGGATTCATTGGCGTAGCACCTGAAAGCAGGAGATCGACGTTCTTGTTCTTACCCGACGGAACGATGAGGTTCTCAATGGCATAAGTCACGTCTTGGAGATAATCCGTTACGCCGTGTTTGTTGGGTTTAACAAACAGTTCTGCAACAGCCGGGCGACGGAGATTAAGGTCTACGAGTGCCACTTTCTTATCGAGCAAGCCGAGCGATAGTGCGACATTGGATGCCACATAGGTTGCACCTTCGCCAGGATTAGAAGAGGTAACCATGAGCACTTTGTTCTTCTCACCCAATTGGCGCAGGATATCCATTCTTAAGATGCGGAATTGCTCAGCTGCAGGGGTATTAGCACCTTCTCCGACAACTAATTGTTCGTCCTTTGCACCTTGCAGGATTTCACCCAGATACGGCACTTCTACAAAGTCCTCGAACTGTTTGCGGCCGTAGATTTTACCGGAAAGCATCACAATGGATATGATGACGATAAACGGAATAGCTATACCGAGGAAGACGCAAAGGATGAGGATGATAGTCAATCGCGGAGAAACGACATCCGAGCATACGTGCGGTTTGATTACCTCAATGGCCGGCATCGCTGGCGCTCTAAGCGTCAGGGCTTTTTCCTCACGCTTTTGGCTGAGGAAGAGTCCGAGTTGATCCAGTACTTCTTTGTCTTGAACCGAAGCCCGTCCAGAACTTTTTTTCACATCGGCTATAGTCTCCAAGCGCTCGTCAATAAATTCGGTCGCGTTTGTGGCTAACTGCTGGCGGTTGTCCACAGTGAGGCGGTTGTATATCTCGATTTGTTTTGCCAAGAGTTCGCAGCCATCGGAAGGACGCTTGGTCTCAAGTTTAAGGTCAAGAATGGTGCGAGTCTTGGGCGGTATAACACATTTGGCTTTCGAAGAGAAGAGAATTGTTGCCAAATTGGTTGAAGTCACCTGAATACGGTAGTTCTTTGCCTTGAGTTCTTTGCGCGCTTGGATGGCAAAGCCATAATCGGTCATGAACGGCTCGTCGAGGTTGGCTACGACGAAACGTTCTGCCGGATGGTGTTTGCGTTTGATTTTGACGACTACATCGTTCTTGCGCGGCTTGACATACACGGTTATTATTCCACTTATACGGTTGTAATCAGCAGGTTTGCAGACTACGACGACATCGCTACTCCGGCGACTTACTTCTGTCCAGCGCAGCGCTTTTTTCGTCGCGTACGCAGCTTGGATACCCAGTTCTTCGATAGCGGAAGCGAGTATATCCCGTGAGGAGATAAGTGCTTTCTCGTCACCTATTTCGATAGAGCGGTTAAGGCTGGCAGCTTGGATTACTCCGGCCCCAGGCATAAAGGTTGTTTCCTCGCCGGGGCGTACCTGGATACGAGCCTCTACATTATATACGACGGGGGCAGAAAAGAAATAGATCATGCCCAACGCGCAGCAAAGGGCAAGGCTGATGAGGAACCAGTACCAGTTTTTCGCTACTTGCTTGAATAAGCTCTGCAAATCAAAGGTTTGTTTCAATTCGTTTTCCATATAACAACAATTTAGCGTGCAAAGGTACAGTTTTTTTTGCACATACACAAATAAAAAGTACCGTTTTTTGATTGAAATAGTATTTTTTTATTCAAATTATTTGTCTATATCAGCTATTTATTGTAATTTTGCAGGCTAAAACGAAAAAGTATGACCGTACAAGAGATACAAGGGATTAAGCAGCGGTTCGGGATTATAGGTACGAATAGTGCTCTGAATCGTGCGATAGAGGTAGCCGTACAGGTTGCAAAGACGGATTTGACGGTACTGATTACCGGCGAGTCTGGTGTGGGTAAGGAACACTTTCCTCAGATTATCCATGCTTATTCGGCCCGTAAGCATGGTCCATATTTTGCCGTTAACTGCGGAGCTATTCCTGAAGGGACGATTGATTCGGAGCTTTTTGGTCACGAGAAAGGCGCTTATACGGATGCGAAGACCGAGCGCAGGGGATATTTTGAGATTGCGAATGGTGGCACACTGTTTTTGGACGAAGTAGGCGAGTTGCCGATGAGTACTCAGGTTCGATTACTGCGCGTTTTGGAGACTGGCGAGTTTATTCGTATGGGTTCGAGCCAAGTGCAGAAGACGAATGTGCGTGTTGTAGCCGCAACGAACTTGGATATACCCAAAGCGATACAGGAGGGGAAGTTCAGGGAAGATTTGTATTACCGGCTTAATACGGTAGAGATTAAGGTGCCGGCTTTGCGTGATCGGCGAGAGGATATTCCGTTGCTATTCCGCAAGTTCGCCGTTGATTTTGCAGAGCGGTACAAGATGCCTCCCGTACGTTTGAGCGAAGAGGCGACGCACCTGTTGCAATCGTATTACTGGAACGGCAACATCCGTCAGCTTAAGAACGTAGCCGAGCAAGTCAGTATCATGGAGACAAATCATGACATCTCGGCAGAGACACTTCGTGAGTACCTGCCGCAGAATGAGATGCAACATGCTATTCAGTTGGCTCACCAACCGGAAACGAGTGATTCTTTCCTTAATGAGCGCGAGATACTGTACAAAGTGCTGTTTGATATGAAGCGCGATATGAGTGAGATGCGTCAACAGTTGAATGGTCTTCTTGCTGGACAACCGGCTTCCAATCCTGCACCGATTAATCAGGAGGATTATCAGATGGCGGAGGAGATTAAGGAAGAGACGACTAACTTAGAGGAATTGGAGAAAGAGAGTATCCGTCGTGCGTTAGAGCGCGCAGGTGGCAACCGCAAAGTGGCGGCGCAGGCTTTAGGATTCTCCGAGAGGACGTTATATAGAAAGATAAAAGAATACGACCTGTAAGGAATGAGAGTAACAAGATTCATACTATGTTTGGCAGTTAGCGTGCTGTGCTGTTCTTGCGCGATATCGTACAAGTTCAACGGCGCGAGCATTGATTATAGCACAACACATAGTATCTCCGTTGCCGATTTCCCGAATAACGCGGCCTTGGTTTATCCGCCTTTGAGCAATGATTTGAGTGAAGGTATTCGCGACCTGTACCAACGGCAGACCCGTTTACAAGTGTTGCGTAAAGGTGGGGACTTGGAACTAGAAGGCGAGATTACAGGCTACACACTGACTCCAATGTCCATTACAGCGTCGGACAGTTACTCGTCCGAAACGAAACTGACTCTGACCGTTCGGGTTCGATTTATCAATAATGTGGCACCAGAAGAGAGCTTCGACAAGACGTATTCGGCGTACCAGACGTTTGACTCGTCTCGCTTACTGACAGACGTACAAGATGAGCTCTGTCGGACGATGATAACGGAAATAGCGGAGAATATTTACAACGATACTGTTGCAAAATGGTAAAAAAATTTGTGTATATCAAATAATTGTTGTAATTTTGCGCACTTTTTGTCGAGTGGACAGATATAAACAACGAATTTAACTAATAAAACAACAAAAATATTATGTACATTTTATTTACAATCTTAATCGTTATTGCAGCTATTCTGCTGATTTTGCTTGTATTGGTTCAAAACAGCAAAGGTGGCGGTTTGGCAGCAGGCTTTGCAAGCGGCAACCAAGTAATGGGAGCTCCTAAGACCGCAGACTTTCTGGAGAAAGCGAGCTGGACGTTGGCTGCCATTATTATTGTTCTGAGCATTTTAGCAGTAGGCATTAACAAGGGCCAACAAATCAATGCAGACGACAATAGCGCTATTACGGAGCAAGTCCAAGAGGCAGCTGACGCATTAGCACCTGCCGCAGACTTGAATCAGGAAGCCGCTGAGTAATCACCACGTGTGACGGAACAGGCCTCCGATAATGCAAATAAGCATGTAGAAGGGGTATAAGAGTTCCAATAGCAATGCATCAAGGAGAGAGACGGACGCGTCTCTTTTCTTTATTAGTCCGTATTCGAACGGGAACTTAAAGAGAATGATAATCGGGCAAAGGAGCTGCAGGATATTAGCTGCTACGACGAGCGCCCCGTATCGACGAATATCGCGGTCAGTATAATGCGGTGCCTTTCCCGCCCAACGCATTCGCTGGCGGAAGAACGCTTTCCAAGTCGTTTGCGGGCGAACAACAGCAGTATAGTGCTCCGAATCGCGGACTTCAATGTTCAGTCCGCGACGTTTGAAGGATTCCAAAAGGAACATATCGTCTCCGCTGGGGATGTCAGCATGCAGATCCGGCCAACTTTCGAGCCATCGGTCACGTCGCACGATGAGGTTCGCTCCGCTACAGAGAACAGGTTTGCCGCGCTGAGCTGTTTCGACGGTTATCTGCTGCAAGGCTGCATACTCGGTACGCTGGAGTCGTTCGAGGAGAGATTGACCACCTTCCATTCGCAGAGGGAGAATGAGTAAGTCGGCAGTTGTTTCGGGAGTATCGGTGGGCGCGATAATATCATCATCCTGCAGCCAGACGTATTCTGTAGTGGCGGCGGAGATGAGTTTATGAAGGGCAAACTTCTTGCCCTTGCCCTCATCGTTAATGCCTCGTTGTGGTATTATCCGCGTAATTGACATAGTTGCTCGTAGAATCCCGGGTACGACTTACGCACACAATCGACGTCGTCACAAGGCAGGTCTGCAGCGAGTAAGGACATCGCAATGCGATGGTCGCCTTGGGTCTGTCTTGTTTTGACAGACTCGAGCCGATCACTCTCTTTGATGCGCTGTGAGGCTGTTCCGCGTGCAATAAGAGGCACGTGCAACTGGCGGCAGGTGATTGCCATCACAGGATATAAGTCCGGATTATTCGCAAAGTCGATGATATACGGCAAGTGTATGGTGCGTTTGGATTTCTCGATGATGACTCCGTCCTTGGTAAAGGTGGTCTCTACCCCTAACCGGCGGAACCATTTGGCTATTACTTGGTCACCCTGCAGGTCAGAGTTAGTTAGACCATCCAAGTGGAGTTGGCCGCCATGTAACGCCACGTACTCATACCAGAAAGCAGCAGAGCTCCAATCGCGCTCTTCAAAATGCCGTTGACCAGCTTTCCATTTCGCGCACATTGCGCGCGTCATGCGTATATAAGGAGAGGACTTGGTTGCGTCGGCATTCAAACCGATTAGTAACATTGCTGATATATACTGCGAAGAATCGGGAATACGGATGGTTATGGGTTTGCCGGACACATATTCCAAGACCGGAGTAACGAGTTTCTTGCCGTGAATACGTAGCGGCGGATAGTTTCTCTCGCCGTCGTACCAGATGTCGGCGCCAAATCGAGTGAGCGCTTCGACGAGTTGTCCTATAGGTCGTTTCTGCATTCTCGGGCTGCCAGTAAGGAGGATGGTTCGGCCTTCGAGCTGAGCACAATAGGCGGTAAGAAAGCGCATCGCGGTACCGCAGTTCTCGATATTGATTTCTTCTGCCCCGTTATTAATGGCCTCAAGAGCACTGCGCATGAGCAATACGTCATCCGGAGTAGCAGATGCAGAGACGTCTAACAAGGGTTCACCGCTGAGTGCTTGCAGAATGAGCAAACGGTTGGCTATACTCTTTGATATGGGAAGTTGGATATGGGTCATTTACAGATTCTTGAGCACTTCGCACAACCAAGCCCAGCAACGCTGGGTAGAAGAGATACTGAGTCTTTCTTGCGGCGAGTGAACGCCAAACATCTGCGGGCCGATAGATACCATATCCAGGTAAGGGTACTTCTCGAGGAAGAGTCCGCACTCAAGTCCTGCGTGGATGGCGAGTACTTGCGGTTCCTCAGCAAAGAGATGCTTATAGGCAGCGCGCGTTACCTCCATCAACTGGGAGTTCACATTGGGCTTCCAGCCGGGATAGCCGTCACCATGAGTCACTTCATCACATGCCTTAGTCAATGCAGCTTCTACGGCATCTTTGATGCGGTGCTTCTCGGCTTCCACAGACGAACGTTGGCTGGTGTTGATTTCTATATATAGACCTTTGTCGTCCTGTTTCATTTTGACTGAAGCGAGGTTGGTACTTGTTTCCACGAGACCGGGCATATCTGCCGACATAGCGATCATGCCGTGAGGGCACTCACAGAGTGAATCAATGAGTTTGCGCGCTTTGTCAGGCTCTATGACGTTAGACGGAACAGCTTCTGATTCGAGTTCCAGATGCATATCTTTCTCCACTGCTCCAAAGCGTTCTTCGACCTGTGCGCTATAGTGATTGAAGGAAATACGGAGTTGCTCTTTGTAGGCGAACGGTACCACGATGAGACTTTCTGCCTCGCGGGCGATTGCATTACGGAGGTTTCCGCCTTCGATAGTGGCTATATAGAGGTCTGTTTCGTTATAGAGTTGCTGCAGGAACTCCACAATTATCTTATTGGCGTTCGCACGTCCTTTATTGATATCGTCACCTGAGTGACCACCAGTTAGGCCATTGACGCAGACATGTGCCGCGAACCACTGATCTGCAGGAAGAGCTACTTGCTGATAGTGCATCTTTGCCAACGTGTCTATTCCACCGGCACAGCCGATGAATATTTGTCCGTCGTCCTCGGAGTCGAGATTGATGAGACGTTTGCCATGAAGATATCCGTTTTTGAGTTTGAATGCGCCTGTGAGTCCGGTCTCTTCGTCCACCGTAAAGAGGCACTCTATAGCGGGGTGTGCGAGAGTGTTGTCTGTGATAGCCGCCAAGCACATCGCCATACCTATTCCGTCGTCGCCACCCAGTGTGGTGCCACGTGCTTTGAGCCAATCGCCATCGATATAGGTCTCTATAGGATCTACCATGAAGTCGTGTTTCACGTCACCGTTTTTCTCGCAGACCATGTCCATATGGGCTTGAAGGATGACGCCCTCGTGCTGCTCGTAACCAGGAGTGGCAGGCACTCGCATAATCACGTTCAGGGCCTCGTCGCGGACGCACTCTATACCGTGCCCGGCAGCAAAATCCACTAACCACTGACTTATCTTCTCCTCGTGCTTGGAAGGACGAGGTACATGAGTTATCTGTTCAAAAATAGCAAAGACTTGCTTAGGTTCTAAGTTCTTCATCTTTTTGTTGCGTCTATGAGTAACTTGATAACATTCTCTTTATTATTAAGGAGGACCGGTTCGGTTGTGAACTTATTGTTTTCCGAGCCGATTAGTGGCATGTACAGCACGCTGTCATTCAGTGACCAGTAGAGACGGTTGTTCACCACGTCGGTACTTTGAGTTAGAACCGTTCCCTCCCAAATGGGCACCAGACAACTACCGTCAATATTGATTACATACAGACCGTCGGTTGTGCGGAAATAGACTTTGCGCGCAGCGATAACGAACCCTTCCATATTCGGAACGATTGATTTCAATTCCTTGAGCGTGAAGTTTCTTCCGTTATAGAACTGGACGGTGTCTTGCACTTGTTTGAGTTGGTTTTTGAGGTCTTCGTCGGTCAGGTCTTTGACACTTTCAGCTCGGGCACCAAAGATGCGCTGATTCCAATAGACGGAGTCTTTTGACATCATAAGTACCGAATTGGTTTTTACATCGATTACGCCGTAGGTATGTTCTACCACGCGCTCGTCGTCATTGACGCGGGTCTTGAGGCGAACGGTCACCGGTCCTTGGCGGACTTGAGAGAAATAGAGTTTGAAGGACTTCTCGGTATTTTTCTCCGACAGCTGGGTGTAAGCTGTGTTACCGATGACACTCCACTCGTAGTACACGGTATAGTTGTATGGGTTATACACCTGCGCCGTGAAGGTAGCATCCTCAAAGATAGGAATACCAGCAGTCTCAGCTTCCGTCACGGAGCACTCAAATCCGGGGACTGTGTCATAAACGGTGATGGACTTACTCACTTTCCAGTTTGATTTATCGTCCACTTTGAGAATGACGGTGTATGTACCCGCTTGTTTATAGACCTTGGTTGGGTTCTTACCGGTTGAGGTTGACGCATCTCCAAATACCCACTCCCACTCTTCTCCCTTGGTTGAGAGATTCGTGAACTGTATTGTCTCGCCGGCTTTTGGTTGGAGCGGCGAATAGGAGAAATTGACGGTATTAGTGTTGCACGCGGTTATCAGCATGCAGCCAACCCATAATAGCATCCACTTGTTTTTCATAATCTAATTTGGCATCTAGCCAGTGTATCGTTTTATCTGCGCCGAACCAAGTCAACTGTCTCTTGGCATAATGGCGCGAGTTTTGTTTAATCAATTGAATGGCTTCTTCTCGGCTTGTTTGTCCGTCGAAGTAAGCAAATAGTTCTCTGTATCCCACAGTCTGCAGGCTGTTCAGTCCTCGGAGCGGATAGACGGCCCGTGCTTCCTCTTCCAATCCTGCGGTCAGCATGGCATCGACGCGATTGTTTATTCTATCGTAGAGTTCCTCTCTCGGGCGTTGCAATGCCACTTTCACCACCTCAAAGTCTCGCGGTTTCGTCGCACGTTTGCGGAAAGAGGAGTACGGTTGGCCTGTTCCCAAACAGAGCTCCAGACAGTGTATCAAACGTTGCGGGTTCTGTTGGTCTACGATCTCCCAATAGGCGGGGTCTAATCGTTGCACTTCGGCTTGCAGCCAGCTTAGTCCTTTTTGTTCGAAATCCCTCCGCACTTGAGCACGCAAGGCTTCGTCCACTTTAGGTATATCGTCCAGCCCGTTGCACACGGCGTCGATATACAGCATGCTTCCACCGGAAAGGATGGCTTTGCCGTCTAAATGGGCTAATAGTTCGAGGCAGTCGCGCTCGTAGTCCCCTGCCGAATAGTTCTCGGTTACGGACTTGGTGCCGACGAACCAGTGTTTGACACGTGCTTGTTCTTCGGGTGTGGGAGCGGCTGTGCCGATAGGTATCTCGCGATAAATCTGCCGGGAGTCGGCATTAACAACATCATATCCCCATGTCTCTGCCAGACGAAGCGTTAACTCCGTCTTGCCCACACCTGTCGGACCTGTTATAACTAAGAGTTTATGCATTAAAACATGCTTCCGTCGTCAAATGACAAGTCCTGGAAGCCTTCCATATCAATGTCGCCCTCGTCGTACTCGCTGTCTCCGTAGAAGTCCTCGTCACCTTCCCAATCTGCCTTACCATCTTTGCCGATGAGACCTTCCATCGGGTCTTCGGTGTGCAGTTGTTGCGGCGCTTTACCTTTGCTCTCGATGCAGCGAACACCTTCCATCGAACCGGGCAGGATAGCCTTGAGCGAACCGAAGAAATAGCGCTCGAACATCGGGTCGAAGATATAAATGAGGCGTTGACCTTGTTCTTCCATCAGGTCGCTCAGGCGAGTGGACTCCATCACCATATTGTCATACTCGAAGTTCGAGTCCATCGGAATAAGCGTCACTTCTTGCTCTTTCTCCCAGCGGTCGTTGCACATAAAGAACGAGGTCATCTGGTCGTCGGGGTAATTGACGGAGGCCAGGATGGCTTTGTGCAGGTCTAAAAAAGTAGCCTCGCTATCGGCTTCAAAAACGCGGCGGAAGTTGTCTCCTTCCTCACACGAAAACGTGATTTGATAAATCATAGGTCTATTTTTTACTAAATTTGCCGCAAAATTAATACTTTATTTTGATATATCCAAATTTTGTTGTATTTTTGCAAAAAAATTATGAACTACATCTGTATAGCCGAAGAAGGCGAACGTGATTTAGTCACGAAATATCTCCCTGATTGCCAGTGGCCGATTATCGTTACCGGTGTTGGTGCAATCAATGTTATTCAGGCTCTAAACGAGGTGCCTCGTGAGGCGTCGTTACTCAATATCGGCTACGCCGGTAGTGCTAATTTTGATATCGGTACGGTGGTGGAAGTGACGGAGGTACGTCTTAATCATCCTAACGTGACGTATCCGGAGCCGAAGATAGAGCTCACACCTTTTGACGACGGGTTATGGCCTATTGCTGAGCGTAAGGCGGTTTGTTACACAAACTGCGATTTTGTGATGCAATCGGAATATCAAGACTGTGTGTTTGACATGGAGTTAGCTTTTATTGCTTCGTTGGGTTTTGCGTCAGTAAGTGCGCTGAAGATTGTGTCGGACAACCTTTCTCTGCATGCTTATCATGAAGTGACTAATGGTGTACAATAAGTAACTACGTTATGACAAATAAAGAACTATATACCGAGTGGGTTAAGACCCAAGACAATTTACCTCTTTTCATGCAGCCCTGGTGGCTGGATGCAGTTAGTGCCGGCAAAGAGTGGGATGTTATATTAGTCGGAAACGGAGAGCAATCAGCAAGCAATAATCAGCAATCCATATTAGCGGCGCTACCGTATATGGTGTGCCGTAAGTGGTGGATGCGCTGGATTGATATGCCCAGACAGACGCAGATTAATGGGTTGTGGTTGGACGAACACACCGAATTTGAGGCGGAGCAGTTGAGTAGTATATGTCAAGTGGTGATGAATCAATTGGCTGAGAAGAAATTGCACTACTATTATCAGCAATTCCCTGTTGGCAGCCCATGTCCAGAGTTTTTCAAGGCGGCAGGATTTAAGGTAAAGGAGCGCGTAACGTACCGCATTGATGATTTGACCGACTTGGACAAGATCATAGACCGTTTCTCCAAGAACAAGAAGCGTCAGTTACAAAAAGCCTTGTCGCTTCATGCCGAGCGGAAGATGACGGCAGAGGAGTTCTACCAGTTCCATTCGGAGTGTCTGCAGAAACAAAAGAAGAAAGCTTCCTATTCGCGCGAGTTCTTACTGGTATTAGAGCAAAAACTGCGTAAGCATAAACAAGCACAGATACTCACCATCTGCAACGCGGACCATATACCTTATGCCGCAGCGTTGCTCGTATGGGATAAGCAAAGGATGTACTACCTTATTCCGTGTTTCGATCCAGATTACAAAGAGTCCGGAGCCGGCGCGTTATTGGTGTTAGAAGCCATTAAGTTAGCCCGCGAGAAAGGTGTGACGTTTGATTTTGAAGGCAGTATGATTAGCGGAGTAGCGAAACATTATAAGCAGTTTGGTCCCACAGAGGCAACCTATTACAGCGTAGAGAAATACTACAAGTGGTGGTTCCGCTTTGCGCTATTCTGGAGTTGGCTCCGTAACCGCAAATACCGTTAGTTTAGTTGTTTCTCGTACCGGAAGATCAAGACGAGGAACCACACTAATTCCAAAACCATAAAGAGTACTCCTGCCGCCACGTAGAGTTGAATGGCGAGTAGGAACGAGTGATGGATTATACCGATATATAATCCGGCTATTCGTGCTATGAGATAGCCGACTTCAAAGGCCAAAAGGCCATGCTGTTTGCCAAAGACATCGGGTATGAAGTTGATGGTAGTGGTGACCAATACCATTGCGAGCCAAGCCAACATAAGTTGGATGATTGTTGCCGTTGTATCCCATCCGTCTCCGAGTAGGAACTGTGTCAGCCAAGGTAAGGCGAAGTATAGTGCCACAAAGCAGGGGACGGTTACCACTAAGGTTTTCCATATAAATCCGCCCAACAGCGATTTTATCGATTGGCGCTGGTTCACAAGGTCCGCTACGCGCTGGTAGAGGACTTGGTAGATGGAACCGCAAATCATATTGATTGGTCGGTAAGCCAACGTGATAGACATGGCGAAGAATCCCAATTCAGTCAGGCCGAAGAACGGTGTCAATAGGAAGGCGGGGAGGTTACTACTCAACACGTTGACCAACGACTTGGGCAGGGAGAAAACCGGGAATTTGGCATATTCTCGTGCAACGGCTTTTCGCTCGGTTCGTGTAGAGGGCGTGAAAAAAGATGCTATTCCTTTGCGCCAACTCAAGCAGAGTGAGGAGACTATTGCCACGAACGGGCCGATGACGGAAGACACTATCAGGCCGCCACTGAGGAAGCCAGCGTAACCGAATCCCACTTTGGAGGCAGCATTGACCAACGGCTGCGACACCTGGTAAGTACCGATATAATTATATTGGTTCTTGCGCGTGTATGAGTAGTTGAGCAGTGCCCAGAAGCCGAGAAGGCACACATAGATAGGCATCACCCAGTACCACTGCGCGAGTGACGGGGCTTTAAAGAGTGCGGCTATCTGCGAGGCGAAGGGCACAGACAGTAGGGTGAGCAGTGTTACGAAGGAGAGGATAATCAGTCCGACGTGGAAGACAGCGCGACCATCAGAATCTTTTTTGGGTAAAACGATGGCATAATGGTATTCGGAGGTGGCGAATAAGACTATTACGCCCCCTATGCTAAGGAAAAGATTTAGCAATCCGAAATCGTCCGGCGAGTAGAGTCGTGTCAGGATGGGATAGACCAACAATCCGATGGCCTGCGCGACAACATTCGCGGAGAGTAATTTTGCACTATCTTTGACTATTTTGTTCATTTCGGGCCACAAAAGTACTGCTTTTTTGTCAAAAACGCAACTATTTGCTAATTTTTATACAAAAAATTTGCACATTTCAATATTTTGTTGTAAATTTGCGGGCTGAAAAAAATATACACACGTAATATGCAAGTCAAAAAATCACAAAAGGCAAGTCTTGAAGACAAGAAATTGACCTACGTTTTGTTAGGTTTTGTTTTCGTGCTGAGTTTGTGCTATGTTGCTTTGGAGTGGACCGAGCAAGAAGTCACGAAGTACGAAGTTGCAGACATGGATTTCCAGTTTGAAGAGGAAATCGAGATTCAACAGACCAGTCAGGAGACGACTCCTCCGCCCCCACCCCCTCCAGTACAAGAGGTTGAGGTGCTCAACGTAGTTGAAGACGATGTTGAGACTCAGGAGATTGAGATCAACACGGAGGACGACAAGAACACCGAGGTGATTATTCAGGCTCCGGTAGAGGTTCAGGAAGAGGAAGAGGAAGAAGAGGTAGTCTTCGTTGTAGTAGAGAAGATGCCTGAGTTCCCCGGAGGCCAACAAGCACTGTTCAAGTACCTGAGTGAGAATGTTAAGTACCCGGTTATCGCCCAAGAGAACGGTATCCAAGGTCGTGTAATCTGCCAGTTCGTGGTGAACAAGGACGGCAAGATTGTGGACGTTGAGGTAGTACGTTCCGGTGGTGACCCATCGCTGGACAAAGAGGCAGTTCGTGTGATTAAGTCAATGCCGCCTTGGAAGCCGGGTCAACAACGTGGTAAACCTGTACGCGTAAAATACACGGTTCCTGTTAACTTCCGTTTACAATAAGTGGAATTAGCACATCAAGACATAGGATATTGTAAGGGTGTCGGTAACAAGCGTGCCGACACTCTTCGTAAAGAGCTGAACGTAGTCACTGCGTTGGACATGGTGACTATGGTGTTGCCGTATAAATATACGGACCGCAGTAAGTTCTACAAGATACATGAGATAGCTGACGAGGACACCACCGTACAGATTATCGGCGAGGTGACGGAGTGGCATATGGTAGGTATCAATAAGGGCCAGCGGTTGATTGCGACCTTTACGGACGGGCAACACACGGTTGAGTTGGTGTGGTTTAAGGGCATCCAGTACGTTAAATTAGAGAAAGGGGTACAGTATTTACTCTTTGGAAAGCCCAGCCGTTACAACCATCAGTATAACTTCGTTCACCCGGAACTCACACCTATGTCTAAGGTGAAGCCCCAGATGCTTCAGGGTCTGGAGCCGGACTACAACACTACGGAACGGATGAAGCGCATTGGCCTCAACTCGAAGGGTGTGCGCTCTATTATGGCCACGCTGATGCCGGATGTGAAGCGCGGTGTGGCAGAGACGATAGGGCAAGACATCGTGGAGAAGTACCATCTGATGAGTCGTCGGGACGCTATCCTTAATGTTCATTTTCCACCTAATACGGCGGTAATGCAGAAAGCTCGCGAACGAATGAAGTTCGAGGAGCTGTTCTATATTCAGTTGCATATACTGCGTCAGATGAAGCGCCGTGAAAACAACGAGGGTTTTGTAATGCCTCTTGTGGGGCAGCACTTCAATCGATTCTATCACGAGCAGTTGCCGTTTGAATTGACTAATGCGCAGAAGCGCGTCATTCGCGAGATACATGCTGACATGAAATCCGGCAAGCAGATGAACCGTTTGCTGCAGGGCGATGTAGGTAGCGGTAAGACTTTAGTGGCGTTACTGTGCGCACTATTGGCGGTAGATAACGGCTATCAGGCTTGTATTATGGCACCAACGGAGATATTGGCCAACCAACACTACACCACATTGCAGCAGATGTTACGTCCTAAGGACGGCGGTGAGCCTATTGCACGAATAGCACTGCTGACCGGTTCGACGACGCAGAAAGAGCGTGGGCTATTACACGACGCACTACGGAATGGGACACTCAATATATTAATAGGTACGCACGCGTTAATAGAGGACGAGGTTCAGTTTGCCAATTTGGGATTGGTGATAGTGGATGAGCAGCATCGTTTCGGTGTTGCGCAGCGCGCTAAACTGTGGACGAAGAATATCCGTCCGCCTCATGTGTTAGTAATGACTGCGACTCCTATTCCGCGCACGTTAGCCATGACGGTGTACGGTGATTTGAAGACCAGTATGCTGGACGAGTTACCTCCGGGCCGTAAGCCGGTAACGACGGTGCACTACTCTATTCAGCGCAAGGCGAGTGTTAATCAGTTTATCCGCAAACAGATTGAATTAGGGCGACAGGTATATGTAGTCTTCCCGCTTATTAAGGAGAACGAGAAATTAGATTTATTAGACTTGCAGAACGGCTATAACGAGTTATGCGACACGTTCCCAGAGTATCGTATCTCAATGGTTCACGGTCAGATGCGGGCAAGGGATAAGGACGAACAGATGCAGCGTTTTGTGAGTGGTGAGACGCAGATTTTGGTAGCGACGACGGTTATTGAGGTCGGCGTTAATGTGCCTAATGCGAGCGTGATGATTATCGAGAACGCTGAGCGTTTTGGTCTGAGCCAGTTGCACCAGTTACGCGGTCGTGTTGGTCGCGGAGCAGAGCAAAGTTACTGCGTGCTGATGACGAAGATGGAGCTGAGCAAAGAGACGCGTCAGCGGATGGATATTATGGTGGCGACGAATGACGGTTTCCGGATTGCGGAGGCAGACCTGCAGTTACGCGGTCCCGGAGACTTAGAAGGTACGCAGCAGTCGGGTTTGCCGTTTGAACTACATATTGCCAGTCTGGTGACCGATGGTCAGATATTAGATTTGGCCCGCAGTGCTGCCAAAGAGATATTGGATAGTGATCCGTTATTAGAGGACCAATATAATCAGATGTATAAACGCCGCCTGGACGTATTACGCCAGACGACGACTTACTTCGGAGAGATATCCTAACTCCCGTAGCAAAGGGGGACATCACCGGGACTTCTCGGGGACTTATCAAAGATTCATCAACGGGTTTATTCAACCGCTATTCCAACTTCAATCCAGTCGGCAATGACGAGTTTTGCATCCTCAAGGGCGAGGGTGCGTGTAACGTCGTACTCGTCACAGAGCCAGTCAGCCATTATGTCGGCGGTGATATTCTCGCCTTTATGTTTCTCGCACTGCTTCCAGAGGTAGGCTGCAGTCTCGTTGAAGGTTATCATTCGGTCGAAGTTGACTTGCTCAGCACTCTCGCCGAGAAGCATCCACTCGCCACCAATAGGGCGAAGTTTAAAGCCTTTTTTTATACGCATAGGTGTCTATATATTTTCAGTAGTAGTTTTCGTAGTGGACGGAGGTGATACCATAGTCTGCCTCGTGTGAGGCGTTTGGTTTTTCCGTTTGGTGAAATTATTTGGACGACGGTACCGATGATGTCGTTGGGGGTGCAGTGTTCGGTGCCGACGAGGTTACCGTCACCTTGGAGGGTGACGTCGCCGTTTTTTATCGCAATTATGCGATGCAAGACGTATTTGTGATTTGTGATTTGTGAATTGTGATTTGTGATTTCGGCCAGGACGATGTCGCCGACTTGGACGGCGGGTAGGCGTCGGAGGATGACGGTGTCACGTTCACCTTCGATGAAGGGTCTCATGCTCACACCGGTAGGTGTAAAACGAACATCCTTCCCATCTCGGAGGAGGATGTCCATTTCGGGTATTAATATGTCGTTGTCCACTTTGTGCGGCATTTCGTACTACCGTTATTCCGTTATTTCGTCCTTATTGGCTTGATTCTTTTGTTCGTCCTCTTTCTCGCGGATACGGAAGGAGCCGCGGATAACGATGATGAGTAAGCCGGCAACGAGAACGTAGTTGGCATACTCCTTCCACGGGGTAAAGGTTAGCACGGCTCCAGCGAGGAGGACGATAAGGCCAATTATAAGTAGTATCTGTGATTTCTTATGTGCCATATCATGCCATTTGTTTTTTACGTCGGATGATTACCGAGCCTGCATAAACCAATGCAGCCAATAAAAGGGTGTAGAGCCCATCACCTATCGGGTCCATAAAAGGATCAAGTGGTTTGCCACCTACTCTTCTTGGTCCGGCAGCGGTTGCAGTAGCATCTACACTGTTGGCAGCGATGAGTCGTTGCTCGGTCTCGAGAGTATTCTGCGCAGAGAGTGCTCGAGACGAAGTCCAGACGGCAGTAGATACAACCATATTGGAGGTAGAGCTACTAAACGGTACGGACGAAGACACTTGGGAAGTAGAGTTTACGGCAGCAGCCCCTCCAGTAGTGACACCTGCGCCTACGTTATGCACCTTAGCCGAAGAGGTAGTGTGCACTTTGATGGCGGGTGATGAGGTGGTAGAACCATTTGCGGAGTGGCTGACGGGATTGACCGTTGGTACGTCGTGTCGGATGAGTCCTCCGGGGGTATAGTCCGCGTGGTAATATGAGGCAATAGTGCGGCCGGTGGAGTGTTTAGATGGTCCAGGCGCGACGAAGGCGTCCACCCGAACCACACTATTCTCAAAGCCATTGACTGCAGCCTGGTCGGAGGCGTCGGTACCGTTTGGTTTCAGCACATAGGTGGAGATCAAGATAAAGAGGTAACCGATACCGAAGATTATACCGCAGAATATCACCCACCGACGAGTTGCTCGCCGTTTCTCCTGCCGTAAGATAGCCCTCATATTCTTAGCAATGTCTATACGCATAATTGTAAGGATTTAGAAGGTTAATAAACTACGGTTTCTAAGGTTTGTTGTCCGTCCGGTGTTTTGACACGAACGAAGTACAGTCCCGCAGTGTTTACAGTAGTACGGAAGATGCCACTCTCGGATGAGTAATGCAATCTTGCGTCGAGGAGTTTACCACTGACGTCATAGACATAGATGTCAGCATCATTAGTGAGTCCGCTAAGCATGAGGGTTCGGTTGACAGTTGTCAAGACGAGACCCTTATGGAGGTTATTGATAGAGGTTGTTATCTCAGGTTGCTTACGTTCTACCTTGACAGCGAGCAAGAAGCGGGATGTGTTATCTCCTCGTTTAGTGTTGAAGACGTAGTCTTCTTGGAGGAGGTTATGCCACTTAGCGTCTGCATTGTCGTTATCATAGATGTAAGCCTCTTTGACTTCGTCTAACGGATAGTGTGCACTAACGGTGAAGCGGTATTGTCCGTCGGCTGCAGCGAAGAAGCTGAGCGGTACACCAGCCGCAGCGGTTGAATCAGGCAGAGCGTTGAAGGCCATCTCACCTTCGTTATTGCGAGACGCAAGAACGGGCTTGGTGTAGTAGGTATAATATGTACCTCTCATCTTCACGAGGTCACGCATCATATCGTAGTCGTTGGTGAACTTATCCGACATGAGGAGAGTGGTCTCGTCACTCTCGCCATCGGTATTGATGAGGTCAACGCCGAACCACACTTCGTGGTTATCCACGATGTCTTCGGCAGGAGCACGACGGATGACAGGACTCGGACCGTCTTCTTTATTGGTAGTCACGAAGTTGATACCCTTATTTTCATCCGGGTTACCACCAAGTTGTACGAAGTAAGAAGTGAATGGCGGCATATCGAAGCCTCCGATAGTGGTTTGCTTGTATTCGCTCCAACCGTTATCTTGTGGAACGACGATGTAGTACAACGGTGTTGCCGCATCGTCTCCCGTACCGTCCTTAATTACCCAGTGACCCAGCCAAGGATCTTCGTCCGGGTCGTGTATCAAGGTGCCGGCAGCGAGAGGAGTTGTAGTAGTAGGCAGGTTGTAGTACATCATATACGGGTTACCGATGAGGTTCCAACCTTTATGGTTCGGACGGAGTTCTGCGACGTTACCACCCCAAGCGTGCAGGTCACCAATGAGCTTGTCATCATTCTCTTCGGTGAGAACGGTGTTCGCCATCGGGAAGCGGAACTCGCGTTGTACCTTACCGTCACCGGGTATAGCGATGATATAGCCAATACCTTTCTTGAGGACGTCGGTAGAGGTGAGGTCTTTCCAAGATGTCGATTTTGTAGCTGCACGGTGTTCGCCGTCATACGAGCAGAGGAGGAAGTCAGTACCGACTTGCGGTATTGCCGTTTCGTTCTCATTAGCATATCGGATATCGCTTACGTTGCAATCATACGGCAGTGTGAAGTAGTGCCAGTTGGTCGGGTCGATACGGATATCCAGGTACGTTGCATCGTCGGTGAGCACATTCAGCGTTCCCTCAATCTTAGCACTTGCCACATCATCTTCTTGGCGACGCAGGGCAAGGGAATTGGCAGTATAGTGCGTATTTTCAGGCACAATCAACTGACCGCCGGGATAAACTTTAATATTCTGTACTCGCGGAACGTCCTTTGCATCAGTATCTTCCACTTTTGTGAGTGTACCAGTTCCCAAGACAACTACATCACAAGTTCTACAACGTTCTACAGAGAGAATATAATCAGGTGTCCAAGTGGACGGGTCATTCGCATCGACTTTATCAATAACCAATTCGCTGAACAACGAGTCATTCGTATACTTATTACCGGCAATGATAATTGGTACCTGTTGAGAAGTTTCTGTCAATAACGTGCCTTCTTTCTTCAACTGGAAGCGGATATTAAGGCATGCGTAGTTAGATAGTTTGGTGATTGGAATTGTGTACAAGTGCGTCTCATCATCGTGGGTGTACGAATCCAAAGTTGTGCCAGGATCAATAGTGACCCAATCAATGTAGTAGTCAGTGAAGTTGAATGCTCCTAAATCTTGGTATGAGTTGCAGGTGGCTTTACTATCGTCACTAACTCCTGCGGCAGTCTGGTGATCTGTATCCATACATACGGCGCGTCCGTTCCACTCGGGGAGATATGTTGTCCCGCCTTCAGTATGAGACGTACAGGTGACGAACTGTGCACCACTATTCATGGTTACGGCAGAATCTCCGGATACTACACGTTTGTCACGGAAGAGGATACAGCGCGCTGTTGTCAGATCGATGTATTCATCATCTAAGTTTATTCCAAATCCATCAAGGATAGCTTTCTTCTCTGCGTCATTAGATGGTTCTATGGAGGATGCTTCGTACAAATAGTCAAATGCTTCGTCGGTTACAGATTTACCATAGTCCATATTCTTTACACGAATAGACCAACCTAAGTCATTAAGACGGTTTGCACAGTTCTTGACCTTTCCGGGATCCCCTGTCGCACCTATGACATCAATAAGATTGTCGTTTTTCTCTAAGCAGATAGCATCATTACCATTAAACTGCATCAACGGGAATGTTTCTCCACCATAATAGGTAGAGTTGTCACACTCAATCCAGCGTGGATTATCCGTTACTTCCTTATGCGTGGCCACTTCGTTAAGATAGTCCACTGAACATGCAGAAAGGTTAGCTTGTGATCCCGTGGTCAGGGGTCGAGTAAAGAATACTATCTCGCGTCCGGCTTTGATAGTACCAAGAGCAGAAATAGGATATTCTGTAGTTCCACTATATACCGAGGTCTCAATAGCTGCTTCTGTTTTTGGAGCAGAGCAGTTCTTCGTGTACAATTTGTAGTCGGACAAGTCTATATCATGGCCTGTACCATTGAAGATAGCTACCAACTTCATGTCTCCGGATCCCTCAAAGTACTTAGAGAAGAAGAGTTCAGTTGCATTGCCACCACCACCGGTGATAGAGCCTTTTTCCTCTTGACCGTCAATCACAATAACAGGATCAAGGTCTTCGTCCTTGTCAACAAAGATTACCACCGCATCTTCTTTCCACTCGGTAATATCGATCTGCGGGCCGGTGGTCATGAAAGAGTCAATCACATAACATGCCTCATCACCGGTAGGTATGAGTTTGAACCAATACTTGGTGGTGTCTTGGAGACCTGTCAATACATATGGCTGTGAAGTGACAGTTACGGATTGAACTTGTGTTGTTAAGTTTTTATCGCTATAGAGGTTAATCTGCACGCTGGTTGCATTGCTTTCCCAAGAGAATGTAGCATCGGCACGGCGAGCACTTACTGTCACATTTCCCGGTTGGGTTGTACATCCTGACTCAACGATATAGAAGATAGTGGATGTAGATGAAGATTCAGCGTATAGACCGAACTTAGCGCCATATCCCAAACGACGAGTCGGGTAGTCCGGATGGTTCGGGTTAGAGATGGTGTATTGCACACCATCGGTGGTAGTCAGTAACCATTCATAATTATCTGTTGCAGCGGTAGCTACCGATGTCCTGTTTTGGATGTTTGTTTGGCCGGTTCCGGATGCTTTATTACTCCACAAACAGAGGTTATCATTACCTACCAGACGTACGCGGTCGCCCTTGATAGCGTAGTTGTCAGCATGATTGGATGCTAAGGTATAGATGATGGTCGAAGGAGAAACATCCACTTTAGTAGGTGTGGTTAAGTTATCAGGAACCACCTGTACACCGTCGTACTCGCCCGGTCCACCGGACATGTTAGCCGGCAGGGCATACCAAGTATCGGATTTCTTAGTAATGAGCAAGAACTCTTCGGGCAGTGAACGTCCGCTGACAGTGATCTCTTTGGTGATAGAACCGGCAGTGAGGGTGATGGTTGCATTCGGCTCGGTCACGTTGTACTCAACCGGTGTATATTCTACGGTAAGCGTCGTCGCGAGGCTGGACTTATCACCCGGAACAGCTGTTTCTGCCAATGAAACAGTGAAGTGGCTGTTTGAAGAAGTAGCAGATAACGTAACTGCTTCATCAAAGCCGGCAGCAGAAACGTTAATGACACGTTTTACTTTCTGACCCTTAGTTGCGGTTATCCAGCCGACATTCTTCGCGCTGATATCTGCTCCGCAAGTAGTGGTGTAGCCGGTGTAAGTAGAACTACCGCCTGCAGTGTATGTGATGACAATATTTTGTATTCCAGGACCAAAGGTAGAAGTATTAGTTGTACTACTAAATACCAACGAACCGCTTCCTGTTAATCCACTGACACTAATAGACTTGGAAGCCATTGAGCTTGAAGTGGCAGAAGTACTACCAACAGTAGTTCCTCCAGAAGTTTTAACACTAATAGTATTATAGTCGGAGCCTCCTACCGTTCTAGTCCTATACGTAATACTTGATACTGTACTCAAGTCATCTATGACAGGCGAAGTAAGCGTTGCTCCTTCGCATAGAATCCAATAAGGAGAACCTCCTGTCGAGGTACAGACATTTGAAACCGTCCAACCTGTACTTGAACCATAAGATCCGGTAATAGTTGTTTCTTCGGGTGTTCCACCACCACCTTCGCCTTCCGTAGCATAGACAGCGTAGTAGGTAAGTGGGCTGGTACCCATCTTGTAGGAGGTAACGAAAGTAGTCGGTTTGGTATCAGTAGGTTCTGATATTTCTGCGGTACTCCATCCTACGAATGCCTTGCTTCCGCAACTCGCTGCTGTGGTTGGGAAGTTGATGTCTGCGCCCTCGATATATTGTTCGGTGGTTGTTGTGCCGGCGGCACTCCAAGTAACCGTGTATTTCGGTTTAGCGGTCATTGTTATGGTTACCACTACATCGGCATCAGGCATTGTAAAGGTGCGCTGCGTGCCGGTACCACTTAGAGTGACACCTGTTGCGGTTATATCGCTGATAGTGTATTCACCGTCCGGTGTAATGTCGATGGTAACGGTTTCGCCGTATTCGATAGTCTGCGGCGTAGTAGCGGAGCTGTTGATTGTCGCAGTTGCTTTTCCGTCAGGAGTAATAACGTACGATACTTCGTGACTATTGATGCTCCAAACGGCGTAGAGGGTGGTATTGCTGGTGAACGTTACTTCGCCTCCATCCGCATAGGTAGCGGTTGTTGCCGTATTAGATTCAGACCAACCGAGGAAGGTGTAGCCCTCACGGGTGATGGTTGTATTAGTATTCAAAGCAGTTGCAGCATTGTACGCAACATCTTGATCAGCCATAGAGCCCGAACCGCCGTTCGCGTCAAAGGTAACAGCTACGGTAGTCGGTGCAACACAAGAGGTTGTGTAGCCGGAATAAGTGGTAGAATTACCGGTGATAGTAATAGTTCCTATACCAACGTTACTGCCTTTCGTAAATACCATGCGAATATTCTTTTTCGTAAAGGTAGCTGATGTTGTCAATGTTCCTGTTGAATTTTGTGCTCCACTAATTGACAATGCCTCCACATCTGAATAAGTACCACCTTCAGTTGCACACTCCTTGATAGTCATAGTGGATGTGTTTCCTCCACCAATCATCTTATAGTCGAATGATAATGATGTAGGAACGGCATCTAATACGAATTGAATATAGTCGCCATTACCATCGAATTTTAGCAAATATGGAGCATTGCTTGCGGCGTATTCCCCCACTCCATCTTGCGTAACACCATCTATATCCTCTAATGTAACAACTCCAGTACCATCGTACTCTATCAAATTCGATGAGCCGCTACCGCTGCCAGATTTCTCGGTTGCGAAGACAGCGTAATAGTGGGTAGTGTTATTGGAAGGCATTTTTTTGGTGCTCGGGTCGGTGAAGAGATCGTCGGGAGCAGTGTCACCGGTGTAATCATCGTCGGTTGTCCAACCCATAAAGACTTTCGAACCATCACAGTCGGAAGAAGTAGGAGCAGTAATACCCACTAAGTCTTCGTCGGAGTAGTTGGTTTCTTCGGTAGGAGTATTATTCACTACGTGCCAATAGACGGTGTACTTAGTCTCTTCGGTCATTGATACGGTGACAGTAACGTTCTCGTCAGGCATAGTGAAGGTACGTGTGTCGCCCGAACCGGTGAGCGAGATATTGGTACTGCTGGTTACACCGATTGCAGTGATGGTACCTACAGTATAGTGCGCTGCAGGAGTAACGGCAATCGTCACGGTGGTGCCGTAGTTAACATTGTTTACAGGTGAAGTACTATTGCTATTAACAGTTACTGTAGCACCTATCGGTGACGGAGTGAAGGTCACGTTGTGGCTGTTGATTTGCCAAACGGCGTAAAGGGTCGTGCTGTTCGGGAAGGATACGGAAGCACCATCGTTGTGCACTTTCTCTCCGTCCGTAGTAGTTGCCCAGCCCATAAAGGTATAACCTTCACGCGAGAAGGAGTTTGCAGTAAGGGCAGTCTCTGTATTGGATGTCATTGTTTGCGTAGCGGTAGTGCCCGAACCATCGTTCTTATCGAAGGTGATGGTGATAGAACCATTCACAGTGAAGGTAGAAGAAACTACATCCTTCGGGCAGTAGCCATCGGCAGCTGTCCAGTGAGCAGTAACAGTAGCTGTTCCGACGCCTTGAGCGGTAACTGTACCGTCATTTGCAACTTTCAGGACACTCTCGTCACTGGAGGTGAAAGAGCGTGTACCGTGCGTTGTACCGGTAACAGTTAAGGTAGCCGTTTTATTGGTTGTGGTATTCAGTGTGTATTTGTTCCAAGTCAGTGTCGGATCCGTCCACGTGTTACAGCCGATAGGCGTAGCGGTGTCTTCGTCGGCTTCACTGTCGCAGGTGGTAGTACCGTTTGCGATTACGGAAGTAGTATATTCAAGGCCGTTAACGAGTCCTGTGATGACACAAGTATTGGTGGTACCGGAGTGAGTGATAGCACCTACAGAGTGGCTACCACACTCGGTGGTATAACCGGAACCGATGCCGATAGAAACGGTATAGCCTTCTGCATCTGTTACGTCTTGCCAAGTAAGGGTGATTGTTCCGTCGCTCGGTGTAGCAGTAACAGCCGGTTTATCCAACTGACCGGAACAGTTGCAGTCCTCCGGATCGCTGTCGTACGTGGTGGTAGAAGTGCTGCCGCCAGAAGTTTCCGCTATAACAGTAATAGAGGAAATATACGCGCGCTTGGTGGAAGTTGCAATGGTAATCGTTGTAACATCTTCTACCGCTGTTTCAGCAGTGAATGTTAATTCTCCCGCTGTAGCAGGTGGAGATTGTACACTACCAACTGCTGTAGAACCCGCCTTTACACTTAAAGTACCCGTATCAGAGCCATATTGTTTTGCAGTGACCTTTACGGTTTTAATATTTGCAGCAGAAGATAGAGTGAGTGTAATCGAGCCACTAGCACTACCCGAGCCTAGTTTCATACCCGAAACGCCTTTATAAAGTTTAGAACCGCTATAAGAAGATATTCCAGAATCCGAATCAACTAAATCAGCCTTGATAGAACTCGATTTATCATTAGAATCATCAGAAGAAGTGCCTGTCGTTTTGAAAGTTACTGAAGCCACGTCACTGGTAGTTGCTTTGCGCGGGGCGCTGCTACTGCCGGAAGTGGTTTTTGCATAGACGGCATAGACGGTGCCGGTGGAGGTGACAGAGGTGATATAGGACGGTTTGGTGGTAGTGGTAGAAACTTTAGTTGCACACCAGCCATCGAAAGCCCAACCGTCGCAGGCAGCAGATTCGGTGCCCTTGGCAGGTAAGGTATAGGTGCCGGATTGAGAGGTAGTAGTGGTCACACCATTGCGATAGAAGATTACGTCATATGATGTACTGGAACCTCCCGTAAAGGTCGGGGTTAAGTCATTAAGCACTACAGCAGTAGTCTTTTTATCTCCCCAGAGATAGTCAGCCAAATCAGGATAATCGACAAAGGGGTTACGGTTACCTTGTTTGAGTTCCACACCATTGTTACGTGCTATCTCTTTGGCACTGGGAGGGTCGGCTTTGTGCCACTTCATATACATAGTAACAGCATTGGCAGAGAGTCCATAGTTGGTACTCAGACTTCCGCTGAACATGGCATTGGACCAAGTGGTAACAGGATACGAGTTTGCAGTACCACCATATTTTTTGCAGACATCAGCTGTGGCATAACGAACAGCCATATACATGATAGCGCGCGCAATATCGCCTTTATATTCATCATCAGGCTCATAGACTGTTCCTGAGAAGCCACTTGAAGAGTCTCCTAATTTACCCAAGGCTTTGCTTCCATTGCTGTATGAACTCCAAGCCGTAGTGGTATTCGTTTCACCAAAGGGATATGACGAACGTCTATTATTAACCTGTCCATCTACCAAGAAGAGGTGGTGGCGGTCGCCTTTTTGCGGTGCAGCCTCGTTAAATACACTTTGCGGCACGACGTGTTCGCGATTGTACGCATCGCAAATATCGCTATAGTTTTTCCCCTGTTGAGCAGAGGTCCAAGTGCAAGTTGAGTACATATCCAGCACTCCACCGTCCACGATATCAATACCTTCGAAGGTCCAGTTATATCCTAAGTCGGTGGTATGTTTGGTATAGAGTAATGTCGTTAGCGCTTCGCGCAGGGCAGTACCACTTTTCCCTTCGAGACTACTATAGTAGGAAGAGGTGACAGCGAACAGGTTACCACCTGCGCAAGTGAGCGCGAGGGCGATAGAGAGTATATACTTATTCGTTTTCATATCTGTGTGTTTTTATAAGGTTTAGATTAATGGAATACAGCGTAATAGGTTACGTCGGCGTTTACTGCACCTCCGGCGGAGATGAGAGTTGGTGCCGTTGAACCGGTATAGTGCTCGGTTGCCGTCCAGCCAGCAAAAGGTTTACCGTCATTGGCACCCGGAGCCGGATCTGGTAGAACGAGGGCAGTACCGTGAACATATTGTTCGGTTTTGAATGTTTCTCCACAAGCTTTCCAAGTAACCGTATGTTTAACTACAGCCGTTACGTTGATGGTATAGGTTGCGGTTTTGGTCACCTCGTTTTCTGTATAAGTTACGGTGATAGTCTTACTACCAGCCGATGTCATATCAGGGGAAGATATTGAAGTCGGAGTAACGGTTTTATTCGAGCAGTTACTGTAACTTGCTGTAACAACGAGCCCTTCGGCAGAGAACGCATCCTCGGTAGTGAAGGATGTTGTTACGCCGGAAGTATTGAGGGTGATGCCTGTTAGAGCGCATTGTGTACAAGTGGTCGAGTAGTCGGAGTAAGTTGTTCCGGCTGATTTTTTGTACAGAGACAACGCTCCACCAGTACCGGTAGCATAGCAAGCAAAACCATAAGTTCCGTTTTTGCGAAGAGTAGCATTAACATCGTTTGCAGTGTTTTGTTTGTTGACAAAGTCATAATTTGTAGAAGAGGATGTTGACGTGCAGCTCCATTTTGATTTGTCATCTGTACCATCTGCTAGCAATTGAGCTTTATTCTTTACGCCCGTACTTGCCGCATACTTACTTTCTCCAGCATTATAGATAGTCCAATAATCACCACTTGGAGCAATGTGCCAAATGATTGTAGCATCTGTGGTGGTAATTTTGTTCTCACTAGGTGTCACAGTCCCAAAGCCAAATCGATCGCTGGTAACGGTTTTATTCATTGCGCCGTTGTCGTAAACAATTAAATAGTCCCCTTCTGTAAGAGCACCACTATACAATTCGTATTCATTAGAGGAGCCACTACCCGAAGAACCGGCTGTAGCATAGACGGCGTAGTAGGTTGCAACGGAATAGGCATCGCCAGTTTTAGCGAAGGAAGGAGCGGTGGTGGCGTTTTCGTAACTTGAATCGGTGCACCAACCGACGAACTTCTTACCTCCGGAACCTGAACAATCGGAAGGATTTGTAGCAGGGAGGGTAATCTTGTCGCCTATTGACATATTGGTTGTGAACTCACTGCCGTTAGCCATCCACGTAACGGGGCGTCCACCATAGACATAAATCTCAACATCACCTGTGACAGAAGGAATATTGAATGTATTGGTACTTGCATTATAAGTAAAGTCTGTTCCGTAAGTCAGCGTAGTAGCTCCCATTGTTACCTCCCAACAAGCAGCATCGGCTAAGGTATAACCGGAAGCGGGAGTGATGGTAAGGGACAGTGCGGCATTGAAATCAACTTCGCCATCTGCAGGATAAGTGCAATGATCTCCTGCAAGGGCATAAGACCATTTTTCTTGTCCGCCGTTGTATTTGAAGGTGATGTTGCTGCCGCTCTTTGCTATTTCTGTCAATTCACAACCGGTGAACGGGGTATAGGTTGTGACAGACGATGTTGGGAACGCGTCAGAGGCGTTCCTGCCAAAATTTGTTGTCTTGCCATCAGCCGGCACGATGGTATAGCGCGGACTACCGGCGGTGTTATTCGGTTGATTGTTATTCCATACACTTTGACTATATTTGACTTGCCAAACGAGCATACCTGAACCAGGTATGTAAGCATCCCAACCAGACTTTTGTCGGTTTTCGATATAGTACACCGTATTTGTGTTCGTATAAGCAACTCGGGACGCGCCACCTGTAATCTGGTAGCCATCGTCGTAAGCTGTCGTTAGAGTAACGTTCTTTTTTTCATCTTTCGCAAGGAACTTCGGAGTAATCCAACCCATGTAGTATTTATCGAAGACGGAATAGTTGGGCGGAGTACGTCCACCATTCAGATAACTACCTTGATCCATGATTGACCATTTGTATGGGGTCACCCCGTTATCGTCATTTGTTCCGTAGTCTGTATCATAATAATCAGGGAGTCCAATAACGTGTCCAAACTCGTGAGCAATGGTTCCAATACCTGTTCTTGTATCGTCAGAATAATTTAGTTCTCCGGAGCAGGCATAGTTGTCTAATTTTTTTCCATCTAAATAACAGGTATAACCGGCGCCGGAGGATACATACCAGTTGTGAGGCCAAATGCTCTCGGTTGGTCCTCCATCTGCTTCGCCATAACCAGCGTAGATAACATACACAAAATCTATCTCGCCATCGTTGTCGTTATCGTAGGTAGCAAAATTAACAGACGCATCAACAGCTTTACACGCATCAACAATCATTTGTGCTGGGTCAGTATCCGAACCTTGCTGTGACGATGTATTTCCGCCGTATGAAGCACGTGTGTTTGCTAAAGTAACCGGGCCTACCACATCAAAATCGGGTACATATTGTCCGTTTGATTGTGCGCGGAAATACTCGCGGACAGAACCGGACGCACTATTGTGCGTATAATTGGTGGAGTTCATGAGGTCGTTCATAGCCGATTGACTATTAGCAGAGTTGAAAGAGACGTCGCTAAAATTAACCAAGATGACTAATCCACGAGGTGCCATATTGTGACCACCTACTTTACGAGGAGTCGTGGTTTTATACATCGGAGAGGCTTTGCGCAGTTTGGCTATCTTCTTCGCTGTAGGGCGATTGTCACTTGTCACGACGAACGTGCCATCATCTTGCATGGTAGCAATTTTGCCGTCTTCGGTTTCCCAGAAGTGGTAGAACTCGTCACCGACAAGGCGGACAGTGATGGTAGAGCCATCAGAGAGGGTGCGTTGCTGCCAGCCGCGGTAGGCGGGGACGGCGAAAAGGGTTGAGATGCCAAGGAAAAGAAGGCATAGCAAGGTTAAGAAGCGATAGTTTGTGTTTCTCATATTGTTTGCGTATTAGATTCGGTTAATACTAAATTAAGCGTGCAAAGGTACGGATTTTTTGTGGAATACGCAAATTTTTATGAGAAAAAATGGTAAAATATGTTGTAAAACATATACCGTTAAGAAAGATTAATATCTGCGAGTGGCGATTCTGGGGTTTATAGATAGGAGATTTAGCGGACTTTGAGGCCGGAGGGGGTGTAGAGGTGGCCGTCGTGGAGGATGAAGAGCTGGCCGTTGATTAGGAATTTGTGATTTTTGATTTTTGATTTGTGATTTGCCGAACCGGACGCAGCTTCTGAACCGAAGGGGTCTGCGCCAATGTTATCACCAAATGGGTCGAAGGGCGTGGGTTGGGTGTTTGCGTCGTCGATAGCGAGTTGGTCGAGGGCGGTGGGGACGTAGTCGGTTTTAATGCCTTCTCCCCATTGAGAATAGAGCCAGTTGATACGCCAGTTATAACGGTTGAGGAAGTCGCTCTTTTTGGACGACATATTGCTGTTATTCTGGTAGTTTTGGGTTCCGTTCCATTTCTTGGCATCATAAGTAGCGGCGGTAGTGATACGCGAAGCGTATTCGTTGATATAATCCTTAATCCGCTGGTTGAAGTAGTGGTAGAAGATGTACCACTGTTTCTTTACTGCCGTTTGGAAAGCAGGCCATGTGGCGAGTTGTCCGATCCAGATTTGGGACCAAGTGGGGTTGTCGTAGATAAATCTTTCCTCGTGTCGGATATAACTATTTCCGAAGTCCCAGACGGGTCCGAAGTACCATTTTTGCTGTGGTTGGCCGGCAACGTCTCGGTCTTTGTACAAGAAGCAACTACCGTGATATGATTCGCAATCTTCCATGATTTCCTGGACGAGGTAGAACTTAGCGGCTTCGTCGAAATCGAGTACGGCCTGCAGAGCCGATTCGGAACTACCGTAGAGGAGTTGGTTGAGGTTATTGAGCTGGGCTGTTGCGTAGTTACGCTCGGCGTACGAGAGCACTTCGGGGGACTTGGGCGTGATCATGACATCTTGTCCGTTACCTTCGGTAAAGGTGATGTTTCCGTCCTCGGAATAGTTATCAATCTCGACGAGCCATCCGCCGGTAATGGAATCGGGGTTGGAACAGTTATCTTCGAGTTCTTGGATGTTGATTCTATCTTTAGCGATACGGACGTGTTCGGTGAGGAAGTAGAGTCCCTGGTACTGTCCGTTGAGCATGAGTTCGACGGGCACTTGGTGGGGCGTCCAACGCATGTCGAGTAGCTGCGCTATACGGAAGCCGACGGCGTTCTTGAGGTATCCGAGTCCATCGTCCGGGTGCGCCAAGAGGCACCAATGCTTATTGGCTGGCAAGCCGAGGACTTGCTGTTTTTTGACGAACTTGATTTTATAGGGTTTCTTGTCAAATCCCCACCATGTGTAGTTGCCGCGCCCTTTGATTTGCATATCGAGCGGTGCCGAGGCGCTTGCGAGCGGGCCGTACCCAGTATTGAGCGGATCCATGTAGAGCGTGGCGTTGATATAGTTCTCTTTGGATGTTATCGCGGCGTTGTTCTCGGTTCTGATATAGAAGACAGGGAGAGTGCCAGAATAGGGTCCTGTAACGGTTCCACCTCCCCCACTCTGCTGTTTTTTCCAAGTGTCGAGGGACATCCACGAGCCCTGTGCCCAGTTGTCGGAAGACTCGGGAACGAAGACGTAGCCGGCGGTTATGTAGGCGTCGGTAGTGGCGGTACGGTTGGCGTTGATGGTTTTGGAGATATATTCCTTGAGGTCCGGGAAGTTCTGATTGTGGTAGCCCTCTGACAACGTGGTGTTGGAGAAGGTGTAGCGGTACATATCCGTGACGGTTGCCGGTATAGTGATAGACCAAAGTCCGTTGGTTGACGTTTTGGACATGCTGTAGACGTAGGACTCTGCAGCACTTTCCTTGCCGTACACGAATTGGACATTGGCATAGTTGGTCTTGGTGTTATCGAAATAGATAACGCCTTGCGGTATGTTCACCGCCGAAACGGACGCGGCGAGAAGGAGGATTATATTGACCAGCCATTTTCTCATATCGGGTGCAAAGGTACAACAATTTGCGCAAATGACCAAAAAAAAATACGACATTTTTGTGTAATGCCGTATTTTTTGTATAGATTACGAACAAAATTATTCGTCTACTTGCATGAGACGCGCCTCAGCAGCCTCACGAGCAGCTTGTATAGCGGCGTACTCTTCGGCGTTGTGCACAGCGATCTTTTGGAACTCACGCAGACCTGTACCGGCCGGTATGAGGTTACCACAGATAACGTTCTCTTTCATGCCTTCGAGGTAGTCTACGCGGCCTTGAATAGCGGCTTCGTTGAGGACTTTCGTAGTCTCCTGGAAGGAGGCAGCGGACATGAAGGACTTGGTGCCCAACGCTGCGCGGGTGATACCTTGGAGGATTTGCGAAGCAGTAGCGCAGATAGCGTCACGAGCGACGACGAGCTTGCGGTCACGACGACGGAGCGAGCTGTTCTCATCGTGTAGGCGACGTGCGGTGATAATCTGACCCGGGCGGAGTACTTCACTGTCTCCGGCGTCAGTAACCACCTTACGTCCCCAGATACGATCGTTCTCGTCGAGGAAGTCCATCTTATCGACAATTTGTCCCTCGAGGAAGCGTGTGTCACCACCCTCTTGGATGAGGACTTTGCGCATCATCTGACGAACAATAATTTCGAAGTGCTTATCGTTGATTTCCACACCTTGCAAGCGGTAAACGGCTTGTGCCTCGTTGACGATATAGTCTTGTACGGCGGTCGGTCCCTTGATAGCAAGGATGTCGTCCGGAGTAACGGCACCGTCGGAGAGGGCAACACCAGCGCGAACATAGTCACCTTCCTGTACCAAGATCTGCTTGGTGAGCGGGATGAGGTAAGACTTGACTTCGCCTTGACGGCTGGTCACGGAGAGTTCGCGGTTACCACGTTTGATTTTTCCGAAGGAGACCTCACCGTCGATTTCAGCCACGATAGCGGGGTTGGACGGGTTACGAGCCTCGAAGAGCTCGGTTACACGTGGCAGACCGCCGGTGATATCACCTGCAGTACCGAGTGCACGTGTGATCGTGAAGAGGAGATCACCGACCTTAATCTCGTCGCCCTCAGCATGTACCAACATAGCTTTGGTCGGGAGGTTGTAGGAGCGGAGAACGTTACCGTTCTTGTCGACGATAGAAGCGACAGGCATTTTGGTCTTATCGCGTGTATCGGTGATGTACACCTCTTTCTTACCTGTTTGTTCGTCGGTCTCGGTCTTAGCGGTGATACCCTCGATGACGTCGTCGTAGTGGAGTGTACCGGCTTGTTCGAGCACGAGTGAAGCCTTGTACGGGTTCCATTCGCAAACGACAGCACCCTTTTCGTAAACCTCACCAGGCGTAACGAAGAGCTTGGAGGAATACGGGATGTTGAAGGTAGTGAGTGTGACGCCAGTTTTCTCGTCCACGAGGCGGAGCTCGTTAAGACGGCTAACGACGATGACATCACCGTTGTCAGTAGTGATGGTACGGAGGTCATCTATCTCTACGCGACCTGCGCGTGGAAGTGCATAGGTATTCTCAGTAGCAGCGTTACCAGCGACACCACCGGAGTGGAAGGTACGGAGTGTAAGCTGTGTACCGGGTTCACCGATGGCTTGTGCAGCGATGACGCCGACAGCCTCACCTTTCTGAACCATCTGACGAGTAGCGAGGTTACGTCCGTAGCACTTAGCGCAGACACCATGTTTGGCTTCGCAAGTGAGTACCGAGCGGATTTCTACTTCCTCGATACCAGCAGCCTCGATGGCTTCGCACTCAGGCTCGCGAATCTCTTCGCCAGCATAGACGATGACATTACCTTCGTTGTCAAGGATATCATGCACAGAAACGCGTCCGAGAATACGCTGTGTGAGTGTAGCGACGACGGTATCGTTCTGTTTGATAGCGCGTGCAGTGAGTCCGCGGAGGGTACCGCAGTCCTCTTCGGTGATGATGACGTCGTGCGATACATCGACGAGACGACGTGTGAGGTAACCAGCGTCGGCGGTCTTCAAAGCGGTATCGGCCAAACCCTTACGGGCACCGTGCGTAGAAACGAAGTACTCGAGCACGGACAGACCTTCTTTAAAGTTCGCCAAGACAGGGTTCTCAATGGTTTGACGGCTGTCAGTAGCACCAGCTTTTTGCGGTTTAGCCATCAATCCGCGGAGACCTGCTAACTGTTTAATCTGCTGTTTGTTACCACGGGCACCGGAGTCCATCATCATGTAAACAGAGTTGAAGCCTTGGTCCGCCTCTTCCATGTGTTTCATGAGGGTGTCGGTGAGTTTCAAGTCGACCTTGTTCCAAGCGTTAACGACGTTGTTATAACGCTCGTCGTCGGACATTTCACCGAAGTTATAGAGCTCGGTGATGTTCTCGACTTCCGCGTTACCTTCGGCGATGAATTCAGCCTTCTCTTCCGGAACGAGGATATCGTTGAGGTTGAAGGACAGACCGCCGAGGAAGGCCATCTTATAACCGAGGTCCTTGATGTCGTCAAGGAACTTCGCCGTACGAGCTACACCACAAGTCTTGATGACGGAAGAGATGATTTTCTTCACGGCACCTTTCTTCATGGTGACGTTCTGGAAACCTACTTCAGCAGGCACGAATTCGTTAACCATGCAGCGTCCAGGAGTGGTCTCGATGAGTTCGTCCTTGATACGCACTTTGACGATGGCGTGGATGTCCACTTTGCCTTCGTTGAGAGCGATGGTGCACTCTTCGGGGCTATAGAAGCACAGTCCTTCACCTTTGACGCCCTGACGCGGTTTGGTGATGTAGTACAGACCGAGAATCATATCCTGTGAAGGCACAGTAATCGGGTTACCGTTAGCCGGGTCGAGGATGTTGTGCGAACCGAGCATGAGGAGTTGAGCCTCGAGGATAGCCTCGTTAGAGAGCGGCAAGTGTACGGCCATCTGGTCACCGTCGAAGTCGGCGTTAAATCCGGCACAAGCGAGCGGGTGCAGTTGGATAGCCTTACCCTCGATCATACGGGGTTGGAAAGCCAAGATACCGTGTCTGTGCAGAGTCGGTGCACGGTTGAGGAGGACGGGATGTCCTTCCATGACGTGCTCGAGGATCTCCCAGATGACGTCGTCGCGGCGATCGATGATACGTTTCGCGGACTTAACAGTCTTAACCAAACCGCGCTCGATGAGCTTACGGATGATAAAGGGCTTATACAGTTCGGCTGCCATCTCTTTAGGCAGACCGCACTCATGCATTTTGAGTTCAGGACCAACGACGATAACCGAACGCGCGGAGTAGTCCACACGTTTACCGAGCAAGTTCTGACGGAAGCGTCCTTGTTTACCCTTGAGCGAGTCAGAGAGTGATTTGAGAGGACGGTTAGCGTCGGACTTGATAGCGGTGGTTTTGCGTGAGTTATCGAACAAGCTGTCGACAGCCTCTTGCAACATACGTTTCTCGTTACGAAGGATTACATCCGGAGCTTTGATCTCAATGAGTCGTTTGAGACGATTGTTACGAATGATGACACGACGATAGAGATCGTTGAGGTCAGAGGTAGCAAAACGTCCACCATCGAGCGGCACCAACGGGCGCAGTTCGGGCGGTGTAACGGGGATAACCTGAAGGATCATCCACTCAGGACGGTTCTTACCGTTTGCAGCGCGGAAGGACTCTACGACTTGCAGACGTTTGAGGGCCTCCTGTTTGCGTTGTGTGGACGAATCGGTATCGGCACGGTTACGGAGCTCGTAGCTGAGTTCGTCGAGGTTGATTTTAGCGAGGAGTTCATAGATAGCCTCCGCACCCATTTTAGCAACGAACTTATCGGGATCGTCGTCCTCGAGCTGGTCGTTGTTCTCGGGGAGGCGAGAGAGGATCTCTTCGTACTCGTCCTCATCGAGGAGTGCACCGTTTTCGATTACGAGGTCGCGAACCATTTGACCGTCCATGACACCAGCATTCATGACGAGGTATTTCTCGTAGTAGATGATAGCGTCAAGTTTCTTGGTAGGGATACCAAGGAGGGCAGCCATCTTGGACGGGAGTGAGCGGAGGTACCAGATATGTGCAACGGGCACAGCGAGACGGATATGTCCCATGCGCTCACGACGCACTTTCTTCTCGGTTACCTCAACGCCGCAACGCTCGCAGACGATACCTTTGTAACGGATACGTTTGTACTTACCGCAGTGGCACTCGTAGTCCTTGGTAGGACCGAAGATGCGCTCGCAGAAGAGGCCGTCACGCTCGGGTTTATAGGTACGATAGTTAATCGTTTCCGGTTTGAGGACTTCGCCGCTGGACAGCGCCATGATTTCATCGGGCGAAGCCAGACCAATAGTAATCTTGGAGAAACCGGTTTTCTTTGTATTGTTGGTATTTTCTTTCTTGTAAGCCATATTTGTATTGTTTTTAAGTTAATAAATGAATTGAAGTGTTACTCCATCGTAATCGACAGAGCCAAGCCCTGCAATTCGTGTAACAATACATTGAGTGATTCAGGCAAGCCAGGAACAGGCATTGGTTCACCCTTGACGATAGCCTCGTAGGTACGAGCACGACCTGTTACGTCATCGGACTTGACGGTAAGGATCTCTTGTAGGACGTGTGCGGCGCCGTGCGCTTCGAGCGCCCAAACCTCCATCTCACCGAAACGTTGTCCACCGAACTGTGCTTTACCACCGAGCGGTTGTTGTGTGATGAGGCTGTATGGGCCGATTGAACGTGCGTGCATCTTATCGTCAACCATGTGACCGAGTTTCATGAAGTAGGTCACGCCGACGGTAGCCATCTGGTCAAACGGTTCACCGGTACCACCATCGTAGAGCTGAGTCTTACCAGCACGTGGGAGTCCAGCTTTGTCGGTCCACTCGTCGAGCGACTCGAGGGTACAACCGTCGAAGATCGGCGTAGCGAACTTAACGCCGAGTTCGTCGCCGGCCCAACCGAGGACGGCTTCGAAGATCTGACCGATATTCATACGCGAAGGCACACCCAGCGGGTTGAGGACGATATCGACCGGCGTACCATCTGCCATAAACGGCATATCCTCTACGCGGACGATTTTCGAAACGATACCTTTGTTACCGTGTCGACCGGCCATCTTATCACCTACGCGGATCTTACGACGTTTAGCGACATAGACTTTCGCGGTTTGGATGATACCAGAGGGCAGTTCGTCACCGATAGTGAGGTTGAACTTATCGCGTTTGAGTGCTGCGTCGTATTCCTTATATTTATTAATATAGTTCATGATGCAGCGGCGCACGAGATCGGACTTATGTTCGTCAGCAGTCCAGTTGTCAAGCATGACCGACATGAAGTCGATTTGGTTGATGCGCTCCTTGCTGAAGGTTTGACCCTTCGCGATGAGTTCTGTGCCGAGGAGGTCGTAAACGCCAGCTGATTGACGACTTCTGAGCAGTGTTGCGAGTTTGTCCACGAGTTGAGCGCGGAGGTTCTCGGTAGTTGCTTTGAATTGCTCGTCGAGTTGAGCGATACGGAATTTATCCTCTTGTTTCTGCTTGCGGTCTTTGATGGCGCGCGAGTAGAGTTTCTTGTCAATGATGACGCCGTCGAGTGACGGGCTGGCTTTCAGAGAAGCGTCTTTGACGTCACCTGCCTTATCACCGAAGATGGCTTTAAGGAGTTTCTCTTCCGGACTTGGGTCGGACTCACCCTTCGGGGTGATTTTACCGATCATGATGTCACCCGGTTTGATGTGTGCACCGATACGGATGATACCGTTTTCGTCCAAGTCTTTGGTAGCTTCCTCGCTGACATTCGGGATGTCGGCTGTGAATTCCTCCATACCACGTTTGGTATCGCGCACTTCGAGGAGTTGCTCTACGACGTGAACGGAAGTGAACATATCCTCACGAACGATACGCTCGGAGAGGACGATAGCATCCTCATAGTTGTAACCTTTCCAAGGGATGTAGGCTACTTTGAGGTTTTTACCGAGTGCGAGCTCACCGTTAGCGGTAGCATAACCTTCGGTCAGTATTTGTCCTGCCTCGACGTGGTCACCCTTTCGTACGATAGGATGCAAGTCGATGGTAGTGTTTTGGTTAGTTTTCTGGAACTTAGGCAGGAGGTATTCTTTCTCAGAGGGCTCGAAGGAGATGAATTCCTCATCCTCGGAGCGGTTATATTGAATACGGATACGCTCAGCGTCGACGAAGGTAACGATACCGTCTCCTTCGGCTTCTATCTGAGTACGGCTGTCGCGGATGAGTTGTCCTTCGATACCGGTACCGACGATAGGCGCTTCGCTGGTTACGAGAGGCACTGCTTGTCGCATCATGTTCGATCCCATCAAAGCACGGTGGGCATCGTCATGCTCTAAGAACGGAATGAGCGCAGCAGCGATAGAAGCTATCTGTGAAGGCGAAACGTCCATGAGGTCGATTTTCTCCGGGGCTACAACCGGGAAGTCGGCCGCGAAACGTGCTTTCACTTTCTTGCGGATGAATTTACCGTTCTCGTCGAGTGGTGCGTTACCTTGTGCGATGGTTTTGTCCTCTTCGTCCTCTGCGGTCATATAAACGACATCTTCGTTCTTGAGGTCCACCACGCCGTTTTGTGCTTTGCGGTAAGGTGTCTCAATGAAGCCGAGATCGTTGATTTTAGCGTAGATACAGAGGCTGGAGATCAGACCGATGTTCGGTCCTTCAGGAGTCTCGATTGGGCAGAGGCGTCCGTAGTGTGTATAGTGTACGTCACGAACTTCGAATCCGGCACGGTCGCGGCTCAGACCGCCAGGTCCGAGGGCAGACATACGACGTTTGTGGGTAATCTCAGCGAGCGGGTTCTGTTGGTCCATGAACTGGCTCAGTGCGTTCGTTCCGAAATAGGAATTGATTACGCTTGAGATAGCCTTGGCGTTGATGAGGTCGGTCGGAGTGAAGACTTCGTTATCGCGGACGTTCATTCGTTCACGAATGGTGCGGCTCATACGAGCGAGACCTACGTTGAACTGGTTATAGAGTTGTTCGCCCACGGTACGTACACGACGGTTCGACAGGTGGTCGATATCGTCCACTTCGGCATTGGAGTTGATCAATTGTACGAGGTACTTGATGATCTCGATGATATCCTCTTTGGTCAAGATGCGCACGTCTTCGGGGATACGCATGTTGAGCTTGCGGTTGATACGATAACGTCCAACCTCGCCCAGGTCATAGCGTTTCTGTGAGAAGAAGAGGTTCTGAATCATCTCACGCGCGGTAGCGTCATCAGCCGGTTCGGCGTTACGCAGTTGGCGGTAGATATAGAGGACAGCTTCTTTCTCGGAGTGCGACGGGTCTTTCTGGAGGGTATTGAAGATTATGGAGAAGTCGGCCTCACGTGCTTCCTCTTTGTGGAGTAGTATGGTTTTTGCGCCGGATTCGAGGATACGGTCGCAGAGTTCTTGTGTGAGTTCGGTCTCGCGTTCAATGATGACCTCGTTACGTTCGATAGAAACGACTTCACCGGTATCTTCGTCCACGAAGTCTTCAGCCCATGATTTGAGCACGTTTCCGGCGAGTGTACGTCCTACGATATTCTGCAGGTTCTCCTTGTTGACTTTTATTTCCTCTGCGAGTCCGAAGCAATCGAGGATCTCTTTATCGGATTCGAATCCGATGGCACGGAGGAGTGTTGTTACAGGGAGTTTCTTTTTGCGGTCGATGTAAGCATACATGACTTTGTTGATGTCGGTAGCGAACTCGATCCAGGATCCGCGGAAGGGGATGATACGAGCCGAGTAGAGTTTCGTACCGTTGGAGTGCATAGAAGTGCCGAAGAAGACACCGGGTGAGCGGTGCAATTGGCTAACGACGACGCGTTCAGCTCCATTGATGACGAAAGTACCTTTAGGAGTCATGTAAGGAATTGTACCGAGGAATACGTCTTGTATGACGGTATCGAAGTCCTCGTGGTCGGGGTCGGTACAATAGAGTTTAAGTTTAGCCTTGAGTGGTACGCAGTATGTTAGTCCACGAAGTAGGCATTCTTCGATGGAATAGCGTGGTTGGTCCACTTGGTAGTCAAGGAATTCGAGGATAAAGTTGTTTCGGGTATCCGCGATGGGGAAGTTCTCCGAGAACACTTTAAACAGTCCTTCTTTGCGACGTTGCTCAGGAGTTGCGTCCATTTGCACGAATTCGCGGAAGGATTTGAGTTGGATGTCCAAAAAGTCAGGATAGGGCATTTGCTTTTGCATAGCCGAGAAGTTGACTCTTTGTGTTTGATTTTTTGTAGCCATTAAGTATTATTTAAGATATTTTAAACAAATATCGTTATTTTTTACCAAAGATTATACGTTTTTAACTTTGGTTGTTTTTGAGAGAAAAAGGTTTAGACCCCATTTTTCAGGGATCTAAACCTGGGCCAGGTTGTTTAAACTGGTCAGTAATTACTTGAGTTCAACGACAGCGCCAACCTCTTCAAGAGCTTTCTTGAGGGCTTCAGCAGCAGCTTTGTCAAGACCTTCCTTTACGGTAGCAGGAGCAGCGTCAACGATGTCCTTAGCCTCTTTGAGGCCGAGACCTGTTTGCTCTTTAACGGCCTTAACGACTTGGAGTTTTTGTGCACCAGCCTCTTTGAGAACTACATCGAAGGATGTTTTCTCTTCAGCGGCAGCAGCCTCACCTGCGCCAGCTGCAGGACCAGCAGCAACTGCAACAGCTGCAGCAGCGGGTTCGATACCATACTCGTCTTTGAGGATTTGAGCGAGTTCATTAACTTCCTTAACAGTAAGGTTTACCAATTGTTCAGCAAAAGCTTTAAGATCTGCCATAATTGTATTTTATTTAAATGATTAGTTTTTAGTTTGTTAATTAGTTTGTTATGCGCAATTACTCAGCGCGTTCACCCAGCGTCTTGAGGACACCGTGGATGGTATTACCTCCGGATTGGAGTGCAGAAACGACGTTCTTCGCAGGTGATTGCAGGAGTGCGATAAGATCTGCGATGAGTTCGTTCTTGGACTTAACGGTAGAGAGGAACTCGAGGTTTTGAGCGCCAACGTATACAGTTTCCTCGACGAAAGCAGCTTTAAGTTGGGGTCTTGCGTTCGGGTTATTTTTCTCTTTCTTCAGGATTTCTTTAATCAGTTTAGCCGGAGCGTTGCCGGTATTGCAGAGCATGAGTGCGGTATTGCCTTTGAGGGCATCAAAGATAGCGGCGTCAATACCCTTAGCCTCGAGAGCTTTCTTGAGGAGGGTGTTTTTAGCCATCACGAGTTTGATGTCAGCTTTGAAGCAAGCGCGACGCAGTTCGCTAGTTTTCTCAGCATTCAGTCCCTCGATGTTCGTGAGGTAGAAGTGAGAATACTCGCCAAGTTTATTTTGCAATTCACTGATCAGAGCGGTTTTATCTTCCTTCTTCATAATTGATTCCTTTCTTTAAATTACTCAATTGACTTAGGGTCAATTTTAATACCTTGACTCATTGTGCTGGAAAGATAAATACTCTTGATATAGGTACCTTTACTTACAGCGGGTTTGAGTTTGATAAGCGTTTGGATGAACTCGTTCGCGTTTTGTGCGATAGCTTCAGGTGCAAAGCTTACTTTACCGATGGAAGTGTGTACAATACCAAATTTGTCCACTTTGAAGTCGATTTTACCTTGTTTAACCTCTTTAACGGCTTTAGCAACGTCAGGCGTTACGGTACCGCTTTTGGGGTTAGGCATCAAGCCACGGGGACCGAGTACGCGACCGAGAGCACCGATTTTACCCATGTATTGGGGTTGGGTGATCATAACGTCGAAGTCTGTCCAACCGGCTTTTATTTTCTCTACGTATTCGTCGAGACCTACGAAGTCAGCTCCAGCCTCTTTAGCGGCAGCTTCTTGGTCGGTACCAACGAGAGCGAGAACGCGCGTTACTTTACCAGTTCCGTTCGGGAGTGAAACGACGCCGCGAACCATTTGGTTAGCTTTACGCGGGTCCACACCGAGGCGAACGTCGATATCTACGCTAGCGTCGAATTTAGTAGTAGTGATCTCTTTTACGAGAGCAGCTGCCTCAGCAACTGTATAGAGCTTACCTGCTTCAATCTTCTCAGCAGCAAGCTTTTGATTTTTTGTCAATTTTGCCATAATAGTGATTGAAGTTTTAATTATTTAACGGTAATACCCATGCTACGTGCTGTACCCTTAACCATTTTCTCTGCACTTTCTACAGTGAAGCAGTTGAGGTCGACCATCTTGTCCTCAGCGATTTGACGGCATTGTTCAGCGGTGATAGAAGCCACTTTTTTACGGTTAGGTTCGGGAGAACCGCTCTTAACGCGTGCAGCCTCGATGAGTTGAACGGCTACCGGAGGAGTTTTAACGATGAAGTCGAAGGACTTGTCAGCGTAAACGGTAATAACTACAGGCAGAACTTTACCTGCTTTGTCTTGCGTTCTGGCGTTGAATTGTTTACAAAACTCCATGATGTTCACACCCTTAGAACCGAGTGCCGGTCCTACCGGAGGAGCCGGGTTGGCAGCGCCACCCTTGATTTGGAGTTTAATAAAACCAGCAATTTCTTTAGCCATAGTTTTGTTAAATTTGTAATAGTTTTGCGATGTTAGCGTTACGAAGTAACTCTCGCGGGTTAATAACTATCGAGTAGTCAAGCGGCCCGTAACAATGCCTTCTACTCTTTCTCTACATCATTGAAACCGAGCTCGAGAGGTGTTTGTCGATCGAAGATCGTGACAATCACCTTGAGCTTGTGTTTATCCTGCATGATCTCGCTTACGACGCCGTTGAATCCGCTGAAGGCACCGTTGGTGACCTTCACTTTTTCGCCGACGACGTATGTCTCCTCGAGTGTGACGTTAGCAGCAGAATCCTCGACAGAGCCGACGATTTTGTTGATTTCTGTTTGTGACACGGGAGCGGGTTTTGTGGAAGCCTTACCATCGCTCAGGAATCCGAGGACGTTAGGGATGTTACGCAGGAGCGGGTAGCACTCGTCGGTAAGGTTGCATTCTACGAGCACATAGCCTGGAAGCATATTGCGCTCTTTGATAGTGCGTTTACCGTTACGCAGTGCGACCACTTTCTCGGTAGGAATCAGCACTTGTGAGACGTACTCTTTGAATAAAGAAGAGGTAACGAGTGCACTTTCGATGTACTCTTTGACCTTGTTTTCTTTACCGCTGATAGCGCGGAGGACGTACCATTTGAAGTTATTTTCAGCCATACTAATTAAGATTTCGGAATTTGGAATTCAGCATTCAGATTAGAAGAGGCCATAAATAGCGGTCATGATAGTCTCGAAGCACCAGTCCATGAGCCAAACGACGAGTGCCAGAATAATGGAAGCAACCAGCACGAGTACTGCACTTTGGCTCAGTTCTTTAGCTGTAGGCCAGCTGACTTTGTGAACTAATTCGTTGTACGATTCCTTGATGTTTTCTACCAATTTCATATATGTAGATTATTTTATTGTTAGCTTGTATATTCCCGCAACGCAACTCGGCTCCAGCAAATGCCAAAGTCGAATTGGAAGCTATGTCTGTAACAGACCCCGAAGGGTTTAGCACGGAAGGCAGGAATCGAACCCACATTAACGGTTTTGGAGACCGCTCTCCTACCATTGGAGGACTTCCGTTCGTCAGAACGGGCTTGCAACGATGTCTTCGCCACGCGAAGACAGAAGGTTGCCGCCGTTCTTCCTCTCAAAATCACAAATCTCCACTTACGTTTTGATTTCTAATTTTGTTTTTTTTGTTAAGCCGTGCGGGACTCGACGTCCCACACGGTTTATCCGAGACTAGTTATTAGTCAAGGATTTTTGTGATTTGGCCCGAACCAACGGTACGGCCACCTTCACGGATAGCGAAGCGCAGACCCTCGGAGCAAGCTACAGGATAGATGAGCTTAACATCGATCTCGAGGTTGTCGCCCGGCATAACCATTTCAGTTCCTTCCGGCAGAGTGATTTCACCGGTAACGTCCATGGTACGGATGTAGAACTGAGGACGATAGTGGTTGTGGAACGGAGTGTGACGGCCACCTTCTTCTTTCTTCAAGATATAAACGGAAGCACGGAACTCTTCGTGAGGTTTAACGCAACCCGGGTGGGTGATAACCATACCACGTTTAACTTCGTCTTTGTCGATACCGCGGAGGAGCAGACCTACGTTATCACCAGCCTCACCTTGGTCAAGGAGTTTGCGGAACATTTCCACGCCGGTAACAACAGATTTCTTACCATCTGCGCCGAGACCTTCGATTTGCACTTCGTCACCAACTTTGATGACACCGGTCTCTATACGACCAGTAGCAACGGTACCACGACCAGTGATCGAGAATACGTCCTCAACAGGCATCAAGAAAGGTTTATCAACGGCACGTGGAGGAAGTTGGATCCATGTATCAACAGCATCCATAAGCTCCATGACTTTGTCTTCCCATTCAGGAACACCGTTCAATGCGCCGAGAGCGGAACCGCGGATAACCGGGGTATTGTCACCGTCGAACTCATAGAACGACAGGAGCTCACGCATTTCCATTTCAACGAGGTCAAGCATTTCAGGATCGTCAACCATGTCGCATTTGTTCATGAAAACAACGAGACGCGGAACGTTCACTTGGCGAGCGAGCAGGATGTGCTCACGAGTCTGAGGCATAGGACCATCAGTTGCAGCAACTACGATGATAGCACCGTCCATCTGAGCAGCACCAGTTACCATGTTCTTTACATAGTCAGCGTGGCCCGGGCAGTCTACGTGTGCGTAGTGGCGGTTAGCGGTTTGATACTCAACGTGCGCGGTGTTGATAGTGATACCACGCTCTTTCTCTTCGGGTGCGTTATCGATAGAATCGAAGGAACGAACCTCAGAAAGACCTTTCTTAGCCAACACGGTAGTGATAGCAGCGGTCAGGGTAGTTTTACCGTGGTCAACGTGACCAATAGTACCGATGTTTACGTGCGGTTTCGAGCGGTCAAATTTCTCTTTTGCCATAATTCTAGAATTTGTTTATTAACGTTAATAATAAAAATTATTTATTGTTTTCTTATGCTCACCACAAGACACGCGGACATAGTATTCCTCGCGCGTGTGATAATAAAATAAGGTCATTCGACCTCATCTGAGCTGATGGCGGGAGTTGAACCCGCGACCTCATCCTTACCAAGGATGCGCTCTACCACTGAGCTACATTAGCAGATCTCGTTATACGAGTTATAAGCATGTTTAGTTGAGCGGAAAACGGGACTCAAACCCGCGACCCCCAGCTTGGAAGGCTAGTGCTCTATCGACTGAGCTATTTCCGCAAGATTTCGGCCTCAATGGCCTAAATCTTGCGCAAGTCTTCGCTTCGCCGAGCTGCAAAAGCAAGCTTTCGCTCGTCTTGCAGAAGACTTCCGCAGATTATTGTGTGGGTGCGGATGGATTCGAACCACCGAAGTCGAAAGACAGCAGATTTACAGTCTGCCCCATTTGGCCACTCTGGAACACACCCCCTTGTTTACATTCTTTCAATGTTCGTTTTGAGCCTCTAGTCGGACTCGAACCAACGACCGCTGGATTACAAATCTAGTGCTCTACCAACTGAGCTATAGAGGCAAGCGCGTTTCGTGTTTCGTAGGTCTTCAACTCGAAAGCGGCTGCAAAAGTACTGCTTTTTTTTGAACTGACAAAATATTTAGGCAAAAAAATGCATTTTTTTTTATTTTTGCTCTATTTTTGGCAAGTAGGAGGTGCAAAATAATCACTTCCCGCCTGATATCACATTGAATTTTGTATTATTGACATCCAAATAGAAAGCAATTCCGTTATCTCGTCTTAACTGAGCCGTCACAACATCATCCTGGTTGCGAACCTCTATCAGTTCAGGTAATAATCCTTTAGACTGCGTATCCTCAAAATGCCACGTGCCGATTTGCTCTTTTTTATTCGTCTCATTAATTTGGAATGTGTAATTAAACGTCATGTCTATTTGTCTATTCTTGACACAAACGGCATTGATGGTGATGTGGTAGAATTCTCCGCCATCGAAATCACGACCACGCATTGTAAGAACGATTTTACTCTCAGTATCAGAAATTTGTTTTTCTAATGCAGTGACGGTATAATTGATAGAATTTCCTAAGTTATCCCCGAATCCAATCACTTGTTTTTCTGCATATGGCACAAAACGCAAGATTGAATCGAGTTTAATTCGCCCCGTTTGCGATTCTTCTTCTGGAGTAGTCTCAACGACTGCTCCCGATTGCGTGTTTTGTGGCTCAGGTTCTTCCGGTTTACATGCTACAAATAGGGTAACACATAGAGCCATCGTTAGTAAGCGTAATTTACTCATAATTTTCCTCCTATTATTGTTTTATAAATTTTGTTTGCCGGTATCCATTGTTCGTTTTAACTATTATCCAATATAGTCCTTTAGATAGCGAGGATACGTCCACGCGTGTATTCGCAGAATGAATTAGGCATCGACCTTGTAAGTCATATATAGTAATCTCTGACTCCTTTTCTATAGCCATATCAAGCCTCATTGCTTCTTGTTTGTTATCCCAACGCAGTTGAGTGAATAACGAAGTCTGGTTTAGGGGGAATATATCTTTGGATACTTTAGTGATGCGTTTAGTGTAGGCATCTATAAACAGGTAGTCGCATGGATGTCCCCAGTTCGCCATAGGATATAGATCGACAAATACGACCCAATACATTGACAACGGTAACGGAACTTTAATTTTGTCGCCGGCAGGCAGTTCTATTGACTCATTACCCATATAATAAGTATTAGAGACCCATATACTTACCATTTCTTTTTTATAGAGGCTATCCGCAATTAGAAATGCATCCTGCTGGGTTTTCACTTTCACATTTTGCATCCAGTCTCGCGTACGATAAGGCTTATACTCACTTTGGTCTACCGGAAACATGTCCCTGTCCTCAACAATAGCTTTGCCAGTTAGCGCATTTATAAGCACATACTGACAATCATGACTCCAATTTGCAGAAGGCATTAAATTTACATATGCAACCCATGTTTCATAAGGGGCAATCAAATAGTCGCCTTTAAGTTTTTCAGCAACAATATGTATAGTATCCTTTGGTGCTAATATTTTGTTGGAAACATAAATTTCAACATCCTCCAACTTCTCATATTTCTTAAGTACTATGTCAGCCGCCTCGTCTTGCGTCAATGTCAATTTAAAATTACCAGACAGTTTAGTACCTTCGTACGCAAGGGACAAGACATAGTCCCCCGCTGAATGAAGGTTACAAGCAACACTTTTAACAAATTGTCCACTATAAACGTCGTTTTGAACAGTTTGATTCACCAGCTCAATTTGTACTACACCATTTAATTTGGTTGTAACATTTAATACGCGCCCGTTGAGCGTTACAGCGAATTGATTCGGAGTCACCGGTTCTTTTCCGTCTTGAGCAGGTCCATCATTAGGACCTGAAACTATAGATAAGGAGACGGGCACAATATTTTCTGCATTGACATGCAAATTTATACCCAACGCGAACACCGCAATTAAAATGAATAAAAGTTTACTTTTCATAGGAACATTTTTTTCACATAGTTAAACAATATATTAATTGACGGCGCAAAAGTAGTACTTCTTTTTAAAACATCAAAGATTTACATGTAGAAAACGTATAAACATAAGTCGTTGATTTTCAACAAGATACGTTTTTTTGTTGTAGAAAACTGCATTTTTATGCCCTATAATTTGTATCTTCAGCAGCCATTTGCAATAGAAAATCACGCAAATTGCTGCTATTTGTCCCTAATTTCACTGCCGTGTTACGCTTTATACTGCGGATACTTTTTTCGCCATAACAGAGGATGTCTGCCATTTGTTTGCTGCTGAAATTCCCTATAAGCACTAATACACATAAGCGGATTTCCTTATCATTCAATAAATGCTTCGCTTTGAGTTTATTAGCAAGCATCAGGAAATTTTGGTTCACGATTTCGCACATTTTATCATAATTATTCCAACACAGATCACTCAATATATTGGTAGATTGTTGCATTAAGGCACACGTCTTCAGCATATACTGACGCTGTTCTTCAAGTCGCAGAGATTGAAGAGATTTGGTCAATCGATGCTTTCGCAAAAAGAGGTATAGCGGTACTCCTATAATGATACAGAGCAATAGGAGCCACACTACCCACGTATATGTTGGTCTTTTATTAAGGTCTAAGATTAGTATCTCCACAGCATGAGACAACGATGCCTGCCTGAGTTCAATTTGTTTTTGTATGTCAGAACGATTCGCATGTAGTTGCTGTATTGCCGAAAACTCAGCCTCGCCATCGTTATTAGCAAGTATATAATAGGCGTTATTCAAATCAAACCACGACTGTGAGTTCTGCACAACTCTTTTAGCATAGTACACAGCAGAATCTTTATTATTCAGGAAATAATAAGACTGTGCCTTTATTAGTTGTCCCGTAGGTTCTGTATTCCCACACTTCTGCAACATATCGGCATAAAGAATTGCAGAGTCGTATTGCTGCACCATAAAGCAGGCTTCTGCTTGAGTTTCAAGAGTCCTCGCAATTACATCATTATTAAAACATCCATTACGGATTTTATTGAGTATAACCAAAACTTTCTCTTTTTCCGATTGTTCCGCTAACTCAAACGCCATACTATTAAGTGCGTAATAGTACGCAATAGTATCGCCAAGCGCATTGAAGCAATCTGCTGATTGTCGAAACATATCATAGGCCAACGCGTGATTCCCCTCTAAACGACATATAATAGCTATATTCGTATAAGCCCTTCCCTTAAGTTCATAATCTTTCGCCCGAGAGTGAACTACGTTTAGGAAACATTTCATAGATTCAGGATAATTGCCTGCTGCACGTAGTTGACGGCCATAGTAATAATTAGCTTTTGCATAGTCCTTTGGGAATACTATTCGCCACCGTTTCAAGGTTTCAACCGCGCCATCCAGATAGAGGCTATCCGAATCAATGTGAACATTTCCGGCTTCTCTTATAGACATAGGAGTGCAAGCACTTAGGACTATAGTCACACACAAGCAAAGGTAACAAATTTTTCGACTCATACTATATTCTATCTTCTTTTACAAATACTTTGCAAAAGTACAAAAAAAAACGCAACCTTACAAATAAAAGTTGCGTTTTTTAAATTAAATCCAATATTTATTAGATTCCGAGGGAAGCTTTGATAGCGGGAACGCGTGCTTCGGCGGCAGCAGTAGCAGCTTCGTAGTCCTCAGGACGTTTCATCTCAGCCGGAATCTCGAAGTAGAATTTGATCTTCGGTTCTGTTCCGGAAGGACGAACGGATACTTTGAGTCCGCCTTCGGTGAAGTATTGGAGGACATTGGACTTAGCGCCGAGAGCCATAGTGATTGGTTTCTCTTCCCACTTACCGTTAACGAGGTTACGCTCAACAAGTTGTTGGAAGTCTTTGGTGCGGATAACTTTCTCACCAGCGATTTCGGTAATCGGGTTGGTGCGATAGTTAACCATCATCTGTGCGATTTCTTCGGCACCTGTCTTACCCGGACGAACGACATTGATGGTGGTTTCACGTTGGAAGCCATATTCCATATAGATGTTCATGAGGTACTCGTAGAGAGTCATACCGTTATCTTTAGCGTAGGCTGCGATTTCGCAGATGAGGCAGATAGCGGAAGGTGAGCATTTATCGCGCACTTTGTCGTAAGCCATGTAGCCGAAGGACTCTTCGCCACCACCGATGAAGGTATGTGTACCTTCCCATTCGCGGATACGGTTAGCGATCCACTTGAAGCCGGTATATTCGTCGGTAAGGGTAACGCCTTGACGGTCAGCGATCTTACGGATGAGTTCGGAGGTAACGATGGTCTTAACGATATACATATCGGGACGCATCTTGCCCAGACGTTTCATGTTGTTGATGATGTAATAGTTGTACATGATATTGGTCTGGTTACCGTTGATGATTACCCACTCTCCTTTGTCGTTACGGCAAACGATAGCTATACGGTCGGCATCAGGGTCGGAAGCGATAACAAGGTCAGCACCGAGTTTGGTACCAAGGGCGATACCCATAGTCATAGCTTCAGGGTTCTCTGGGTTAGGTGATTGAACGGTTGGGAAGTTACCGTCGATAACCATTTGCTCGGGCACTACGTGGATATTCTGGAATCCCCAGCTGCGGAGGCACATCGGAACGATTTGGCGTCCTGCGCCGTGCATTGGCGTATAGACGATGTTGAGGTCTTTCTGATGTTTGATGGACTCTTCGTCGATACGAACGGTCTTAACAGCTTCCATGAAGTCGTAGTCAATTTCGCCACCGATGATTTCGATGAGGTCTTTGTTACCACCGAACTTCACGTCGGCCATAGTTACTTTGTTGACTTCGTTGATGATACCGATATCGTGCGGCATAAGCACTTGTGAGCCATCCTCCCAGTATGCTTTGTAGCCGTTGTACTCTTTGGGATTGTGCGAAGCGGTCACGTTCACACCCCCTTGGCAGTGGAGTTCGCGGATAGCGAAGGAGCACTCAGGAGTTGGACGGAGTGACTCAAAGAGATACACTTTAATGCCATTAGCAGCGAAGACGTCGGCTACTGTTTCGGCGAAGAGGCGTCCGTTATTACGGCAGTCGTGTCCTACAACGACGCTAACGGGCGTGTTCGGACGGAGTGTTTTGAAGCCACCTTCTTTAGCGACTTTGAGCAGGTAGTTAGCATAGCCTTGGGTAGCTTGTGCAACGATGTACTTGTTCATTCGGTTGGTACCGGGTCCCATTATACCACGGAGTCCGCCTGTTCCGAATTCGAGTGTACGATAGAAAGCGTCGATGAGTTCTGTTTTGTCCTCAGCTTCCATCATAGCTTTTACTTGTGCGCGTGTTTCAGCGTCGTAAGGCTCGCGGGTCCAAACCTCAGCGGCCTCCATTACTTTTTTCAGTTCGTCTGTCATAGTGTTACATTTATAGGGTTGTATATTTAAAATATTTTTTGTATCTTTGCACCCGATTTAACATCTAAGTATGGATTAAGGCCGAGTTTAGGATGGTTTTAAAACCGTTATTAACGTTTAGCCCCCATACTTATACATCCAAAAACTGGATAGTTCATTGGGCTTTTGACCCCGCATTCGCAACGATAGTGTTCAGATGTATTGATGTTTAATCGCGCACAAATTATTGTTAATAGTTATGACCTACATTGGTATTGACGTAAGCAAGGATTCGTTCGTAGCAGCTTATCCTAAGAAGAGTGGTTATTCCACTAAGACATTCCTTAACACCACTAGTGGTGTGCGCCAGTTTATCTCCTCACTTCCTAAGGACTGCCATTGCGTAATGGAAGCTACCGGCAACTACAGCATGCTTCTCCTTTATTTGCTCCAGCAGGCTAACATTACCGTTAGCATGGAGAATCCGCAGAAGATTAAGCATTTTGCTCGTGCTATGCTATCCACTACCAAGACAGACGAGATTGATGCTAAACTGATTGCTATGTATGGCAAGAAGATGGAGCCAGCGCCCTATAAGATTCCATCAGAGAGTATCATTCTGCTTAAGCAGAAACGTACTGTCCTTAGGCAACTTAAGAAGCAACTTACTGCAATGATCAATCTGCAGCACTCTCTATCCGTCCTGCCTAAACAAGACCCTACTGCTAAAGTTGCTACAGAGCAAACCATTAAGTTTCTCCGTAAGCAGATCTCCAAATTAGAGGATGAGATTACTAATCTATCTAATAAAGAGTTTAAACACCAAATGGAGTTGCTCACTTCCATTAAAGGTATTGGCAAAAATATCGCTTCTGCACTTATAATGGCTACAGGAGGTTTTACGTACTTTAGTAGTGCTAAACAGATTTCTCGGTTCCTGGGATTATGTCCCACTTACCAGCAATCAGGTACGTCAGTCAATGTCAAAGGTCACATTAATCGCAATGGCGATACACATCTACGTAGTTTATTGTATGTTGTAGCATTCGCATCTATTAGAAGCAATACTGCATGTAAAGAAACTTACGAAAGATTGCGTTCGAGGGGTAAATCTGGTAGAGTCGCAATTATTGCCATTGCTAACAAACTTATCCGACAAGCTTTCGCTATTGTTACCAACAATCGACCCTATATAGATGGATATGTATCATCATTAGCGTAAAAAATCATTTTTTTGTCACTTTTTTAATATAGTTCGTTAATAATTTAATATTTCGTTATTACGGGATTACGTGATTACGTGATCACGATTGTTCTTTTATTTTATAGATTGCGTCGAGGTTGCGGGTGAAACCTTCGAGGTCAAGGCCATAGCCGATGACGAACTCGTTGGTAATGCGTCGTACGACATAGTCGGGTTCGGCATCAGCGAATTGGAGTTTATCGGGTTTGCAAAGCAAGGCAGCTACGCGGACGGATGCTGCACCTTGGTCGAGCAAGTACTGCTTGAGGTGGTGTATTGTAAGTCCTGTATCGACAATGTCTTCGACGACGATGATGTCGCGACCTTCTATGTTCTGCTGCAACGGAACGATAAAGCGTATCTCGCCGGTAGAGGTCATGCCTTCGTAAGACTTAACGCGAACAAAGGTTATTTTACAGCGTCCGTTGAAACGCCGTACGAGGTCAGCAGCGAAGATAAAAGCACCGTTCAGGACGACGACGAAGAGAGGGGATTTGGTTTTATAGTCTTCGTTGATGCGATCTGCAACAGGTTGAATCTCTGCTGCGATCTGAGCGGGAGTGATCCACTCTTCAAAAATATGTCCTTGTTCTTCGATGGTTCGCATGGTTATCCGTTTTAGTTTTCCGATTCCTCATAGTTTTGGAAGAGGAAGTCGTTGTAGGGGTATCGTTGTATGTGTATGGCTTTGATGCGGTTATACATAAGTTGTTTGAGGGTGTCGATGTTTTCTTTGTTCTTAGCGGAAATAAAGATACAATCGTCGTGCAGTTTGGCCATCCACGTTTTCTGTAGGTCTTCGAGTGATAAGTTCTCTCGTGTGACGGGTGTTAAGTCGTCTTCGTCTTTAGGTGTGTAGGTAAAGGCGTCAATCTTGTTGAAGACAACTATTCGGGGTAGCACTTTATCGCCTAAAAGGCTGTTTATTGTTTGTTCGACGACTTCGTACTGCTCTTCGAAGTTAGGGTGCGCTATATCGACGACGTGTATAAGCAGGTCGGCTTCGCGTACTTCGTCGAGAGTTGATTTGAAGGACTCGACTAAGTGGTGTGGCAGTTTGCGGATAAAGCCGACGGTGTCGGAGAGCAGGAAAGGTAAGTTTTCAATGGTCACTTTGCGGACGGTGGTATCGAGAGTGGCGAAGAGTTTGTTTTCGGCAAAGACCTCGGACTTAGAGAGGATGTTCATTAGTGTTGATTTGCCGACGTTGGTATAACCGACGAGTGCTACTCGCACCATTTTGCCACGATTTTGCCGTTGTGTAGCCATTTGTCGGTCGATCCGTTTGAGGTCTTCTCGCAGTAGAGCTATACGGCTACCTATAATACGTTTATCGGCTTCTATCTGGGTTTCACCGGTACCACGGTTAGTTCCTCCACCTCCTCGTTGTCTGTCCAAGTGGCTCCACATACGCGTAAGGCGCGGGAGCATATATTGAAGGTGTGCGAGTTCGACTTGTGTTTTAGCGTAAGAAGTCTGCGCACGCTGGAGGAATATTTCAAGGATCAATATTGTTCGGTCCATGACGCGTATCTCGTGTCTATCTTTGGGGTTATCTCTCCAGTTGAGTTCGCGTTCGATATTACGCAATTGTCTGGGTGATAGTTCATCGTCAAAGATGACGAGATCGACAGGCGTCTCGGAATGTTGTTTCGCAATGATGTACTGCCTTATTTCTTCGAGTTTGCCGGACCCGACATAGGTATTGGTGTCGGGGAAGTTGAGACGTTGGATAAACCGTTTGAGCGGAGTTATGTTTCGTGTATCGGCAAGGAAGGCAAGTTCGTCGAGATATTCCTTGGTACGTTCTTCCGGTTGTTGCGGTGTTATGAGTCCAACTAAGATGGCATTCTCCATAAATGGCAGATATGGTATGTTATTTCACTACAGCTCCGTTGAGGTTGTAGTGTGTGTTATTTACTTTGAGGATAAGGTGTCCATTCTCTATGGCTTTGATCGCTACGTTGTTTGGCGTGATAGCGTTCGTGTTCTGGATACCTTCTTCGGGTTCTTCCTCATAGAGGTAGTAGCCAATTTCGAGTGTTTGGTCTATGAGGTAGGTTTTGTTATCTTCGTCGCCTGTGAGAGATGCTTCGATTTTGAGGGTAGCATATTCCTCTTCCAAGTCGATGTGGATAACGGTGAGTTTAAGTACTCCGGCAGAGAAAGAAACAAGAGTTGTGTCAGCGCCATTGTCTCTCTCGAGCATGCAATACTCGGGATCAAGCGTCATATCGTCCACGGTGAACGTACCTTCCGGCTGGATGTCGGATTCGGGATAGAAGGTGAGGAAGAGGAAGTCTCCATCTCCTACGAGGTATCCTTCCGGATCAATAGGGATATTGGTTAGATAGAGTTCGAGGACTTGGTAGTCGGCATAGTGAATACCATCAATATATCCGTCTTTGAAGACGATGGTTTCAGTTTCGGGTTCGACAGCATTTGGTCCTTTGACGATGCTTGTGAGATAGCAATCAGCTTGTAGGCCAATGGCTTCTGTGTCTTTGAAGTACTTACCGACCGCGACGACGGTATCTCCGACGTGGAGAACAGTACCGTTTTTGCTGGTAACGGAGTTAACACCGAAGAGGTTTTTGCTTTTTGGATTAAACGCGGGTGATGAAGTCTTAAATGTATCGGCATCGAGTGCGTAGCATCTTTCGAGGTCGAACTCATCGTCAGTACCTGTTGCGTCTTTGAGATAGATATATACGCTTCCTTTGTCCACGAATTCATTCGGATAGAATTCGATTACGGAGACCACGCCTCTAACGGCGATACTATCGTCTTGTGCGATTGTAGCGTTGACGGCCTCATGTACTTCGTACTGAGTGAGCGCGGCAGAGGCAGTTAATGCGATAAGCGTTATAGCGAGTACAGCGAACCCTTTTTTCATGATAATTAGTTGGTTTTTGAATAACACACCGAAGCCCGGTTAAGGCTTCGGTGTTGTTATTTAGCATGTCGTTTTATTTATTTTACGATAGCGCCGTTTACGTTGTAGCGAACGCCGTTCACGTTAATGAAGAGGTGACCGTTTTCGATAGCTTTGAGAACGTTGCTCTTAACGGTCTCAACGTTATTGATAGCAGCAGGCTCATCACCAGGAATAGTCATAGTTACTTGATAGAGCGTGTTGTTGTAGCAGAGGAGGTTAGCTTCAACGAGGTAGCCATTCTCTACATCAGCAGGAGTAACTTCGATTTCAGCGGTGTAAATAGATACAACGTTGTCATCATCCAACCAGATAGCCGAATATTGTGCATCGAGATCAGTCTCGTCGTATGTGCCTTCGAACTCATCAGTATAGATATAGAGTTGAACATACAATCCGGTAGCATCCTCACCCATTACACCGATTTCTTCGTCAGAAGACTCTGTATCAAGTTCTGCATTGTCAATCGTTACAGTAACGGTTGTTTCGGGTTTCGGCTCTGCATAGTGGAACTTGAGGTTGTATGTATTTCCGTCGGAACCAACGAATGTACCTGCGAGGTCAATTGTTTCATCAGCATTAACGGTAACGACAATATTAGCCGATACCATAGTGATTTCGTTATCGTTAGCATCGTAGATAACACAGTAGTCAGCATACAAATCAGCTTCAGTATATGTTCCGGCGATTTCTGTAGAAGCGCCAACATAAGCCAAGCTTACATAATAGTCATCGTTTTGAGCCTGTACTTGCCAGAAATAAGTTCCTTCTGATATCTCACCACCTGACACTTGCACGCCAGAGTTGATGGTGATGTCGATAGTTTGCGGAACGAACGGAGCCGATTTGATATCAACGAGGTAGCAGCCTTGGTTAAGTTCGTGGGTAGTATTGTAGAGTTTGTACGGACCAAAACCAATAACTGTATCACCTACGGCGAGTTTAACGTTATTAGCGTCGGTAGCAGAAGTAAATTCTACGACTGTAGTGCTTTCGGGATCGTAAGCAGGAGTAGTTGCCGTGAACTTCACATTGTTTAGAGCCTGACTATTGAAGAACTGGAACTCGCCTTCTCCGCCTGTAGCATCTTTAACATAGATGGTTAACGAGCCATAAGTTGCGAAGTTGGAGCCTTTAGCAGTCATCTTGGTAACGACGCCACGAACAGCAACCATATCGCCATCGGCAAGAGTAGCAGCAATAGCTTGAGCTACTTCGTATTGCGGAACTTTGGTAAAGGTCTTTTCAGCCACGGTGCTCTGTGCTTCTGTAGAAAGGCTGTAAGCCAAAGCCTTAACAGTAGTAGTTGCAGTAACTTTGAAAGGAGCGTTATAAGATTGTGTACTTCCGCTGGGTTCGCCTGCTACGAGCAAAGGTTCAGAACCATCATCGGTATAATAGATCTCGCATCCTGCTTCAGCAGTAATAGAAACTGTTGTTTCTTCAAGGAAGTTGACATCACCAGTAATAACCGGTTTCTCAATTCCAGTAGAAGCTGCTTTCTTGTAGAGAGACAAAGCACCACCTGTTGCAGAGGCATAGCATGCAAAACCATAGGTGCTATTTTTACGGAGCCATTTATTATTCGGATCTGTACCGGCAGCACGAGCGACATTAGCGAACTCATAGGTACCAGAAGCCTCCCATAGAGCGTTATCCGTTGTGGCAGCGTCTAATAAAGCAGCTTGGTTTTTGTTGTTAGTACTTCCGGCGTACTTAGCTGCATCAGCATTATAGATTGTCCAGTTATCACCACTTTTAGCTATGTGCCAGATTAAGTTGTCAGCAGGATCTACAACATTGTCACCAGTAAATGTCAAAGCGGAGAATTGCAAACGGTTAGAAGCCACCGAAGCCTGCATAGCAGCTCCGTCATAGGTAATCAGATAGTCACCTTCTACCAAGTCACCTGTGAAAGGCTCAAAAGTTGTTGCGAACATAGTTGTTGCAAACAATGTTGCAGCGATAATAGAAAATAATTTACGCATAATTTGTTTAATTTAATTTATTGTTATCTTTTTGCAGACTCACCGGGGCTTTTCAGTCCCGATGAGGTCTCGATTGTCTTAGGATAATAGTACAGTAATAGTCCAATAATAGTCCAATAACAGTACAGTAATTATCGTAGTTGTGTTCTACTTATTTTACGATAGCTCCGGCAGCGTTGTATTTAACGCCATTGCGGATGATGTAAAGTTGACCGTCCTCGATCACTTTCATAGCTTTTACGCTTTGTGCGTTCACGTTATTGATAGCGGAAGGTTCAGGAATTACCTCAGCAACGCAGTTCATCATCTGCATACCGAGTTTCTCTTGTCCACTTGACTCGTATTTATTGAGACGTAGTTGACCCTTAACAGAAACATAAGCACCCTCTTCAATAGCCACTTTCGTTGAAGCGCGATAAGCACCAAAACTCATCTTAACGCCGATCTCGTCGGTCAAATAGAATGATTGGTTATTATAATCCGAGCTCCAATCACCTTTACTCATATTTCCGCTATGGTATCCATGAACATCATAGAATCTTTTTGAAAGGATTTCTTCACCTACAGCAGGATTTCCAAGAGCCTCTGTGAGTTCAATAGCTTTAGCGACATTGATCTCTTCGATAACAAGATCTGCAGCCGTATAACGTTCGCCGGTACCTTTCGTACGGATTTCGTAGCCAGAGATTTTGTCTGTTTCGTAAACAGGATCACCAGATTTAGGAGTGTACTTTTTCAAAGTAGTAGTAACAGCAATTTGGTCGCCAACTACAGGAATCAGGTCAGCATCTTTGTCTTTGAAAGAGAGGCGATACACCTCGAACATTTTGCCACCAGTAGCCTCGTCAGCCATCCAGAAAGTGATGTTGCTGTAGATGGGGCTGGCATAGTCAATAATCTCGGTAACATAACCTACAACAGTGTACTCAGCCTTGTCGCTTGCATCGATTTTAGTTTTTGCATCAGCGCAAGTGATGTCAGCAGCAAACATAGACATAGAAGTCAGCGCCGCGATAGCAAATAAGAATACTTTTTTCATGATAAAAAGATTTAAATTGTTAGTAAAAATTGGTTTATTTTAGTCCTTTCGGAACCATATTTATCAAAATCGCTGCAAAGATACAACATTTTTTTTGACCGTGCAAATAAAAAATGCTTTTTTTGCAATTTTCATGTTACAAAACATGTTTTGGTGTGATTATGTGGTAGTATGCATATTACGATGCTCTTAGCCTTAGGTTATACTTATCGACCGTGTATCGACCGTGTATCGACCGTGTATCTATCGTGTATCTATCGTGTATCTATCGTAGGGATCGGGTGTTTGGATGTAGTATTGTCGGATTGTGTCGCATACTCCGAGGGGATTTTGTAGTAGTGGTTTGGTGGAATAGAAGCATTCTCCCTCGATTTGTGGAATGGTTCGATTGATTTTCATCTGTCGGTCAATCTCATTGCCCGTGCGCCACGCGGAAGCTTCTTTTTCGCTTCCGAGGCGGTATGGAGCCATGCCGATGTATAGTTGGCAGGTGTTGGTTGGTTGTTGCTGTTTCTGCGCGTGGTAGAGATTGGCTTCGTCGACGCGAAGTGCCCACCAGTGAGCGAGCGTGTTGTAGTCGGCAGCTCGATTACCTATGTGCCAATAGAGTTGCGGGCAGACATAGTCAATCCATCCTTCGCGAATCCATAGGAGTACATCGGCATAGAGATTGTCGTAGTTAGTGAGTCCGGCAGTAGTAGCGCTACCGATGGAGTCTCGTGTGTTATTGCGCCAGACGCCGAAGGGAGAGATGCCGAACTTGACCCAAGGCTTAGTGGATCGGATGGTTTGCGAGATGTCTCGGATAGCCATATTGACGTTATTGCGTCTCCATTCGCGGATATCGGTAAAGCCTCTTGGATGTGCTTCGAAGCAAGCTTTGTCGGGCAGAGGGAGTCTCGGTTTAGGATACGGGTAGAAATAGTCATCCATATGGATGGCATCGATGTCGTAACGTGAAACGATATCTTCTACGACGAGGCAAATCCACTGTCTTGTTTCGTCGAGTCCGGGCTCGAAATACCATTGTTCTCCGTACTGCCAGAACCACTCGGGGTGTCGTTTCATGAGGTGGTTGGAGACGAGTTGTGACGTATCCATCATACTGATGGTGACGCGGTATGGATTGAGCCAAGCGTGCACTTGCATATTGCGGTCGTGTGCCTCGGAAGTGATGAACTCAAGCGGGTCGTAGAGGTCGTCTATTCCGGAGAGTAAACCGCCGTAGTCCTGCCAGTATCCTTGAATGCCAGTGAGCCAATGTGACCAAGGTTCGAGTTCGGACCAGTAGAGTGCGTCGGCAGTCGGCCGCACCTGGAAGATGACCGCGTTGATGCCGATAGATTGTAGGCTGTCGAGGATGTCGATGAGTTCCTGCTGCTGTGTAGCGGGATATCCGACGGATTCGGTATTGGGCCAATCGATATTAGCGACGGTAGCGATCCAAGCTCCGCGGAAAGAGATTTCAGCTTTGAGCTGACAGCATTCAGCCATCAGCAAAGAGAGGATTAGCAATATGTTAAGCCGTAATCTGTCCATTAGCGACGTAGAAGATTTTGGCGGACTCGTCAGGTTGGAGAATGGAAGTCAAGTGCTGACGGTCCGTATCGGTGATAAATATCTGTCCGAATCGCTCGGAGCGTACGAGTTGTACGATTCGCTCGACGCGCTCGGAGTCGAGTTTGTCGAAGATATCGTCGAGGAGGAGAATCGGCTTGCCCAGATACAACGCTTGTGCGAGTTTCATGGCAAGGAGGAAGGATTTTTGCTGTCCCTGGCTTGCGACTCGCTTGAGGGGATAGTCGTTATCGGCATCGGAGATGAGCATCTCGAGTTCGTCTTTGTGGATGCCTTGCGAGGTCCATCCGAGGATGAGGTCACGCTGTCTGGTACGACGGAAAGAGTCTGCGAGGTCACGGTTTTGTAACTGGCTGATATAGCACAGTTTAACCTGTTCGTTATTGCCGCTTATTGCGGAGTAAACTTCCTGAAAAACGGGTACAAAGTGCTCGATAAATTGTGCGCGCGCGGAATAGATATATTGTGCGGGTTCGAGTAGTTGTGCGTCGAAGACATCGAGCAGATCGTTTGCCATTTGTGCTTGGTCATTAGCGATTTGTGATGGAGCGTCTTCGAGCTGTTTGAGCAAGGCATTTCGCTGTTTGAGGATGGCGTTGTATTGTGTGAGGTGCTCGAGGTATCGTTTGTCCTGTTGGGAGATAACGGCATCAAGGAACCGGCGTCTTTCGTCACTTCCCTCTTCGATGAGCTGATTGTCCTGCGGGCAGACCATGACGAGCGGAATGAGACCTATATGGTCGATGAGACGTTTGTAGTCTTTTTTGCCGCGTCGGAAGGACTTTTTCACGCCGCGTTTGATGCCGCAAGTGAAGGTCTCTTCGCCATAAGTTCCTTGCACCATCGCCATTTCTTCGCCGTGTGTGATATTCTGGCTGTCAGACGAAGTGAAAGCCGATTTGGTGAAGGAAAGGAGGTAGATGGCGTCGAGGAGATTGGTTTTACCTTGTCCGTTAAGTCCGATGAAACAGTTGAGTTTGTCCGAGAAGGTAAGAGAAGCCTCTCGGATGTTGCGATAGTTCAATATGGACAAAGCGTTCAACGTCATTTTTAATCTTTTTATACAAAAAGCGTGCAAAGGTACAACTTTTTTTGCATATATCCAAAATTATTTGTATCTTTGCGGCAAATTTTTGGAAGTATGGCAAAAATCTTGGTCATTGACGACGAACGTTCTATTCGTAACACGCTGAAAGAAGTGCTTGAGTTTGAGGGCTATACCGTTGATTTGGCGGAGGATGGTGTGTCGGGTTTGGAGAAGGCGTCGTCGGGTTCTTACGATTTGATATACTCGGACGTTAAGATGCCGGGTATAGACGGTTTGGAGTTTTTGGAGAAGCGGACGAGTAGCTGCCCGGTTATTATGATATCGGGTCATGCGAATATAGAGACTGCTGTAGAGGCGATTAAGAAAGGTGCGTGGGATTTTGTAGAGAAGCCGCTGGACTTGAATCACTTGCTTCAGATGACGAAGAACGCCATTGCTCACGGCGATTTGAGCACGCAGTTGCAGCAGAAGACGGATGAGTTACAGCAGATGAAGAAGCGTGTGACGGAGCGTAATCAGATGATTGGCGAGTCGGAGGCTATCACGCGCGTGCGCGATATAATAAATAAGGTAGCGGGTACGGAAGCGCGTGTGTTGATAACGGGTGAGAACGGAACGGGTAAGGAAGTAGTGGCGCGTTTGCTTCACGAACAATCGAATCGTGCGAGTGGTCCGCTGGTGGAAGTGAACTGTGCAGCCATTCCGTCGGAGCTGATTGAGTCGGAGCTGTTCGGCCATATGAAAGGTTCGTTTACGGGCGCTGTTAAGGACAGAGCGGGTAAGTTTGAGCAAGCGAACGGCGGAACGCTGTTTCTGGATGAGATTGGCGATTTGAGTCTTGCTGCCCAGGCGAAAGTGCTGCGTGCGTTGCAAGAGAACGAGGTGACGCGTGTAGGCTCGGACAAGACGACGAAAGTGAATGTGCGCGTGTTGGCTGCGACGAATAAGGATTTGCCGAAAGAGATTGAGGCAGGTAACTTCCGTGAGGATTTGTTCCATCGGTTGAATGTGATACCGATTCGTGTGCCGGCTCTTCGCGAGCGTTTGGAGGATATCCCGTCGCTGACGGAGTATTTCACGAAGCAGATATGCTCTGAGCAAGGCTGGAAAGAGAAACGGTTCAGCAAGAAAGCGATTGCGGAGCTGCAGAAACACAGTTGGCCGGGCAATATCCGCGAGCTGAGGAATGTGATTGAGCGGCTGATTATTCTGGCAGGGGATGAGATAACGGACGAGGACATCAAACTATTTGCATAAAAGAAAAAACGTTATACTATGTTTGTTATTGGTATTGCCGGCGGAACCGGCTCAGGAAAGACCACTGTTGTGAAGAAACTGATTGAACGCCTCCCAAAAGGCGAGGTAGCAGTACTTCACCAAGACTCGTACTACAAAGACTCGAGTAATGTGCCCGTAGAAGAGCGTCAAAACATTAACTTTGACCACCCGGACGCCTTTGATTGGAAGCTGTTGGAGGAACATATCCACAGTTTGCGCGAGGGCAAGAGTATTGAGGAGCCGATATACAGCTATATCACTTGTACGCGCGCAGAAGACACGGTGCATATAGAGCCGAAAGAGGTGGTTATTCTGGAAGGTATTATGGCGCTTCGCGACGATAAATTGCGCGAGGAGATGGACCTGAAGGTGTTTGTGGACGCGGATGCGGATGACCGTTTGGTGCGTGTTATCAAGCGCGATATTGTGGAGCGCGGTCGTACAGTGGAAGCTGTGATGGAGCGTTACGGACGCGTGCTGAAGCCGATGCATGAACAGTTTATTGAGCCTTGTAAGCGTTATGCGGACGTGATTATTCCGCAAGGCGGTCACAATAACCCGGCGATTAATATGATGACGAAGTTCATCAAACAACAACTGCGTGAGCAGCAACAAGTGGCGAATGGGGAGTATCGGGTGATTTAAAGTTTAGAGTTTAGGGTTTAGAGTTTAGAGGTGGGAGAATTTCGCAAGGTTTTAGAGTTGTTTTGGGTGTACCTAAAGATTGGTACATTCACTATTGGCGGGGGTTATGTGACACTCACGTTGGTTCAGCGTGAGATAGTGGATAAGCTGCATTGGGTGGAAGAGCGAGAGTTTCTGAATATGTTGGCTCTTGCGCAAGCGGCCCCGGGATTGATTGCGGTCAATACGGCTATTTTCGTAGGTTGGTGCGTGAGCAAAGGCAAACATCGCTGGGCATATATCACGGCAGCGGTGTTGGGAGCAGTTATTCCGTCAATAGTGTGTATCTTGGCGATTGCGATTTTCTTTACGCAGTATAAGAATCTGCCGCAGGTAGAGAGTGTGTTCAAGGGTGTTCGTCCGGCAGTGGTGGCGCTGATATCGGCAACAGTTATTCGGTTGGCAACAAAGATTTAGTCGAAAGTCGAAAGTCAAAAGTCGAAAGCTAGTGATTTATCTGGAATTATTCATATCGTTTTTGAAGATTGGGCTGTTAGGCTTTGGCGGCGGCATGTCTATTATTGCTTTGATACAGATTGAGGTGACAAATCACGGCTGGATGTCGGAGCCGGAGTTTCTGGATATTGTGGGTATTAGTCAAGTTACGCCCGGTCCGATTGGTATGAACTGCGCGACATATGTTGGTTATACGGCGACGGGAAGTGTGTGGGGCAGTTTGGTAGCGTCGGTAGCGATAGTGATTCCGAGTTTGATTATTATGCTGACTATCTGCTCTATCTACATGAAGATACGCGACAAGTGGGCAGATAATAAGGTGTATCAAGTGGTGATGCGCGTGATACGGATTGCGGTAGTGGGTCTGATTGCTTTTGCGGCGTATCGGCTGTGCAGCAAGGCGAGTTTTATTGACACGACGAGTTATGTTATCTGCGGCGTGGTGGGAGTATGCAGTCTGCTGCCTCTACTGAAGAAGCCGCTACATATAGAGAATGCGCATTGGAAGCGTGTGATAGATACCTTGAGCCACCCTATTCTACTGGTGGTATTGGCAGGAGCAGTCGGGGCGCTGGTTTATTAGGCGTTGCAGGTGCTATTTATAGGCGTCAACGATGTGTTTAACCAACGGATGGCGCACGATATCTTTCTGATTAAATTCTACGGTTGCAATACCTTTGATGTTAGCGAGTCTATCGATAGCATCTTTGAGTCCTGAGTGCTGGGCGGCAGGCAGGTCAATCTGCGTGAGGTCTCCGGTAACAATCATTTTGCCATTGATGCCAAGACGCGTAAGGAACATCTTGAGTTGTGAAGCGGTGGTGTTCTGCGCTTCGTCGAGGATGACGACGGCATCGGAGAGTGTGCGTCCACGCATGAAAGCGAGGGGCGCTATTTGGATGGTGCCCTTCTCCATGTAATCGTTGAGTTTGACGCCTGGAATCATATCCTGCAAAGCGTCATAGAGCGGCTGGAGGTACGGGTCGATTTTTTCCTTCATGTCTCCCGGCAGGAAGCCGAGTTTCTCTCCTGCTTCGACAGCGGGTCTGGAGAGGATGATGCGTTTGACTTCGCGGTTCTTGAGAGCACGAACTGCGAGTGCGATAGCGGTATAGGTTTTACCGGAGCCGGCAGGTCCAACAGCAAAGAGGAGGTCGTTATCATCGTAGAGAGAGACTAGCCGTTTCTGGTTCACCGAACGCGCGAGAATGGGTTTGCCGTTGACGCCGTGAAGGATGAGGTTGTCGGTTGTCTGCTCGTGAGGTTTTTCGCCATGTAGGAGCATGAGAATATCTTGCTCAGCGAGTCGGCTATTACGAATACAGAACTGCTCGCATGTGTGCAAGTCTTTCTCGAAGAGGTCGATAGCCGCTTCGGAGCCAATGACTTTCACCTGATATCCGCGAGCAATGACGCGCACATCGGGATGTTGGTTCATCAGACAAAGGATGTTCTGGTTATTCACGCCATAGAAAGTAGGTGTGTCCAGTGCATCAGCGAGGGTGATAATTTTCTCTTCTACCATTGGATATGACTAAATTTGGTGCAAAGATACAACATTTTTGGGATGTATGCAAATAAAAAGTGCAACTTTGTGAAAAAAGCTGCACTTTTGTGGTCCCGCTTGGGCTTGAACCAAGGACCCCCTGATTATGAGTCAGGTGCTACTAACCAACTGAGCTACGGGACCCGCGCGACAAGCGCGACTTATTTGATTTTCTCGTAATAGGCCTCCGCCTTATTTTTCGAGATATGTTTCTGATCCTCGGTGAGGTCAGGAATGACGAGGCGTGCACCCTGCGGGATGTAGTTCGGAGTCTTCAGCGTTTTCTTGTTAGCCTCGTAGATGAATACCCAGCAATAGGTGTTGCCGTAGTATTTACGCGAGATAGCGCTGAGGGTCATTCCTTCGGGAGCGGTGATCATATTATTGGCATCGCGCTCAGCGAGTGCTTGTTTCTGAGCCTGCTCTGCTTGTGCGTTGCGGTCGTCATTACGTTGTTTGATAGCGCCGAAGTCGTCGCATTGCATGATACGGATGTCGGCACGGCGGTTCGGTGTATAAGCGCCAGTAGAGCGACCACCATGGATAGCGCCACCCGTGGAATAGGTGATACGGCTCGGGTCGATATTATGCTCCTCAACCAGTTCGTCGCGGATGTTCTGTGCACGTGCTACGCCGAGGTTGGAGTTATGGTCTTCGGTACCGGTGTTATCGGCATATCCGATAATCTCAACGCAGATGGACTCGTCGTACTTCATCTGGCTTGCGAGCTGTTGAACAGCAATGAGGGCAGCGTCGTTGAGGGTATTGGAGTTATGATCGAAGTACACATAAACGAAGTTGTCGTTGATAACCTGTACGGTATTGGTTGTAGCCGCAGCGGTATTGATGTAGAGGGTATCTACGTGCGAAATGATGAGTGTATCCTTCTGGTGCTTACCATCGCCGAGGTTGTTCCAGTTGTCCATTACATCGTAGGAAGCGATATTCTTCACGTGGGTCTTCTTCACCGACTCTAATTTGAAGCGGAGACCCAGTGTCACGTCGATGATACCATCGTTATTCTTGGAAGCAACAGATGCCTCACCGCGACCGTCGATGACGTCTTTGATATAGTATGAATAGGTACCCTTGATGTCTAACGTTGTTACACGGCCGAGGTTAAATCCAAAGCGGACACCCGCTTGTACGAACGGATAGGGTTTCTGGAACTTATCGTCCGACTTAGCCGTTGCCGTAGCGGTATGGTGTCTGAACTCATCTGGATAATAAGTATTGCGCATGAACCATCCTGCACCACCACCAACCATGAGGTCGAGTCCGAAGATTTTCTTCTTTGCCTTAGGATAGCAAGCGGCCATGAGGTCAAAAGCCAAGTATCCTTGTGCTCGTGCCATATAACCATCCAACAAGACAGCAGCGTCCTGGATATTGTTATTACCGGTCACGCGGAACCAATCGAAGACGCCCTCGACACCGATGGTCCACATAGGTGTAAAGTTATACTCGAGCGCCAAACCGGCCGTAGGAGCCCAAACAGGGAACTTCATCTCGGAACCGAAGTCACCGTCGAAGGAGTTAAATCCGCCTTCGATTGCGATGGTCCAATTTGCGTACTTAGGAGCTACGCCATTTTCATTCTCCGACAGTTTCCAAGGGTGTGCGCCTTTAGGTCCGTCGGTTTTAGCCGCGAACATAACGATGGTGCAAAGCATTAACCCACACACGAGGAGTACCTTTTTGTTCATATGCAATAGATTTTTCGTGTTTTACACATATTCGACCCGCAAAATTACTGCTTTTTTTTGGACCGTGCAAATTTTTTTAGCAAAAAAGTGCATTTTTTACGATTTTATGTATATTTTGTAATTGTTAAGTAGTATTTATTGCGCATGTGCGAGAAAAAGTGTAACTTTGCAGGGTGAATTACTAAAGTAAAATTGTTAATCAATATAAAGGACAGTATATGGAAGTTTTGGACAGAATGTTAGCACGTGCTCAGGCGAACGTACAACGTATTGTTTTGCCAGAAGGAGACGAGGCTCGTACGCTTGAAGCGGCAGAGATTTTATTGCGTGACAAAGTAGCAAAACTGATTCTTATCGGCAATCCGGAATCAATATCTCAGCAGGCTCAAGAGAAGGGCTTGACGCATATCGGCGAGGCAAGGATTGTTGATCCGAAGAATAATCCGGATTTGGAGAAGTATGCGAACTTATTGTATGAGCTTCGCAAAGCGAAGGGAATGACGATAGAAGATGCGACGAAGAAGGCGCAAGATCCGCTGTACCTCGGCTGTTTGATGATTAAAGCAGGAGATGCGGATGGTGAAGTGGCAGGTGCTCGCGGCACGACGGCAGACACTATTCGTCCAGCTTTCCAGATACTAAAGACCCGTCCGGGAGTGAGCATCGTGAGTGGTGCTTTCCTGATGATTACGCCTGCTAAGCAGTTGGGTGAGAATGGTGTGTTGCTGTTTGCTGATTGTGCGGTTAATCCGTGTCCTAATGCAGAAGAGTTGGCTCAGATAGCTATCTCGACAGCAGAGACGGCACGTAGCTTGGTGGGTATTGAGCCACGGGTTGGTATGCTGTCGTTCTCGACGAAAGGTAGTGCTAAGCATGAGTTGATCGATAAAGTGACGGAAGCGACTCGTATTGCGCATGAGTTGGCACCGGATTTGGAGATTGACGGTGAGTTGCAGGCAGATGCGGCGTTGATACCTGTTGTGGCGGAGAAGAAAGCTCCGGGTTCGAAGGTAGCAGGAAAGGCTAACGTGCTGGTATTCCCAGACTTACAAGCGGGAAATATCGGGTATAAGTTGGTAGAGCGTTTCTCGGGCGCAGATGCTATCGGGCCTATTCTGCAAGGTATTGCGGCACCGGTAAATGATTTAAGTCGGGGTTGCAAAGTACAGGATATTGTACAGATGGTGATTATTACCGCTAACCAAGCAATGAAGTAGTACTTGAGTCATACTTGAATTAGCTTAATAGTACAGTAATAGTCCAATAATAGTCCAATAATAGTCCAATAATAGTCCAATAATAGTACAGTAAAACAAATAATTAATAGCATATTACCATGAAAATTTTAGTTTTGAATTGCGGCTCATCTTCGATTAAGTATGCGCTGTATGACATGAGTGATCAAACCCTTTTGGCAGCCGGTGGCGCAGAGCGCGTAGGTATGGAGGGTTCGTTTGTTAAGATCAAGTATCCGGGCGAGAAGCGAAATGTGATGCATGACATCCCTGAGCACACCGAAGGTGTGAAATTCATTTTCTCGTTGCTGACCGATCCCGAGACAGGTGTTCTTAAGTCACTGAGCGAGATTGATGCAGTAGGTCATCGTCTGGTACATGGTGGCGAGAAATTCACGGAGTCTGTGATTATCAACGGTCGTGTTATTCGCGCTTTCGAGGCTGTGAGCGATTTGGCTCCGCTGCATAATCCTGCGAACCTGAAAGGTATTCGTGCCGTACAGGAGTTGATGCCGGGTCTGCCGCAAGTGGGTGTATTCGATACGGCTTTCCATCAAACGATGCCGGCTTACGCCTATATGTACGCGATTCCGCATGAGATGTACGACCGTTATGGTGTGCGTCGTTACGGTTTCCACGGCACGAGCCATCGTTATGTAAGTCAGCGTGTGTGCGAGTTCTTGGGCGTAGATATTAATAAAGTGAAGATTATCTCTTGCCACATCGGTAACGGTGCTTCTATTGCTGCTATTAAGCGCGGTAAATGTATTGATACGACGATGGGTCTGACGCCACTTGAAGGCTTGATGATGGGAACTCGTTCAGGCGATATCGACGGTGGCGCAATCACGTATCTGCAGAAGAAACTGCATCTTGGTCCGGATGAGATGTCGGACTTCTTGAACAAGAAATGCGGTATGGCAGGTGTGACGGGAATATCGTCGGATATGCGCGAGATTGAAGCTGCTTGTGCAGAAGGAAACCGTCAAGCACAGCTTGGTCTAGATATGTACAACTACCGCATCAAGAAATATATTGGTGCTTATGCGGCAGCGATGAACGGATTGGATATTATCGTGTTCACAGCCGGTGTTGGCGAGAACCAAGCAGGTGTTCGTTCCGACGCATTGAAAGGCATGAAGTGGATGGGTATAGAGATTGACGAGGAACTGAACGCCAAGACTCGCGGCGAAGAGATTGTTATCTCCAAACCTGAGAGCAAAGTGAAAGTGGTTATTATCCCGACGGATGAAGAATTAATGATTGCAAGAGATACGTTAGCACTCATTTCTTAAATGAAACCAATCATATATCAACTTTTTCCGCGTACGTTCACTAATTACAACGAGACGCGGAAGCCTAACGGCACGAAGGAAGAGAACGGCTGCGGTAAGTTTGCCGATATTACTCCGAAAGCGCTGAAGGCTATTCAGGACTTGGGCATCACACATGTTTGGTACACCGGTGTTATTCGTCACGCGACGGCGGAATATAACACGCCATCTATTGTGAAGGGAAAGGCCGGAAGTCCCTATGCCATAACGGATTACTACGATGTGGATCCAGATTTGGCGACGGATGTAAACAAGCGGATGGCGGAGTTTGAGTCGCTGATTAAGCGCACGCATAAACAGGGGTTGAAAGTGGTGATTGACTTTGTGCCAAACCATGTAGCGCGCGAATATAAGTCCGTTTGCAAACCCAAAGGGTTGGAGGATTTGGGCGAAGGCGATCATCCAGAGTGGGCGTTCTCTCCGCTGAATAACTTCTATTACCTGCCAGGGGAGAAGTTCGCGCCGAGTTTCGATATAGGTGACTACGAGGAGTTTCCTGCCAAAGTGACGGGAAATGATTGTTTCACGGCCCATCCGAGTCGCGACGATTGGTACGAGACGGTTAAGCTCAATTATGGCGTTTTCTATCAAGGTGGAGGCGAGAAGCAGTTCGACCCTATTCCATCGACGTGGTACAAGATGATGTCTATTCTGTCGTTTTGGGCCCGGAAAGGTGTGGACGCTTTCCGTGTAGATATGGCGGAGATGGTGCCGGTTGAGTTCTGGCAGTGGGTAATTCCGAATATCCATAAATACTTCGCGGATGTGGAGTTTATCGGAGAAGTGTATAACCCGCTTTTGTACCGCGATTTTATCGGTGCAGGATTTACGTACTTATACGACAAAGTCGGGATGTATGATTACTTGCGTGGCGTGACGACGAAAGCATGGGCAGCGGAAGGCATAACGGGTCATTGGCAAACGGTGGATGACATCAAAGACCATATGCTGTATTTCCTGGAGAACCATGACGAGCAACGTATCGCCAGCGGTTTCTTCTGCGGCAGAGGCAGTAACGCCGAACCGGCCATGATTGTGGCCGCGACGCTTGGACGCAATCCTGTACTTATTTGGGCAGGACAAGAAGTAGGCGAGAAAGGCATGGACTTGGAAGGTTTTTCCGGCATTGACGGTCGGACGACTATCTTCGACTATTGGGGCGTTAAGGCGTTACAAGCTTGGACCAATCACGGTCAGTTTGACGGCAAGATGTTAAATGCCGATCAGAAGAGTCTGCGGACCTTCTACCAACGGCTGCTGACGATAGCTCGTGACCATAGTGCGGTTAACTCCGGATTGATGTACGATTTGGAATACGCGCAAGGCGAGGGCTTTGACAGACATGAACAATATGCTTATATCCGCAAGTCGGAGGACGAGTTGCTGCTGATTGTAGTCAATTTCGACGACAAGGAGAAAGAGGTGTCGGTTCGTATTCCAGACGATGCTTTCCACTATCTCCAACAAGAGCCGTTGGCTAAGGCGAAAGCTGCGGACTTGCTGACAGGCGGCAAAGGTAAGACGATAGCTTTTGTACCCAATCAACCCATAACGATAACATTACCCGCATGGAAAGGCGCTATATTACAGATTACTTCCGCCTGATGCGTTGGCAAAACCTGCTGTTTCTGGTTTTCCTGATGTGGGTGATGGAGCGGGTTTGCGCAGAGGTGCTATATGCTAACGGATTCTACGAGATATTGCCATGGTGGTATCTTGTGGTGCTGATTGGCGCGTCTGTAGGTGTTGCGGCAGGAGGATATATCATCAACGACTATTTTGACATTAAGATAGACCGGATTAATCGTGCGGACAGGCTGATAGTGACACAGACTATCAGTAAAGACGAGGCGATGTGGGCGTATCGTATTGCGACCGGAATAGGTATTGTGTTGGGTTTAGTGGCATCGTGGATTATTCGGAGTTGGTCGATGGCAGTAATCTTTGTTTTTGTGCCGGGTTTGCTGTGGTTTTATTCGTCGGCCTATAAGCGGCAGTTCTTGTTGGGCAACTTGATTATTGCGCTTTCGGCAGCTTTGCCTCCGATATTATTGGCTATAGCCAATGTAGGCTGGATGGATCGTCATTTTGCGGTTATTATGCCGTATTTGACGTGGAGTAAGGACCTTTTCTATTGGATGAGCGGATTTGCGCTATTTGCGTTTCTACTCACGTGGATACGAGAGATTGTGAAGGACTTGCAAGACCAAGCGGGAGACAGGGAGTTAGAATGCCATACGCTACCAATTGTTTTGGGCGAGACGTGGACGAAGATTATCCTGACGGTACTGATTATAGGGACGGGATGTTTGATTGGCTATTTGGCCTTTATGCTCCGCGCAAAGGTAGCGTATCCCTTGCTTATCCCTTGCTGTTTAGCTGTTTTGTTGGTGGTGGAGATTGGCATGCTTTGGGCTGCCCGGATTCCAACCGATTATCGTCGTGCGCAGTTACTTGTTAAACTGACCATGTTTGTGGGCATACTCTATGCTTTCTTCCTTCAATTCTAAATACGATATCATTCTCGGGTCTCAATCGCCTCGCCGCCGAGAGTTAATGGCAGGCTTGGATGTACCTTTTCGCGCAATTACTATTGATGCGGACGAGTCGTATCCACATACATTAGAGGCCGGGGACATACCTATTTATATATCGCGCGCGAAAGCTCAAGCGTATTTGCCGCAGTTGGGTGAGACGGAGTTGTTGATTACGGCAGATACGATTGTGTGGTTAGACGGCAAGATGTTGGGCAAGCCTACGGATGAAGAAGATGCGTGCCGAATGTTGCGGCAATTATCCGGTCGAACGCATCAGGTTTATACCGGCGTGACATTCTCGCGTATAGTGGACGGAACAGCAGAGATAGAGTCACTTGTGGATAAGACCGACGTGACTTTTCGGGAACTGAGTGAAGAGGAGATTCGTTACTATGTAGCAAAATATAAGCCCCTGGACAAAGCCGGGGCTTATGGAGTTCAAGAATTCATCGGCTACATTGGTGTCAGCCGGATGGTTGGTTCGTATTTTAATGTGATGGGGTTCCCCATCGAGCTTGTTTACGAGACGCTCAAGCGTATTGCTCGTTAGAATAAACTTAGTTGTTCATCTACGGGTTTGCTGTCTTCAGGTATCTCATTGGTAATAATCAAAGGGACATCTGCGGCTGTTTCCGTCGGCTCGGGAGGAGTCGTTTCTTCCTGTTCGGTCTCAGCCTCGGGTTCTTGTTCCGATTCGAGGTCGGATTCCGGTTCGGGCTCCGGTTCAGGAGTAATGTCCTCGATGGAAGCGATATCCAATGTTGAGATGCGTTTACCTTTGGCCTTTGGCGATTTGGCATCAATAAACTCCGCCATGACGAGCTCTAACGGCTCGCGGAACTCGTCCTTGAAGACTACGCGGAAGACAGCCTCTTCACGGTCATTGATAGCAACTAACTTAGAGTCGGCGTTATCGCCGAGGAAGTTCTGGGTTTTGGGTGATGCATCCAAGACAAAACGTTTGCCGTAGTAATAACCCAATTCGGCATTCCAGAGTGCGAGCGACCAAACCTTATCGGGATCAAACTTCTCGATACGCAGCCATCCTTGCTCGAAGTGCGCCGTTTCCTCGAAGGTATTGAGGAAGTAATCGCCATTCTGCATGATAACCAAAACGCGGTCATCATCTTGGAATTCGCCGAGATACATGCCTTGTGCATCGTAATTGATACGGAGCACATCGGGATCGAACCACACTTTTCTTCCGCCCAATGTAGAGCGACCTTTCTGCTTGAGGGAGATGGATTTCACATCGTATTTGGTGAGCAAGTTACCTCGGGCGCTACGACTCTTAACGGCCAGTTCGCTCAAGTCCTTTGAGACCTCAAGTTTCTTAAGATGCAGCGCAGGTTTGAGCATGACGCGAATCACTTCCGCTTCGCCATTGGGGTTCGCAGTAAAGTATGCTACACGGCTACCACTCTTACCTTGCGTCAGATCGTACTCTTTGTCACGCGCCACACCGGTGACGTAGAAGCGCTTCATGTAATAGTGACCGCCTCTTCCGTCGCGGTAGACGACGTTATAGATGGTGCGAGTATCGTTCTTCTTGAAGATATCGATATGGATGATATCGGTGCCGATAAAAATCTTCTCCGCCACGCGAACAATCTTGTACTTGCCGTCACGATGGAAGACGATGATATCGTCCAAGTCGGAACAGTTGCACAAGAACTCATCCTTCTTCAGTCCGGTACCGATAAAGCCTTCCTCGCGGTTGATATAGAGCTTCTCGTTGGCCTCAACCACGGTCTTGACGTTGATATTGGCGAAGTTACGCACCTCCGTTCTGCGCGGATATTTATCTCCGTATTTAGCTTTGAGAGATTCGAACCAGCGAATCGTATAATCGGTCAAGTGGCGCAAGTCTTTCTCGGTCTGTTTGATTTTCTTATCGAGGTCCTTCATCAACTCGTCGGCTTTTTTGGAGTCGAACTTCGTGATACGAATCATGCGGATGTCGAAAAGTTTCTCAATATCCTCGCGTTTCACATCGCGAATGAGTTTGGTTTTGAACGGTTCGAGGGCTTTGTCCACGAAAGCAATCAGTTTCTCCTTATCGGGCGCTGTTTCGTAGCCTTCCTCCTTATAGATACGATTCTCGATAAAGATACGCTCCAATGAGGTATAGAAGTATTGCTCTTCGAGTTCGGCTTTCTGAATCTCCAGCTCCCACTTGAGCAGGGCCATCGTGTTGTCGGTGGACTTACGGAGGAGAGTGCTGACATTGGTGAATATCGGCTTACGATTCTCAATGACGCAGCAGTTGGGCGAGATACTTACCTCGCAATCGGTAAAGGCATAGAGTGCGTCAATGGTTTTGTCGGACGAGCTGCCCGGTGCCAGTTGCACAACGATCTTTGCCTCCTCGGCTGTGAAATCGTCGACCTTACGGATTTTTATTTTTCCGCGGTCCTGCGCACGCAAGATGGTCTCGATGATTTTGGACGTTGTTGTACCGTATGGCACTTGCGAGATAATCAGCGTTTTGTTGTCATCTGTTTTGGTTATCTTCGAGCGAATACGCACCACTCCCCCCCGTTCGCCATCGTTATAGCGGCTCACGTCGATCTCGCCACCTGTCGGGAAGTCGGGATATAGGCGGAAGTCTTCTCCGCGCAAGTATGCTAACGAGGCATCGCACAGGTCGTTGAAGTTATGGGGCAGAATCTTGGAGTTTAATCCGACTGCGATACCTTCAACACCTTGAGCTAAGAGTAGCGGGAACTTAACAGGCAGGTGGATGGGTTCTTTCTTACGTCCATCATAACTGAGCATCCACTCGGTGGTCTTTGGATTGAAAACCGTTTCCAGAGCGAACTTACTCAACCGCGCCTCAATATAACGAGGAGCCGCAGCACCGTCACCAGTAAGGATATTACCCCAGTTACCTTGGCAATCGATGAGTAGATCTTTCTGTCCGAGTTGCACCAACGCATCGCCAATACTGGCGTCACCATGCGGGTGGTATTGCATCGTTTGACCTACGATATTAGCCACCTTATTCATTTTTCCGTCATCCACGCACTTCATAGCGTGCAAGATGCGGCGCTGAACAGGTTTGAGGCCATCTTCTATCGCAGGGACGGCACGTTCGAGGATAACATACGAGGCATAGTCCAGGAACCAATCCTGGTACATGCCGGTCAAATGATATTTGATCTTATCCTCAGCCACTATTCACCTCGCTTGTTAAAGAAGATATACGCCAGGATACCTGCTACTTCGAGAACGAGGCTGGTGGCCAGTAAGAAGTTCTTTTGTACACCACAGAAATACACTACCAGGCAGATTACGCCCAGCAAAACGAGGATAATTCCCAAATTGTTCAATAAGTTTTTCATATTATTATATTTTTAATTACTATTTTAGTGCGCGGTACATATTTCCCGGCAGCATTTTAACGAGGCTACTCATCTCCAGGACCATCAGCGACGCGGCTACTTGGGCATAAGGTAGTTCTGATTGCTCGACCAATTGGTTGACGCTCAATCCGTCTTCAGCAGCGCGAAGGAGTTGTAAGATGTCTTTCTCGGGTTTGTCCATGTCCACAAACAAGTCTTCTATCTCCGTTTGCACAGGTTCGGCCGTCCAGCCCATATCAGTTATCAAGTCCTCTGCACTATTAATCAACAAGGCTCTGCTGGTGCGGATGAGGTTATTGCAGCCCAGAGAGTTGACATCTTTTGGTCGTCCCGGGAAGGCATATACGTTGCGGTTATAATCGCTCGCATCGCAGGCTGTTATTAACGATCCGCCTTTGAGTTTGGACTCTGCTACCACTACGGCATCTGCCAATCCGGCAATGATACGATTTCGCGCCACAAAGTTCAGTTTCTCCGGTTCCGTCTCGCTGGGATACTCGGTTAAGAGTCCACCCCTCGCTAAGGCCTCCACGGCCACTTGCCGATGAACAGTCGGATAGATACGGTCTAATCCGTGCGCAGGGATGATAATCGTCGGTATACCAGCTTCCAATGCTGCGCGATGGGCTGCCACATCAATACCGTAAGCCAAGCCGCTGATGATAGTGATGTCTTTTATGCGTTTAGCCAGATCGAGCACCAACTGTCGCGTCAGTTCTTTACCGTTCTCTGAGGCAGAGCGGGTACCGACAATGGACACAAACTTACCCTCATTAAACCGGATATTTCCTTTTCCAAAGAGCACTACGGGCAGGTCAGGGCATTCTTTCAAGCGCGTCGGATAATCGGCATCTTGGTAATAATAGACATTGATGCCGTGCTTTTGGGTAAATTCCAACTCTTTTTGAGCACGTCTCAAGGCATCCCATTTCCAACTATCGTCGGCTTTCTCCCATGCTTTTTCCGGTGTCTCGGCAGCCTCCAGCATGATACGGACCCGACGCGGGTTGTTGGGATAAATGATCCCTAACGCAATCGCATATTTTAATGTTTCCAGGTCCATATTCCAGCCACGAGACTAACGCCTATCGTTGTTCCTATTATATCTGCCACCCAATCCCACCAACTGGCTGTACGCGGATAACAACAAGTCCCTTGCAGGATTTCCATCAGCCCTCCGTAGAGAACAGGAACGAGTGCTCCTAACAGCCACAAGTATTTGCTTTTCACTTTATCCCTCCACATGTTGAGCGTCAATGCTCCGCTCAAGCATAAGTATGCCACCACGTGTTCCCATTTATCCAAGAAGGGCACGTCTTCCGGCAAACGGAGGGCAGAATCTGCTACCAAGCTGAAGTAAGTTATCAGCAGGCCAATGATGACAGATTCTTTATATATTAGAGCTTTTCGCCAAAACATAAGTCGCCCGCATCTCCTAATCCAGGCACGATATATTTCTTCTCGTTCAAAGTAGGATCAACAGCGGCGCACCACAAGGTCACGTTATCCGGCATTACGGGTTTGAGGAAATCAATGGCCTGATTAGTTCCGATAACGCAGCACAGATGAACCTGTTTGGGTTCGCCATGGGTCAGTAAAGCTTTGTAGGCAGCCTCCATTGACATTCCTGTTGCCAACATCGGGTCCACCAAGAGGAGGGTCTTGCCATCCAACTTAGGAGCTGCCATATATTCCGAAACGATTTCCAATTCGCCCTTTTCATTTACGCAACGATAGGCGCTGAGGAAAGCATTCTCTGCATGGTCATACATATCGAGGAAACCGATATGCAATGGCAATCCGGCACGCATGACGCTGGCGACGACGATTGCATCTTGAGCCACCGGCATATGGGCAACGCCAAGAGGTGTTTGTACGTCTTCCGGCTGATAATCCAATGCACGGCTAACTTCGATAGCCATAATTTGGCCAATACGCTCGATATTGCGACGGAAACGCATACTATCCTTCTGGATATCGACACTACGGATTTCCTTCAAATACTGGTTAAGCAGCGAGCTGTGCTCCGATAAATTGATTACTTTCATATTGCTTACATTAATATTGACATCACACTGTCGCCATAGCCCTTCGACACGGGAACGGACGGAATCTTCTCATCTCCGAAATCCAGCATCACTTCGCCTTCCTGGCGGCGGAAGAGTTTGACCATTTTGATGTTGACGATATACGACCGATGGCAACGCACCAAGCCTTTGTCCCGGAAGCGCCATTCGATATTCTTCAAGCTATTACGGATCATGAGTTTCTCCAGCTTGCCGGCATTAGTGTAGTATATCATCACATAATTATCTGCCGCCTCAAGGAAGTAGACCATATTCGGCTTGACCGACAGTTTCAAGTCTCCTTTCTCGTCGTAGAAGTTATACATCTCCTCGGGCACTTCTTCCACCACGTGCAGCTGGCGAGCCTGCAGACGGACTATTTGCGCACCACGGTCCTTTACCACCATCCACAGAATAACAAATGCGTACGGGATAAGCAAGGTAAAACTGGTAGCGAACAGGGCTTCTCTAAACAGGTAGAATAGTGTCAAGTCCAGTTGCGCCGCAAAACTGCGCATTGCCACAATTGGGAAAGAGGCATACACTCCTGCAATCGCCATTACTTCCGCAATTATCCAAATCGCATAGTCCAAGTAACTTATTCGATGCCGTTTGGCGTAATGGTACATAATCGTCCGGCTGAGTGCAATAACGGACACAGCGGTAAGAACGACAATTGTTACCCAGAGAAGGAATCGCCAATCACTACTCATTCCCGGCCACGTGCGGCATTGGATCGGCTGGAAGAAGAGAATAAACATCTCCCCGAACACAGCCGTTACCCACAAAAGGAGCCAGATATTTTGCTTCGTATTGAAATATGACGGTATATAATTCTTCATTTTCGCGGCAAAGTTACAAAATATTTTGTATATATGCAAAAAAAGCAGTATCTTTGCGTGATTTTTTTCAAAAAAAAGGCCAAAAAGGCTTTTTTATAGCCATGAAGACGAACCGATTTGCACATAAAATTGCAAAAGACCTCATACAGTGGATGCCGGTTATCGGCTTCGGAGGCGAGGTGATTATTGTGGATGAGATGAGTAAGATGGCCGAAGCCATTCACTACCTCCGTGCTCAAAAAGTATTGGGTGTTGATACGGAGTCTCGTCCTTCTTTCAAGCGCGGAGTGCATTATCCGACGGCCTTGGTGCAGATTGCTACGGAAGAACGCTGTTATTTATTCCGCCTCTCGCATATCGGTTTGCCGCAGGAGTTAGCCAATATCTTCGCTGACGCGTCGATTTGCAAGGTTGGGTTGGCCTTTAAAGACGATATTAACGGATTACGTCGTTTACGTAATTTCAAGCCGGCTAACTGCGTCGATTTACAATCGATAGCCGGGCAGTGGGGCATATTAGACTTGAGTCTGCAAAAGATGTACGCTATCTGTTTTGGTCGCAAAATCAGTAAGACCCAGCAGTTAACCAATTGGGAGAACACGCAGCTTACTCCGGAGCAGGCTCGTTACGCATCCACCGACGCATGGGCCACATTACGTATCTACAAAGAACTTATGGATACTGAGCCTCTACCGGCAGACAAAGTAGCAGCCCTCAAGCAGGCCGAGATTGAAAAGCAGATACAGCACCAGCAAGAGGTTCTAGCTGCGCGCGAAGCACAAATGAATAAGGACACTGAATGATGAATATTATTGTACTCAAACCGCATAAGGAAGAGTCGCTACTACGCTTTCACCCATGGGTTTTCAGTGGCGCGATAAGTAAGATTATCCTGAGTCCATCGTATCCCCGCGATGCTCCACAAGAAGGAGAGATCGTTCAAGTGGCAGATTATGACGGCAAGGTGCTGGCTGTTGGTCATTGGCAGGTTGGTTCAATTGCCGTACGAATATTAGCTTTTGGAGTGGAGACACTACCCGTCACGTTCTGGCACGATCGTATTACAGCAGCATGGCAATTGCGCCAATCGCTTGGTTTGGTGCGGGACGACAATAACACTTTTCGCCTCATTCATGGCGAAGGAGATTTTCTGCCGGGATTGATTGTGGATATCTACGGAGACACGGCTGTTATGCAGGCCCATTCTGTAGGGATGCATATCCAGCGTGGGGAGATAGCACAGGCGATTAAGGAGTGCGTACCGATAGTGGAGCGAGTGTACTATAAATCCGACGACACGTTACCTTTCAAAGCCCCAATAACAGGAGAAAAGACCGGCTACCTCGTTGGCCAGCCATCCTCTGAAGCTCATTGGGCGAAAGAAAACGGTTTGGAGTTCCGTATCGATTGGTTGAATGGTCAAAAGACCGGATTCTTTGTGGACCAACGCGAGAACAGGTCGCTCTTGGAGCATTACTCCCGCGGACGGGATGTACTCAATATGTTCTGCTACACTGGTGGGTTCTCAGTGTATGCACTTCGCGGAAACGCCAAATCGGTTACTTCAGTGGATGTGAGCGCTAAAGCTATTGAGTTGGTGAAGGATAACGTAGCACATAATTTCCCGCAGGCCGTTAATCACACGGCTGTAGCGGCTGATGCTTTTGATTTTTTGAATGCCGAAGACAAACGATACGATCTGATTGTGCTTGATCCTCCGGCTTTTGCCAAACATCGAGATGCTATACCTAATGCACTAAGAGGATACCGACGGTTGAACGCCAAAGGTATAGAGAAGATCAAGCCGGGAGGAATACTGTTTACTTTCTCATGCTCGCAAGCAATAGATAAGGAGATGTTTCGTTTGGCAGTCTTTACCGCTGCATCGCAAGTAGGTAGAAAAGTGCAAATCCTACATCAGTTACACCAACCGGCAGATCATCCGATTAATATCTATCACCCGGAAGGAGAGTACTTGAAAGGTTTGGTGCTAAGTGTAGAATAGTCACGCGCGCGTCACGCGTGATAATAAGGTATAAAAAGAATGAGTTCGGTTGACCCGAACTCATTCTTCATTTAGACATTTAGATCACTTAACGATCTCTTTCCACCAGTTGAAGTGATAAGCCAGTTTCAGACCAACGTCGAAATAGCCAATACCTTTGCCGTAAGCATCTGTAGCCGGAGTTACTGTTACAACAGCGTTCTTACCGGTTGAAGGAGCTTCGGTGATATCAATCAGGGATGTCGTTTTATCTACGCCCTTGTAGAGGGAGTATAAGCTGTAGTTGCCGTATACGCCAATACCGAGCGAGTTGCGGTTCTTGAATGTGAACTCATAGCCCAATTCAGCACCCAGCATGACGTTGAGTGTGCTGGCTTTCCATTTACCCTTGGAATCAGCTTGTTCGTCGGTTACGACACCGGTGATAGGTTGGTTCTTAACAGGTACTTCCTCCGGATAGATCATTGCATTGATCTCGGGTTTAGCAATGGACTGATTGTAGTTCTCGTAAACCGGGAGAGCAAAGCGCGGACCGATATTCAAGAAGAAACCATTCTCATGAATCATACTGAACATAATCGGTACTTCCAGTTGGATTTGTCCGTCATATTCCTTCACATTCTCAGCTGTAACGGTATAGTCGATAGGACCTTCCGAGGTGTTGACGCGGAATTTCTCATCCACCGCACCAGAGACGTGTGAGCGAGCATAGCCTGCACCGAGTCCTACGATAAGACCGTACTGCATTTTCTTACCGAATTTCTTCCAGTAATGTGCATACTGCAGGTCGAGCATAGCATCGAAACCTACGTTCCACTTACCGTTTTGGAAAGCCTCGTCTAAGTTCTGCATCAAGGAAGCGGCACCACCACGTACGCCAATGGTGAAGCGGTCGCAGCCACTATTTGACTTTTGATCTTTCGTAATGACATAAGCCGGGTCGTTCTGCTGGTTGTAGAAAGCTTGCAGCAGCGAGTCTTTCTCAGCTTGACGAACTGAATCCTTGCGCTGTTGTTCAGCAGCTTGTGCGATAGAATCCTGATGAGCCGTTTCGGCTTTGGTTATAGAATCCTGACGAGCGGTCTCTGCCTTAGCAATAGAATCCTGGCGAGCAGCTTCTTGGTGCGCGGCTTTGATAGAGTCTTGGTGCGCTTGTCTGGCAGCAGCCTTGCGTGCTGCTTCCTCTTCGGCGGCCTTTTTAGCCTCTTCTTCCGCTTGCTGTTTAGCAGTTTGTTCAGCCGCAGCTTCGCTCGGTTTCTCGGACTTATTGACGATATCGTCCGGTCCTACCCAAGAGAAAATACCACGAATTAGGATACCATTCGGGAAACGTTTACCACCTACCTGTTGGATAGTATGCTCTACGTTATACACCCACTTGGACATTTTTTCACCGGTGAGATAGCGCTCGTGGTCTTTCTTAATCACAATGGTGTCACCTACATGAAAATCCGATAATTGCGCTGCGGGAGCGGCTTCTTGAGCCGATACACTTACAGCGAACAATAAACCGGTAGCAATAAATAAATTTCTCATTATTGTTTTCATTGTTTTGTCCTCCTATTATTTAACGACGTAACGTAGAGTTGTCTTATCATTCTCAGTCATGACCTCAACCATGTAGAATCCGCTTTCTTTCTGCGCCGGCATCAAGAATGTTGATTCGTTGGTTACGGTGTATAGCTGCAAGAGTCGTCCTTCAGTAGAGAAGACGCGAACAGTAGTTACCTGTTCAGGATCGAGGTTACGTAACTGCATCTGTTCATCCGGACGCGCGTATGACGGAACGAGTTGTGGAGCACCAGTAGTAGCATCGCAGTTAACCACTACGGTAGTACCCACTTTTGCGCAACCGCTATCGTCCTCCATCTTGATAACAGCGTAGTACGAACCGGTCAACGGTTTGCCGGTTGTGTAGTAGTAACCGATAGCAATAGGAGCTATCTGACCTACCTTATACCAAACGACATCTTCTTCCGTGTAATCCCAATGGGTCATGGAGTCAATCTTGTGCTTGTCGATAAGCACAATCATGTTACCATACTTAGCCACTGCAGGCAGTGTTTCGTATTGGTCGTAGGTTAGCGACAGAGTCATCTTATAAACCGAGTCACAACCGGCGACGGTCTTCAAGCTGTCGTAGTAAACGCCACTCTTGACATAGCGTGTGCCATGCCATGTGTACTCGTTACATGCACTATACGCTTCCTCTGCAAAGAAGGAAGGATTGAGTACCAAGTGGAGTATTGCGAGCGAGTCACAACCGTCCACATTGACGAAGAGTGAATCGTAGTCACCGGAAACGGTATATACCCTATTATTCCACGTGTACGAGTCCGCGCACAGGACAACGGTTTCTTCTGCAACAGGAGACGAGTGTTCAACCAGGATGTTAATCTTATAAATGGTATCGCCGCAATAAGGAGCAGGTTTTGCCACATGGAAATCATAGACACCTGTTTCTTTGTACCACGTATTGTTTCTATTCCATAAAACAGAGTCGCAAATAAACTCCGGTATGAGTTCATCACCTCTGTCCCAAACGGTTGTATCCGTGCAAGCCGATGGTTGAATCGGGAACTCTACTTCGTAGCGTTGGATGACAGAATCAGCACAATATCCTTTTACAACCAACAACAATGTTTCTGTACCTACAGCAGTATAGGGTGTAACGGTATCTAACTTTCCTTCCTTCGTATCATCCAAATCACCATATTCATCATAAACAGGTTTCGCCCAGTAAACGGTATCGATATCTACAATGGAATCTGCAGCAGATACTGCTTTCAGCAAGGTAGTCAGTTGTATCGAAGATGCATCCACAGACAGGTTCTTAGCCACCTCAATTCTTGGAGCCATATTCAATGCTGTGATAGTATCGCCATCCAAAGTATCCGGCATCAATATCGGACGGATGATGAATGTAGTAATAGAGTCACGCATCTGCACACCATCTCTCCATGGCACAGTGTCGTTCCAGATTTCGGTCTTATCAATGATTTCGTGTTTGATTCCGGTAATTGTATCAAGATATTCCTCCTTGTTACATACCAGTGCACGAATCGTATCATAGTCCATTTGGCGTGGCATGGTATCTATCAGTTCAACCCACATAAATGTCGGTTGAGAAGACGAGTATTGGATGAGCAGGTCCGCCCAACGAACGGTCTTGAGCAGGTCACGGTCAGCATCAATCGAGTCGCAAACCATAATGGTGTCGGTCTTTGTCTTCGTTGCTGTTTCGTTGCAGTCGAAGTAGAGCGAAGCGTTCAGGTGCGTCTCTTGGGTTGTATCGCCCCAACTCTCAATATGGATACGCAGGTCTTTGTCCTCCGGAATCTTCAGCGAGTCGATTTGTACACGATACCACAACGTGTCACCTGCCGGATGAACATTACCATGTTCCCAGTCGAAGACAATAGCATTGTCACAGATGTCGCCGTTAGCCTTGTCCATCATGATTCCCCAGAGCAGCGGAGCTGTCGGTTTGAGCATGACGTACATAGTGAGCGAGTCTTCAGTAATGAAGGCACGCGCGAGACTATCAATATAGCTGGTTTCGGTATCCTCGATTGAGTAGTTGAATCCGGCACGTTTGATAGCACGGTCAACGCACTCTTTGAACGGTTTGTACACTTTCTTGTTAGCAGCAATAGAGCGTGTGCGCTCCGGTATTTTGTAAGACAGTGTATCTTGCCATGTTGCGGTACCTGTCACTTTCACTTCGAAGCCGTTCGGGTTCTCTACATAGAACTTCGCGCTGTCTGTAAGTACGTAGTTATTACGCATCTGCGGCAAGCATACGGCGAACCAGTTCTCCTCGTTGGCCTTGAGTGTATAGGTCACATTCGGAGCAGCTGTTTTGGCAATAGACTTAATGTCTTTAACCGGCGTCAGTGCTGCATAATCCTCCAAGGCTGTTGCGAAGTTAATCGGCTGGTTGGTCTCAATACGGATATAGAGGTCTTTATTCGCCAAACCATATATGACATATGCCGGGATATTACGTGTTGTGCTCTTACCGGCAGCGATTGTACGTTTGCCGCGTTCTTCCAGCAAGTCGCTACCTGCGCAGTCTTCGTAAACACCTATCTTAATGGTAGTTTTCTCAGTAGGAGAGCCATTAACATGCACTTTGAGGCTCTTGCCGTGCAGGTTCTCCACTTTCTTGATGTCGGCTATGTTAATCCGATACCACATCACGGTATTGGCAGCTTGAGCAATTGTATCAACCAAACGGATAGGCCGTGCACTCATACAGTCATTACCTGTGTTCGGGTCTTCCATAGAGGCCTTGAATTGGATGCCTCCTTTTTGGATAACACGCAGATAAACGACGTCCTTATTAAGGTATTGTTCAATGGTTGTACGCGCCAACTGTTTGGACAGTGACTGATTAGCAGTAAGAGACTGGCTCTTACCCATCATTGTTTGCACAACCGGGCAAGCGAAGGCAGCCTCCACTTTCACCGTATTGTTTGCAGCTGTGAGGTTCTTAATATATGCTTTAGGAGCCAGTTCGGTAACAGCGATTTTATTCAGCTCTGCTTTTGTTATCTCGTACCAAGCAGTGTCAGCTGTCTGTGTATAGAGGCTATCCCACTTGAACTCGTTGATACCCGTCTGAATCTCCGGACACCATATAGTATCAAAGTCAGCCGGAGTAACCAGTTTACCGGAGACATGCAGTTCTGTTGAACCGATAAGTCGGATATAGACGCTGTCCGAAGCAAGTTCGCTGAAAGTGCTGTTAACGAACAAGTGTGTTTTCGAAGCACCGGCTGCCAGTGTGTAGTTCTGGGTCTGCGGAGTAGCATCGTCGGGGCAAGAGAAGGAAATCCAAGCTGCACCTTCACAAGCATTTTTAGTATCTTTGTTCTTGATAGTAACTTCCACATCTTTCTTCTCGCGAACGGCTTGAGCGAGGTCAACTACGTACCAGAGGTTTGCGTTTGCTTTCTGGTCGTTACCACTCACCCAGTTGAAGCGGATAGCGGAAGCGCAGTCTGTACCGGCAGGCACAGCCTGACGACGGATCTCAAACTTAATAGCTTGGTTAGACCACACACGAACATAAACGGAGTCGTTCTGGATATTCTCGAACATGTTACGTGAGAGCTGTTTCTCATACACGCCACCGGCAGGGATGGTCAATGTTCTCTCTTGGTCAGGTAATGTATCCGGGCACTCGAGAGAGAGTCGGCCTTCGATGCGAACAGGAGCGGTTTCGCTAAGGTTGGTAATCACTACTGTCGGATAGGACTGTTGGTTACGCACTTTGCGCATGTCGATTTTGTACCAGATAGTGGTATCGGCTTTCTGCGCACCACCGTCTGTCCAGTCGAACAGAGTAGCGTTAAGACATGCGTCATCCTTTGGTTGCAGCGGAGCATCCAGAGTGTCAGCAGTAATCTTAACCGGTTGAGATGTCTCGAGTCCGACATAGATTGTATCGGTCATCATGGCGTAGGTTGCATAACCTAATGTCTTCGAAGCGGTTGCACCCGCACCGATAGAAGAGGAGAACTCTTGCAGGTCGATATACGGGCAAGAGAAGGCCACCGATGCTTTGAGTGCGGTAGAAGTAGTACCTTGGTTCTCCACGGTCACCTTAATATCTTTCACGCGTTTTTTCGCGTCGCGTACGTCAATAGCGTACCATTGAGTTGTGTGTCCGGGTTGCTCATGCCCTTTCACCCAGTCGAAGTCGATATTGGTTTTACAAGCCTTACCTTCGCGGACATGTTTGAAACGTCCAAACAGACTAATTGGAGCATCGTTTTGGATGAGGACGTACACATATTGGTTAGTCAAACCCTCAACGGTATTCTTCTTGATTATCTCAATGGTCTCTTCGTCGGAAATAAGTGTGAGTTGGTCGCCTTGTGTAGCATAAGCAGGCAGAGCGAACGACATCTTACGTGTCATATTAACCACGGAACCGGGCACTTCGTTACGGAAGGTGAACTCAGGTTCGTACTTGGTGAGGCTATTCATCTCCTCTATGCTGATACGGAAGTAATGCTTACCGGCAGGCAAGACATTCGCTTTGGCGACACTAAAAGTGTCGGTAACATGCAGATCTACCCACGGATCTGTGTCAGCCATTGTAGGAGGCGTTGTAGGAGGAGCGATAAACTCAGCTTTGAGAGCCATACGTTGTGTGTTCTCAATGCTGACATAGAGTTCGTCACCGGCAACGGCCTTGATCATGCTGTTAGGCACGGTGTCGTACTTCGTTTCACCAGCAGCCACTTCGATGACACGCATGGTCACACCGCTGGACGGGCAGTCGAGGGACTGACCTGCGTAGAGTCGCATTGTTTTTGTACCTTTGTTAGTGATAGACACTTGCACATCTCTAGTTTCGGATGTTTTCTTAGCGTTTGTAAGGTCCACTTTGAACCACTCTACGTCGCCTACTCCACGTTCAAACCCGTTGGTCCAATCCAGCGGAGTTGCTTCTTTGCAGAGTTCGTTCAGGTCCGCAGCCTCAAACACTTTTGCACTTAATTGTACCTTTCTGGTTGTCTTCAACGTGAGATAAATCTCTTTCTGTTTCATACGAACCAGCGTACCGGCGTTAGCAGACCATTCTTTTGTCTGTTTAGCACCAATGGTGTACGTTCTCTTCTCGGTTTGACCGGCTACGGTAGCTTCTAATTCCACAGTAGCATCACCTTCGCTATTGACATTGGTCAAGTACAGTTTAAGAGCAGGATTGTCCTGTTCGTACAGCGGAGCCAAGTCCACTACGTACCAAACCCACTTGGTGCCGGCATCTTGTGTCATGGCCTTGTCCCAAGTGAAGTCTTTAGCATTAGGTTTAGTCGAACCAGAGTTGTCACCAATCGCCAACAATGGCAAAGCCATTATTACTGCGGCGATTAAAGTAAAAATCTTTTTCATACTAAAACTTTGTTTTGTTAATAATTGATTTATTTGTTAATTTATTTTGTTTCCCAAAATATCGTATTCTTCGTCGTTTCTGCGAATAACAATCAAGCCGTTTCTCAAATATTTACTGGCTGAGCGTTGGTTATTCGTTAGATATTGAGCCGCTGTCATTGGACCTGGGTCAGGATCTTCTTCTCCTTGTTCCACGGTCAGTTTAATCAGTCGGTCACATTCTCCTTTTTGGGTTACAGTAACGAGTGTGTCTCCGTATTCCGTCAAAGTAATGTTATAGGGTTTATAGTAATATCCGGCTTGCATAGTGGATGGTTTGACTTGGATGGTATCGAACTCCGTTTCGGGTGCTTTAATCCGCACGGTGATGTTTGCCACTTCCCATATATCCGGTGTTGTCCACGCTGAGTCCACAACGGTGGTGTCTGTGAGGTAGAGATGGTCACCAAAGGCAAAGCCTTTACCCTGGCAAACGGTCGTATCGATAGTCTCTTGTATCGTTGTATAATCACGTTCTACATTCACGATTAAATACTTGTCGCAGGTATTCTTTTTGTGCACCAGTTTCTCGTACGTTCCCCATCCGTCTTTGGGGATATAGATACCGTTGTAACTCTTGGGTAGTTGGCTGGCCTTATAACGCAGCGTTTCACGGACAGTATCCGGTGGAGTAACGGTGAGTTTGTACGTTGTCCACTTCAGGGTATCACCTTTGGTAAAGAGCGTATCTTTAGTATAAACGGTAGTGGATGTCAAGACGGTATCGTGCAACTCCAAGCGCATGCCTTGGCAGAACGTGGTATCGATAATCTGTGCACCATAAATAATGTTACCGTGATAGGTCATACGTCCTACGTAATCGGCAGAATGTTCTACATGGATATAGAGGGTATCATTTGCTGTTTTTGCTGCCTTAATAGCTACGGAATCCAGCACCATAACGTGTGTTGAGTCTGTCAAGACGCTGCGTCCTATCTCCGGACCTGTGCAAGAACCCTTTGTGAGATAGATGGTAGCGGGTAAGTTGTTTTTCTGTTTCCATGCGATGAATCCACGTCCTGTACTGTGCATACGTGCCGGAACGAGTTGGTATACGTTCTCTGCTTCCGAGCACACGTTCGTAGTTCTGGGGAAAACGGGTAGTGTCTTCTCGCACGTAGAGTGCGGTCCTTGGTCGTACGGATAGCAATAGACTTGGCCCTGTCCTTTATCGTGCGGATAGATGCGGATACGTGGTGTTAATGTTTGCATCATGGTTTGCGCCATTTCGCCCATTTCGTCTATTTTCTTTTGTATTTTCTCCACCTCCAGCTCGCGCATCTGATTCGGGCCAACGGTTAATGATATATACGGGTCTTTGGCTGTGCAGAAGGGATATACTTCCATCGTTACGGAAACGTTGGAGTACCAGTTCGCAGAGACGCCTTGTTTGACATCATTGATGGAAGCCGTGTACCACATCGTATCTTTGACTACACGTTCTACGGGGAAAGAGAAGGCAATAGCCGTATTCCAGCAATCGCAATAGTAATACGGAGCTCCCTTGTATTTACCCGGGCAATCATCGATGAGATATTGGGGTGCATACTGCTGTGCAGCAAGTGTTGATGCTGTCAGCAGAGCGAGTATGTAGAATAGATGTTTCATTGTTGGTTGTTGTCTTAATTGTGTTTTAATAGTCTAAGCAGACGCACGTCTTCTGCGGTCTGAAGCCGACTAATAGTGTTAATTTTGCTCCCACGGCAAGCTGGCGAGATGTGATGTCTGAGTTGTATTTAACGGTTGGCAACACCGTAGCCTCGGTATAAGGTGCTTGCATAGAGGCTGTTTCTTGGTTTTGTGTCGGGCTGTAAGCTTTGAGTATTCCGCAGTCAGCCCAGATGCCCCATTTGAGTCGAATTGGATTCTGCCAGTTCTCGTTGGGTAATGGAATAGGTCCTCCTATTTCGAGGTGTCCGTATATCTGGACGTTCCATTTCATTTCCTCGTACGCTCCGCCATTGGATTGCGCAAAGATGTCGGTATGTGTTCCCGGCAGTACGCCGTAGTACTCGGACCACGCTTGTACGTGTGCTTGAGCTCGTGTCTCGCCCCAGACGGATAGTGCGGGTTTGAGTCCGGCGAGGAAGTAGATTGGGCCGAAGTCGCATCCTACCGCAATCGGCAGTGCCATATTGACCATCCGATATGCTTCGCGGCGTTGGTACATCTCGCCATGGCGAACGATCTCCAGTCCTTCTTGCTCCATACGTGTGCTATCTTTGATGCCATTCACGCGGTTGGTCATGTAGCCATATTGTCCTTCGAGACCGACATGAACGAGTAGCATATTCCTTGCGTATCGGTAGCCTATCCCTAGCGAAACGGCTGCACCTTCTGCGGGCTTAATTTCGTTGCCGGAAGTGAGTAATGCGCCATATCCTGCGCCCACTTCAACCACGAAGAAATCTTTCGGGTCACGGCTATACGGTCTTGCTACCACTTGGAGCGCCATCGCCATCACTACTATCACTAATCCCCAACGACGCATCAATAGACAAGCAGTTTTATTTTCTGAACCGCGTGGTTCATGTTTGTATCCCCTTCCGGCAGGCAGATGAGCACGTATAATCCGCTCATAGCCGGTAATGTCAGTTTCTGTACGCCCTTATCAGCAGCAAAGTCACCAAGTAGAATCATCTTTCCGTTCGGACCATAGAGGTAGTATTTACCCGCGCCACTTGACGTCGAGAGATAGACATACGGTTCGGCAGCGGATATATACGTCGGGTGTACGGAGAGCATAGTGTGTTGCTCCTGTTTGGAAGCGCCCGCACCATAAACCATCGAGCATATCCATGTCGTGTCGCATGCCGGGCAGTCGCGCTTAAGCAGGTACGCCGAGTATTCGCCGTCCGGACGATTGGTCAACAATAGGCGATCGATATCTGAATCGATCTTCTTACCGTCGCACATCCACTGGATATTCATCGAATTGAAGTCCTCTATCATCGAGCGGTTGATGACGAGCGTTTGGTCAATCTGCCGCAGGGCCTCGATACAGGTATACTCTTTCGGGTAACAGTCGTCCGTAAGCGTCAAGTGCAGCACAATAATCGAATCGCAGCCATCCATAGTCTTGAGCGAATCCGTATAATTGCCGGAAAGGACATAGGTTGAGTCGTGCCACGTGTACATCGAGTCACAGATTGTCACGAACGTATCGACTGAGTAGGTCTCGTTAATGGTCAGATAGAGGGAATGAACTGTATCCTGATAAACCTTGTTCGAGGACTTACCTTGGATTGTATCGGTGGAATACAGCCCTGTCTCGCGCAGACTCTGTCCCCGCCATTGGTACGGCGCCTCGGAGCGACAGATTGTGATACGGTCGGTATCGCAATTGAGGTGACGGATAGCCAGATTGAGTGTGATCATCGAGTCGCAACCGGCTGCATTCTCTGTGATATACACAGGACCAGCGATGCTCTTGTAATAGGTATTACCATTGAGCCACTTGAGGCTATCGTAAGCCTCGACATTAGCCGTCGAAGAAGAAGGTTGGAGGATGGTCACGTGGAGTGAGACAGTACTGTCGCAACCGATGGTATTCTTGAACAAGCGTGTATAGTCACCGGTATCAAAGATTGTTGTATCGCCCCAAGTGTATGAGGTACAAGCAGATACGTCCGGAAGGTCGGTATGCACAGGAATACAAGCGGGGATAATCTCCGCCGTTGCTGTTTCGTGCGTCGAGAAATAGAAGTAGAGTTTCTCTGCCGGTTCGGCTATGTGATCAACGGTCCAGCGCCAAGCCATGCGGCAATCCTCGAAGGTCATCTCGGCCTTAAGGGTATCACCTGACGGATACTGAATAAGATACGGGATTGGTCCGAAAGCCGTATCGGGCAGGTAGTACACCGTTGTCGGGAGGTAGATATCGTCCAGCGCGAAGAAGTTCTCGTCTCCTTCGGTCACGTTAGCCGTCGAGCGGACGCTGATTGTAGGCGCGTTACTTACGTTCGTGCCGAGCGTGAGTGCTTGTGCCCGCGCGTATAATGAAAAATCAGGTGCAAAAAGCATGCTCAAAATCAGGCACACCGAAGCGACCAACCCGAGGTGACGGGTTGTCCGACTCACGAAATCATATGTGATTAATCTTCCCATAGGCGCACGTACGCGCATAAAAATCGCGCAAAAGTACTGCTTTTTTTTCAATTATGCAAACTTTTTTAGAAAAATCTTTAATTTTTAATTAAAACAGCTATTTTTTCGTCCTTTCCGGAGAGTGTATAGTCTCCCGGTTGGAGTTTGATGGTATGTGGAGCATCAGTTGGGAGTTGATGCCATTCCGCCACTTTTGTGGATGTTGCGTTGTAGATAATAATATCCTGTTCGACAGACACTTTGACGGTAATATTCTGCGCTCCGGACGACTCTTTTTCTCCGCACGTAACATGCACAGTAGCAGCAGGATAGACGATTGGCGCGGGGTCTTGCTCCTCTGGGGCAGTAGTGGTGAGTGTCACATGACCACCACCCCCTCTATCGGTGTAGAGACGCAGGTAGATAAAACCATTATCATCTATCACGCGCGGTTCCCAAGAATCTATCGTAGAGGATGTAACCTTTTTGACGTTTTTGTTCTGCAACGTAACTGCTCCATTTGGCAGGAGATTGGATGCACTTGTATTCGAAGTTATATAACACGAATCAGCAAAAAGCGCAAAGCACTTCTGGGTTTGATCAAATTGAAGCGTTATGTCACCGTTTTTCCATTGCGGATAGTGCAATTTAAAAATACGAGCATCTCTACGGTCGATTTGCATAACCGTATCTTTTGGAGGGAGATATATTGCTGCACCTTTTTTCGAGCAATCTGCCGGATACCAGCGTTGCGGGGTAATCGTAGTCTTCGCGGTACACCAAATTTTGATGTATAGATATTGCTCGCTGGTTTTTTTCCAAAGCGCTTCCATCTCATCCGCATAGAGTCCGAGCCAGTGACCATCTGTTGCTGCTAAGAACTGATAGGATGCGATAGCCTGTTTGGGTGTGAACTTTGGATCCGTTCCCACATAGAGTTTGAAGACATGATTAGTCGGTGTTGTGAACTTGATATCCTCGGTCCAAGTAAATGGAATAGCATAGGTCTTAACGAGTGTATCGGAAGCCACAACATCGGTAGTCTTGTTATAGCGCAGAAGCGTTGCTCCGTCGCGTGGTGGGGCTTGCGGTACGCGTTCTATCTTAAGCGTTCCTGAGCCGGTGGTGTACCATTTAGCGAAGAACATACCTGCCTCAGAGGAGTAGTCGCCTCCATTGACATAGTATTTGAGCTGATTGGACGTAAGTTTGAATGTGTCCTTCGGCTGTAAAGTCTGGAAGTTTGCAATCTTGGGGTTGCTATTATCCTCCGGGTCAAACTCGCATTCAGTAGCGACGGATAGTTGCAGCGGTGCTGTTCCGTTCCACACGTAGCGAATAGAGTCCTCCATCCACTGGATATAGGGAACGATTACGTGTCTTGACTTATCGTTAGGCAGCACTTTGACGGTATCTCCGGCGTGCATGAATTTACTGCCGTCCATACAGTTACCAAAGGCATCGGGTGACATGGTCATGGTACCGGTAGATTTATAGGTCACCCTTATATATACCACGACGTTATAGTCAATACCCATTTGGAGTAATAAGTCGCGGTATGTTTTACCCATGGCGATATAGTATGCGAACGAACCGTCTTCGAGTGTTGTGACTTTGAGTTCGGGTTTATGGGGCATGTCCCACTCAATACCACTTCCACCGGTTTTCTTGCAGAAGAGGGAGCATAGGATAGAGTCCTCATAGACACCTGGTTTACAGGTAAAGTCCATTTCGACAATAGGCGGTTGGTTAGGTGTAGAGGTCTTAAAATACACCGCCAGCGGCAGGTCGAATGTATTAGCAGAGTAATAGACTGTTCCTGTCTTCGTGATATTGGCAGAATAATCCTTCCCTAACGGAATAGGGTCACACCACGAATCACCTTGTTTTGCGAATGCCGCCGTAGAGACGGTAAGCATAGCACAGACGAGTGCCGATAATAACGATATGTGTTTCATAACTCTACGAATTATCAATTACTTAGTTGTTTGTTTTCTTTTTGCCACATAGTAGCCATATCCGGCCGCAGCGAGCAGTATCATCAGCCATGGGGTCGTGCCAATTGGAGTGTCTGGGTCGGATTGGTCGCCCTTATAAACCCAAGAGGAACCATTCCATACATAAACCTTTCCATCTTCAATTTTAGTGTCAGCCTCTACCCATCCTTCCGTATCATAAATATACCATTTTCCGTCATCACCTTGCGCGAGTTCACCCACAGCAGGATCGGCAGGTAATACGCGTCTTGGCCCCATCGCACGAGCCGCCATCGGTGTTCCGGCATCGGCGAGGATAGAGGATGTTGTCGCCATATTTATATTATTGACCGCGAGCGTCTGCGTGCGTGTACGCACGCTCGGGAGCGACATAGCGATTGTCGGCGCGCTAAAGGATGCAGAGGGTGTACTCTGTTGGTAGTTGGTCGTTCCGAACGAAGCCGTACCGGAAGCGCCACTACCCGATCCTATAGAGTGCATCTCGTGGTCCGAAGTCTGATAGACCCGATAGGTTCCTTGACTTGTTTGTACACGTTGTGCGGTCGTTACACCACTGCGGTAGGTTGCTACTGCGTTGTGATGGAATAGCGACCGCGAGGAGGTGGAAGCCATCGGCAGCGTTACTGTATAGCCTTGCTGTGTCGGCGTGGCATAAACAGTCGGTCCATCATAACGCGGGAGCGTTATTCCTTCCCAGTCTCCTACCGCAAAAGTCGTCATATCATCGTCATTGCTGTGCAGGATGTTTCTTACGCCAAAGAAGACACTCGCTGCACACGATAATAGCACGACAATCAATATAACATATTGTCTATGTTGTTTGTTCATTTTTGTACCTTATGTTTAACAGACCTTAATTTACTTTAGTTCGCACTGACGTCCCGTCATGTCGTATACGCGTCCTTGATAAATAATATATACCTTATCGTTATAAATAATTTTTTGTGCTTTGTCTTTTTCGGACTTAATATGGTTCACACCGGTAGTTACCTCCGGTGCGTCGGCAGCAAATACGCATTGGAGATAGAACCGACCTGCGTTCGTTCCTTGCGTGAGGTTAGCGGCGAAATCGCTCTCTAACAAATCGGTTACCAATCCTGTTTGCGTATCGTGCAGGAGCACATACTGCAGACGACCGAGGTAGTCGTTCTCCATCATGGAGAAGATATACTCACCTTCAGTAGCCGCATAAACGGTTAATGGGATACGTGTCTCGGCGAGGCTATCCGGCACGGCTGCGAATGCCAACTTGCCGCAAGGCAGTTCGGAGTAAAGTAATGCTTTTCCGCCTTCGAGAGACTGTTTCGCCACGTCATAGCCGGACTCATAGTCCATAACGAATTTCTCAGGATGAACAAAGATATTCGTCTCATCCAGTTTGTCGCCATTCGTATTCTCAATAGTCAGCTGCATCCACTGTGTCGGGATAGAAGCATTCCATGCGCGACGCGGAGCAGAGAGTACCATTCGAGATCCTTTAAAATCTAATGTACCAGCCTTACTTGCCTGATAGTAGAACGGAACTGCCGGATAAATAGTTTCCGGAATATGTTGCCAGTAGCTTCCATCTGTCTGTAATTCAGACACTTTGAGTCCATCCTCCGGATTGCTTCCAAAATTCTGCACATATTTACCCAAGAGAGGCGAGCACAAAGCATTCCAGCCGGAGTTAGCGGCAATCCATTGCTCTGTTTTTCCCGTCGGTTCTGTGTATGCCACACCGACTTGCGTAGTCGGAGAAGCCGGTAAAGTAACCGGGAAATAGTACTCCTGATAGTATTTGGTTGTGACAAACATCTCATACCCTCTTGATGCTGCAATTACACCACCAACTTTACCATTTTCTTCGTCTCCCTCTTCGGTGGAGAGAAGTATCCAGTTGGATTGGCTTTCCGTATTAACCGGACCATTGTTTGCGCGACTCTTTTCGCTGTAACTCTTGAGCATCCACGAGGTGGTATAGGCAATCTTAGCGCCATTGGAGAGTCGAACATTCTTCACATTGGATACAAGTGGTATTGCAAACTGATAGTACTTTGAGTTATCGGCAATTTTACGGGTGTAGTATGCCTTACCAGCAGTTATCGTGCCTTGGTTATCCAATATAGCAGCCTCCCACGGCGTTGTCCGGAGCATCAACGAATCAACTTTTAGCGTAACTCCACTATTTACTACGAGTTCTGCACTCGGAGCGACATAGATAGCATTTACGGTTGTATTACTGCTTACAGTTAGTGTTCCACTATTTACATATACGATGCTGTAACTTTTTGTATCGCTCAGTACTGCGTTTTCAGCAGAATAGATATGCGGCACGATATATTTCTGTCGTGACCAAACACCGTCATTTGCACCACTTACTTTGAGGACAATATAGTCGTCCGCTGTATGTGTATCGTGGCGTGCTATTTGAAGTGTTCTATCCGTTGCGCGGTTGGCTTTAGTGTACGAGTCCGAACCTTTAGTGATAGTCCAATTGGTCTTGTCGGTTGGCAGGCTAAGTCCGTTGGCGTTAACAATGAGATAATCGTCAGTCCACTCCACTACATCCAAGAAATTGCCGTAGAAACGCTCTGCTTTAACTATATATGCCGCAGTATAGGAACCATTCTTATTATCCGTCCAACTATCAAATGTATAGGTATAATCTTCATCATCGTAGTCGCCCGGATTGGCAGGAGTAGAAGAACTGAATACCGATGTCTGCGAACCTGTAGCAGGGTCTATATAATAATACGTCTGTCCGGCCTCTGTCCATTTGGCATACAATGTGATGTCGCTTGTATATGCTGTAGCGCCAAGAGATGTAACTGCGCTTCCGGTACATTCCGGATTGGTGAACCAACCATCGAAGGTGTAATTTTCTTTAGTACCATCTACCAGAGCCGTTGCCGTGCCATATGTATGCGTAGCAGGCAAGGAAGCGATGTTGTTACCGGTGAATGTAACATCGCCTTGATCCTTATACGTAATATTGTACGTATTCGGCGTGAAGCGCGCATAGGCCGTCAAAGCGAAGGTTATTATCGTGGATGCTGTATATTCAGTACCTCCGGTAGTGTAGGTCGTAAACCACCCATCGAAGGAATAATTATCTTTCGTTGCCACAGGCAGCGTGCCGATTGTCGCACCTTTCTTCACTACGGTGTAAGGCGTTGCACATGAACCGCCATTGGTTGTAGCATCCCATGTAACTTTGTATGCCTCAGCTACTTCGTATTTGTACGGATCTTCGCCAGTCAGAGGCAGTACGTGATAGTTGCAAGACTTAATCGGAGCGGTGTAATTTGCAAGGTTGGTATTGATGTTATACCATCCGCCCTTAACGTCCAACGCTGTATTGGTTGCTGACGTATTAACAGCATAGGTCTTAGATGTACCGGTAATGTTGAACTTACCACCTGCGACAGTAACGGTAGGTATTCTGTCAGTTGTAACATCCCCTATGGTTTCACTGTTCTGTGCCGCAACTACAATTCCGTATGCTGTATTGGTAGCCGTCACATTAAATGTACCATCAGTAATCTCTATAATACCCGGCATACGGTGTGTTCCTGCTATCGTATCTGTTGCATTTTCAGGAAGCACAAGGTTTACCGTTCTACTGAAAAGTCCAGCATAAGCGCCATATGCGGTTGTGGCAGTTGTGGTTACATTGAACGTTCCTCCATTGATGTTAATCGTTCCGGAATACTTAGCCTTGCCATTTTTGCCGACCGTACCATACGCAAATACTCCATAGGCTCTTGAAGCACCGGAAGTCACGTTAAAAGTGGGATTGCCATTTACTGTAACTGTTCCCCTTGTGGCATAAATACCGGACGGCCATGTTGTGATAGTGGAAGTTGTTGTTTCCGCGTGTACATTGAATGTACCTCCGGAAACCGTAATCGTGCCGGCAGAATTGATACCTTGCGCAGTAGTTGTTCCCGCTTTAGCAGTAAATGTTCCTCCTGCTATCGTACTACCGGTAGAAGCGCCACCAATAACGACAGCATATGCAGTAGTTGTATTTGTTCTTGCATAGACCTTAACTGTTGAAGTAGATGGAATCGTTATAGCTCCGGTATATGTAGTATTACTATATGCCGTGCATATTCCATACGCTGTGGTAGTTCCTTTATTGTTAATAGTATCATTTGTGGCTTCTATGGAACCGCCATTAATCGTTGCTTTTCCATACACATTATAGAGTCCATAAGAAGTGTTTGTCCATGCGTGACCGACAATATGTCCATTATTGATGGTAAGTTTGGTCGATGAGTTATATATACCGCAAGCAGTCGTACCTTTATTTGTATGGCCCTTAATCAATCCATCATTTATTGTAACAACGGAAGACGTACTCTTGTTAATTAAAAGAGCATATGATTTATATTGACTTTCGCTTTCTATCGTTCCACCATCCATGGTGAATTTACCTCCACTTGCTATCTCCACTCCCGCTGCCGAAACTTTTGAAGCGGAAGAGGAGTTGTAAGTGGACGTATTCTTTCCATATATCTTACCATTCTTCAGATGAACTGTACCTGCAGTGATATAAAGGGCATTCCGACGAGCATTGCCGGTTCCAATCATAGAGATCAGACCTTCCTTGTCAGCGCTACTATCATCAATGGCGAATGTCTTGCCGGAAGCGTTTACATCAATCAGCTTCGTAACGGTTCCTGCAAGCGTGTGGTTATTCAAGTCCAATGTGCAGTTCTGTGCGTTGGTGTAAGCCAAGGAGGTAGCTATACCCTCTACATCTTGCAGGAGTTTTAAGGTAACTGCACCATCTGCCGCATTGACATCTGACCACGCGGTCGCAAAATCAGTATAATATGACGGATCTGCACTACCTACTTTGACACTTGCCACATTGGCGGTAGCAGCAAAGTGTGCATAGTACGTAGCCGCAGCAGAGACAGGAGGCATAGCGTCGGTCGCATAGTATGTACCGCCACCATTAGCTTCGGTCGTCCATCCGTCAAACGTGTAGGTATATTCAACTGTCGTTATTTTAGTCGGTGTTTCTCCATTAAACGACGGCGTAGCGTCGATTTCTACTCCTTCATCTGTTTCTAAGGTCGTTTCTCCATCTTCGGACTTCCAAAGGATAGTAACACCTATTTTTTCCCAATTTGCAGTAATGGTCTTGTCTCCGGTTGAGCCAAGTGCGATCTGCGTGATTGGGTTGCCGCCACATGTCCAGCCGGTGAAAGCATAGCCCACGCGCGTACCCGGATTAGCAAGAGTAATAGTTGCCGTCTCAATGGTGTATGTCGCCGGGTTACTATTGGTCGCACCGTTCAAACCCTCGTAGGTGAGGTTATAGGTAACGGCAGACCAATTGGCTGTAATGGTCTTGTCTCCGGTTGAGCCAAGTGCGATTTGCGTGATGGGGCTGCCACCGCAAGTCCAGCCGGTGAAGGTGTAACCCGCGCGTGTACCAGGATCAGCGAGAGTAATAGTCGCCGTCTCAATGGTGTATGTCGTCGGGTTACTGTTGGTTGCTCCGTTCAAGCCCTCGTAAGTGAGGTTATATGTGACTAATGTCCATACCGGATAAAGCGTCAAGGCAGCATTTGCCGTATAAGTTCCACCGAGAGCATAAGCTTGCGCACCGCCATCAGTCAGGCTCCATCCCGTCTGCGCATAACCGTCGCGAGTGAAGGTACTGCTCGACAAGGTAGCATCTTCGCCACAGGTCTTCGTTCCCGCAGCCACTGTTCCCGTTCCATACGCGCCCGCGCTATATGTAATAGGATACGTGCGCAGGTCATCAGAGAACTGGGCATACAGGGTCTTCATGTCATACTCGATAACAAATTCCGGAGTAATCTTCACGCCACCAACGGGCTTTGTGTACCATCCGGTAAAGTCATTACATCCTTTCTGTGCGTCAGGAGGAACGGCACCAATCGTAGCACCATGGATAACCTCGATTGAAGGTACTTCGCTCGTACCGCCATTTGTAGCCGCATCCAGCGTAAAGGTATAATGTCTGCGTGCGTATTGGTATGTTACCACTGTCGAACCATTAGCAGCGATGGTAACTGTCTGCGCAGCCGGCGATACAAAGCCATCATAGGATTTCACCGCCGGAGTTACGGATGTCGCAGTCGTACCGGTAAAGGCCTCTGTCTCAAACGGATCGGTCGGATAAGTTCCGCCTACATTCTGCTGATAGTGCTTTACGGTGTAAGCCGTATTTGTTTTCGGTGTCCATATTGCAGTATAAGTCACATCCGCATCCGGCATACTGCTTCCCGGTACCGGATCCCAACGATTAAATGTATAACCGGTTTTTGTTACAACAGGTATCGTTGTCAAGATTGTACCAAATGCCACACTTGTACTTGGAGTTCCGGTAGCATTCTTCGCCGGCCAGGTGGTAGAACCGATCTTACCGGCTGTAGAAACCGTACCTCCGGCCAAGTCCCAAGTCAGTGTATGCGAGTTCGCCGTAAACTGGGCATAGTAATCCGCATCAGCATTAATTACCGTGGATGCGGTCAGTTGCGTGCCGCCAGAAGCAGCCGAAAACCAACCATTGAACGCATAACCATATTTGGTTGCGGTCGGTAATTCTCCAATAGCCGTACCCGGATTCACATAGATATTCTCTGTAGCACACTCACCGCCGTTGGTAGCCGCATCGAAATGTACACGGTATTTGAGGGTAGTGGTTGCAAAATGAGCATAGTAGGTAGCACCAGCTGAAGTCACATTCGGCAGTCCATTCTTCTCATATACTTTATCGCCATTGGCAGCCGTCGCCCAACCATCGAAGGTAAAGGAATTAGTGGTCGTGCTGGCTTTCGTCGGTTCCGTACTACATATCGGCTGGGTGCCTACTTCCTGGTAAACAGGATCGATGATATTGGCCGAACCGTCCTCTGTTTTAAACGTTACCAGATAAGCCTCAGCCACTTTGTAATAATACGGAGGACGATTTGCATCGTCAGAAGCCAACGTCAGCACATGTTTCGGCGAAGGTACATAAGTAGCCAAGTTCCCATCATGGCTATAATAACCGCCATTGATATGATAAGTTGTTGCATTGCCGGCATCATTCGTAGCATATACGCTACCTGTACCGGATGTTTTGAATTTACCGCCGGTAACTGTACAAGTCGGAGAGTCTGATGTAACAGGATCAGCAAGGTTGCCGTCTGCATCTAATTTAGCACCTGTCTGAGTAACTGCACCTTTTACGAAAATGCCATAAGCGGTCGTTGTATGAGCTTGTACATCGAACTCTCCGTCGCTAATGACAGCACTGCCGGCTGATACATAGTTACCGGGATAGTAACCGGATTTAGTACTATAATTGACAGCTCTACCCAAAGCCTGAACCAACACGCCATACGCGTCTGTTGTTGTAGTTGCCGACACCTCGAAATGTCCACCATTAATCTCCAGATGACCATTATAAGGCACACCCGTTTTATCCGCCGGAGTTAAGCCGGCACATGCTCCATAAGCATTGGTAGGTGCCCTCGCGATAATCGTCGGGGTACCTTTGATAGTTGTTGTTCCGTGGACCGCATACACACCATATGCTATGCTTTGCGTGGCGTTACACTCGATAGTACCTCCTTCAATGATAGTCGTTCCGAAAGAGCGCACACCTACCGTATGGCTGCTACTCTTTGTTGTTGTAGAAGTGGCCCGAATCGTACCGCTGGAGATGGTCGCCTTGGATTTTACACGGTCGGAAATAATGTTGCCGCTGGAATAAACTATCGCCTCTCCGACTTGGACACCATAACATGTAGTAGTGGTCGTAAGAGCATCTATTTCGCCGCCTTCAACCTTCAATGTTCCGTAATAGCCATTGGCATTAGCTGTAACGGCCACTCCTATCGCTGTTGTTGTCTTGGCGCGTGCCTCGATTTTTCCATCGGTAATCGTTGTGGTACCGCCTGCGACAACCATACCATAAGCTGTTGTTGCTTGTGTCGTTTCTGCATGAATGGTACCGCCTTTGATTTTCACTGTGGCATTAGCACTCGTTGATCCCGCTATATCCACACCATACGCAGCGTACTTGGAATAGGCTTCTATCGTACCATCATTCATCGTAAAACTCATACCGGCTGCGACACCTACGCCACTGACCATGCCGGCATTCGATGTACTTGTGTATGCGAAATTATCTTCTGCATAGATCTTGCCGGCATTCAGTACCAATGTTCCATTGGTAAGGTATACTCCATACCAACGTTTGGTTTGGGTCGTGGTATTCGGTGCGGCAATCAAGCGGAACTCACCATTTGCACCTTCACTACTATCGGTAATGGTAAAGGTAGTTCCTGCAGCATTGATATTGAACATCTTTATGGCCGATGTTCCGGCACCGACAACCGTCAACGTCAATTTGTTGCCATTCAAATCCAACGTACATGTCTTGTTTGCCGCCGTATAAGACATAGCTGCGGTTCGTGCAGATATATCTCGTAAGATAGTGATTGTCGGTGAAGTTCGTAATACGGAATTAGCAAATTTAAACGCATCTTCAATGAAATAATACGAACGATCCTCTATTCCATCTACTACACGGATATATGGCTCTGCTAATACCCATTCACCATCTACATACTCATAATAAACAGGCACATTGGTCTCATCCAAGGTATATGCGAAGGGCTTTTGGAAGTTGACACTCATCCACGCATTGTTGTACCATATGAATGTATCCGGCGCGATGATATAGGCCTTCTCTGCCTCCGCATATTTATCCGCGGCATGCCAGTTACAGCCCTCGAAACAGATGTAATACTTAGTAGGATCTTCTGCCTCATGGTATGCGGGGTCATTATTATTCGGCTCCAAGGCAATAAACTGCCCATCCACCAGGGCTTTCTTCACCCCACCGATCTCATATAAGCAGTTCACATCGGTACTGCCTAATTCTCCCCATGTACAGCTCGTTTTGGTGTAGAGCGTATTGTTTGAACTGCTGTACAGACCTTCCGTTGCGGTAGGCATAAACTGATGCCAATCGCTATTTAGCGTCCAGTTATAGAACCAACTGGCTTGGTCTCCTTGGCCATGCCACCAATAATGACCGTCCTCATTACATTCTGCCGTCACATTAAACCATTTCTGGCGCAACTCCAGACCGGTTTTATCCCATGAGTAGACAGCATCCGTAGGTGTGTTGGTACCATCCGTTCCGCTGACCGCTCCACTACTAATATAGGTAAAATCATAGGTGTGATCTGCCTTATTGGCAGTTGCAGCCGCTTGAGTAAACCACCTACCATTGATATTATGGAATGTGGTTGATGCAAAAGATTTTGTATAAGAGCCATCCTCATTATGCAGGTTAGCCGATGCAACCGCCACATTCTCATTATCAGAGACACCCGTACACATTACTACATTGCCTGATGAAGGTAAGGTGCTAAACGTGATCGATCCGCCACCATTACCCATCACATCGGCGCCACTTGTTGTTGAATATAATTTACCTGTTACATTAAGCGTCCCGTCCACTATCAATTTGGCATCGTCTAAGCCTACATTGGACGTTCCGGTTCCTCTATCTTTGTGGATCGAGAGGATTGTCATGGAGTAGAAATACTTCTTATAACAGTACATTCCCCATTGGTCTTTATCAAACAGATATACATTGTTCGATAAGGTAAGCGATGCATCTGCTTTTACTTCCACTACTGCTCCGGCTTGCATTACCATCGGCTTGGAAATCGTAGTAGTACAATTCGTCAAAATGATATGCATACTACTGGAAAGAGGAAGATTATATTCACTTGAATTGACCGTAGTAATATCCACATCCACATTCAAAGCATTCAGTTGCGTCGTCCCAGACATCTCATAGCACACCAAATCTGTCGTTGGGTCATACCACTTGCGAACAAGCGATTTCGAATCCTTGAGTAAAAACAAAGTGTTCTCTTTACCAATAATCGCAAACTTACCAGCATTGGTACTTTCGTTACCATACACATTGGTATAGTTACTCAGCGTAGAACCATACTTATAGGTTGTCGGAACTTCTACATTCTGCACAGTATAACTCTGAAATGGGAAGAATTTCCATGAACTCCTGTTGTTCCATATTGTCAAACAGGCCGAACCTCCTCGCCAATCGCCCACGGCGAAATCTTCCCATACTACAGCACCGGAATTAGCGGTAATGGTTCCTACTTCCAGCGTGTTGTTTCCTTGGTCCATATCTTGACCTTTGACGAATCCCCACGCGTAGAGTACCGCTTTATTATTCAATTCTATATGACCTCCCTTGGACATATCTATTACACCGCATGCTCCGGTCGGATAAGCAGAAGGTTTTCCACCACCTGCGGACATAATCTGGCCACCAACACAGATTTCTCCATTACATACCACATTGGCACCATCTGTGAACGTTAATGTGCGGTTAGCAGAAAGTGCAACTGCTGTCGTAACGACAGCGGGAGTTGTTTGTACCGTCTCTGATGTAGAATAAGGTATCAGCAAGGATACTCCGCTCGAGATGGTATAGTTACCCGGAGGCAATACACCGTCACGGGTACAGACTATCGTCTTGTTGCTACCATCGACTGCAGCCGTGTTAGCTGCATTCAAGTCGGTATAATAAGTAGACCCCACCTTAAACTGGGCTTTCTGATCATCCGAATAATTGCTATACGTGAAACTTGCATACACCGTTGTTTCTTGATCAAAGTACGCATTGAAGGGATTATCATAACTGATGAAGTTCTTTTTCTTGCCATCCTTGGTATACCAACCGGTAAAGACGTAACCGGTAGCTGGAGTAGCCGTCAGAGTCGTCTCTAAATAATACAAGTCTCCGGTATTAACGACAACATCAGATGTCGAAACGGTAGTTCCGCCTACGGTGTACGAACCTTTCGGATTATCAGAGTCATCCAATTCAACCGCTTTAAAAGTCATATTCAAATGCGTCACTACTTCTTCCCAACGCCCCTCAACCGTCATAGCTGCTCTGGGCGAGAACGTGTAGCCATCCGCACTCGTACTCAACAAAGTCGATCCGTTATACCATCCTATGAAATTCGCCACACGAGCTGTAGCCTTTAGTGTAATCTTATCCGACGCATACGAGGTCTCATTCGTGTTGGCCGAAGAAGACGTCATCGTAATCGTTTTGGAATATTCCACAAACTCTTTACTACTAATCGTATAGTTCTCATACTCTGCAGTATAAGCACCGAAGTTTTCCGGTTTCTTAAACGTGATGGTATAAGGAGTGTCTCCTTCGAAAGTGGCCGTAGCATCACCTGATGTGGTGCCATCATCCGAAGAGGAGTGGTTTACACCAAACGTAGTGGCAGCACTCGTGAGCGAGCCGCTCGAATTGATATTTGAACCCTCCGTCCAGGTTTTGAACTTATAGCCACGCGCTGCTTTTGCCCATGCGTACCATGTATATTCTCCCCCAGAAGAACTCTTCGCATGCTTTTCAGGGGTTACTTGATCGGTATAATCCGACATATCTCCTTCGGAATTATCACCGGCAGCATATACCAATCCCTGAGCGGTATTACCACTCTTAGCCGTGAATTGGGAATAATAGCTATATCCCCACGCATTTCCGATGCCGAGGGAGATAAACAGAACAATGAGTGCCACACGCAGGGTTGTGCGGTTTAGGTTGATGCGATTAGCACTCGTTTTCAATGTTTGAACTAAATTTGTTCTCATATCTTTTTGTATCTTAAAATTTCGTGATATTGTATATTATGGATTGTTATTTGATTTCGCTAATTATTTCCCAATGGCCGCCTTTGGACGCTCCAAAGTATTTTACCATGTCTGACATTACCGCTAATTCACGTTTCAGTATGTCAAAACTAAGTCCCATAGCCTTAGCCATTGCCTTTTTGGATAGTTGTGGATTTTCACCGACAAAAGCAAGTATTCTTTTTTGTCTTTCTGTTAATTTTTGGAGTGCATTTTGGGGTGCATTTTGGGGTGCATTTTGGGGCTCCGTATCCTTAAACGCCTGATGTATGGGGAGCGTTGCCATGAAATGCATGTTGTGATCGTCCGTCTCAAAGAGCGGGTCAGGACTGCCGTTCTTGCGCATCTCGCGATAGATCTTTGGGAAGCCGGTGTTGCGTCCTTCAGTCAAGTCCAGTTCTTTGAGGAAATCGCCTACGCGTCGGTTGCGGTAGTTGCGGCAGATGACATGCTCTTGCTGCAAGTCGGCATTGGTGATGGGAGGTACAGGGCCTTCGATATTATAGACCGTGATGCGGTCGGGATAGATGTTTATCTCTATCGGGTTGCGGTCATCCCATGATTTGTGATAGACGGCATTGGAAACGACTTCCTCTAACGCTTCATACGGATAGTTGTAAGCCCGCAGCGCTTTTGCCTCGCCCGGCACTTTCTGCACTTTCTCAATGATGACTTGCGATTTCAGATAGTTAAGTGCTTCTTCCAATTGCTTATGAATCGGTCCGTGCAGGATCTTCTCCTCAAACACATCACTTGGGTTGTCGCCAAAGCGGACAATCTCAATGCGTGCACCAGGGATAAAGCGTTCAGGGTCTTTGCAGAAAAAGAGCAGACCGACATTCTTCGGGCGTAAGTATTCAGACGAGCCACCTACTATCTGCATATCCCATGCCAATTGCTCCATCGGCATTTTGATGATTTCTTCCTCTGTGAGCGAACTGCCGATTGATTGAAGGAAATCTTCGATGAGCAGTTTACTAAAGTCACTAAGCGATGCTTCGTGACAGATACGGTCGTCAAAGGGCACACGATTGGTGAGGGCAATCAACCGCCGTTCGTCTTCCGCATCCGCGATGCATGTGACTGAGCCTTTGCGCACATAATAGCGGCGTCCTTGCTTGAGTGCGTCTTTGCCCAGACCGGTTGGCGCCTTATATGGGCGAACGTCACCACCCGGAACCCAAATGATGAGGATATGCTGACCTTCATACACGACTGGTTCGACTATATAATTGACGGATGGTTGCACCAGTTCGCCAAGTTGTACCATCTGTTTCTGGATGCCGTCAATGGACGCTGGATCAATGCCTTTTGGAGGCAAGATAGGGCGGCCGTCTTTTTCAGCCACTCCGACGATGATGTAGCCACCGCCCCAGTTGTGGATGTCATTGGCGAAAGCACACATGGAGTGCATCACGTCCTCGGGATTCCAACCTTGTTTGAAATCCAGACGCTCCCACTCCACTACGGAGCCATTCAGCAATTGATGTATGTTCAGCGGCAGTGCCATGTTTTAATCGTATTCTATACCAATTACTCGATTTTATAACAATGTTTTAAACCTCACCTTTTCCTCGCCCAAGAGTATAGCAAGGGGATAGCACCCCTATACGCTTGCCTCCTTGCTTGATTACATTAAAAAGGTTTAAATTGTTCATATCTTTTTGTATCTTAAAATTTCTATATTTATCATCGTTTTCGTGAGGTCACGGAAATGATAGTTTATATACTTGCCAAATACTTTTTCAAAACTTCTATTTGAGTTGTCTCCATCTTGGAAAACGCGAATAACTTGCGTCCCAAATCTTTCAACGATGCTCCGATAAAGTATATATCTTTATTGTCAATAATCAAAAACCGGTCATGCACGCTATTGACCTCATAGATTGTCAATCCACCGTATTGTGCATCAAATTTCTCTGCCGCCTGACGGAACAACTTGCTTATCGGCCGTGTGTATATCACCGTTCTCACCCCACTCTTCTTGCTCGTCAGTAGATTCAAAACGCTTTCATCTACATAATTATCTATCAACACTATTGACTTATTTGCCCCACTCATCAATCCCTTTACGAAATCAAATGCATCATAAATTTGCCCATCCGCGAAAATTCCTTCTTTCGGAGGAAGCGAAGTATGTATCTCCATTTCGAAGTCCGACTGTCGCTTCTCCATGTTTGCTAAACGAAGTTCAATACGCTCAAAACGTTGGTTAAAAGCATAGCCACGAAGCAAGTATTCTTTCAAAATACGATTTGCCCACTGGCGGAATTGAATACCTCGTTGACTTTTAACACGGTATCCGACAGAAATAATGACGTCAAGATTATAAAACGGCACTGGTTTCTTCACTCCATTAACGTGTAAAAAACGCACGTTATTCTCACGAACCAGTTCTCCATCATCAAAAATATTGATAATATGACGACGTATGGTGGATTCTTCTTTAGCAAACAGCATTGCCATTTGATTGGTTGTCAACCATACTGTTTCGTTCGCCATTTGCACATCCAACCGAAGCGCGTTGTCTTCGCTCTGATATACAACGATGGATTCATTTTGATTATATGTCGCTTTTTGATTAGCCATTGTTTGCTTTATTTATTTGTACCAAATTCGGTACATTTTCATATCTTTTTGTATCTTAAAGTTTCTATATTTTATTTTTTATCGTCTTTGTTAAAATTACTTTTCACTTCATCTATCTCATTTATCAACTGCTCCTCTGTCGGCAAGTAGAACTGATACTCACTTGCAAGAATTGTTGTATTGTCTTCGGGCAATGTAGTCCGCACCAATGTGTCATTTTTTCTCGAACACAGAAGTATGCCTATACTCGGATTCTCCTCGGGAAGTTTCTCATTACGGTCATAATAATTGACATACATCTGCAATTGTCCTAAATCCTGATGAGTCAACTCGCCTGTCTTCAGTTCCACTATCACAAAGCACCGCAATAACCGGTTATAAAACACCAAGTCCGCAAAAAACTCATCATCTTCCAGCAATATCCTCTTCTGTCTCGCCACGAACGAGAAACCCTTCCCAAACTCAAGCATAAAATCTGCGATGTGGGTGATGATTGCTTGCTCCAAATCTTTCTCATAGTACGCAGCCTCACGTTTCAAACCCAAGAACTCCAGCACCGTCGGCTGCTTGATAATCTCCATCGGTGATTCGGGTATTCGCTCTTTTCGAGCCACAGCAAGCACCGCCTCTTTATCATTGCTCATCAGCAAACGCTCATACAACATTGAATCAATCTGTCGTTGTAGTTCACGTCCCGTCCATGCATTGTTAATAGCCTCTAATTCATAATACTCGCGTTTATCGTGATCAGGTATTTGGATAAGCATGCGATATTGACTCCAGTTTAATTGGGAACGCAGTGTGTTCACAATTGGATATTCGCGGTAAAATTGACGACAAAATTTCAACTGACGCTCTCCAAAGCCGCTACCATATTCGGGTTCAATCTCTTTGGCCAGATTGCGGATAAGATATGTACCATAATCAGCACGAGCCTTACCTTGTTGCTCCTCCTCAAGGATTCGTTTACCAAGATTCCAATACATCTGCACCCGACAAAAATCCACACTCCGCACCGCATTAGCACGAGCAGTGGTGATAATCTGCCGGATGTCAGCAACAAACTGCTGTGGCAAAGGCATTATGCTATTTTGTTGATTACTCATATCTTTTGTATCTTAAATTATCGATGTTATTTATCGTCTTTCTCCAATAAATGTTTTACTTCTTTATCGAAGTCTGATTCGATTAGTTGTGTCTTATTGAATATCACTGGCGGAAGCGAGTCGCTTGCTTGGAATTAACGCGATAACCAACAGCAATAATAGCGTCCAGATTATAAAACTGCGTAAGGTAATTCTTGCCATCTGAGGCAGTTGCCGAAATTTTCTCGGTAACTGAATTAGCATCTAGTTCGTCGCTCGCAAATATATTCTTGAGATGCACCCCAATATTATCACTTGAACATCCGAACAGTTCCCCCATAGCTTTCTGCGTCATCCAGAGAGTCTCATCTTTGATAACGACCTGCACCTTCTCCGAATACTCCGATGTGTTATACAATATGAACGCTATGTCTTTACTCATTCGTTATTTCTTTCCTCTTTACACTTTACACCATACATCAACTCTTACGCGTACATGTGCGTGCTCGTGCGCCGACAAAAAGCGGCGCAAAAGTACTGCTTTTTTGCGACATACACAAATACAACAGCAGAATTGCCCAAAAATACTATAATTTTGACAATAAAAAATCAAGAATGCAACGTCAAAGTAGCAGAAATAAGGGATGAAGGGATGAAAGGGTGAAAGGTTTAATGGTTAGTATATTCTACGCCATCCAGAAGAATCACAGACCCCGGCAGCGGATTCTTAATGGAAGTGACTTTGCCGATGATAGTGGCCCGTACGGATGACTTCTCGAAGGCCAGATCGGCATCGGGCGCAAAGGTACAATCCTCAAGGATAAGGTTCTCGCAGTAGCACAGCGGCTGCGTGCCGGAGATATGGCAACGGACAAGGCGAAGATTCTTGGCGTACCAGCCAAGGTATTCGCCTTTCAATTCTGAGTCATAGACCGTGACATTCTCGCTCTCCCAGAAGGCATCTTTTGTGTCGAAAACAGCGTTGCGGATCTCGATGTTGCAGGCGTATTGGAACGCATATTTGCCTTGCAATTGGAGATTGGTGATTTGCATTTGCCGACATTGGAAGAAAGCATATTCCGCATTTTTCATGTGAATATCAACGAGTTGTCCATTGCGGCAGAACCAGAATGCATCTTTCGTGTCCTTGAAACGCGTGCGTTCTATCGTAATATCCGTCAATTCGCGCAGCGGTTTGGGCGCATTGATGCGGCAATCCGACAAACGCAGGCCACGTCCGTACCACAACGGCGCACGGTCCGTAGCGGCAAAAAGACAGTTTGTACACTCCACATTCTCAAACTCCCAAATAACATACATGCCATTGAATGTACAAAGGTCCGCCTGAATATTCCGACACTCCTTAAGTCCCGATTCTCCTTCGCCGATCGTCACACGCTCCAGCCGCAAGCCACTCGACCCATACAGCGGCCGTTCACCATCAAAATATTTATCAGTTATCAGCATTCCGTATCCAGTAATCAGTTCATAAACGTCAGTATCGTCTCGCTCTTACGGCTATCGAACAGCAAGTGCTCAAAATCGCGCTGTTTCGTCTTCAAATCGGTCGAACTCACCATCTCATGCAGAGCCGCATCCAGCTGTTCCTTGTTTGCAATCCCCTTCTGCCGTTGCAAGAATCCGTAATCCGGTTCTGTCCTCTGCATCAGGAACATCGTATCGTAAAAATCACGTCCCTTCTGTCGAGTCAACAACGCACAAAGTTTCATCGACAGCAGTACGCTCAATGGTGGCACTGGTACGGGAAACGAGAAACCGTTTCGCCGCACAACAGCCATCTCGCGAGGATAATCTATTCCTTGATCCTGCGCCTCTATCTTCATCAAAAAACGCTCTTCTCGATGACCAGTCAATTGCAAGTCAAACAGCAGTTCCGGGAAATACACATTGCTTCGATAAGCTACAAGCCGCGTATTTTCTTTATTGCGCAACTCTGCATTCAAACCATGCTGCTGAAGGTATCTCACTAACTCGTCCGACATCTGCATGAACTCCTCCCCGGACAGCCCCTTGCAATCAAAATCCAAGTCCTCAGAGAACCGGTCTATGCCATGTATCAACCGCAAGTTCGTACCTCCGATGAATACTAACTCCGATGCATATGGCAAGCGAGCTATCCATTCCAACGCCAACAACTCCACATACTCTTTCAGCAAATGCTTCTGCATTCCCGCATTCTGCGCAATGTATGGAGGATAAAATCCCCGTATGTACTCCATGTCTATCATAACTCGTATGCTTGTATAAGCGTCTTCACTCGCTTGGTTATAGCCGGACTTCCTATCCGCTCCACATATTCTATCAACTGCTCCTTGTCAAGCTCTTCCCGCATCCAGTCCTCATCCAATCGCAACTCGCGCATATCTTCTACCGACGCATATTGTGGATACAGGTACAGCAAGTCAATGATCGCCTTCTCCGGTTTAGCCATCATATATTGCTTCCCATCGCGCATTGTCTTGGGTACGAACCCCCAAAACAAACGCGGACGTATCGTCTGATAACTGAACTGTCCAAACGCATTCTTGTAGTGACATGTCTTTTGCGTCGTCACGCTCGTTATCTCTACCACAGCCTCCGGGATTATACCATAGAACGATAATGCCGTATGTAGACTGATGTACGACGGAGCGCATATCTTACCTGCAAAATACCGAGCATAATCCGGTTGCTGGACGTAATCAGCAAACGCATACCAACCCTGTCGGAGCGACACGATATACCCTGCTTGTTGCCACTGGTATAGGTTCGACCTATTAAAAGTCGGTTTGATTGCACGCACTTGATTAACTGAAAAACAGCCTAACGAGTGCCACTGATTATAGAATTGCGTGTACGTCATTTCTGCTTTTTATTCCAAAAACGCCGCAAAATTACAACTTTTCTAGAATATATGCAAATAAAATTGCAAAATTTGCGATTTTATTTATAAAGATATCTCTTTATCGTCTGTTTCTCTGTGCGAGCAAGCGGCGTGTCTATGATCTCGACGTCGTAGAGTTGGCTGAAGAGGGGGAGTTGCGGATTGACCGTTCTCAAAATAGAACGGCGTAAATCCGAATTTGTGATTTGTGATTTGTGATTTGTGATTTGAGGAACTACGATTGCCACCAATCGTCCATCGCGGGCAAGGACGAGGGATTCGGAGACTTCGGGCATGGCATTAATGAGGGATTCGATGTTGTCCGGTCGAATATTTTCGCCGTTAGGGAGAACAATAATGTCTTGCTCGAGGCGGCCTTCGACATAGAGGTAGCCGTCTTCGTCCAGATGGCCTTTGTCGCCGGTATGGAGCCAGCCTTCTTTGTCGATTTTGGCCGCTGTTGCTTCGGGGTCTTTGTAATACCCGAGCATCACATTCTCGCCTTTGACAAGGATTTCGCCGTTGGGAGCGATGCGACATTGGAGAGTAGAGATAACACGTCCTGACGCCCCCAATCTATGTTGAGAGAATGGAGAGAGGCTGATTAATGCTGCTGTTTCAGTAACGCCATAACCAGGAGCAATAGGAACTCGCATGGCAGCTAATGATTTTTCTGTCTCTATAGGGAAGTCTGCCCCACCTATAACCATATATTCCAATGATTTGACTAATACTTGTATTAACGGGCGCAATCTTTCATTTCCCAATTTAGCCACAAGCATAGGAACAAGAAATACAGCATACGGCTGAATCATTGCGATTGCAGCAAACATTTGAACCGGATTCGCCAGTCCTCGCAAGGAGTAGATACATGCGCCATACGAAAGAGGTGTTAACACTTGTCCACCCAAGACATAGGCATGAGACAAGGGGAGGAAAGAAACTGCTTTTTTATTATCATGTAAAACACACGCATCCGCTACTCCCTTGGATGATGCACTAACATTTCTAAATGAAAGCATAACTCCTTTGGGCTTGCCAGTCGAGCCAGAAGTGAAGCAAATAGTCTGTAATTCATCTTGTGAGCCTTGCAAAATAGAGATACGCTCTCTATCTATAGCATATCCTTCGTATAGAATCTCACTCGACGAAGAGGACAACAACGCCCAATCATCCATAGCGATGACATGTCGAAGTTGTTGCATCTGCATTTCTTGCCACAACTCACGATCAATAATTATCGCCTTAGCGTCAGAGAAATACAACAATTGTGCTTTCTGCTCAGCAGTAAGCGAGTGCATCAACAACACCGAAATACCTTGCATCTTGGCGATGGCGAGGTAGGCGATTACCCAATGAGAGGAGTTGGAACCGCAGATGGCAATATGGTCGCCTTTTTGCAAACCAAGCGAGATCAACAATTCAGCTACACTGCATATCTCGGCGTACATCTCGCCGTAAGTGTAATGGTTGCCACGCGAAGTATCTTGGGCCTTGCCATCTTCCGTCAAATAGAAGTCGGTGAGGGCAGGTTGATCCCAGTTGTTGCGGATGGTCTCCGCAAGGATATTTAAATAGTTTTCAGTCATCAGTGTCCAGTTATCAGATATGCTGTTCTATATAATCGTACAAGTCACACATCGTAATGATAGCCTTGATTTCGGACATGATAATGGGGCAGCCGAAAGTCTTTCGTGCGAAAGAGGCAATAGCTACTGCATCCACACTAGTGACTCCCAAATCACGTTTGAGTTCGGTATCGGGAGTAACCTGCGACATGTCGAAGCCAAGTGTGTCGCTAAAAAAGGCATTGGTCAGTTGTATGATTTGCTGTTTTTCCATATTTTTATAATTTATTCCCTACTTTAACATTCCTGTCCAATTCGAAAGCCGGTGCTTTGTCGGGTTCAAAGAGGAGGATGATGTCGCTGCCGCCGAAGAGGAAGGAGCCGAGTTCGGTTCCTTGGTGTATAGTGTATGGTGTATGGTGTATGGTGGTCCATTGGATGGAGCTTACTTGCTGGACACCGACGGCTATGAGGGCGAGGAAGCCAAAGTCAGGTGTGTCGAGAATCAGAACTCCGCGGGTCTCAAGGGCCTGGAAATCGGTAGCACCGAGTTGATTGTAGCGGTAGCGACCTTGCGATTCATCCCAGATGATAACGCCTCCTCCGGCATGGATACCGGGGATGATTTTTTGCTCCACCACTCTACCTGCGCATGGTGCGTGGAACCGATGGTAATCAAAGACATCAAGAACAATGTGAGTTGTCTCTCCCTCTGCGAATTTGGTACGATACGGACTATCCCCCAATAAATCAAGCCAATTATTCAAGGAACTTGTCTTGACCGGAGCCGATGCAATAAGTCCATCACAGGGACTAACAAATGAAGGAATGAGTGAATGAGTGAATGAGTGAACGGGATTCCTTAGTTTTCGAGTAAAGAAATCATTCCAACTGTGCCAGTTGGAGGGAGATTCGTAACGGTCTGTATCGAGTTCGAAACGTGCGTCCGTACGCGCGAGATTATAATAGGAATCATTCCAGCTATCTGGGCCGCTGAGCCATTCGCCCCAGACTCTGTTGTAATCAACAAGCCATGAGGCTATGCGCGGTTCGTATTGAAGCGAGGGAAAGATATAGCCATGGTCTTTGAGGGCGTCTAACGGCTGGTCAAGAAGAAAATAGAAATAGCCAATGTTTTGGTCGATGCGGCGAAAGAAGGAGGTATTCTCGCCTAAATCCAGCGTCTCCCACGGCATATGGTGGAGGAAATATTCCAGATACACGAACCAGTCGTCCAGCGTGCGCACGGGATTGGTTTGTAAATGCGGATTATGCATCGCTGCCAAAGCGAGCGATTGATCCATCCAATCGCGCAAGTCAGGATTGGTGTTCAATATGTATTTTATTCGCTCAACAACCATAATGCGTATTTATGTACCAAATCAGCAAAGCGGCGTATGGAACTTTCTTTATAATGTGTGGCGGAATAACGGAACCAGAGAGCTAATTGATTTTCGTTCTCATGTATCTCCACATCTAAGAGTGCGTAGGCATATTTCTGTAGAGGGAGATCGTTCGGTACACGTAACACATTGACAGCATAGTTCCAGCGTTTGCTATACGGAGCCGTTAGTGTATAGGGGTAATCGCTATGCGCAATACCATTACGAATCTGATTTCGTGCGATCTTAATCAGATTCGATTTATGATTTATGATTTCTGATTTATGATTTATCTGGAATGGAATATCTCTGTGCAAACTACCAAAGATACGCTGTTCTTCGGGACGCTCACGACCTTCATAAGCCCACGTGAGCGCAGCAGAATTTGTACCACAATACTCGGCAATTGCTAAGGCTGTGCAAAGTGAGAAAAAGCCGTCTAAAGAAAGGTATTGTGTCTCTGACAAATGAATTATGCGTTCGAGCAAATCAGTATAATCAGCCTTGAATAATCCCGCTTTTGGCGGAAGTATTGTCCATAGATGTTTGTCTATCGTTGGGCGGACAGGGATGGATTTATCCGCGAATTCACTTTCTAACCAAACTTTACTATCCGCATAGTGTTTTGACATTTTCCGCTGCTCCACATATTCGAGATATCCCCAATAATCATCCGGTTCAAGGGGCTTACCTTCATAAGCTCGAAATACATCTTCCAATAATATCTCCCCACTTTTACCGTCCCCTAATATACGGCTGATGGTTAAGTTGATAATCAAGTCTTCTCCGTTAGTGGTTAGAGTTATATCATGATAAGGACCATGCAAAATATCATGCACCGGCGAAGCATACTGCTGTCCGCGCCAATTGACACGCATCTGAAAAACGGGATGAATCAACAAGGCAGTCCTAATTGCGAGCTCTATGCGATCTTTTTCTTTAGTTCCTCCAGGCCACGTGTATGTAAACGGGAATTTATACACTCCCGGCATCCAGCGCGTCATGTCATAGACGAGTTGGGAGAAGGGAAGAAGAGGATATGTCTTCGAGTGGCGATTAGTCATTTCGAGATAACGTATTTACGCAATAACGGGATTAGTATCCCACAGGCTATCAATATCAGCAGCAATATACAGCATACTTGCGGGGTGAACCAAGGTCGTTTCGTGACCACCGGTTCTGCCTTCACCAAGTCGTCAATATATGTCAGCATTGGTTCGCCATTAATTGTAGCCAAGGACCATACTTCGAGCAAATCGTTGGGGAATATCACTTTTTGCTTGGGAGAACGAAGTCTTTTCAATTCGTCGCTTGTCGTTAGACGAAGACCTAATGTCGTCCACGGGTAATCATACAGATGTTCTTCAGCTATCTCCATTGCGGATTTCGTGTAAAATTTCTCCGGCCAGTTGTACGAAATCGTATCGGGAAGCAAAGCTCGTTCTACATATCTAAGTAGCGTATTGGTACACCCAAACTTAATGAGGTCCATCTGCAGATCTTGTTCTGCGAGCATATGGTTATCCATTTGTTCCCAAAGACGTTGTTCAGATTCAGGCGGCATGTTGATGCGGTATTCGTGGACAGCGCGCTTCCAAACACGATAGTCCTCTACGTACTCTTCCGTCGGAATAGCAAACATGCCCATTTTGAGTTTACCGGTGAGATAATCCAATAACTGACCTTTGATTTTCTCACTTTCATAACTAAAGCAATAGTCTAATCCAAATGTTGGACACTGTAAACGCAAGAACGCATGGCCAGTAATACCCAGATAATCTTGACTTTGGTCTGTCGGGTCGGCGACGCAAAGAGAAACAAGGACAAAGTCCGGAGCGAGGCGGTCGATGGTGTCGTTGAAGCCTTGCGCGGCGTTGCGCTCGGCGACGGTTTGTGTGTCCTGCGCCCAGAGGGGAAAGCAGAACAACAGCATCAATAATATACTACAAAGTTTTTGCATAAAGATATCTGTTTTTCAGTAAATTGTTCGGTTATCCGTAAAAACTTATGTCGTTGGTTGTTTGGGCAAAAGGGATAGGTCGTTGTCCGGGCAGCTGCGGTAGAACCAAAAGTTAGCTATTAGGTTCTGCTCGAAAGCTCTCTCATAGGTTTTCTTCTGCCCGCGTGCCTTGAAAGACAATAAGGCCGTATCGAATTCGGTGTTATAATAATCCTCCTTTTCGCGTTTGTGGATTATAGGAGCGAGATTCTTGCTCATGGTGACCGAGCTCCATTCGACGATATGGATTGTCTCGACTTCGTCTATTTTCTCTGCTCCTACCGGAAGATGACCTTGACGTATTTCGTCTTCTCTTATGGCTTTCTTTTGCTTTTTATCGTCGTCAAATTTTGAATGCAGGGCCTCGTATTCGCCCAAATTTATGTCCAGATGCACCGTGTAGAACAAGGTCGGTTTGCCACCTTCGTAGATATCGCGTGAGAGGCCTAAGAATTGGATATTGATTTTGTTGGTATTATCTTGTACCCATTCTTCAGGTATCTGGATAGCCTCGGCAATGCAGTCGTAAATACAATTTTTGGTTACGTATTCGGGTTGCAGTTTGCCTGCGTACTTACCCGGTTGCGTCTCCATTTTGAGTCTGGTAGCGATACTTGCAGTCACTTTGTTTTTCGCCACCGTAGCTCTTGGTCCGCGTTGCGGTAAGAGTAGCCATTTTTCGTTGCCCTTCTCCTCATCTTTGAGGAAGACTAAAGCATTTATACCGAAGTGGTTAGACATACGTGAGCGTTGCGGCGGAATTAATGTGTCCGAGTTCTCAAAGAGCGAGCGGATGGTCATCTCGGGCTTGAGTTCGTAGTCTAACGCACGGTTGGTGAGCAAGTGCGATAGATAGGTGCTTCGCATCGTGCGAATAACGGCCAGATTATTCCCTTTGGGGTGCACCACTTCCTTTAGTCGTACGGTGACGCTGCGGGTGGTATCGCTCATGGCATGTGCCTCAATGAGTTCGAAGAAATTGGACTTGATAAACGGGTCTAATTCAAAGAACTCGTCAGGATAGTCATCAATCTGGAGTTCGGTAAACGTACCGGCTCGGAGCAGTTCTTCGCAGTAAACAGCAAAGAGGGCATCTTTATGCAATTTGAACCAATGGAGATAGTGCATATTATACTGCTTCCACATGTCCGAATTGGAGTAGCTGACCTTATTCTTATCTTCGTTGCGATGCGCAAAAAGGAAGATGACGCGGTACAAGATATACGCCGTAAACAAGCCGATTACCGTAGCTAAGAGATTGACGGCAAGTTCCTCCCAGATTGTTTTATCTGCGCAAGGCAAAAGGCCGCAAACGATGAGTGCTAATGCGCCCGCAAGGAGAATTATTCCCACAGCACATGCGACATGATACCATTTGCGATTCTGGCGGTATAGTTTATTGAATGCGTGTTTGATTTTGTCTTCCAGGTCTTCCATATTGTTTAGTTATTTATCCAGATTATACGATACATTTCTTTGAGCATAGTCTCATCGGGAATGAGGTCGGGGTAGAGGCGGTAGAAGTTGGCATACTGATTGGTAAGGCGATCTCCCTCGGCGCGGAAGACCTCTTGGCCATCGATTTGAACAGTTTGCTTGGAGTGGTTGATGAGGATATGCTTACCGTCAGCCTTTATCTCTGTCTCTTTTTGATTGACACCCGGATGCCATATGATGGTAACTTCGATTTTCGTTTCCTTATAACGAGCCGCCATATTCGACATATAAGGTAATCCGCTCGACTCATCCAACTTATGACGCAAGCGCACATCCTCTAAACGTGGCACCATACGCAGTATAGGCGCCAACGCGTTCGGAGCGCTGTCCATCCAACTACCGCATAGTGAACGATATGGCTCTTCTATACGCCCTTGCGCATCCACATACGGGTCAACCAGTGTCGTCGAAACAGATTGGATATTTTGCAAAGGAAAATGCGTCTCGAACCAAAGCAACTCCGGGCCATATACCGTATGATGTATTGGAACAAAACGACCACGCATCTCATCCGAAAAGAACAAGTCACACTCCTCTTTCGTCGCAGCCAGAGGCTTCTCGACGAACGGAAGGATATTGCGTGCGACACAGGCTTTCGCTATCTCGTAATGCGCAGCAGGCGGCGTAGCGATGATTGCCACATCGGGACGAACAGCGTCTAACATCTGCGAATAATCGCGATAGAAAGGAAGGTCGCTCCATAGCGGATCTGTCGCGGCTTCCTCTCGCAGGTCGCAAACGGCGCACAGGTCGAATCGCTCCGAGCGGCGCAAACCTGCCACGTGGTAGTGGGCAATAGTTCCTAATCCAATGATAACGGTTTTGTATTTCATATTACGGTTGTAACATTTTGGTGCGGATGACGGTTGAGCCACGACGTGTTTCGAGTAGATAGAGATTGAGTGTACCGAAGGACATGAGGAAGGTTTTGCGGACAACGACTTCGTCGCTATCGGAAATTAAAGGTGCTTTGGTCGGTATGTCGCATCCTTCGGGATAAGTGGTAGAGACGACGCCGTCGCAGACATAGATAGTGGTATAGGTATCGGCATACCGGCAAGGCATAGGCAACCATTGGTGTTGGTGTTTGTACACGGCGCAGAGTTGGTATTTGCCGTTGGGTAATTGCGGGAGTATGAGGCTGTCGCGCTTCATGAGAACGGTCTTGTGATAACCGGCCTTGAGGGAGACAAAGGTAGAGTCGAAAAGGTCGTCTTCGGTGCATGGTGAAAGGGCTACGCCGTAGGCACCGGAGTAGTTATGCAGGCCGAAGTTCTGCATTTTGTGCACCGTCATAGTGAAGGTGTCGGTTATCTCCCACGTATCGCGCGAGAAAGTGACAGAGTCTGATCCCATCTGGTAAGGGAAGATATATGGATCGGCAGCAGGAGGTTGGATGCCGACATAGAAACACATGGACTTATTGTACGTTGCTCGTGTGGTGTCCTCCGGGTTATCGGAAGGCTTGAGGTTGGGCAACAAGTAATAACCATCGGCTACTCCACCCCAACCCCAGTTGATATGGAAATAGCCCTCGGCATTGAATCCATCACAGATGAAGGCGTGTCCAGACTTACCGTTGGAGGCATTGATGAGGACAGGGTGTTTGCGTCGCAGTTCGTCGCGTAGGAGGGCGGCGAGGCTGTCATAGGAATATATGGATTTATTGAGGGCTTGGTAGTTAGGATCGTAGCCGAAGTAAGTCTCGAGCGCAGATGGAACGTGCTTGGTGTAGGCGGAGGACTGATGGTCTTTGCCTGAGTCGTATCGCATATCGACCGCGACGCCGCAGTGGTAGAGGAGTTGCGCAATCGTTGCGCGTTTAGCAGGAGGAATATACGCTGCCTTGTAAGTATTATGCATATTGTTCCAGACGTAGGTCGTGTTACCGAAATGGGCATAGAGGGAGTCTGTGCGTGTGGAGTCGCTGTTGTACCAACGGTAGCCATGTTCGCCTATTCCCTGATTGGGATAGCGGTAGTAGTACATGATTTGCGCCATAGCAGTTGCGACACATCCTGCCGCCGCGCGGGACGAGCCGGCGTACTTGGGAACGGAGTCATTGAAGGGAGCGCTCTGAGCCCATTGGGAAGTAAGTAGTGGTTTGACGGAGTCACTGCACACAGGTGGTATAAGAGGTGCAGACGGGTCGTAATGGCTCATCCACTCGATGAGGGCAGGCGGCAGGTCTATCTCTTTGTCCGAAAGGGAATCGGCATAGCCGAGAACAGCAGGCAGACGTTGGTCAGTAGCGCGTAAGACAAAGCGTTGAGGATTAATTGCGCTCACCGAGATGGCGAGCGCAAGAAAGAGGAATATATGAGTGAGCCTGAGCGTTCTCATGTTCTTAATAGATGACTACCCTGTATGTGTGTGCAGCCGTTTTACCGTCCTGCGGGGCGAGTTGCAAGAGGAATGTGCCTGCAGCTTGCGGCGTAGCGATATACGAGTCGTTATAGTCCTGTTCGGAAACGGATAGTCCGAGCGGCGAGAACCAACGAGCCTTACCCATACCCGGCACTTTAATCGTAGAGCCCAACGGCATGAGGGACGGGATATTGGATACTTTCTGCACCTTAGTCGGTGTGAAGTCGCAGGTCATGAGTTTCTGTCCATCCTTACGCGTCACTTCTGCCGAATAGTTCGCCGAGAAGTCGAGTCCGCCATCCACGAAGAGGTAGGACTGTGTTGCGCCATCGATAGGTTTGCCGTCCTTATACCACTGGAAAGCGGTGAAATCGTATCCTGCGCCCGGGTTATAGATATCATTGTACTCGGCATTCTTGAGTGCGAGCACGTCGTTCCAGCGCTGTGTGAGAACAGTTGCAGGATAGCGCATCTCGATGGTGTACGGCAAGTTGACATCCTGTTCGGGCAGCGTATCGTGAAGGGTGAGCACGCCCTTGTAGATATTCGGATAGAGGTCCGTCGGTACAGGGATGACGATAGCCGGAGTGAGTCCGACATACGGAATGTTATCGCGATGGATAGACGGTATCTTAGTGGTGTCCTCGAAGACATTGGAGTAGAGTTTGGTTTTACCCTTTATTATCTCCACTTCGAGTGCTACGGAAGCGTCACCTTGGCAGGCTATGTAGTTCTCGGTCAGCAGTTTAGCAGCGAGTGTCTCGTAGATAGAGAGGTTGAGCACAGCAGCTGTGTCGCAAGACTCCGAGATATAGTGATATACACCTTGCTTGTTGTATTCGGTACCGTGGAAGTTATAGGTCTCGTAGTCGAATATCATCGTTGTGACGGTATCGCGATGCGGTTCACGGAGGCTGAAATAGTGCACGGTGTCGCACGAAGAAGAGGAGGGCACAACGATGGAGTCGAGGTCCTTATAATCCGTATAGTGCTTTCCGCGCCATGTATAGCCTTTACCGGAGTCTTTATCGGCATCGCAGAGGTAAGCGATGGTAGAGTCAGAATAGTGCTCAATCGGTGCGAGTGTGAAGGTGATCGTCTGTTCGTCCTCACATGTCAGATAGCGTGTTCTAAGGGTGACGGTATAGGTAGAGTCTTTCGTTTCGTCCGCCTTGAAGGGGTGGATGGCAATCGGGTCATACGACTTGGTACCATCGCCAAAGTCCCACTCAATATATTGCAGTTTATGGCGTGTCGAGACGAGGGTATCGCCCGTAACGTGGTCAATTTCCTCTACATAGCTCTTCGATGCATCAAAACGTACGCGATAAGTATTGGTCTCGCAGTTCATGTCGTAGAGGGCTTGTTTGCCTACAGAGACAGGGTTGGTAGCGAGCGTAGAGGCATAGAGCGAGAAGTAGCAGGTTGTGTCTTGGACGAACATGCAGTCAACCACATACAGGCTGTCGTCATGGTATCCTGCCTCATACTTCTGGCTACGTCCGAGGATATATTGTTCATCCAACGAACCATCGTCTTTGCGGAATTTCTCATTGTAAGCATAAGCCCAACGATAGACAAAACCGTCCGGCGCCTCGAAGACAGGGTTGATGGTATCGCACTTCATACCTTTGAGCTGTCCGTCGGAGCAACTGAGGGTGAAATAAGCGTAACCAGCATGCGCCGTTTGTGCACAGTCAAATGTAGTAAGGCGGACTGTCAGTTTTTTATTCTGATATTGCGGATCCCGAAGGTTGACACCCACCGTGGTCCATTCCTTCCATACTATATCATAAGACCTCAAATTTGATTTCGCAGCAGGAGTGAGATGCCATCCTTGCTCGGCGGCACCAGGTTTGAGTGTACCACTTTTCGTATAGGCAGAGTTGACATTGAAATCCGCCCGTCCACATTCACCGATGGACTTATTGCCAATTAAAACATCCAGCTTAAAGCGCGTTTGTATATCATCGGTATGCGATTTATCCGCTTCAAAGACAGGAGCATATTTGAGCATGAGAACCGGATAATCAATTGTATCTACATTGAAAGAGAACTCAATTCGTTCGGTCTGATTTCCATTCTCCCAGTTACCAAGACGGACTGAAGCCAACTCGCCTTCCGGAATGGTGGGTAGCAAGCCCTCAGTATGGAGATCCCGCTCAGTTTTATCGAAATGAATAGTATGGCGGCTGAGCGAGTTAGCCGGACCCAAATCTACGGGCGCACCAAGCACATAATTATTGAAATTATCTGAGGAAGAAAATCCCGTACCGGTATAACATTTTGCCTTATCGAGGTTGAGGTAGTCCACGCACATCTGATCGGGATAATAGACGAGTTTGGAGATACTGGTTTTGATGCTATAGAGGTCATCGTTACACTTAGCGCGGACGATGAAGTCTGTTTGTCCCATTGGCAGGCCAGCAAAGTCGGTGGAAGTTCCAGAGACGATACTCGGTCCGTACCATGTTTCTTCCTCATAGGAATAAGCGAGCACCTCGTATTCGGATGCCGTACCCACCCACGAGAAGGTAGTGATATTGTCGTGAATATCGAGCGATAAGCCAACCGGTTCGTCACAAGGACGAGTGTCCAGAATAGCGATGTTATCAATCATACCACCGGGCTGTTGCGTCATTGCAGAAGTGTTCGCCCAAACGAAAACCAATAAGTGCGGTTTACCGTCGCATTCCGAGTTCGCAATAGAACCGACATAGGTTTTCCACGTCTGCGTACCTCCGAGGTAATCCATATTGGCCTTAGGTTGCAGCGAGATGATATAGTTCTCATGCGTCGAAGGAACGCCTGCAAAGGTAGCAATAGAGTTCGCAGGAATATTGTCTTCTACCGGAATCCACATGAGGTAGATACCATCCATTAAACTTGCCACATTACCCATACCACAGTAGTCAAAACTGAGGACGTAGTCGTCTGCCGTAGATAGTTTATCCAAGGTAACCGTATCATACGCCACTACCCAGCAAGCATTGCTGCTATAGTGGGCACTGACTCCGTTGTCGTCGGATATATAGAGTCCATAGTTACCTGCAGGATCATTATTACCCGGAGTACCAATATACCATTTATTGGTGAGTTGGCTATAGATTTGCTCCGTGGCCGCTTTATTGAGCGTCCAATGTGCACGGTCTGCGGCGGTTTCAAAGTCGCAGGAGTATTTAGTAACTGCGTTCGCGGTAAGCGCGAAGAGGGCAGTTAGCAAGACGGTAATTATTCGACGGGTTTTCATAGGATGTTCATTTGATTATTGTACTATCATGTGTTGTGCAGTCCGCTCTCCTTCGTCCGTAGGCGTTATTTCGACAACGTAAACGCCGGGTACGGCAGGTGCGGTAATGAGTATATCTCCAGCTTCATGTGTAGCGCGGTAGTAGTTCATACCGGTAGCAGTAACGAAGCGTACTTGCGATTTAGACTGCAGTTTAGCAGGTATCTGTTGCGATGTCTCGACGAGTGTCGGGAACTTGGTCTTTTGCTCCCGTACAACCGGAGTGATAGGACAGGTTGCGACAGCGATGCTATCCGCACGCGTCAGTACTACGTGGTAATCAGCGGTCGTATCGAGCGGCTGATAGAGGTAAGCCTGCGTAGCGCCTTCGATAGGTTGTCCGTTTTTGTACCACTGGAAGGCGATAAATGAATAGCCTCCGTTGTACTTGGGACTGAGGACGGAGAGGACGTCGTTCCATTTCTGCTCGACGACAGAAGATGCGTAGTTAACATCGAAGGAGATGTTATATCGCGTAGTCTTACAGCACGCTTGTATGAACTCAGCGACTGCTTTATAGTGTCCGGGCAGAGTTGTCGGAGCATACGGGATGCTAAGCGTCGTGATTGTCGGGTCGGTGACGTAGAGGTCCTTGAAGCCTACGGCTTTCGCCTCGGGTGAGAAGACAATACGCGCCGTATCGAACTGACCGAGCATGATGGTATAGTCAATATCCAACTGGCCGTTGTCAGCACAGACGGCGAACTTGCCGTCGTTGTCGATACTCATATCAAGTTTCTGGTTCACCCAAAGGTCGGTTGTCACTATACTATCGCATCCGTAGCGGTTAAGCATAAAGACAGAATATTGTCCGGCAACAGTAAAGGTGTCCGGTCCGATGATGATGAGTGAATCGGAACAGATAGAGTCTTTGCGGAACTCTTCCGGCGTCTTCGGATTGACGGTGAGGAAGAGGGTGTAGGTCGAGTCACAACCTGCGAAGTTCTCCGTCACGGTCTCCATCGTATCGCTCTTCTCAGCTTGGTGCCATGTACCGTTGAAGAAGAACGGTTCGTCCTGACAGAGCACCAGGTGTTCTGTACTGTCACGCTCAATGATACGAGGCACGACTATGATGGTATCGAAGGTGCTGTCGCACGCGTTGTTCTCACCGATATACGCAGTCAGTTGTACACGAACAGTGTCACCTTCTGCCAAAGCCGTATAGACGGCATTGGGGTTGGTCGTCTCTGTTGTAACTCCATCACTATAGCGTGTGAACCGCCATAACTGGTCTTGGCAAGGCTCGCTGGTATGTTGCTCGTAACCCTCGTATTTATTCATGACGTGCGACTTATTAATGAAGCGCATATAGTTTCTACAATTCCGCGGTTTCCACTGGTAGTTGAATGCCGGAACGGGGAAACGCGGCGCAGATATGGTGCTTACCTCGAAGTAGCAAGACGGGTCTTCAATGAAGCTTAGTTTGCAGGTATAAGTATGTCGTCCGGCATCGACGTCTAATGTTTGGTTTGTACCTACTATCGTACCGTTCTCGTCTCTCCACTCATAGGTAAAACCTTCGGGTGCGTTGCAGGTGATACGCGCATCATTACCGCAATTTTCTGTTTCAATATGCGCCGAAACGCAGTCCACGGTGAAATAGGCGTATCCATAGTGTGCAGTCTGGTAGCAATCCGATGTGGTAAGGCGTACTTTGATGTTCTGTCCGGCATAGGGTTGCAGATTGACACCTACGGTGGTCCACTCTTTCCAAGCGATATCACTACTTGATTTAGAAATATGCCATCTATTCAAGTCACCGCTTTCCACTGCATCGGAGTATGCGTAGTCCGCGTGTCCACATGATTCATCGATGAGAGAACCTTGCTCATCCAGCACTTCCAATCGGAAGAACGGTTCTCCAGTTCTATCGTGGCCACTATACTGGAGTACCACTGCATATTTCACGATAAGTATTCCCTGGTTCTCAGCGTCCACCGTTATGTTGTAGGTTATGGCAGCCGCCTCACCGGTTTTTTTCCAGTTACCCAAGCGGACGGAAGCGATGGCGCCCTTTGGTACAGTCAATAATTCGTCGTCGGTACGCGGATCTGTCTCGGTAGGATCGGTATGGTGTGTATGATGGCTTTCCTCGGAATCCGGTCCGTAGTCAACAACCTCACGATAGGTAAATGGTCCCGTATTGGGATGTGTGGTTGAGTTAGGATGGTAGCCATGCGTACATTCTACATTAGGGCTGTAGAAATTCAGGTAGTCCACGCAGTGGTTCTCCGGACAGAAGACGATGACCTGATTCATATAGACGAAATTGGTCACCACCCCATTATTCGCCACACCGCGAACGCGGATGTCGTAGGTAGCTTCGGGCATACGTTGCAGTTGGTAGGAGCAATTGATGCCATCCACACGCTCAAAGCCATAGGACTCATCCGTTATTCCATCAATACGCCGCCATGTTTCTGTTCCCACCTTACGATATTGTATTTCCCAAGTAAGGGGAGCGCCACTCTCCCACTTGACGAGCAATGTAGAGTCTTCGCACTGCGATTCTGCGCGGACGTTAGTGGGTTTCTGATATGTAGCCGATGCTATTTGGAGGTTATCGATACAGATACCAGAACGTTGCACGTTCTCATCTCTATTGTTATTGACCCATATAAAGACGATAGCGAACGGAAATTGTGAGTTTGTTTTGCTTACTCCGACTTTGTTTGTCAAGGACACGTTTTGCCATTGCTCGCTACCGCATAGGAAGCTGCTGGTAGTCTCTCCTCCTAACCCTTCACTCGCATCCACTGCTTTTTTATCGATGAGACCTTTCGTAGAGGATATGATGCGGTCTAAGTAATATGCGTTATTGGTGTTATTATTCCAAAGCATCTGCTCAGGGCAAACCATGACGTAGAGTTTCGAATTGATTGTGTCACCAAAACATTTCCAGTCAAAACATATATCGTAGTTCTCCTGTTTGGAAGAGGTCGGGAACTTAAAGCGCAGGTACGAAACTACCACGTTCGGTTGGTTGCCATACTGTGCCCGCTTACCGTTATCCGAAATATAGAGTGAACGCTTCCCCTCACTGTGTACAGCAGTACCCACTATCCATTGGTCTTTTGCAGTCGGGGTTTTGTAATTGAACACCCAGTTGGAGAGATCTTCGTCCTCCTCAAAGCTGCATGAATAAGGGATACCCGAAGCCTGCGACCATGCGGGAAGGCAGGTGAAGAGGCTTAAGATAAGCGTTAGTAATATGTTATAGATTCGGCTCATTGTATGCAGTTTTAGTAAACTTGTTGAATGTCTTCTCCGTCGGTACCGGTGATAACGAATTCAACACGGCGGTTATTCTGACGACCTTCTTCGGTGTCGTTGGTGTCTACCGGTTGCGATTCACCCTTACCTTCTGCAGCGAGACGCTCAGCGGCTACGCCACGTTTGATAAGGTCTTCGCGTACGGCGTTAGCACGGCCTTCAGACAGTTTCTGGTTAGCCTCATCCGAACCAACAGCGTCGGTGTGACCGGTGATAAGGATGGTTACTGTCGGGTTCTCGAGCAAGAACTGTGCCAAGTCACTCATCGACTGCTCAGACATCGGCAGGATACGGGTCTTGTTGGTTGCGAAGAAGAGGTTGTTAATCTTCACTTTTATACCCTCTTTAATGCGGGTGAGATAGATATTAAGTGTATCTGCCACGAAGTGGAGAGTATCGTCTTTAGACATATAACCCATTGCGGTTACGTGAGCAAGATAATCACCCGCGAAGAGCGATGTCTCGATAAATCCGTCGTCAGAGGATTGTGCCGCGAAGAGGGTTGTTGTATCCGTCAGGGTTGTGAAGCGTGCTTGCGCCTCTATCGGGCGCTTGGTCTCACCGTCGAAGATATTCACGCACATCGTCGGTTTGACGGGTTCCGGAACACGTGTGAGCGCAAGACGGAGGGTGTCGAAGGTAAAGGACTCGACGTCCGCCTTAACCGTGTCAGACGGGAAGTAACCGTTCTTGGTAGCAGCTACAGTATAGCGTCCAGCAGCGAGGCGACCTTGTACGAGACCTTGCTTATTGGTGGTACGTGTCTGGGTCTTACCCGTTTCGGTAGAAGCAATCTCGACCGATACACCACTAAGTGCTGCAGCAGAAGCAGCATCGTAGATATATACACCCAGGCGCGGATTCGGCTCTTTCGGCATTTTCTGCATAGGCTTCTGTTGACGCGGGAGGTCGAACCACACAGCTATCTTGGCGCCCACAAGGAACGGATTTACTTTGGCATTGGCTGCCGAAGTGGTAGTGAGTGTTGAGTTCACAGGATAGTCCAACAGCGGAGTATTGGCATTTGCCAGCTGCATCGGCAGGTCTTGTGCCCCATCGGCAGCCTTGTAGGACGACACGTTCAAGAATCCATAGTCCACAAAGAGCGAAGCGCGCATACGTACCGGACCGGGAACCCATTGGTCGAGGTTGACACCTACTTCCGCCGTAGCAGCCACGTTCAGTCCGAGGCCGACGTTGGTGGAAGGATATTTATTCTCCTGGTCGTTCACCAAGTCGTGCGGATACATATTGGACAAATCCTCGATGAGCTCGTTATCCTTGATGGTGGTAGTGAGTACGCCACTAACAGTCGATTGTCCCATGATACCGAGGCCGATTTTAAGACCGGCTTGCCAGAAGAGCGGGATATTACGAAGCTCCATACCGGCCATAATAGGCAGTTGGATGAAGCCACCGATGAGTTTATCCTGCATTTCGCTAAAGGAGTAGGTATAAACCATATCATACGGAACAGACATACCCGGGTTGTATTGGAAAGCACGCACTATAGGTGCTTTATCCGGACCGGAGAAGTCCATTACTGAATTATAGGTTTGAAACTCCAGACCGGTGGTCACGAGTAACTGCTTGTAGCGCAGTTGGTAACCAAGACCTACACCTCCACCGACGTAACCGTTATCCTTGTTGACAAATCCTTCGGCGTTCTTGGTAGCCGAACCTTCGGTATAAGGGATGCCGGAGGTGAAGAGGTTGCTGTAACCTATTTGTCCCCAAGCACCGAGGCGGTGAGCTATGTCGCGCGTGTTGTACGCTTCGGCTTTGGCATTGGCCTCGCGGATGGAAGCTGTTTGCTCCATATAGAGTTCTTTTTCCTCGGCAGCAGAGAGATTGGATTGCTGCGGTTTAGTCGGAGCGGCTTTTGCAGAGGAAGAAGAGGAGGTCTGTTGCTGACGTTGCGCCTGCGCTTTTTGTTGGGCTTGAGCCTTTTGAGCTTGGGCCTTTTGTTGTTGCGCTTTGCGTTTCTCGGCTTCCTTCGCTTTTTTGGCTTTTTCTTTCTCGCGGGCTTTCGCGGCTTTCTCGCGTTCTTTGGCCTTTTTAGCCTTTTCTTTCTCGCGAGCTTTGGCAGCTTTTTCGCGTTCATTAGCCTTATTATCCGCTGCAATAAGGGCCACAATATCGGTACCGAAGGCAGCATCCAGAACGGGAGCGCCTACAGAGAGCGTTAATGCAAAGAGTAGTATGTAGGATAGTTTTTTCATATCGATTATTTGATAGCTTGTGTACCGCCACGCTTCCAGTCGCGAGTGTTCTTGCTTCCATCGTAGATGAACTGTTTCGGCGCAATCGGGAGTTGGAGTAAGACGGTGAATTTGACACCTATAGTGAAGTTGTTAAACTTCTCGTTATAAGCCGGTTTGCTAAGCAAGAGCGGGGTAACGTAGTACTTCACACCCTCGTCGGTTTGCTTGTAATAGAAGGTATTTTCGGCGTCAGAAGGAGCCGAATTGATATTGAGTAAGCCGTAGTCGGCATAGAGCGAAACGAACCATGTGACTTTCTCCGGCTGGACGTTATATTTCTTATCGAGGTACTGTCTGTTGATACACCAACCTATTTCGGCATGCGCCATAAGGTTAAAGTTCCATTTGAGTTTATTGGTTCCCTCGCTACCGATTATCTGTTCGGTTTCGAACTGGTGGTTCGGCATGTCGAAGAAATCGTCGTAGAAGCGGTCGTAGATACCGGAAGTGGTGCATTCGGCAGTTGCAGAAGTTACGCCATAGACGGTATATGCAAACTTAGGTCCGACGAGGAAATACATCCTACCCCACTCACCACCCACGAGGAGCGGGAGGTTGAGGTTTACGGCATGCGCCAAGTCTTGGCAATGCGCTACGTATACGTGCATTTTGAAGGGCTCTCCCTCGGTATCAAGCATATCTATCTTCGTATTGACGATAGGCTGGTTGCTGACAAAGAGGTTGTAGGACACACCAAGGCCCGTAGCAAAAAGGAAGTCGTTATGGAAGATACGATATCCGGCGCCCAGTTCTGTTTCGAAGCCGGGTGAAGACGGACGGTCCTTAATGGAGTTAAATAATGTAGAATAGCCGACGTTGCCGTTAAAGGTGACATAATGCTCCGTATCGGCATTGAGACGCGTATACGCGTAGCCCACCGCCGAGTAGGTTAATAAGAGCAATACTATGTACCAGTGCTTGTACCTCATGACTAATATACATCAAAAGAGCGCGCAAAAGTACAAAAAAACTATCATATATGCAAATATTCTGCTATTTTTTTGTTATTTTTATATATTTTCTTGCATTTTTGTATCATTTAGATAGCAACGGAGCCGCTTGAATTGGCTCAAGCGACTCCATTGGAGATATTGTCAAAAACGCTGTTTATTGAACGATTACCCGTCCTACGAACTGCGTATTGAGTTTATCAGAGATACGAACCGTATAAACGCCCGAGTTATCGAATGCGCTGATAGTGATTCGCTTGTTGGTAGCGTTTTGCTCCTCGCTGAGTATCATACGTCCGACGATGTCATAAACCTCGACGTGTACGTTACCCTTGAAGTTACCGGTAGCTGTTACGCTCTCGCCGGCGTGGATGACGTTCGGCATGAGCATGAGGTTACCACCTGCTACATTCTCGAGACCGGTTTGTACATTGAGTACGAGTACGTGCGTACTATCGCACTCGCCGTCTTGACCAGGAACGACTACGGTATATGTACCGGACTTGGTGTAGGTCTCACCGTAGAAGGTGTAGGATTCGCCTTCCTTGATTTCGGCCGTCTTAGAGTCTTGGTACAGTTTAGCAATGGTAAGGTGTAAGGTTACCGTACTATCGCAACCGTAGATTGTAGCCAGTTTCTCGGTGTAGTCACCGGACTCTGTGTAGGTCTTACCAACAGCCTCCCAGTAGTAACCGGTCGTCTCACAAGCCTTCGCACTGAATTCAGATGTTGCAGGTTGTTGTACGGTTACGGAGAGGATGAGAACACTATCGCATCCTGTTACCACAGAGGTGAGTGTATCGTAGTAGACACCTTTACGATCGATCTTCCATTGGAATGCGTCGGTTGTAGGATGTACATAGACATCACCTTGGCAGATGTTAGCTGTGAGATTCGTGCGTTTTCTCGGGTGAACGTAGAGATTGAGGCAAGCAATACTATCACAGTTATTAACGCCCTGGAGTTTACGTTTGTAGAGTCCTGAGGTCGTCTTACCCGTGAAGTCGTGGTTGGAGTACGTTTCGCCTTCGCAGATGGTATCCTCGAAGACTACTGTTACTGCCTCGTTGTACTTGACGTTGAGCACGAAGATACTATCCTGCTCGCCCTTGACTGCATCGGCATCCTCGGCTTTATCAATACGCTGGAGTGTTGTATCGCCTGCTTGGGCTATATCACCGTTGATGAAGAAGCCAAGTTGGTTAACATCCTCGTACTGGCAAGCCTCTACACTTTCTTCTTTAACTCCGTAGTAGTTGACACGAACATTACCGAGATGGATAGCCGCAGTGGAAGATATGTAGGTAGTTGCTTCACGATAGAAGGCTACGCGCACGTTCTTGCCGGCGTACTTAGCCAGATTGACGCGGAGGTTAGCAGCTCTATTCGGGATGTTGCGGAGTTGGTAACCAGCGGGCAGGGTATTATTCCATATACCGATGATATTCTCGCGTTTCCACGTCTTACCACCATCATCCGAGAGGATAATGAGGAAGGTGTAGTCATCCGCCATATTGGCCTCTGTCACAGCATTACCATTTGGTGTAGTTGTAGTCGAACCCGTCAATGCTATATCGAAGGTCATTTGTGCCGGCGTATTCTCGTCGAGCGAGATAATCGGTGTTATCAACCAGTAGTAGTCGTAATCATACGTTGTGGTTGTCGAGCTGGAGTAGAATACGGATGCATAGTGTGCACCGGTAATTCCGTAGTCGGTAGCCACACGCTTCCAGCCGTAGTTGGTGTTGTTTGCACCAGTTATTTCGACATTGGTGCTATCGATTACGAGCAGAGCCGGTGTAGTACCATAACTCCAGTCTCCATCAAGGTTCTCACCGCGGAAGTTCTCTGCGAAGAACGGTTGACGCGCTGTTGTGAACATTGCGTTCGGACCGAACTCACTCTCCCCGAGGTCTTCGCCACAGAGTGTGCGTACGCGGAAGTAATAATCGGTATGGGCTACCAGACCGGTTACCATTGCTGAATTGGTCAGTACTGTATCGTTGAAGACAACAGCAGTATCGGCAGCGAAGGTATAGTCGGTCGAAACTTGGAGAACATACTTCTCTGCTCCTTCCGGTGCGTTCCAAGTGAGTGTAGCTTGGTTAGCAGCGATGTCAGAAGCCTTCAAGTCTTCCGGTGTCTCGCAATGCTGGATAGGAGTAAGCGATACGTCGTCAATCCAGATATGATCATAGGTGGATTTACGTGTTTCACCCTTTGCATAGAAGGTTGCCATGAATGCCACGTACTTACCCTTAGCACCGGTGAGGGCCACTTTCTTCGGTTGGAAGAGGAAGTCATTTGCCTCGTTCACAGCGTCACCGCTGGTTCCGGATGTGAGTGTACCATTATAGGTAACGGTATCGATCGCCACGAAGGTAGTAGGATCAGTCGGATCCGTCATTGTACCAACGATTACAGACTTCGAGTAGTAGTACTCCTCGGTCGATGCAGTCGATCCCAAGGTGTACTGTGTTGAGATCTTACCGGTCGAAGCACTTGCTATAGCCGGACGGATCCAGAAGTTAACTTGCAGTGTATCGAGTGCAGCTGCATCCTCTACAGCCGGCATAGCGGCGTAGGTCAGCAGTGTAGTGCTATACGCATACAACTTAATTGCATACTTACCAGAGTGCGAATACATGTTTCCATTATCCACGTTTACATAGTTATACGGGAAGGACGTAGACCAAGTCTTGGTAGAACCTGCGTTACCGTAAGTCCAGCAAAGGGTCTCCTTGTAAGTCTCAGAGGTAGCAGCCGGATTAAGTTTCCAACCCTCTTCTTCCTCGAAGCCGGTCTGATAGTTCGCATCTACAGCCACACACTCGGTGTAGAAACGGAGTTTCTCTGTAGTCGATGTATTCACGGTTCCGTTAGTCTGATACATGTACCATTGATAAGCTGACGAAGGCTTCAAAATATCTACTGTGAAGGTCGTCTGCGAACCCGGAACGGTATCACGCAGGATTTCGTTCTTACCTTCCGCATCCTCTACGACGATAACACTTTGGATGGTCGGATGTTTCACATTCCAGCTGAAGGTAGCGGAAGTAGTGGTTACATCTTTTGTTTGAGCGCCTGAAGGATCGAATAGGTTATCTCCTACGGCGGTTATCTTCAGGTCATCTACGAACAGCAGACAACTCTTCTCTTTCGGCGGGAAGAGGACTACATACTTACCACTTGTACCAGCCAGTGGCAGACGCATCTGTTGCCAGTAGCGATTACCTGTTTCGTCAGCGGTTACCATTGCAGCGGTCGTGCTGGTGTAAGCATTGTAGGTCAGCGTATCAATCACTTCGAGAGTTGCGAAGTCATTCGGGTCTGTCAGTGTACCTACTACCAGCGCGTGACTATAAGTGGAACCGGCGTAAGTAGCCGATACCATCTTATCGCGGTTGGCTATTGTCGAATACGATGCATCGTAGTTGGCAAACGGACGAGCCCAGAACTCAACCATCATGGTGTCAAGATCGCAGTTCAGTTCCGGCAATGCAATATACGGTGTCATGTACGTCGAAGTTGCGTAAACGCGGAGTGCACCGTGGCTATCACCACGACCATACTCATAGTGGTCGTATGTTGTGCTTATAGTCGGAGAACCGGCATAGTAGCAACCCTTGCGTACAACGAGCCAGTTGTAGTAAGCTGTTGAGGTCGATTGCGTTCCTGTATAGGTAGTACCGGTAGTGAAGCAACCAGGCTTGATGTAGAGCGAGTCAGTAGTGGCATTCGGCAGGATGTCTGCTGCGTCATATTCGCTCTCATCGTCGAAGTTCCAAACGAACTCACCGTTAGCATCCGGCTGCAGTGCCAGACACGGTGTACGGAAGGCCTTTGTTGAAGATACTTTGTACTTTGTATCGGCAGGAGCTTCAGCTGCAACCAAAATAGCTTTGTACTTGGATTGCGGAGAGAGCCCTGTTACCTCTTGCGAAGTAGCCGTGAGGTTCAGGTACGAAGCGATTGTATCTGTTTTCTTGCCATTCTCTGTAGTGATATACAAGTTCCACGGTCCACCGAGGTTATCCCAGTTAACGACAGCCCTGTTACCTTCCGCTTTAATCTTACCGAGCGATACGAGACCGAAACCTTTCGGAGCATCCAGCGATACATTATCAAAGTGGATGTAACGAGTAGAGGAATTATCGGCCTTGAGCAGACGGAGAACCACTTGTTTATTGGCTACCGTAGCGGAGTCGAGATCGATGGTATAGGAATCCCACATCCAGTCGTTCTCAGCAGTCAGATTTACCTTCGGCACTGCGTCAAGATGTACAGTAGCGATTGGCTTGTAGGTTTCGAAGCCTTTGTTCTTATCCACCAGACCAAGTTCTACATCTTCGTCATACGTCACGCTGATACCAATCGTATCTTTCGTTGAATTATAACTACCATAACCCGAACGCGCCTTGAACGAGAACGAACGGTCGTGTGCTTCTACAACACCCGGGAAGATGACATAACCACCCCAAATCGTATTCGATGCTTGACAACGGAGTACACCATTCACAGGATCTGATGCTTCTCTCGGACCATATGCATAAATAGCACTGGTGGTATTCGCCATTTGATACGGGTAATACGAAGTATAAGCGGTTGTAGCATTACCACCTTCGTAGCCTACTTCGAGAGCAGGATGGATCCAATAGGTAGTAGAAGTGCTATTCTGACAGAACTGCCATCCGGCACTCTTTTCGAATCCGAAGAAGTAGCTATCCTTATAGTAGTATTTCGTACGTGTTGAAACAGCGAGGTCGGTCCATGAGCTATTGCCATCCTCTCCGCCGCAAACAGTACGGGCATAGAGCCAGTAGAGTGTACCCGGAGTCAGATCGGAGATTACGAAGTTAGCGGAGTCAGCGTCCACGATACGCACGCTATCGCTTGCGAGATGACCAGCTGCATCGTATCCAGTCTTTGAGTAAATGGAATCAGGCACGACAGCTATTTGCCACTTGTCATTCCAAGCTTTAGAAGGAATGATGTTCACGTCAGCAGTATAGAGCGAGGTATTACCGGGTTCCAATGTTGGCGGGAAGCAGCTCGGCGGCATACCGATCTTGAAGTTGTCCACATAGAAGTAAGCATAGTAATATGTGCCTGTAGTCGGCGTCATATTAAAGCCTTGTGCAGTCCAATCTGCTTTCAACGCTATTCGTGCTCCTTCCGGAATAGAGGTTACGTAGTCACTCAGGATAACCTGATACGGTGATTGAGTTGTAGAAGTTACCACTACATCAGTAATCTTCACGAAGGTTGAATCCATGCCTTTCTGTGTGGCATCTGTCACATAACCGAGTAACAGTTTTTCACCATACGAAGCGGTTGTTCCAGTCTTCTTTGCATAGAAGCTAACCATATATTCGGCCAAGTCACCTTGTACCTTCGGAGCTACAGCAATTGATTTGGAGTCCGTTGTGAACTTCTTGCTGGTGTTATTCCAGTATCCCTGCGAATACATGTACAAAATGTTCGGCTCTGATACAGACGATGCCTTGAGGTTATATACATACGGATAACTTTGTGTAGTACCCACTGTATCGAAGGTCAGTTGAACACCCTCCCAGCAATCCGGACGTTTACCTGTACCTGTAGCGGAATTATGATCAAAGTCCACAAAGTACGGAACAGCGAATCCTTTACCTATCGGACAATCGGTTAGGATATGTGCATAGGTCATTGAGATAGCACTACTATCACCTCCTTCGCATAAAGCCTGAGCATAGACATAATAGTGCGTATTCGGTTGCAGATTGGTAAGGAGAACAGAATCGGTTTTGGTAATCACTGAATCCAATACCCATTTATCATAGGTAGCTTTCTTTTCATCCTCAACAATTTCTTTTGCCATCATCATACGATAGCTATCGCTGTATTGCTTCCAGCTAATCATAGCGGCATCTTCAGCGATGCTGTCCACTTTGAACTCTGTTACAGGACGGCAGGTTGGGATTTTCGATACCGAGATAGCAGCGATGAACGAATAGTTGGATGTTATAGAACCTGTACACTCATTGGTGAACATAACATAGCGTCCTTTGTTTCCCATATAGTCACCTTGATAGTCTTCGAACGAGACTGAGAACGGCTCGTATGTAGTATGATTCAATGTTAGTGTATCAACTACGACGAAGGTATTGAGGTCACTCGGGTCTGTTACGACACCTACAATCAGTTTGTCACCATAGGTAGTGGTGCTATATGCACGTGCCCAGAAATTCACCTGATACTTGCTAATATCCTCTACTTCCAATTCCGGCATAATAGCATACGCACCATTGTATTTGGTAGAAGTTGCCGATGACGGGTTGTAGGAATAGATACAGAGGACGCTATCCTTATTAGCGCCGTATAAATAAGTACTGGTAGTATATATATACGGAGTATAAGTTTGTGCCATGGTAGCATTTCCAGACTTATTTCCTATAGTCCAGCAAGGCAAGTTGCGGGAAGCAGTGGAACCTGATACATACCCATCTTTCTTGGAGAAGGTGATAGTACCCATAGCTTCCGGTGTAACCGCTTTACATGGTGTAGTGAAGGAGATAAGTTGCCATTGTGATAGACCATCTTCACACAGTGTGGCGATAGCAGCATAGTAGTCTTTTTGCTCGGTCAGGCCAGTAACGAGTTGGTTACGTGTGCTGATTGTGTCGTAGTAAACGACGTGTGCTTTCCAGATGCTATCATTGTGCACGAGCGAGTCCACATTGATTAATGAGAGCATGTCAGCCGAGAAGTCTTTAGGCAGTGTATCCGTCACCATGAGAACCCACTGGTTATCGGTACGCAAGCCACTGCTGATACGTACTTGCTCAGCTGTCAGACCGGAGTAAGAAGGTTTCGGTAGCGGGCAGGTAATCTTAACGATGGAAATATCGTCCAAGTAGATTGTCGGACCTGCGTTATACGCTGTACGCCAAGCAACATATTTAGCAGTTGCCGGAATCTGGTCAGCATATTCGCTCAAGTCCATAGAAATGGTAGCGATCTTACCTTGTCCCTTAATCGAATCGAGAACAACGAATGTGGTCAAGTCTTCCGGATCAGTCATTACACCCGGGAGGATGTAGTACGAAGTAGATCCGTAGAACGAGAATGTTACTAACAGTTCAGACAGCGAATTGCAATCAACTTCCGGTGCAGCCACCCAAGTAGGACTATAGGTAGAAGTCGGATAGAGACGATAGCAGTTCGTACCCGAAGCAGCGTACGTGGCCGATGTCTTGTAGATATACGGAATATACGTTGTTGTTGCAGCCGGATTGCCATTACCTACGGTCCAGCAAGGAGCTTGGTAGCTCGCGTTATACGAGGTACCACTTGGATAATCCTCAAAGGTCTCCTTATTTGGTTTGGTCGGGTCAAGTTTCACACAAGCGGTGTAGTATGAAGCCTCCGTCCAAATCGTATCACAAGACGGTTTAACATAGAACGTATATTTGCTAACCGGCTCCAGTCCTTCAGCATGGAAAGCCTTACCTACGACGGTTGTGTCATTGATGACAAATGTAGAATCTTTGGCATTCATCACCTTAACTACCCATTCGTCGCCGGTAGATTTACCGTCCCACTTGATATCAATCGAGTTGGTCTGGATATCAGTATCTTCAATGTTCCAAGCTTCGATACAGGTGTTCGGCTTAACGAGCACATTGTCAAAAGCCACGTCACTGGTAGTGAAGCTTACGCCGCTCGGCAAGCGATCAGCGAATCCCGGCAGACCGGAGGTGAAGACAATATTATTGTTAGCCAATGTATAGTTAGCCAAGTCCATGTTCACATGCTGATACTCGGCGGTACCCTTAATATAGAAGGTATCGATACCAACGAAGGTGGAAACGTCTTCCAAATCGCTCATTGTACCGACGATAAGGATAGCCTTCGGCGCTGTTGTGACAGTAGAAGCCCAACTACGATAGTCGAATGAGAGTCGCATGTTGTTCAGATCTCCTGCAAGACCGGGCAGTGCCATCCAAGAATTAGCGGTAGCAGTAGAATACAGGTCGACTGCTTTCTTACTATCGCTGCCTGTTACCGTCAAGGTCGTTACTTTCGGATATGCAGATGATGCACTAACGTTGAATACCTTCCAACATCCTATGGATTGATTTACACTTGCATAACTCTCGAAGTCGTCGAAGAATGGAACTGGGAAGTCATCCGGACACGGAGTCTTGAAAGTACTCTCTACCCACCAAGTCTTCTCCTCGTCACATAGCGTGCGCGCATAGATATAATAGGTGTTATTATAGTTGAGACCACCTACGCCGAAGGTTGGGTTGTTTTGCGTATCCAACCACTCTATTGTATCGGCATAGAGTGTGATATCCAGGTGGCTGATAGAGTCGAAATCTAACTCTTTTTGTTTATCCGTCAGCACACTCTTCGTGAGGACTACCTCCCAAGTAGTAGCTATAGACTTGTCCCAGCTAACCGTTACAGAGTCAGACTGTGCAACCAACTGCATATTAACCGGAGGTAAGCACTTTGCTATTTCCTCGACCGTAACATCATCAATATAGTTAATGGTAGTTTTGCCTCCATCGGCATCTCCCCATGCGATAGCGATGATGCCATCGGGTCCGTTGTAGTTCTGGAAGTTAGCGTAGCAGATGGAATAACCAGTTGAAGCCAGTTTAAAGTCAGCAACGGGGACGAAGGTATTGAAGTCCATAGGATTGGTCATCACACCGAGTATAGCATGTGCTTGTGCAGGTGTTGAGGAGCCGCTGAGATAGAACTTCACTTGTTTGTCGGCCAAAGAATCTACCATTGGCAGAGTGATCCATGACTCTTTGCCCGGGTCTTTCGTGAGGTTTAGGGCGGACGAGCCTTCATGATAGTTTGTACCTACCAAGTGCGGGAACTCGGAATCATTGGAGAACATACCGATGTTAGCCGGATATTTCGCAGTTGCTTCGCCGATGGTATAAGTACCAGAAGTCTGCTCGAAGTCCATTGTATAAGGCACTTCTCTTTGAGCAGGGATGGTGACAAATGGTTTGCGATAGCTCCAAGCGGATTTTTTCTCGCCTTCAACGGCCTGTACATAGACGAAGTACGGACGGTTCCAGCTATGGTCAGCCTCGAGGGCAGTTGTTTGATAGCTATTGGTGGTCAATCCGTTTGCCTGATCAACGATCTGAGCAGGTGTAGCATTAGCAGGATCATTTACTTCCTCGTTGGTAATGATGAGGTTGTAGTTTACAGCATTGCCTTTCCAATTAATCTGTGCCGATGTAGCACGTGGATTAACGCTGATCTGAGATGGAACAGCGGCGCCACTGATGTACTCGACTGTCATGTCGTCGAGATAGATCATATTTTGGGTATCAAAGTCACTCAAGAAGGCCACATAGCCAGCAGTACCTTGATACGAGCTGAGATCCACTACGTTTTCTACAAAATCCTCGTTACCCCAAACGCTGACGGTGTCAACAGCCTCGAAGGTTGTGATATCCTCGGGATCGGTCATTACGCCGACGATGAGGCTATGTGCATAATTACGTCCTGTATAGGTGTACACGGTGGTCCAGAATCGTACTTGGCACTGGTTGAGTGCGAAGTTTGGATTGAGTGTATCCGCCAAAGCGGGCGAAGCCACATATGCATACTTACCGGCGGGGATTGCCGTCGTCAGGTTAGCCGTTCCAGCGAATACGACACAGGTTGACTCATCTTTGGAATATTTCTTCCGGTCGGCAATTGCGGTATTCACGTTGATGAAAGGCGTGAAGTTACCGGTATTGGTTCCCCAAGTCCACTCGGGATCGCGGCGTACGCGTCCGGGTTCGTACTCCATATCAAAGCCATAGGAGTAAGGGATGTTTTTGGTTGCTTTTACGCGGAAGCGGTATCCGTTCGGATTATTCCAAGCACTATTTTCGTCGTCACAGATAGAGCGGACGAAGAAATAGTAGTACTCACCAGAAACGAGCGCAACGTCGATGCTTTGTTGCATACCTGTTTCGGTAGAGTCGTGCAAAATGATTTGGTCCTCAGGGACTTTAGCGATGGTATCGGGGTCGATAGCGATTTTGGTGACGATGACCTCGAATTGGCTTGCATCCCAGCTTGCGGTCCAAGCAATGTTGACTTTACCAGCGCCGAGGTTATTGACGATGATGTCATGCGGCACGGTACATTCGGGAGTAGAACGCACTTCGATACTGTCGAGTACGATACCATGTCCCAGATTGTCTTTACCCTCAAAGGCAATTTGGTATGCCTCGGTGTACTCGGGCAGAGCCAGTTCTACTTTTTGCCAATTGGCTTGTGCAGCAGAGAATTCTCTCAACAGTTTCCAATCAGCTTTCGGTGCGGTTTTGTAGAGCACGCGCAACGTATCACGGTCAGCGGTCCATTTAGGATTCGCGTACCAGAAACGCAGCATCGGCTGATAAACCGTGTCCAGTTTCATGACGGGTGTAATAAGTCTCGTCACGTACCCTTGTGTCTCACCGGTAGTGTTACGCAGGTAAGCGCGGTGTGTACCTTGCAGCACGGTAGAAGGATAAGCGAGGTCGGGTCCAGCACTCTCGATTTGCCAAGCAGTGTTACCCACGACAGCTTCTTGCGTCCACTCGTACTTGCTAAAGTCGCCCGTTTCAAAGCCGTCAGACAATACGAAAGTCTGAGCTTCTACGCTGCAAAACATGCCAATAAGAGACATTAACAGACAAAGAAAAAACTTTTTCATAAGCTTGTTTTTAGTTAGTTAATAAATATATAGTCGGTACTATAAACCGATTCTTTCGCATGACAACATAAATAGGGCTGCAAAAGTACAGCTTTTTTTTGATATATGCAACTTTTTGTTTGTTTTTTTCGCAGAAAAGTGTGAAAAAGGTAATATTTTAGGAAAAAACTTTCATTTTGTAAAGTCGAAGTAGCAATTAAGGGTTAGGGACTAAGAGTTATGGGTTATGGGTTATGGGACGCAGGCTAAGAGGGTTAAGTGCCTTTACTCTCCCGATGCAATTAGCCTACTAACATACTAAGGACATAGTAATAACATAGTAATCTCATACTAATCACATACTAATCACATACTAATCACATAGTAATCACATACTAATTTTGGGAAAAGACGGGGGAAGGAGAGGGGACGAAAAAAGTGCGGGATTCGGGAAAATCCTGCACTTTTTTAAGCTGTCAGCAATCATCTATTAGCTTTCAGCGGTCAGCGGTCAGCTTTCAGCGGTCAGCGGTCAGCGGTCAGCTTTCAGCGGTCAGCGGTCAGAGGTCAGCGGTCAGAGGTCAGCTTTCAGCGGTCAGCGGTCAGCGGTCAGCTTTCAGCGGTCAGCGGTCAGAGGTCAGCGGTCAGAGGAGGGCGACGGAGCGGTTGACGAAGTTAGCAACTTCTGTTGCTTGAGTTCTTATAGCAGGTTAACAGACCTGCTAACGAACTTAGCGAGTGCTTCGCCCTTAAGTTGGCCGGAAGCCAAGAGGGCTATGTCTATTAACTGATGAAGCTTCTCATCTTCACCCGTTAGTTTATAGACAGTCTTGATAACCGTTTCTTTAGTCGGCTCTTCGCCTTCTTTCTCCGCTTTCTTCTCTACCTCTTCGGACACCTGCTCTTCGGTCATCTTAGAGATGAGGTCTTGGATGAGCGGGTGCGAAGTGTTGAGGACGAGGTTATAAGAGTCGGGCATCTGGCCATAGAAGGAGAGTCCTTGCTGGTGTGATGCCATCTCTTTCATACGACGCATGAACTCGTTCTGGGTGAGGAAGACAGGCAGCGCGTCGGAAGCGGCTGCTTCGCAAGTGACATAGTAATTGATTTGAGATTTTTGATCTTTGATTTGTGATTTGAGGATCTCGTCAAAAGCTTTGCGGAGGCCTTCTTTCTGCTCGTCGGTATAGGTGTCCTTGGCAGCATCTTCTTTGCGGATGATGTTCTCTATAGTGTCGGAGTCGACGCGAACGAAGCGGAGCTTGTTATCCTCGGCTTTTTGCTCAAACTGGGACATAGCGTGCACGTCGAGTTCGCCATTTTGGAGAAGGACATCGTAGCCCTTGGCCTTTGCGCGCTCTACATAGGTGTAGTTGGCATCCGGGTCCTGGGTATAAAGGATAACGAGGTTGCCGTCCTTATCGGTCTGTGCGTCCTTGATTTGGGCCTTGTACTCATCGAGTGTGAAGTACTTGCCGTCGAGGTTCTTGAGGAGCGCGAAACCGATGGCGCGCTCGTAGAATTTCTCGTCGGTAAGCATACCGAACTGGATGAACATCTTGACGTCGTCCCACTTCTTCTCAAAGTTCTCGCGGTCGGCCTTGAAGAGTTCTGCCAATTTGTCAGCCACTTTCTTGGTGATGTAGCCGCTGATTTTCTTGACGTTGTTGTCGGACTGCAGGTAAGAACGGCTGACATTCAGCGGGATATCGGGGCTGTCGATGACGCCGTGGAGGAGTGTGAGATACTCGGGCACGATATTCTCGACTTCGTCGGTGACGTAAACCTGGTTGCAATAGAGTTGAATCTTATTGCGGTGAACGTCGAGGTTGTTCTTTATCTTCGGGAAATAGAGGATACCGGTGAGGTGGAAGGGATAGTCGACGTTGAGGTGGATATGGAAGAGCGGCTGGTCCATCTGGAGGGGATAGAGTTCGTGGTAGAACTTATCGTAGTCCTCGTCGGTAAGGTCAGCGGGTTTGCGTGTCCAGGCGGGATTAATGTCGTTGATGATATTGTCCTCGTCGAGTTCGACTTGCTTGCCATCCTTCCAGTCTTTGCGTTTGCCGAAAGCTATCTCGACAGGCAGGAACTTGCAGTATTTGCGGAGCAGGCCTTCGATGGTAGCGTCCTCGAGGTACTGTGTGAATTCGTCGTCGATATGGAGGACAATGTCAGTTCCGCGGTCGGCTTTGATGGTATCTTCCATCTGGTATTCAGGTGTGCCTTCGCAAGACCAGTGAACAGGTTTGGCATCGTTCTGGTAGCTGAGTGAGAAGATTTCAACCTTCTTAGCGACCATAAAGGCAGAATAGAAGCCCAAGCCGAAGTGTCCAATGATAGCCTCAGCCTTGTCTTTATACTTATTGACGAACTCTTCGGCACCGGAGAAAGCGATTTGGTTGATAAACTTGTCCACTTCGTCGGCCGTCATACCGATACCCCGGTCGCGGACGGTAAGTGTTTTCTTGTCCTTATCGATAATAACGCGGACAGTGAGGTCGCCGAGTTCGCCCTTGAAATCACCTACAGAAGCAAGTGTTTTGAGTTTCTGCGTAGCGTCCACGGCATTACTAATCAACTCACGGAGGAAGATCTCGTGGTCGGAATAGAGAAATTTTTTGATTACGGGGAAGATATTGTTTGATGTTACCCCAATGTTTCCTTTTGACATATCAATGAATAATGATTAATGATTAATGAATATTTCGCAGTAGATATTCTTCAAGAAGTGTGCCAAAGGGGTTGGACTGACATTTTGGCAGTTCGTTTAGCGTTTAGGGTTTAGCGTTGAGGGTTTAGAGAAAAAAGGGTGAGAACGAATGTCCCCACCCTATTTAGCTGTTTAGATGACAGATTATTCTGCTTTAGCTTCTTCAGCAGGAGCTTCAGCTGCGGGTGCCTCAGCGGGTTCAGCAGCGACCTCTTCAGCAGCAGCTTTTTTACCACCACGGCGAGTAGCTTTCTTAGCAGCTTTCTTAGTCTCTTTGAGCATGTTCTCGTTATAGTCAACGAGTTCGATGATACACATCTCAGCGGCGTCACCGAGGCGGAAACCAGTACGGAGGATACGCGTGTAGCCACCGGGACGGTTAGCGATTTTCTCTGCCACGTTTTGGAAGAGTTCGGTTACGACTTCTTTTTGTTTGAGTTCGCTGAAGACGAGACGGCGGTTAGCCGTAGTATCCTCTTTAGCACGTGTGAGCAGCGGCTCAACGTAGATGCGGAGGGCTTTAGCCTTAGCAAGCGTTGTGGAGATGCGCTTGTGCTGAATCAAGGAGCAAGCCATGTTGGACAACATCGCACTACGGTGAGCGGCTTTACGGCTAAGATGATTGAATTTCTTATTATGTCTCATAATTTTTAATTACATTAAAACGTTAAATTGTTAATCATTCACACGATAGCGTGAGATATCCATACCAAAAGCCAGACCGTTGCGCTCGAGAAGTTCGTCGAGTTCGGTGAGGGATTTCTTACCGAAGTTACGGAACTTGAGCAGGTCGTTGCGGTGGTACTTAACCAGTTCTCCGAGGGTTTCAACTTCAGCTGCTTTGAGGCAGTTGAGCGCGCGGACAGAGAGGTCCATGTCTTGGAGTCGTTGGTTGAGCAACTGACGCATACGAAGGATTTCCTCGTCGAGTCCGTTTTCGCGTTTAAGCGTTTCCTCCTCGAGCACGATACGCTCATCAGAGAAGAGCATAAAGTGGTAGATGAGGATTTTAGCGGCCTCTGTAAGAGCATCTTTCGGTGCGATAGAGCCATCGGTTTCAATCTCAAGGGTCAGTTTCTCGTAGTCGGTACGTTGACCTACGCGGTAAGCGTCGATAGCGTACTTAACGAGACGGATTGGGGTGTAGATAGAGTCGATAGCGAGTGTGCCGATAGCGTCGTCAGCTTTTTGGTTCTCGTCGGATGGAACATAACCGCGTCCCTTGTTGATATTGATTTCGATTTCGAAGTCAGCAGACTCGTCGAGTTCAGCGAGGAGGAGATCAGGATTCAATACCTCGAAGTTTTGGAGGACTTGGTTAAGGTCACCAGCGATGAAGGATGAAGCTTTCTTGACGTGCACCTTAACGGTTTCGGTCTCTTCTTCTACGCCTTTCTTGTGGAGGAAACGGACCTGTTTGAGGTTGAGGATAAGGTTGGTTACATCAGTGATGACACCAGGAATGGTTGCAAATTCATGATCAATACCACTGATTTTAATTGAGCAGATGGCATAGCCCTCGAGTGAGCTCAAGAGGACACGACGAATAGCGTTACCAACTGTAATTCCGTAACCGGGTTCGAGAGGACGGAACTCGAAAGTAGCCTTTCTTCCGTTCGACTCAACCATTATCACCTTGTCAGGTTTGATAAAATTTAATATTGCCATGAATTTAATTATTGTTTAGAGTACAACTCAACGATTAATTGTTCCTTAATGTTCTCCGGAATTTCTTCGCGTGGAGGAATATTGAGGAATTTACCAGCTTTGTCAGCCTCGTTCCACTCGAGCCAGTTATATTTAGCGTGGTTGAAGCCTTCGAGCGAAGTAGCGATAACCTCGAGTGATTTCGATTTTTCGCGAACGGCGACTACCATACCGGGTTTAACCTGGAAGGAAGGAATATTAACGACTTTACCGTCGACAGTGATATGACGGTGGCTAACGAGTTGGCGAGCGGCTGCACGTGTAGGTGCTATACCAAGGCGGTAAACGATGTTGTCCAGACGGCACTCGAGGAGTTGGATAAGGATTTCACCGGTAATACCTTTTTTGCGCGAAGCCTCAGCGAAGAGGAGTCGGAATTGACGTTCGAGCACGCCATAGGTATATTTAGCCTTTTGTTTTTCAGCGAGCTGAGTACCATACTCAGAGCTTTTTTTGCGGCGGTTAACGCCATGTTGTCCGGGAGCGTAGTGACGACGGTCAAGCGCTTTGTCCGGCCCGAAGATTGGTTCACCAAAACGACGTGCGATACGTGATTTAGGTCCAGTATATCTTGCCATAGTTTGTAAACGTTAAATAGTTATTAATGTTAAACTGTTAAATTGTTATACGCGGCGGCGTTTAGGAGGACGGCAGCCGTTATGCGGCATAGGAGTAACGTCGATAATCTCAGTTACATCGATACCGGCAGCGACGCATGCGCGGATAGCGCTTTCACGTCCTTGTCCAGGACCTTTAACGTATGCTTTTACTTTACGCAAGCCGAGGTCGAAAGCGACCTTAGCGCAATCACCTGCAGCCATTTGTGCTGCATAGGGAGTATTTTTCTTAGAGCCACGGAAGCCCATTTTACCTGCGGACGACCAGCTGATTACTTGACCGTCGCCATTAGCAAGTGTTACGATAACGTTGTTGAAAGACGACATAACGTGTAGTTGTCCTACGCCGTCAATTTTAACAACACGCTTCTTGGCTGCAACTGTTTTCTTTGCCATAATTGTTTGATGTTAATGGGTTGTTGATTACTTAGTTGCTTTTTTCTTGTTAGCAACAGTCTTTTTCTTTCCTTTACGCGTACGGGCGTTGTTTTTAGTAGATTGTCCACGAACCGGGAGTCCGATACGATGGCGCACACCACGGTAGCAACCGATATCCATCAAACGTTTGATGTTCAATTGTGTTTCAGAGCGGAGGTCACCTTCTACTTTGTACTTAGCACCGATGATCTCACGAATCTTTGCTGCTTGGTCATCCGTCCAATCCTGCACTTTGATGCTTGGGTCAACGCCTGCCTCTGCAAGGATTTTCTTTGCGCTTGAACGACCTAATCCGTAGATGTAAGTCAAACCGACTTCGCCAGCTTTGTTTTGTGGCAGATCTACACCGACAATTCTTATAGCCATAATTTTTTACTTTGGGATGTTGTTTAAATGTTACCAAGATGAGGAGCTTATCCCTGACGCATCTTCATTTTGGGTTCTTTTTTGTTAATTACATAAAGCTTACCTTTGCGGCGCACGATTTTGCAGTCCGCATTGCGCTTTTTAATAGAAGCACGTACCTTCATATTCGTACAGTGTTTAATTAGTTAGGTTATTACTTATAGCGGAAGGAAATTCTTCCACGCGTCAAGTCATAAGGGCTCATCTCCACTTTTACGCGGTCTCCCGGTAGGATTTTGATATAATGCATACGCATTTTACCGGAGATATTAGCGATAATGACGTGACCACTTTCTAATTGGACGCGGAACATCGCATTGGACAATGCCTCGGTGATGGTTCCATCTACTTCAATTGCATCTTGTTTTGCCATAGTGTTAAATAAATCTGTCTCCTAAGACTTGTTGAATATAGTCAAATGTTGATAGTATATCCGCTTTGCCGTTACGCACGCATACGGAAAGTTCGTAGTGCGCAGCGGGTTTGCGGTCGCAGGTACGAGCTGTCCATCCGTCGTCTTCGATGAGGACGTTTCGTCTGCCCATAAGGATCATCGGTTCGATGGCCAATGTCATTCCGGACTTAAGGACGATACCGTTCCCGCGTCGACCGTAGTTTAGGACTTCGGGATCTTCATGCATTTCGCGTCCGATGCCGTGTCCTACGTACTCGCGGCAGACGGAATAGCCAGCTTTCTCTGCGTGGTTTTGGATAGCGAATCCCACATCGCCAAGACGTTTACCAGTGACAGCTTGTTGGATACCGAGATAAAGGCACTCTTTGGTTGTTTTCATCAGTTGGATGATTTCGGGTTTCACTTCTCCTACGGGGAAGGTGTACGCCGAGTCCGAGATGAAGCCATTGAGTTTAATGGCGCTGTCAACGGAGATAATATCTCCCTCTTTGAGCACGACGTCTTTGCTTGGAATGCCATGTACCACTTGCTCGTTGACCGAAGTGCAGAGTGTAGCGGGATAGCCTTCGTAGCCAAGGCAGGCAGGGATGCCTCCGTGGTCGCAGATAAAGTCGTGCGCTATCTTGTCCAGTTGGGCAGTAGTCATCCCCGGGGCGATGACTTTAGCGAGTTCGCCGTAAGTCATGCCCAGGAGTTGATTACTCTTACGCATCAATTCAACTTCTTCGTCAGTCTTGAGGAATACCATAATTATTAATAAGCCATGGCACCCGAGCGTCCTTTGATGCGCATACCGGACTCAAAGAATCCGTCGTAGTGACGCATAAGGAGGTGACTCTCGATTTGTTGAAGTGTATCCAAAATTACGCCCACCATGATGAGCAACGACGTACCGCCGAAGAACTGCGCGTATCCCATGCTGACGCCAAACATACGAGCGAAAGCAGGCAGGATGGCGATGATGGCGAGCAGAATACTACCCGGCAGGGTGATGCGTGACATGATGGTGTCTATATACTCGGCTGTTTTCTTACCGGGCTTCACGCCAGGAATGAAACCGTTATTGAGTTTCAGGTTCTCGGCCATCTGTACAGGGTTAATGATAACGGCTGTATAGAAGTAAGTGAAGGCGATGATGAGCAGTGCGAATACGAAGTTGTACCAGAAGCCGTCATTGTCCATGAAAGCGCGAGCGAAGGCATTAGAGCCGTCAGCGCTGAAACCTACCAAAGCGATAGGAATGAACATGATAGCTTGCGCGAAGATGATAGGCATTACGTTAGCTGCGTTCACCTTAAGCGGGATATACTGGCGTACACCACCGTATTGTTTATTTCCCACGATGCGTTTAGCATATTGTACAGGTATCTTGCGGGTACCTTGCACCAACATGATAGCGAAAGCGAAGACGAGCAGCATGATGATGATTTCAGCGATGAAGACCATCAGACCGCCGCTACCTGTTTCGTTGAGACGCAGCGAGAACTCTTGCACTACAGCACCCGGGAGGCGCGCGATGATACCGATAAGGATGATGAAGGAAATACCGTTACCTACACCCCGATCGGTAATGCGCTCACCGAGCCACATAACGAACATTGAACCAGCGCAGAGGATAATGGTTGACGAAATGGTAAACCAGTTGATTCCGATTGCGAGCGGTTGTCCAGCCTGAGCCATCTGCACGGAGAGGTTAACGAGGTAACTCGGACCTTGGAAGAGCAGGATGATCACGGTAAGATAGCGCGTAATCTGGTTCATTTTCTGACGTCCGGACTCTCCTTCTTTCTGCATCTTCTGGAAGTAAGGCACCGCGATGGTGAGCAATTGGATGACGATAGAAGCCGAGATGTAGGGCATGATACCGAGGGCGAAAATCGAAGCGTTCGAGAAAGCGCCGCCGGAGAACATGTCCAACAAGGCCATCAGACCGCCTGCCGTTTGCGCATGCAGGGATGTGAGAGCAGTCGGATCAATACCGGGAAGAACGATAAAGCTACCGAAGCGATAGATGAGCACGAAGAGTAACGTGGTCAGGAGTCGATTGCGGAGGTCTTCAATCTTCCAGATATTTTTTACTGTATCAATAAATTTACGCATAATTTAGATTTTTTCGATAGTACCACCAGCGGCTGTAATAGCTTCTTCAGCTTTTTTGCTGAAAGCGTTGGCTTTGACTGTCAGTTTAGCGGTAAGGGTACCGTTGCCGAGGATTTTCACCAGCGCGGACTTGTTGATGAAGCCGGCTTCGAAGAGTTCGGGCAGGCCGATTACTTCGAGTTTGCGCTCGTCAGCAAGTTGTTGGAGGATATTGAGGTTGATAGCCTTATACTCCACGCGGTTGATGTTTTTAAATCCGAATTTAGGCAAACGACGTTGCATAGGCATTTGACCACCTTCGAAACCAATCTTTTTAGAGTAGCCGGAACGTGATTGTGCACCCTTATGACCACGGGTAGAAGTTCCACCGAGTCCCGAACCGGCACCACGGCCGACGCGTTTAGCGGTCTTAACTGAACCAGCAGCCGGAGTTAAATTATTTAATTCCATAATGCTTAGTTGTTTTTAGGATTAATCAATAACTTTAACGAGGTGTTTAACCTTGTCGACCATACCGAGTATGGCGGGAGTAGCTTCGTGTTCTACGACAGCGTTGATTTTGCGCAGACCGAGAGCAGCCATAGTTTCCTTTTGTACTTTCGGGCATTTAATAGTACTGCGTACTTTTTGAATTTTAATCTTTGCCATAGTCTTACACAATTTTATCCGTTAAACACTACATCGAGGCTTACGCCACGGTTCTGAGCTACTTGACGTGCGTCGCGCATTTGAGCCAGAGCTTCGATAGTAGCCTTCACGAGGTTGTGAGGGTTAGACGAGCCTTTGGATTTAGCGAGGACGTCGCGCACGCCTGCAGATTCGAGCACGGCACGCATAGCACCACCGGCCTTAACTCCCGTACCGTGGGTAGCGGGTTGGAGGTAAACGCGTGCTCCGCCGAACTTAGCATACTGCTCGTGAGGAACAGTACCTTTGAGAACAGGCACTTGAATGAGGTTCTTTTTAGCAGCTTCGGTACCTTTAGCAATTGCGGCTGTAACTTCGCCAGCTTTACCAAGGCCATAACCAACTACACCGTTACCGTTTCCAACAACAACGATGGCTGCGAATGTCATAGTACGTCCACCTTTTGTAACTTTAGTTACGCGGTTGACAGCAACGAGGCGCTCCTGGAGCTCCAAGTCTTGTGTTGTTTTTACTCTATTCATAAGTCTTCGTTGTTTTTAGAATTTGAGACCGGCTTCGCGTGCAGCGTCAGCCAAAGCTTGTACACGACCGTGATAGAGGTAGCCATTACGATCGAAGACGACTTGTTCAACGCCGGCTTTCTTAGCGGCAGCAGCGATGAGAGCGCCTACTTTCTTAGCTTTCTCTGTTTTGGTCATTTTATCTTTAATTGCGAGAGATGAAGCAGCAGCGAGTGTAACGCCTTTTACATCATCGATCACTTGAGCATAAATCTGGCAGTTCGAACGGAATACAGTCAGACGAGGTTGCTCAGCGGTACCATTAACTTTGGTACGGATAGTAGCTTTAATCTTAGCTCTACGTGCAATTTTCTTATCCATAACTTACTCCTTTCTTATTATTTACCAGCAGATTTACCAGCTTTACGACGAACGACTTCACCTTGGAAGCGAATACCTTTACCTTTGTAAGGTTCGGGTTTGCGGAACGAGCGAATCTTCGCGCAAATTTGTCCAAGTAATTGTTTGTCAGCGCATTCAAGCATTACCAACGGGTTTTGGTTACGTTCTGTTTTGGTTTCCACTTTCACCTCTTTCGGCAGGCCGAGATAGATGGGGTGAGTATAACCAAGCGAGAAGTTGAGTACTTGGGGTTGAGCGAGCTCTACGCGGTAGCCGACACCGACTAACTCGAGAGTAGCTTTATAACCTTCACTTACACCATAAACCATGTTGTGAATCAAAGCACGATAGAGTCCGTGTTTAGCACGGCTTTCTTTTTCGTCATTAGGACGTGTAACGTGGCAAACACCGTCTTCAACGGTCACAGTGATGATAGGATCAACTGCTTGTACGAGTTCGCCTTTAGGACCTTTAACGGTCACTACATTTTCTGGGCTAACTGCTACGGTAACTCCGGCAGGAATAGCGATGGGTAATTTACCAATTCTTGACATAACTTTCCTCCTTCATTAATATACGTAACAAATAACCTCGCCGCCCAACTTCTGAAGCGCAGCTTCTTTGTTGGTCATCACACCCTTAGATGTGCTGAGGATGGCGATACCGAGTCCGTTGAGCACTCGTGGCATCTCACGATAGCCTACGTATTGGCGCAAACCCGGGGTTGATACACGTTGTAAACTCTTGATGGCGTTAACTTTGTTAACCGGATCATACTTCAAGGCGATTTTGATAGTACCTTGAGGTCCATCTTCCACGAACTTATAGGAAAGGATGTAACCTTTCTCAAACAAGATACGTGTGATCTCTTTTTTCAGATTCGAAGCAGGCACTTCGACAACGCGGTGGCCGGCTTTGATTGCATTTCTGAGTCGAGTCAGATAATCTGCGATTGGATCTGTCATTTGTTTGATGTTTTTAAAATTATCAGGACTCCCCTGACATTGTTTAATACTGTAGTTAATTTATTACCAGCTAGCTTTCTTCACGCCCGGGATGAGGCCTTTGGAAGCCATCTCACGGAATTGAATACGGCTGAGACCGAATGCGCGCATGTAACCTTTCGGACGTCCGGTGATGCTGCAGCGGTTGTGCAGGCGAACCGGGCTGGCGTTCTTCGGAAGTGCTTGGAGACCTTCGTAGTCACCATCCTTGAGGAGTTGAGCGCGTTTAGCAGCGTATTTAGCAACGAGCTTAGCGCGTTTTACCTCGCGGGCTTTCATTGATTCTTTTGCCATAGTTGATTACGTTTAAAGGTTACTTTTTGAACGGCAGACCAAACTCACGTAGGAGAGCGAAGCCCTCTTCGTCGGTGTTAGCTGTTGTAACGAACGTGATGTTCATACCGAGCAGTTTGGTGATGTTATCGATGTTAATCTCAGGGAAGATAATCTGCTCTGTGATACCGAGGGTATAGTTACCACGGCCATCCATCTTGTGGTTGATACCTTTGAAGTCACGGATACGTGGCAAGGCGACGCGAACGAGACGCTCCAAGAACTCGTACATACGCTCACCGCGGAGGGTTACGCGCACGCCGATAGGCATTTTTTTACGAACCTTGAAGTTAGCGATATCTTTCTTCGAAACAGTAGCAACGGCTTTTTGACCAGCGATGAGTGTCATCTCTTGTTGAGCGACCTCGATGATCTTCTTGTCAGCTACAGCTTCGCCAAGGCCCTGATTGAGGACGATTTTTTGGAGTTTAGGGCACTGCATAACTGTAGTGTAGTTAAACTCTTTCATCAAGATAGGAACGATGCGCTCCTGATAATCTTGTTTAAGACTTGCTGTATTCATTGCTTAGAGTTCTTTACCTGTTTTTTTACTTACGCGGACGAGTTTACCATCCTTCTTAACGCGACCTACGCGAACGGGTTTACCGTCTTCAACGGGGTTGAGGTTAGAGATATGGATAGGGCTCTCCTGTTTAACTATTCCACCTTGTGGGTTCTTTGCATTAGGTTTGGTACTTTTAGATACCATATTGACACCTTCTACAATTGCACGTTGTTTCTCTACGAGCACTTCCAGCACGCGGCCGGTTTTGCCCTTAGAAGCACCTGCATTCACGTAGACGATATCACCTTTTTTAATATGTAATTTTGCCATTACTGTAAAAATTTAGATGATTAAAGCACTTCAGGTGCGAGAGAAATAATTTTCATATTCGTTTGACGGAGCTCACGAGCTACGGGGCCAAAGATACGGCTACCGCGGAGTTCACCAGCGTTAGAGATGAGAACGCAAGCGTTATCATCGAAGCGGATGTAACTACCATCGGCGCGACGTACTTCTTTCTTCACGCGAACGACGATAGCACGGCTAACCGTACCGTCTTTGATTTCGCTGGAAGGGATGACGCCCTTAACGGCTACTACAACGGTGTCTCCAAGGGAAGCATAGCGTTTGCGTGTGCCTCCGAGTACGCGGATGACGAGTGCCTCTTTTGCACCTGAGTTGTCCGCAACTGTAAGTCTTGATTCTTGTTGTACCATATTACTTAGCCCTTTCAATAATTTGAGTTAGACGCCAACGAACAGTTTTGCTCAGCGGACGAGTTTCCATGATACGAACGGTATCTCCGATACCAGCCTCGTTTTTCTCGTCATGAACATGGAACTTGTGAGTTTTATTGACAAACTTGCCATAAATAGGGTGTTTCTCTTTCCACTTAACGGCTACGACGATTGTCTTATCCATTTTGTTGGAAACGACTTCTCCCTGACGCTCTTTTCTAAGATTTCTTGTTTCCATTTTCGTTCGATTTTTACTTTGTTAATTCTCTCTTACGAAGTTCAGTTGCAAGGCGAGCGATTGTCTTACGAGCAACCTTAATCTGCAACGGATTGTCGAGCGGAGAAATACTGTGATTCAGTTTCATGCGCACGAGAGCTTCTTTCTCAGCTGCCAAACGCTCTTGAATCTCAGCGGTTGTTAATTCTTTAATTTCAGCGGTTTTCATAATCCTTTAATTATACAAGTTGGGTTGCGTCGTAATCACGTCTTACGACAAATTTGGTTGTAATCGGAAGTTTCTGAGCTGCCAGGCGGAGTGCCTCTTTAGCTACCTCGTAAGGTACGCCATCCACTTCGAAGATGATACGTCCGGGTTCCAATGGAACGACGAATCCTTCGGGAGCACCTTTACCTTTACCCATACGGACATCCAACGGTTTCTTGGTGATAGGTTTATCCGGGAAAACGCGGATCCACACTTGACCTTGACGTTGCATATAGCGGGTTACGGCTACACGGGCTGCTTCGATTTGACGACCTGTCAACCAGATGGTACCAAGGCTCTTGATACCGAATGAGCCAAAAGCGAGCTCATTACCGCGTTGCGCATTACCTTTAATGCGGCCTTTTTGCGAGCGGCGGAATTTAGTTTTCTTAGGTTGTAACATAACTGTAATCTACAAATCGTTTAACATTAATTATTTGTTGTTTCTGCGGAAATCACCACGACGTCCACGACGGTCACCACCGCGACGATCATCGCGACGTTCGCCACCACGGCCTTGTTGTTGTGTGAAGTTAGGAGCAAGGTCTTTCTTGCCATACACTTCGCCGCGCATGATCCATACTTTCACGCCAAGGATACCCACTTTCGTAAGAGCACCTACGTGGCAGTAGTCGATGTCAGCACGGAGTGTGTGCAGAGGAGTACGACCTTCCTTGTACATCTCAGAGCGAGCGATTTCGGCACCGTTTAGACGACCGCTGATTTGGATTTTGATACCCTCAGCGCCCATACGCATGGTAGATGCGATAGCCATCTTAACGGCACGGCGATAAGCCACTTTACCTTCGAGTTGTTTAGCAACCTTTTGAGCTACGATAGTTGCATCGAGTTCCGGACGCTTGATCTCGAAGATGTTGATTTGTACATCCTGTTTGGTGATTTTCTTCAGTTCCTCTTTCAATTTGTCAACTTCTTGTCCACCCTTACCGATGATATAACCGGGGCGAGCAGTGCAGACAGTTACAGTTACAAGTTTCAGAGTTCTCTCAATGACGATACGGCTAATGCTAGCCTCAGCAAGACGTGCGTTCAGGTAGTCACGGATCTTTTGGTCCTCGAGGATCGTTTGACCGTAGTTTTTACCACCGAACCAGTTGCTATCCCAACCACGGACGATACCCAGACGGTTGGCAATTGGATTAATTTTCTGTCCCATAGTCTTACTCAGCTTTATTAGTTTTGGTATCAACAAAGATAGTTACATGGTTAGAGCGTTTACGGATACGATATCCACGACCTTGAGGAGCGGTCAGCAGACGTTTGAGCATCATACCGCCATCTACCATGATATTAGTTACATACAGAGTTTCAGAATCAGCTTTTTTGCCGGTTTTGGTTTCCCAGTTAGCGATAGCTGATTTGAGCAGTTTCTCGAGCGCACGGCTGGCTTCTTTTGTGGAGAAGTGCAATGCACCGAGGGCACGGTTTACTTCCATACCACGAATCATGTCAGCAACAAGGCGCATTTTTCGCGGGGAGGTAGGAACGTTGTTCAGCTTAGCGAAGTACTGGCTCTTGCGAGCTTCCTTCATAGCTTCAGCACTATTATGTTTTCTAGCACCCATTGTCTAAAATTGTTTTAATTTGTTGTGAATGATTAGTGGATTATTTCTTTCCTGCGTGTCCACGGAAGATACGGGTCGGAGCGAACTCACCGAGTTTGTGACCTACCATATTCTCAGTTACGTAAACAGGAATGAATTTATTTCCGTTATGAACGGCGATAGTGTGACCTACGAAATCAGGAGAGATCATACTTGCGCGTGACCAGGTCTTAACAACTTCTTTTTTGTTAGCCTCATTCATAGCAAGCACTTTTTTCTCCAACTTAACGTTGATAAACGGTCCTTTTTTCAATGAACGACTCATAATTCTCTTCTGTTTAATAGGTTACTTTTTACGTCTTTCAATAATGTACTGATTGCTCTGGTTTTTCGGATGACGAGTCTTATAACCCTTAGCAAGCAATCCCTTGCGGCTTCTTGGGTGTCCACCAGATGCGCGGCCTTCACCACCACCCATTGGGTGATCTACCGGGTTCATAACGACACCACGGTTGTGCGGACGACGACCTAACCAGCGGCTACGACCAGCCTTACCAGATTTCTCGAGCGCGTGATCGCTGTTACCTACGACACCTACGGTAGCGCGGCATGCTGCCAGCACTTTACGGAGTTCGCCGGAAGGCAACTTAATCATTGCATACTTGTCCTCACGACCTGCGAGTTGTGCGAACACACCTGCAGAACGTACCATTTGGGCGCCTTGTCCCGGACGAAGCTCGATGTTGTGCACCAGTGTTCCCAGAGGAATCTCGGAGAGCGGAAGTGCATTACCTACTTCAGGAGCGATACCGCTACCTGACAGAACAGTTTGACCTACTTGCAATCCGTTAGGAGCAAGCATGTAACGCTTCTCACCGTCAGCGTAGAACAAAAGGGCGATACGAGCCGAGCGGTTCGGATCATACTCGATTGTTTTAACAACTGCGGGTACACCGTCTTTGTTGCGTTTGAAGTCAATTACGCGGAACTTCTGTTTGTGTCCACCGCCGATATAACGCATGGTCATTTTACCAACATTGTTGCGACCACCCGTTTTCAGCTTACCGAACACAAGCGATTTCTCTGGTGCGCTTGCGGTAATTGTCTCAAACGCGCCAATAACTTTGTGTCTTTGCCCCGGTGTAGTGGGTTTTAATTTACGTACAGCCATTTTTAGATATTGCTATAAAAATCAATTGTTTCACCTTCTTTCAATGTAACGATGGCTTTCTTGTACGCTTGTTGTGCGCCGCGGAGCAGACCGGACTTGGTCCAGCGTTGTTTGTTCTTCGGAGCTACAATAATTGTATTTACATCTTCCACCTGTACATTGTACATTTCTTCTACTGCCTTCTTGATTTGCACTTTATTGGCAGTACGCTCTACGCGGAAACCATAACGGTTGAACTTCTCGCCGGCGGCGGTCATCTTTTCAGTGACGATAGGTTTAATAATAATTGCCATAATCTTGCCTCCTTATGCTAAAGTTTCTTCGATAGCTTTCACGCTGTCTTTCAACAGTACGAGAGCGTTCGAGTTCATGATTGCGTATGTATTGAGTTCGTTAACCGTCACCACGTTGGTACGCTCGAGGTTACGAGCAGATTTCAAAACAACGTCGTTGTTCTCCGGAAGTACGAAGAGCACTTTCTTACCGGTGATGTTGAGTTTGCCGAGCACTTCAACCATAGCTTTCGTCTTAGGAGCCTCAAAAGCGAGGGTGTCGAGGACGATGAGTTGGTCTTGTTTAGCGCGCAGACTCAGAGCAGAGCGGCGAGCGAGTTGTTTTACTTTGTGGTTCAGTTTGAAGCTATAATCACGAGGTACGGGACCAAAGATGGTACCACCACCAACGCGAACCGGCGATTTGAGGTCACCCGGACGTGCACCACCTCCACCTTTCTGGCGGCCAAGTTTACGTGTTGAGTGAGCATTTTCGCTACGTTGTTTAGCTTTAGCTGTTCCCTGACGGTTGTTTGCTAAGAATTGCTTAACGTCCAAGTAAATAGCGTGGTCGTTAGGCTCGATTCCGAAGATCTCGTCATTGAGTTTGATCTTCTTTCCGGTTTTCTCACCGGCTTGATTCAAAATACTAAGTTCCATACTCTTACTTGTTAATAGTTACAATACTGTTCTTTGCACCCGGAATAGAACCTTTCACCATGATGAGGTTGTACTCAGGGATAACTTTCAAAACTACGAGGTTTTGTACGGTAACGCGGTCTTGTCCCATGTGACCTGCCATGCGGGTACCCGGGAAGATACGGCTCGGATATGCACAAGCACCTACCGAACCCGGAGCGCGAAGACGGTCGTCCTGACCGTGAGTAGACTGACCTACTCCACCGAAACCGTGGCGTTTAACGACGCCTTGGAAACCTTTACCTTTGCTGGTACCTACTACGTCAACGTATGTACCTTCTTCGAAGATGTTCACGTTGATTTCGTCACCCAGCTTTAACTCCTGGTCAAAACCGTCAAACTCTGCGAGATAGCGCATAGGGTTGACGCCAGCAGCTTTGAAATGACCGGCCTCAGCTTTGTTCGTGTGTTTCTCGCTTTTCTGCTTGAAACCTACTTGAACAGCCTGATAACCGTCTTTCTCCACTGTCTTCAGTTGCGTAACTACGCAAGGACCAGCTTCAATAACGGTGCATGGTACATTTTTACCATCGGCACCGAAAACGGATGTCATTCCGATTTTTTTACCTAATAATCCTGGCATTTTTGCTAGATTAAATAATTAATAATTGTTGTTAGTTAACTTCCACTCTCGCCGACGGGGTTCGTTGTGTTGTGACACTGTTGCTATCCGTCGGATGTGGCCTGTTGTAATGTGATTAGACCTTAATCTCTACTTCCACACCGCTGGCGAGCTCGAGTTTCATCAAAGCTTCAACGGTTTTGTTGTTACTGTTGTAGATGTCGATGAGTCGCTTGTAGTTAGCGAGCTCGAATTGCTCACGGCTCTTCTTGTTAACGAAGGTGGAGCGGTTTACGGTGAAGATACGTTTGTGTGTTGGCAGTGGAATAGGACCGCTTACAACTGCACCTGTAGCTTTAACCGTCTTTACGATCTTCTCAGCAGACTTGTCAGCCAAGTTGTGGTCGAAAGATTTCAGTTTAATACGAATTTTTTGACTCATTTTAACTTTTAATTAAATTGTTTTTGTTCATTTTCGCACGCGCAGACCCCTAAAGAGTCATTCGCTTAGATGACCCGCGTGTACGTATTAATTATAAGTACGTGCGCGCTCGCACGTGATTTATTTTATACAAGGTCAGCTCTACCGCCGCATTCCGTCAAGACGGTTTTGGCAATAGTACTGTTTACTGGCGCGTAATGGCTGAACTCCATACTGCTTGTAGCGCGGCCGCTGGTGATAGTACGAAGCGCAGTTACATAGCCGAACATCTCGGCCAATGGAACATGTGCTTTGACTATACGAGCGCCGGTACGAGCGGTGTCCATGCCTTCAACTTGTCCACGACGTTTGTTCAAGTCGCCGATGACATCACCCATGCTCTCTTCCGGAGTAACGACTTCAATCTTCATGATCGGCTCCATGAGAACGGGTTTAGCTTTCACGCAAGCGTTCTTGAACGCAATCTGTGCACAAATCTCATAGGATAGTTGGTCGGAGTCTACCGGGTGGAAGCTTCCGTCGATAACGGTTACTTTCAGTTTGTCAACCGGGAAACCTGCCAACACACCATTCTTCATCGCGGTTTGGAAGCCTTTCTCAATAGCCGGGATGAACTCCTTAGGAATATTACCACCCTTGACTTCATTGACGAATTGCAGGCTTCCTTCGAAGTCGTCATCAGCCGGCTCGACACGAACAATCATGTCTGCAAACTTACCACGACCACCGGATTGTTTTTTGTACGTCTCGCGCAGCTCAACCGGAGCGCTGATAGCCTCACGGTAAGCCACTTGCGGACGACCTTGGTTGCACTCAACCTTGAATTCACGTTTGAGACGGTCGATAATAATCTCCAGGTGCAATTCACCCATTCCGGAGATAACGGTTTGTCCCGTTTGTTCATCCGTCTTAACAGTAAAGGTCGGATCTTCTTCTGCGAGTTTCGCCAGACCGACACCGAGTTTGTCGATGTCTTGCTGACTCTTCGGCTCCACAGATATACCGATCACCGGTGCCGGGAACTCGATGGACTCGAGTACAATTGGCTTATCCTCATCGCAGAGGGTATCGCCCGTACGGATATCCTTGAAGCCCACACCTGCACCTATATCACCTGCGGCAATGAAGTCCACAGGATTCTGGTGGTTCGAGTGCATCTGGAAGATACGGCTGATACGTTCTTTCTTGCCCGAGCGCGGGTTGTAAACGTACGAACCGGCTTCCAGTTTACCGGAATAGACTCTGAAATAACAGAGACGACCAACGTACGGATCGGTTGCAATCTTAAATGCCAGAGCGCAAAGCGGCTGAGTCTCCTCAGGTTTGCGACTAATAGCATTTCCGTTGCGCGGATCGGTACCGTCTATCTGCGGCGTATCCAGCGGACTCGGCAAGTATGCGCATACAGCATCCAACATTGTCTGAACACCTTTGTTCTTGAAGGAAGAACCGCAGATGACAGGGAAGATATGCATACTGATGCAACCTTTGCGGATGGCAGTGCGAATCTCTTCTTCCGTGATGGTTGACGGGTCGGAGAAATATTTCTCCATCAACGTATCGTCAAACTCAGCAACGGTCTCGAGCATCTTATCGCGCCATTCTTCAGCCTCAGCGAGCAAGTCCGCAGGTATATCGTCAACCTCGTATTCAGCACCCATGGTCTCATCGTGCCATAGAATAGCCTTCATCTTCACCAGGTCAACCACACCTTTGAAATGCTCCTCCGAGCCTACAGGAATCTGTATCGGGCAAGGAGTTGCGCCAAGTACGTCATGAATCTGGCGCACTACGTCGAAGAAGTTGGCACCTGAACGATCCATCTTGTTCACGTAGCAGATACGCGGAACATTGTATTTATCCGCCTGACGCCATACTGTTTCCGATTGCGGTTGTACACCACCAACTGCACAGAGTGCCATCACAGCACCGTCCAGGATACGAAGCGAACGCTCTACCTCAACAGTGAAGTCCACGTGACCCGGAGTGTCTATCAAGTTGATCTTGAATTTCTCACCCAGATAGTCCCAATAGGTCGTGGTAGCAGCAGAGGTGATAGTGATACCACGCTCTTGCTCCTGCTCCATCCAGTCCATCGTTGCAGCACCGTCATGCACCTCACCAATCTTGTGAGTCAAGCCGGTATAGAACAGAATACGCTCAGAAGTCGTCGTCTTTCCGGCATCGATGTGAGCCATGATGCCGATGTTTCTGTTATATTTCAGGTCGTGTTTTGCCATCTAATCTCAATTAGAAACGGAAGTGTGCAAATGCACGGTTAGCCTCTGCCATGCGGTGCATATCCTCTTTACGTTTGAAGGCACCACCTTGGTTGTTGAGGGCGTCCATGATTTCAGCAGCAAGCTTCTCGGCCATCGAATGACCACCACGCTTGCGAGCGAAGGAAATCATGTTCTTCATTGCGATAGACTCTTTGCGGTCAGCGCGAATCTCGGTAGGAACCTGGAAGGTAGCACCACCGATACGTTTGGACTTAACCTCTACCAACGGAGTGATGTTGTCCAAAGCGGCTTTCCAAATCTCAAGAGCCGATTTCTCTGCATCTTTGTTCTTTTGTTCAACCAGATCAAGTGCGGTATAGAACACATTGTAAGCGATGTTCTTCTTACCGTCGAGCATGAGGTGGTTCACAAATTTAGCGACCATCACTTCACCGAACTTAGGATCCGGCAGGATGACACGTTTCTTTGGTTTTGCTTTTCTCATTGTTTTGTTTGTTTTTGTGGCTGTCAAATTTCTTCAGCTTCTAACCCGTAGAGGCTTACTCAACCGATCAACCCATTAAAATCTGTCCCATCGTATGGAACGTTTAGTTAGTTAAATTCTTAGCTTTTCTTAGCTTTCGGGCGTTTAGCGCCGTACTTGGATCGACGTTGCAAGCGGTTAGCAACACCGGCGGTATCGAGTGTACCACGAACGATGTGGTAACGCACACCCGGCAGGTCTTTTACACGACCGCCACGTACCATTACGATGCTGTGCTCTTGCAGATTGTGACCTTCACCCGGGATGTAAGCGTTGACTTCCTTCTGGTTGGTGAGACGAACACGTGCCACCTTACGCATTGCGGAATTAGGCTTTTTAGGAGTTGTTGTGTAAACACGTACACAAACACCACGACGTTGCGGGCAGCTGTCCAATGCAGGGCTCTTGCTCTTGTCGATAAGTTCTGCTCTTCCTTTTCTAACTAATTGTTGAATTGTAGGCATTGTAACTTGTTTTGGTTAATAATTGTTGTTAATTGTTTTGTTAATTTTGTGCTTTCGTGCGCTTTATATATTAGGCACTTACGTAGGTATGCGTCCGTATGCGCGCCGAAAAAGCGTGCAAAGGTACTGCTTTTTTTTTGAACCCACAAATATTTTTGCATTTTTTTGTAAAAAAACGTCACTTTTGCTATATTTGAGTGACATTTTTTGGGATTATTGGTGAAAAAGTAGTACTTTTGGAGCGTGAAATCAAATCAATGAAATTAATCCGGAAAATGGAAAAGACTAAACGCCGCTATTTATGCAGCCGCCTGGATGGACGAAGAATAGCCGCGCATGAATACGCGGCACATAAACGCCATTTTCACAATGACGCTATTGTTGGTGTCTTGCTTTGAGTTGGGCGCGGAAGAGTTGTTGTCCTTGCGGGCCTTCGTAGTAATAGCCCTTGCTGTTTTTGCCTTCTTTGCCGTGCCTGAGTAGGACGGAGGTTTCGTTAGTTACTTTCATATTGCTATCAATTAGGTTGTTGTTATTCGTTGAGTATTCTCGAATTATGCTGTGGTCACGTTATGATAAGGCGTGACTGCTGTTCCACTGTCGTTTGAGTGTTGTTTTGTTTTCGCTCGACTGTCGTTCGACCGTCGTTCCACCGTCGTTCGACCGTCGTTATTCGACGGACAGGAATTGGGGTGATTAGTGCGGATGTGGGGCATACTAGGTGGGAGCCACTTATTCCTAAAACGAAAGTCACTCCTGCCAAAAGCGGAAGCTACTTCTTCCGAAAGTGGGAGCCACTAATTCCGAAGGTGGGAGCCACTAATTCTGAAGGTGGGAGGCACTAATTCCGAAAGTGGGAGCCACTAATTTCTGAAAGAAAGTCACTCCTGCCATAAGCGGAAGTCACTCCTGCCAAAAGCGGAAGCTATTCCTTACGAAAGTGGGAGAACGTTCCGAGTGCAAAGGTAGGACAAAAAAAATGATATGTGCAAGTTTTTTGTCCCAAAATAGCGATTTTTGCTACATTTTTCAAAAAAAATTTGCAGGAATGAAAAGAAAGTTGTATTTTTGCGGGCTGAATGTAAGTACGGTCGCACGCGCACGAGGGCGCAGGTTACGGGATAAAAGTGAAATGAAAGTGGTACGATATATATTGTTGATGGTGATGCTGGTGGCTGGTCTGCTGCCGGTAGAGGCGAGGTATTTTCGTCGGGCCGGAAATGTGACGGGACTGAAGGGTGATAACTACCACTTCGGTTATATATCGGGTGGATTGGGCTATACGAGTTTGCAGGAAGAGGTTCCGGACTTTACTCCGTCGGGAGATTTAGGCGGAGTGGTTGGATTCGGCTATGAGTTTAGGAATAACGGTTTGTGGATTAGTGCGGGATTGCAGTTGAATTTCCATCGATCGAAAGCGACTCTTGAGGAGTATAAGTTCAATACTCCGGGTTATGATACGCAGGGCAAGGAAGTGACGTTGCATTATTTGGTTAATGAGCGTGACGAGCAGAAGTGGCAGTTTATTGAGATACCGATAATGGTAGGCTGGTACTTCAAGGGTTTTTATATCGGAGCCGGTCCGAAAGTGGGCTATTCGCTCAACTCTCGTATTGTGTCGAGTGGCACGTATGATTTGAGTGCGACAAATGAGTTGTATGGGATTGAGTTTAAGAACATGCCGGAACATGGTTATAGGCAGTATGATTTTGAGGGCGAGCATGTGGCGAGTCTGAAGCCGATGATTAGTTTGATTGGTGAGATTGGTTATGATTTGCTGTCGGCGGTACCGACTCGCAGTCAGTTGTGCCATGTGTTGAAGCTTGGTTTTTACTTCGAGTACGGTTTGAACAGTATGGTTGAGCCGGTATCGAGTAATAAGCGTTTGCAGATAGACACGAAGGATGCGACGAAAGCGGTAGTTAATCCGTACTTGGCATCAGGTATGACGGAGAAATATCGCGTTGTGCCATTCTATACAGGATTTAAGATTACGTACTTGGTAGGTGGCAGTCGTACGGCTCGTGCGAGTGGTTACCACAGAGGATGTAATTGCTACAACTAAAGTAAGGACAGAAAATGAAGAGAATACACATGATATTGGTAAGTTTGTTGCTGGGAGCGGCGTCTTTGTTTGCGTCGGGCGGCATTATCAATACGGATTATATTCATCGTTGTACGGGTGACACTGTATGGTTGTCGCTTATTGGTGGCGAGCAGAAGGTATACACGAACACGACGGTTCGTGATACGGTTCGCGGTTTGGAGCCGACGGAAGACAGTATTCATGTGTATGTAGTGATGTTCCATCCTCCGATGGAGTTTCGCGAGGAGCGTCAGTTGCTTAACGGCAACAGTTTTGTGTGGCACGGCCAGACGATTACGGAGCAAGGTAATTATCGTGCGGCATATAAGAGTCAGTATGGTTGCGACAGTATTTACCTGCTGACGGTAACGGCGTTGAACACGGTTATTGAGTCGTTGGACACGACGGTAACTATCTGTCAGGGCAGCAGTTACACGTGGCATGAGATGACGGCGCAATCGACGGGTGACTATTCGAAGACGGTTATTACGCCGCAAGGCACGCAGATGACGTACACGTTGCACTTGATAGTTAAGAGTGTGGCTGTGACGAAGATTAGCAAGGCTATTTGTTACGGAAGCAGTTATCCTTTCGGCGGCAAGGACTTGACGGAATCGAATCTGTATAGGGATACGTTGTTGGCTGTGGATGGTTGCGATTCGATTGTGGAGTTGACACTTAATGTGCTTTATCCCGATACGGTTGTGGTGTATGTGGAAGCGGATGAGAAAGGCAATGCGACGTGGAATGGTCAAGAGTACAAAGGTCTTGGGGAACATGTTATTCGGACGCAGAGTGACGAAGGGTGTTATTCGATTACGCGGTTGATTCTGCTTGAGCATCGTGTGGAGACGATTGACACGACGGCGATTATCTGCGTAGGCGATTATATTGAGTGGAACGGGATAATTGGTTACACGACAGGCGAGTATAAGCGCACGGTTGTGGAGAACGGTGTGACGAAGACCTATACGTTGCATCTGACAGCCAAACAGACGCCTGTGACGAAGCTGAGCAAGCAGATTTGCGAAGGCGATGAGGAGTATTTCCACGGCAAGTTGGTGACGGAATCTGGTATCTATCGCGACACGTTGAAGGCCGTAGGTGCTTGCGATTCGATTGTGGAGTGGACGATTAATGTAGTTAAGCCGGACTTGGTGGTTGTGACGCATGAGTTGGAGGATGGCGAGACGTATAAATGGAACGGTAAGGATTACAAGGAAGCTGGTGTATATACGTATCAGACGAAGAATCACTTCGGTTGTGACAGTATCACGCGCCTTGTGCTGACGAGTCATAGTGTGGATCGAATTGAGAAGTTCGACACTATCTGTTCGGGTGATTCGGTTAAGTGGGAAGGTATTATTGGTCGTGCGACTCATACGTATTCGCGGATTGATACGCTGCCTAATGGTGATGTGCGCATCTATACGTTGCATCTGGTAGTTAAGCAGCCTGTTCATGTGACGAAGGCGTTGAGTATCTGCACGGGCGATGCGCAGTTCTTCAATGGTAAGTACTACGATACTCCGGGCACGTATCATGACAGCATCAGTTGCGACACGATTTACAAGGTTGTTGTGACGTTACTGCCGAGTTATGAGTATGTCCAGAAGGCTGTGTTTGACGGTACGACTCCGTATATGTGGCGTTATGCGAATCGCGAGGTTGCCGTGACGAAGGAAGGTGTTCGCGACGAGAATGTGCGCAACAGTGAGACGGGTTGTATGGACCATTATCATCTGGAGTTGCACAAACAGGTTACGGCTCGTCCGCGGACGGTATATTTCTGCGACCCGATAACGTTCAAGGGTAAGGTTTATAGCAGTTCGGCGACGGTGTATGACACGCTTTATATGCCGAATTTTGTGGATTCGATAATTGTGTATCGTCTGGTTAAGGGCGAAGCGTTCCATTCGGTAGAGTCGATTACGCTGCGTGAAGGCGAGACGACTTATTGGCATAATCAGTTGATATCGAACGAGGAGACGTACTACGACAGGAACACGTCGATGGCAGGATGTGACAGCACGTATGAGTTGCGTGTGACGTTATTGCCGGTAGTTCAGCCGCGCCCCATTTTCACGGAAGTGGCAGAGATATGTTCCGGAGACAGTTATACTTGGCGTGGTCACGAATACAGCCGTACGGATATCTACAAGGAGATTATTCCAGCCGTATTGCCGGACACGATGGACACGACGTATATGCTGAACTTGACGGTTCATCCGGCATATGACACGGCATATGTGCATATGTACAACTGCGGCGGGACGCCAATGACGTATGAAGGTCAGGAGTACACGAGTGATGCGGTTGTTATCACGAAGTATCCGTCGGTACACGGTTGCGACAGTGTGACGAAAGCCTTCTTGCACTTCAACACGGCTTCGTTCAATTCGGATACGTTGCATTTAGGTGACACAGACACGACGCGGTTGTGGTTCGGGCAGAAGATTAATCATGCCGGCACGTATCTCCACGACGAGCCATTGGCGGGAGGTTGCATAAGACGCAATCAGTTGGTTGTGTATATGCACCCGACGTTTATCTTTGTCAAGGATACGGCTATTTGCCAGAACGAGGCGCCGTACGTGTGGCCACTTGCCTCTCCTGAAGAATGGGCAGGTCGCGAGTTCAGTTGCAATCCTGGTGAGACGATCCAGAAAGAGTGGCGTCAATCGACTATTTACGGAGTGGACAGCATTTATCGTTTGCGTCTGACTGTTTGGCCGAGTTATATCAAGCGTGAGCGGATAACGATTTGCGAAGGACAGAGTGAGAAAGTGAACGGCAAGACGTACTTCAATCTTGTGCCGAATACGATATACCGCGATACGGTTATTCTGCGTTCGGAGCATAACTGCGACAGCATCATCTATTACGAGATTTCGCAGTATCCGACTAAGCGCACCACCGAGACGAAGATTTTGCACAAAGGTGATACGATATTCTGGTACGGCGACACTATTGTGACGTCCGGCACTTTCACGCATGAGGAGAAACAAGTGGTATGCGGCTGTGACAGTATCATCGAGCTGGTGGTTATTGCGGAGACGGAGAATTATGCAACCTACTGCGTACTGGATACACCATATGTCTGGCAGCAGAAGAACTATTACACGACGGGTAATTACGTGGATACAGTCTTCGACAAGAATACGGGCGCTATTCTCGAATTCCGGACGTTGCATCTGACGATAACGCATCCTATTGACACGACTGTTGAGTTGCGCGGTTGTATGCCACGAGGTGTGACCTTCAATGGTAAGACCTATACGGAGTCGGCGCGTAATGTGCTGGATACGCTGGGTTGCGACACGTTGTATCATTTGAATATAAAGATTGACACGGCGTATCGGATTGAGTACTTCGATACTATATGCGAGACGGAATTGCCATATATTCTTGGTCGTCAGCATCCGAAACTGATTTGGGATCAGGGCACATGGAGTAATGTGGACAAGACGACTTGCGATTGCGACAGTACGGTTACGGTTCACTTGACTATTATTCCGGACTTCAATCACAATGACTCGGTGTTCTTGTGCAACGAAGATATTGATGCGGGCCATCCGTTTGTGCTGGGCGACCTGACTAATCCTAAGTTCGCGGATAACGAAGGCGGCAAGTATAAGGATAAGTGGCAAGGTCAATGGACAGGTCTCAAGTACACGCATGATACGATTATCTGGAACTGCAGCAAGACGAATTACTTCCACGTTATTGTTCGTCCGAAGGCTATCAAAGACTCGACGTACTACTTGTGCGAATTAGACACGTTGCATTTCGGTTATTTGTCGAATGGCGAGCGTCAGTTGATTACGAAGGAAGGTGTTTACTTCGACACGGTTAAGTCTGTTTCGGGTTGGATAGATACGGAGGCACATGGCGGTTATCACTACTCGGATACACTCTCTTGCGACAGTGTGATTAAGCTGACTGTTTACATGCTTCCGGCGTATCGCGACACGGTTGAGGAGCATATTCCGTTAGGCGATTCGATTCTCTGGGGCGGAACATATAAGCATTATTCGGGATACTACTCGGATTCGATAACGAACATGCCAGACAAAGACTCGCAGGGTGAGTATTGCCATGCGGTACACACGTTGCGGTTGTTTGTCGACTCGATATACTGGTTGAAAGACACGGTGGATGTGTGCGATGTTCGCAGTAAGACCTTGTCGCATCGTTGGGCTGACGGTCATGTGCAGAAGTTCACGACTCCACTGACGGAGAGTTCGCTGCATTACTACGACTCGCTGAAGACGAAAGTACACCATTTCGACAGCATCTATGACTTGTATGTGAACTTCCATATCACGCCTATTACGTATTTGGACAGCACCATCTGTGACGGCGATACGATACGGTTTGGTTTGACCAAGTTCCACCAGACGAGGATGCTGTATAAGACGGGTGTTTATTACGACACGTTGACAGCTGTGAGTGGCTGTGACTCGATTATCAAGTTGACACTTAATGTTTATCCAACATACACGAAGCGCTATTTCGCGGACGAGAAAGACACGGACACGCCGTATGTCTGGGTACATAAGAAGAACGGTGTCGTTGTGGATAAAGACTCGTTGTACGCGACCGGTGTTTATACGTATCGCTGGGAGTCGGCGTTCGGTTGCGACAGTGTGGATATCATGACGTTTACGGTACATAACACGTATAATTATCATGACACCATCACCTTGTGCCATTCGGAGTTGCCATATACGTGGCGTGACAGTTTGGGCAAGATTTACCGTGAGAACATCGAAATGGAGGGCACGTATATCAAGCCATTCCAGACGCATGACCATTACGACAGTGTCTATAACCTGACGGTTTATGTTCGTCCTGTTTACGAGCGGGATACGTTTATCCAAGACTGTGCGGGTGATTCGATACAATTCAATCATAAGAAATACACGAAGCCGGGGACATATCGCGACACGTTGCAGACCGTGGATGGTTGCGACTCGGTTATTGTGATACACTACTCGTGGCATCAGACCTACTATATCCGCAAGAAAGCCCAGACGGATGATAAGCGTCCGTATCTGTGGCTGCAAGGTGACGGAACGACTCGAACGTTGACTTCGTCGGGAGTATATTTCGATTCGCTGAAGACCGTTAATACGGGTTGTGATAGTATCATCGAGCTGACGTTGAGTGTTTATCCGACGTATCGTTTTGACGAGAACCAGACTATCTGCGAGTCGGAGACGCCGTATATGTGGCGTGGCAAACAATGCTGGACGAGCGGATTGTACTACGACTCGCTGCAGACAAAGATGCACTATGACTCGGTTTATGTGCTCAATCTGAATGTGCGCGATACGGCTTATGTGAATAAGCACTTCACTATCTGTCGTGGTGAGAGTTTCGTTTACAACGGCAAGACCTATAACCGCGGAGGTGTATGGACCGACACGCTGTCGACTGTTAACGGTTGCGACTCGATTGTTGTTATACGGGTGAAAGAGTTGCCGGATTACTTCTTCTCGGATACTGCGGCAGTAGCCAATCGTCAGCCCTATGTTTGGAGAGGCAAAACCTTTACGCACACCGGTATCTACCGCGATACGTTGGACTCGTCCACGGGTTGCGACTCTATTTATCAGTTAGTGCTGACTGTTTACGACAAAGAACAACTGCGCGATACGGTTATTATGGTTTGCAACAACGAGTTGCCGGTTCGCTGGAGAACACACTGGTTGTCCGAGCAGAAGCTGTTCTACGACACCATCACTACCGGCGATGTGGATACTATCTGGCGGGTTGACTTCCGCGTTATCCAGATGGCATATGAGACGATTGAGAAGACGTTGTGCGAAGGAGACATCTACACGTTCAACGGCAAGGGATACGCAAGGGATACGCTACTTCACGAGACCGTTTATTCCGGTTACGGTTGCGGCACAGAGTACACGCTCTTACTGCATTTCCGCAAACCGCATATCATACAACTGAAAGCAAAGACCAGCAGCAATAAGCCGTACAGATGGAACGTGGAAGACACGACGTATATCTGCACGTATAACGGCACTTTCGAGCATGTTGTTCGCACCAAGGATAACCAATGCGACTCGATTATCTATCAGTTGCAGCTGACTGTCGGCAATGTTTGGTACTTCAAAGACTCCACGTCGCTCTGTCAGTCGGAGTTGCCGTACTTATGGCATAACCAACTGATTTACGATGTCGGCATGTACTACGACTCGCTGCAGACACAGTTAGGTTACGACTCCGTTTATTCGCTCAAGGTGCTCAAGATTCTGCCCGCTTACTACGAAGAGCAAGTAATTAATATCTGCGAAGGAGCAGGGGCGTTCTACTATCGTGGTAAGCCATATAATAAAAAAGGTGTATTCTACGACACTATTCCGTCAATTAACGGTTGCGACTCGATCTTTAAGATTACTGTTCGCGTCATGCCTACGTACGAGATTTACGACACGGTACATATATCCGACAAGGAGACATACACCTTCGACGGGCGCACACTATCGGTAGAAGGTCCGTACGTGCAATACGGCAAGACCAAGTCGGAGTGCGACTCGATTGTGCACTTACAGCTTTATGTACATCCGTCGTATCTGTTTGTTGAAGAAGCAGAGATATGCGAGAAAGACACCTTCCGCTGGCATAAACACGTCTATTACGAACAAGGCGTTTACTACGACTCGTTGTTGTCAAAGCAGGGTTATGACTCCGTATATAAACTGACACTCACTGTTCACCCGACGTATTACAAGGAAGAAGCAGTAGAGATTTGTCCGAACACCTCATTATGGCTGCATGAGATGAATATCTCCGAGCCGGGTGTTTATTGGGATACGCTGTATTCGGTACATGGTTGCGACTCTGTCTTCAAGATAACGGTTAACCTCAAGCGCTCATATCGCGAGGAGTACACGCGCGAGATATGTCAAGGTGAGGAAGAAGAGTTCTTCGGCATGTATTACAGCAGGCCCGGTACGTATAAGTACACTATTGGCTGCGACTCCATTATCACGATGCACCTGATTGTACATCCGCGAGATATCACGGAGAAACGTGTTGTTATCGCAGATGAAGATCTGCCGTATCGCTATAACGGACAGGAATACTGGGAGACCAAAATCTATTCTGATACGGCGAAGAATATCCACGGTTGCGACAGTATCTTCAAGCTCAACCTCATTGTTTCGACGCATGTCTCGGAATGGGATCAAGTTCCGCTCTGTCCGGGAGGAGAGTTGCGTATTGACGGACAAGTCATTACGGAAGCTGGATTATACACTTTCCTCAAGCGCTCGAAAGTGTCAGGCCTGATGGATAGTCTCTATCGCGTGGAAGTTTATAACGCCGCTGCCTACGAGTCTAAGTGGGATACATTGGTGGTATGTCAAGGTGATACAGTCTATTTCGCAGGCAAGCAGCTTAACCGCGCTGGAGCATATACCGAGAAACTGAAGACCAAGCTCGGGTGCGATAGTATATTACACCTCTTCCTGATTATCAACCCGACGTACGAGTTCACGACAACGGCTGCGATAACCGACTACCAGACCTATATCTGGCGCGGTTCGGAGTATAGTAAGGAAGATATCTACTATCAATCCTACCCGACTATCAAGGACTGTGACAGTACGTATGTGCTCAACCTGAAGGTAGTACAGACGCAGCGGTTCATCGACAGTACGGCTATCTGTCTCAACAGCTCGACTATCTGGCGTGGACGCGAACTGAGTGACGCAGGTATCTACAACGATACGGTCTGCAATTTAGCAAGTCTGACATCTATCATCTACACGCTCAAACTAACTGTCGTCACGCCGACTATCATCACCAAAGCGTCTATCACGGATGTATCAGCCGATGCAGAGACCTTCAATATCGACTTCACCTATTCCGGTTTGCGTCCAGAGCGTTACAGTATCATGTTTGATGACTTAGCGCACCAACAGGGCTTTGCCGATATCATCGACGAACCGTTTGGACCGGAAGTGGTAGCGGTAGTGCCGATGCCGCATAAGGATAAGATTATCTACCAAGACCATACCGCGTACGTGCGTCCTAATAACTACACGATGCGGTTGGCACTTGATAACGGTGTGTGCGGTGTGTCACGCTCCGACAGTATCTCTCTGCTCATACGCTATCCAAGCTGGATACTTGAGCAGAACTGGGACAATGTAGTTGTACCGTTACGCAAAGAGTATAACGGCGGTTACGAGTTCGGTAACTACGCATGGTATATCAACGACGTGCCGTATGCGAATAACGGCAACCCGTATCTGTACACGAACTCCCTCAAGCGAGGTGACCGAGTAGTGCTCTATGCGACACGTGTCGGTGAGAGTTACGCTATTCCTACTGCACCGCTGATTATCACACCACCGGCACCTGATGTCTTTGATAAGCCTGTACTCGTGTACCCGACTTCGACGAACAAGGCACAAGCACAAGTCAAGATCAAGGCTGAGTCAGATGGTACGTATAAGATATATAATGCCACAGGACAACTCTTCTCTACCGGCGTATTTAGCCGTGGTGAGCAGGTAGTCAAAGTGCCCGCGACATCGGGTTGCTGCTTCGTACAGACGACCACCGAAACGGGCGATGTGATACTAACGAAAATAATTGTATATTAACATATTAACAACAACTAAAAAAACAAAACATTATGTCAAAAGTTACTGTAGTAGGCGCAGGTAACGTAGGTGCTACCGCCGCAAATGTACTGGCTGTTAAGAATATTGCCAGTGAAGTAGTATTAATTGATATCAAGGAAGGCGTTGCTGAAGGTAAAGCCATGGATATCATGCAAACGGCTCAACTCTTAGGCTTTAACACAGTCGTTAGAGGTGTGACCAATGACTACGAACAGACTGCTAATTCAGACGTATGTGTTATCACCAGCGGTATTCCTCGTAAGCCGGGTATGACCCGTGAGGAACTGATTGGCGTTAACGCTGGTATCGTTAAGAGCGTGGCAGAGCAACTGCTCAAGTACTCGCCTGATGCTATCCTCGTCGTTGTTTCCAACCCGATGGACACAATGGCTTATCTCACTCTCAAAGCAACAGGTCTGCCCAAGAACCGCGTCATCGGTATGGGTGGTCAGCTTGACAGCAGCCGCTTCAAATACTTCCTCAGCCAGAAGCTCAAATGCAATGCTAACGAGGTGGACGGTTTCGTTATCGGTGGACACGGTGATACCACCATGATTCCGATGGCTCGCTTCGCTTCCTACAAAGGTATTCCGGCTAACGAACTCCTTGAAGAGGATGAGATGAACGAAGTTGTACACAACACGATGGTTGGTGGTGCAACACTGACAGGTCTGCTCGGCACGAGCGCTTGGATGGCTCCGGGTGCCAGTGTAGCTACGCTTGTGGATGCTATCATCAACAACCAAATGCGCATGATTCCTTGCTCCGCTTATCTGGAGGGTGAATATGGCTGCGAAGACATCTTCATCGGCGTTCCGTGTCTCATCGGTCGCAACGGTATTGAAGGTATTCTTGAGCTCCACCTCGACGAGAAAGAGCAAGAACTCTTCGCTGCCAGCTATGCTGCTGTCGCTAAAACAACTGGAATTCTCAAAGAAATCAACGCACTATAATGGATCTCTTTCAAAAATGTATATCTGACCCTAATGCGGCGCGACTGAACATGGCTCGGGGACTTAACGTCTACCCATATTTCCATGTCCTTGAATCGCGACAGGCTCCCGTGGTACAGATGGAAGGGCACCGCGTTATCATGTTGGGTAGTAATAACTATCTGGGCTTCACTGAAGATCCGGAGGTTATTGCTGCCGGACACGCGGCCTTGGACAAATATGGTACCGGTGTGAGCGGTAGCCGTTTCCTCAACGGTACGCTCGACCTGCACCTCCAATTAGAAAAAGAGCTGGCAGAGTTTACCGGCTATGAGGATTGCATGACCTGTTCCACAGGTTTCCAGACCAACCTCGCTATTATCTCTGCCATCTGCGGTAAGGATGACTATATCCTCAACGACCGCGAGAACCATGCCTCTATCTATGACGCTTGCCGACTGAGTTTCGCGAAAGTGATGCGTTACCGTCACTCCAATATGGAGGACCTCGAGCGCATCCTGCAATCGATTCCGAAAGCTGCCGGTAAGCTCATCGTCACAGACGGTGTGTTCTCCATGCGTGGAGATATATGCAAACTGCCGGAGATAGTGGCTCTTGCCCAAAAGTACGGAGCACGCGTCATGGTGGACGATGCACACGGCTTTGGTGTACTGGGCCCCGGTGGTCGCGGAACAGCGGCACACTTCGGTCTCACCGACAAAGTGGACATCACCATGCTTACGTTCTCCAAGTCTCTTGCCAGCATCGGAGGCTGCATGCTCACGTCGCATAAGGTAGCAGACTGGTTACGTCACGTATCCCGTCCGTTTATTTTCTCTGCCAGCATGACACCGTCCAGCGCAGCTACTGCACTCGCAGCTCTGCACCGACTCATCGAGGATCCGGAGCGCCCGACACGACTCATGAATATCGCTAAGTACTTCCAGCAGGGACTACTCAAGGCCGGTGTTCGTATCATCGAAGCGCCCACACCAATCGTGCCTATCTTTACCTATGAGACGATGGACACTCTCTGGTATGGTAAGAAGATGTTCGAGGAAGGCGTTTACGTCAATCCGGTTATCACGCCGGCTTGCGTCGAAGGAGAATGCTTGCTGCGTACCACTCTCATGGCGACACATACCGAACCCGTCATCGACGAGGCAGTGGGTATCATCGCTCGAGTACTGCGCAAAAAACCAGACCATAAAGGGTAAGACATGCGAACACTGCTCATTACCGGAGGTTCGTCCGGAATTGGATTAGCGACCGTACAACTCTTTGCCGGCCGCGGATGGAATGTGATTGAGCTGAGCCGACATGGTGTCAGCCAATCCAATGTCCATCACATTGATTGTGACGTCACCGACGAGCGCAATGTGCGCCAGGCTGTGCAGCAGGCACTCACGCTCACAGATCGTATAGATGTCGTCATCGCCAATGCCGGATACGGAATCTCCGGAACAGTCGAGTTCACCTCTACTGAAGATGTTCGTCATCAGTTTGATGTCAACTTCTTCGGTGCCCTACATCTGGCACAAGCTATCCTGCCACAGTTGCGCAAACAGCACGGCGGAACACTCATCTTCACCAGTAGCGTCGCTGCTACACTCAGCGTGCCCTACCAGGCTTTCTATTCCGCCACCAAAGCTGCTATCAATGCCATGTCGTTGGCCCTGCAGAACGAGGTACGGGAGTTCGGTATACATGTCTCAGTGCTCATGCCGGGCGATGTAGCGACAGGCTTCACTGCCGCACGCACCAAGGACGAGTCCGGAGAGGACATCTACCCGCTTGCACACAAAGCCGTTGCGACTATGGAGCACGATGAACAAAACGGCATGTCACCCAAGCAGATGGCCAAAGACTACTGGCGCATTGCCAATAAGCGCAACCCTGCACCACAGTATGTTGGCGGAGCATCCTACAAGCTCCTTTGCTTCCTCGACCGCATCCTGCCCAAACGTCTTGTCAACTGGATTGAATGGAAAGTATACTCATAATATCACCTTCCGGCACCATCAATCCCGACTATGTCGAAGGCGCAGCCAAGCGTCTTCGTTCGTGGGGTTATAAGGTTACTGTGGCTCCGCACGCCCTCGGTGAACACGGTCGTTTCAGCGGTTCGGACAGAGAGCGACTTTATGACATCAATGATGCCTTGCAAGACCCATCCGTCGATGCTATCCTTTGTGCGCGTGGCGGATACGGCCTCCAACGCATCCTAGACCAAATAGACCTTGTATCGTTCAACGTTAATCGTTCAACGTTAATCGGCTTCTCCGACATCACCGCCCTTCACGAACTCTTTGCTCTCCACTCTCCACTTTCCACTCTTCACGGCCTCATGTGCAAGCACATCGCTACCTTGCCTGAAGATAGCCTTGCTCTGCAGCTTTTTCGTCGCGCGCTCGCGTGCGAACCTATAACATATACGATTCCCGCACATTCGCTCAATCGTTTAGGACAGGCCAAAGGCACACTCGTCGGGGGCAACCTCAGCGTTCTCTACGGCCTGCAGGGCACGCCTTATGACCTTAATCATGTTATCGATGCACATCCCGATGGCGTCATCCTCTTCATCGAAGACATCGGCGAGCGCCATTACCACATCGACCGCATGATGAACAATCTCCGTATGTCGGGCGTCTTGGCTCGCATCAAAGGCCTTATTGTCGGGCAGTTCACCGATTGTGAAGACGACCCGCTTATGGGCTGTACCATCTACGATACGATTGCTCAAAATAGTGCAGCGTACGACTACCCCGTCCTCTTCGACTTCCCCGCAGGACACATCGAGGACAACCATCCGCTATATCTCAATCATACCGCCACACTAACTGTCACCGAAGACGCTTCACAACTACTCCAACCATGACCAAGAAAGAAAAAATAGTCTTCACCTGCCTACTCACTTTCCTTCTTCTTCCGAACATAATAGGCACTTTCGTTGCGACCGACCTGCTCACTTTCGGTCAGCGCATACTATACCTCATCACATCCGTCTGCATCTATGCCCTCGGACTGTGTATCTTTAAGCGCCGAACATTCTTTTATGTCTTCTCCGCCTGGTTTCTGCTCAGTGCCATCGAGATAGTGCATCTTATTATCAATCAGGCAACTACGTCGATGCTCTTCATCTTCACTTGCATCAAATCCGAGAAAGGTGAGTTCCTCGAACTTCTCTCCACCTACTGGCCCGTAGTTATCCTCTTTTTCATCCTTTGGGGCATCTATTACTACCTCAACCATCGATTTATTAAGAACGAGTATATCGCGCCGCACAAATGGCGTATGTCCGCTCTCATCACCATCGTCTCTTTCTTCGTTGTCTCCATCATCATGCTTGGGCTCAGACCTAAGTTCCGCAATATGTTCAACTTCCGCGAGCGCGACGAACGCACTGCTGCATGGGTAGGATGTGAGAAAGCTTGCCCTGTCAACATGGTCCTCGGCTTCTACCATATCGTCTCCCTCGCGCTCGAGATTCAACGTCAGGAGAAAGCCCTTTCCGACTTCCGCTTCGGCACAGAAATCATAAATCAAAAATCACAAATCACAAATCCACCAATAGTTCTCCTATTGGTGGGCGAGACCTCCCGTTACGACCACTGGCAGTTGAACGGCTACGAAAGACCCACATCGCCCTGTCTCATGGCGCGAAGAGACCAACTTATATCCTTCGATTCCGTCTTCACTGTCGGTAATCTCACCACCGTCTGCGTTCCGTATTTACTCTCGCGCGCAACACCTGACAATCCGCGTCTCTACTACCACGAGACTTCGGTCGTTGACGCTTTCCATGAAGGAGGATACCGCACCGCTTGGATTGCCGACCAGTCCTTTAACAACGAGTTCCTTATGCGCATAGCCAACGGCTGCGACTACGCCAAATACGTCACCGACAACGGACAAGGTGACTTCATTGACTCCGTCCTCCTCGACCCCTTGCACCACGTCCTAAATGACCAAAAGGCAAATCAAATGATCGTCCTGCATTCCCTCGGTTGCCACTTCAAATACTCCGAACGCTATCCCGATTCCTTCCAGCAATACACGCCCGACATGAAAGGTATCAACATCCGAGAGATGATACGACAAGTCGACGAAGATGCCGAAGGATTCGCACGACTCAAACCCGAGAACATGGCGATTTACAAGAACCTCAAAACCATTCTCGTCAACTCCTACGATAACGCCATCACCTATACCGATTACTTCATCGACCAAGTCATCCGAGAACTCGAAGCCACCGGCCGTCCTGCCGTACTCGTTTACGTCGGAGACCATGGTGAAAACCTCTTAGACGACGACCGTAACATGTTCCTCCACGGCACCTATTCCGGTAGTAAGTACGAGTACCACGTGCCCCTATTCGTCTGGGCATCAGACAGTTACATCAAACTCCACCAATCCAAATGGTCCGCCATGCAAGACAACACCTCCAAGTGTTTCTCTACCATGACGCTCTTCCACTCGCTACTTGACCTCGGAGACTTACAATATAGCCAAATCGACTCGACCCTGCTCTTTACGCAACCCACACTCGTCTCACAGCCCGTCATCTACGGCTTCGACGCCAACATGGTCCGTATCCCCTTGCCCGTCAAATAGCATCCACCATTTCACCACTTACTACCGTACGATAACCGTAGGATAACCGTACGATAACCGTAGGATAACCGTACGATACCCGTAACATATAGCGCACATCGTGATACCCTACGAATAGGAACACGATGGTCAAGAAAAGAAAAGTATTACCTTATTAGTCGTCGAGGTCAGAAGCTTTGCCCTTGTATGCAGGAGCTCTCTTCTCAAAGAATGCCGCTATACCTTCTTTATAATCCTCGCCGCGATAGACACGCGTGCGATACGTATTAATGCGCTCAAAGCTCTCACTCGACATCGTCGCAGCTGCCTTGCTCAATATGCGGAACTGACGCTTGATAGCCGATACGCTCAGCACCGAGTTACGACGCAGCGGAGCACAGAACTTCTCCTCTAACAACGCATCTAATTGCTCCTCCGGCGCTATATGATTGACCAAACCAACGTTCAACGCATCCTGCGCAGTAATCGGATTGGCCGTGAAGAACATCTCACGAGCCTTATTGATTCCTAACTGGTTAATGAAGTGCATGATTCCCGATGCGTTATACGGTATGCCTATCTTCGCCGGCGTGATGGCAAACGTCGCCGTCTCTGCAGCCACAATCATGTCGCAACTCAAGCACAAATCACACGCACCACCCCACACTGTACCGTTGGCGCACGCAATAACCGGAATAGGTATATCCTGCACCTTACGCAGTAACTGCTCCATTGGCACTTCGTAAGCCAACGGATCCGATCCGTCAGTCGGCAACTCGTGGATATTATGACCCGCAGACCAAACACCGCGTTTGCACTCTGCCGTCAGGATAATTCCCACACACTCTGCTGCATACGCCGCGTCAATGGCCTCAATCAACTCCGAGCACATCACCTCACTTAGGCAATTAAAATGCTCCGAATCCTGCATTGTGATGCGCGCAATGCGGTCACTAATAACCAATCTTACCAGTTCCATATCGTATTTGAAATTTTTACCAGACGACGCTTCCGTAAACTTACGGTGATTAGAGGTGCCTAATGCGCCATTCGTTCGGATAGAGATTATTAAGGCGGTTACCCACGTTCTTCGCAAAACCAACTGGCACATCGTCATAAGTGAGCAGAACCACCCCAAGCGGCACATTGTCCAACGCCAGAGCCTCGGTACGCAGATACGACAACGCCTGTTCGCGCGTCAGCGCAATATTCGGGAACATATCCCGCTTGAGCCCCTTGGCCATACTCAAACTATGCTGCGGAGCAACACCCTTACCACGTTCTTCGCCTATACCAAAGCCAGTCAGCACGCAGGTCAGGTTCTCATACAGAATGTCTATCAGCGCCTTGTACTTCGCTGGATAAGCCGTCATGAAACGGTCATTCTGCCGGAAAGCCCAACGGTCCGGCTCCTGAAGCCATGTGCGCAACACTTTCTCGTAGTCCGTATTGCACTGCGCCAGACGTTTCGGGTCCTTAATCTTATACGGCGCAAAAGGCTCGATATGCTTGCGGAAAGCGCAGAGGTAGAATCCCTCGCCCTTCACTTTATGCGGATAGAAATGATATCCCGGGAAACCTTCCTCAATCTGCCACGACGGATCATGATGTACCGGCAGTATCTCAGCACCAAGGCACTCGGCTATCCATTGTGCATTCTCCTCATCCTCCTCCTCATTAAAGGTGCAAGTCGAGTAAATCAGCACACCTCCCGGCTTGAGCGCTTCCCACACATCCATTAAAATAGCACGTTGACGCTCAGCACACATCTTCACATTCCTCAAACTCCACTCTTCGCGCGACGCCGGATCTTTGCGGAACATACCCTCACCCGAGCACGGAGCATCCACCAGGATACAATCGAATAGATTAGGCGTCTTCTCGCCGAAATCTGCCGCCTTGTTAAAGGTCACCATCGTGTTGCCGTTGCCCCATTTTTGGATGTTCTCACTCAGAACAAACAACCGCTGACGAACCACTTCGTTGCTGATAAGCAAACCTTCCTTCCCCAAGTGCTGCGAAATAAGTGTTGACTTACCTCCCGGTGCAGCACATAAATCCAGCACCACACTATCCGAAGGCACGTACTGGTCCAGCACCTGCTGAATGAACATCGAACTCGCCTCTTGCACATAATACGCACCCGCGTGAAAGAGCGGATCAAGCGTGAACGAAATACGCTCCGACAGATAATAACCGTCAATATGCCACGGCACTTCGTCTATATCGCATGGGAAGTCCAAGACATCCTTCTTGTCGTTTAGACGGATAGACGTTACCGGCTCCGTCTCCAAAGCACGGAACAGTTGTTCAGCCTCAGCCCCTAACTGTTGACGCATACTATCCAAAAAGTCTATCGGTAGCATATTTTTCGTTTTTCGGCCGCAAAAGTAGTATATTTTTTTGGAATATGCAAATTTTTTACAAAAATATGCACAAATATTTGCATATATGGCAAAAAAGCAGTATCTTTGCGCGCTTAAATGTGAATTAAACAAATTAAAGATAAGAATATGAAATTTAACGTATCAAGCACGAAGTTGTTTGCACAACTGCAAGCACTGAGCAAAGTGATTGCTCCAAAAAACAGTCTCCAAATTCTGGAAGATGTACTCTTTGACCTCAACGGTAACAATCTGACTATGACGGCCTCCGACGGCGAGACCACCATCCGCACCACCATTGACGTGGAGAACGCAGAAGGCCAAGGTAAAGTGGCTAGCGGCGCTAAACTGCTGCTCGAGACACTCAAAGAGTTCCCGGAACAACCACTCACTTTCCAAATTGACGATCAAAACTACGCCATTAACATCACCAGCGAGAACGGTACCTATTCCTTCGTTGGCGCTAACGGCAACGAGTACCCGGAAATGCCTGTAGCAGGCGCAGAGAACGGACGTATTGAGTTCCCCGCAGAAGTATTGCTCGAGGCTATCAACAAGACTATCTTCTGCACCGCTGACGACGAGCTCCGTCCCGTCATGAACGGTATCTACTTCGACATGCTCGAGGATAAAATCGTGCTCGTGGCAACCGATGCTCACCGCCTCGTTCGTTATACTAACACTTCCATCAGTGCACCACAGGCCATGAACTTCATACTGCCGAAAAAACCCGCTGCACTGCTTAAGAACGTGCTCGCAAAAGAGGAAGGTGCTGTCACCATCATCTTCGGCGAGAAAAACGCCCGTTTTGAGTTCGGACAGACCATCGTCGTTTGCCGCCAGATAGAGGGACGCTTCCCCAACTACAATGCCGTTATTCCGCAGAATAACCAGAACAAAGTGGTGGTGGATCGCCAAACAATCATCAACGCCTGCAAACGTGTGGCTGTCTTCGCAAACACAGGTACCAGCCTGCTCAAACTCGCGCTCTCCGAGAACCAGATTAAGATCTCCGCACAGGATATCGACTTCTCAACCAGCGCCGAAGAGACCATCGCTTGCTCCTACACGGGCGCACCTATGGCTATCGGATTCAAGGCTCCGTTCCTCATCGAGATCATTGGCTCTATCGCCAGCGATGAAGTGGTACTCGAGTTGGCTGATCCCGCACGCGCAGGACTTATCCTGCCCGCAGAGAATGAGCCGAACGAAGACCTGCTCATGCTGCTCATGCCGATGCTGCTCAACGACTAAGAGAATACAGACTTTTGACATCTCATAGTCAATGAAATTACAGTTAGCTAAACCGTTGGTGTTCTTTGATTTAGAGACCACCGGAATCAATATCGCCTCTGACCGCATCGTCGAGCTCAGTTACTATAAACTCCTCCCTAACGGCTCATCGGAGAGTAAGACCTACCGCGTCAAACCCGTCGTTCTTAACAACGGTGTCGAAGAGCAGATGCATATTCCTGCGGAGGCTTCCGCTGTGCACGGTATCTACGATGAGGACGTGGCCAACTGCCCCACCTTCAAACAGATAGCGGCAGAGGTGGCACAGACGATCGAGGGATGCGACTTGGCTGGATATAACTCCAACCACTTCGACCTGCCGCTACTCGCCGAGGAATTCGCACGCACCGAGGTGACAATCGACCTCAAGCGAATGAAGATGGTGGACGTGTTCACAATCTTCACCAAGAACGAGCCTCGCAACCTCACCGCTGCGTATAAGTTCTACTGCGGTAAGGACCTCAACGATGCCCACTCGGCCTGTGCCGATACCATGGCAACGTACGAGGTGCTCATGGCTCAACTGGAGCGATATGACATTCCTACAACCGTTAACGAACTCGCCGAATACACCGCCGGTTCGCAGAAATATGCGGACTTCGCAGGACGTATTGTCTACGACCAAGACGGCGTGGAGTGCTTTAACTTCGGTAAATACAAAGGCAACCGCGTCGCAGATGTCTTCCGACGCGACACAGGCTATTACGGATGGCTAACTGCCGGGGACTTCCCCGAATATACAAAACGTATCTTTACCAGGATATTCCTTGACTTACGCAAATGAGACAACTAACGCAACAAGAGATAGCTCAGTTGGAGTCGCAGAACTGCTCTGCCCACAACTGGTCGGACGTACAAGTCGCTGACGCTTTCTGCGCAGATTATGTAAAGGACACCCGTTTCTCGGGACATTGTACACTCGGCGTCTTTGACCAAGATTTCGAACTGCCGGGCGGACTGCAAGTGCACTCCGGTATCTACCACGCCACCTTGCATAACGTGGAAGTCGGTGACAACTGCCACCTGTACAATATCCACAACTACATCGCTAACTACACCATCGGCAAAGAGACTTGTATTGAGAACGTCAACTCCATCTTAGTAGACGGTACTACGACCTTCGGTAACGGTGTGCGCGTACCCGTCATGAACGAAGGTGGCGGACGTGAGATACCTATCTTCAACGAACTGACAGCCAGCCTGGCATATGTGCTCACGCTCTATCGGCACCGCCCGAAGATGATTGCCAACCTCGAGAAACGCATCGACGACTACGCGGCACAACAGGCAGCTGACCACGGCACTATCGGCGAACAAGTGCATATTCTCAACTGCGGTAGCATCAAGAACGTACGCATTGGAGACAGCGCACAGTTAGTAGGCGTTTCACGCCTCAAGAACGGCTCCATCAACTCCAACCACTACGCTCCCGTTAAACTCGGTTCAGGCGTTAAGTGCACGGACTTCATCATCTGTTCCGGCGTTGAGATCAACGACTCAACACTCGTGGACAAATGCTTTGTCGGACAGGGTTGTATCTTCGACAAGCACTACTCCGCCGGCGAATCACTGTTCTTCAGTAACTGCCAAGGGATGCACGGCGAGGCATGCGCAATCTTTGCCGGACCATACACCGTCACGCACCATAAATCGACCCTCCTCATCGCGGGTATGTTCTCCTTCCTCAATGCCGGTTCAGGTAGTAACCAGTCCAACCACATGTATAAGCTTGGTCCTATTCACCAAGGTGTGGCAGAACGTGGCGCGAAGACAACTTCCGACTCCTACCTCCTTTGGCCTTCGCGCATAGGCGCTTTCTCACTCGTCATGGGTAGGCACACGCACCACGCGGACACATCGGACCTGCCGTTCTCTTACCTCATCGAGAATAACTCCGAGTCGTTCCTCGTACCGGGCGCTAACCTCCGTACTGTAGGTACAATCCGCGATGCGCAGAAATGGCCCAAGCGTGATAACCGCAAAGACCCGGACCTGCTCGACCAGATAAATTTCAATCTCCTCTCGCCCTATACCGTGCAGAAGATGTGGCGCGGACTCGAGGTGCTCAAGGAACTACAAACATTGTCGGGAGAGAATACCGAAGTGTACGGCTATAAGAACTGCAAAATTCGTAACACCTCCCTTACCCACGGAATGAAACTCTATACCATCGGTATTCAGAAATTCCTCGGTAACTCACTCATCTCCCGCATCGAGAAGAACGCGGATAAGATTCACTCCCTTGACGACCTGCGCAAGGTGCTTACACCCGATACTCACATCGGACAAGGCGAGTGGGTGGACTTAGCAGGACTGATAGCGCCCAAGAGCGAAGTGACGGAACTGCTCAACGAACTTGAGCAAGATAAGCTCACGCTCGAACAAGTGCGCAAACGGTTCATCGACATGCACCAGAACTACTACACCTACGAGTGGACATGGGCTGCCGGCAAGATAGAAAAAGTCATTGGACATCCTATGGCCAACATCACCCTCAACGAGGTAAGACGCGTCGTGGATGACTGGCAAAAAGCTGTCGTGGATCTTGACAATATGGTCTATGACGATGCCCGCAAGGAGTTCAACCTCAACTCCCAAACAGGCTTCGGCGTGGATGGAGACGCTCGCCAACAGCGTGCCGACTTCGAGTCCGTACGTGGCTCGTTCGAGAGTAACACCTTCGTTATGGCCGTACTCGAACATATTCGTACCAAATCCGCTCTTGGAGACAAAATACGTGCTATACTGGATAAACTAAAATGACCGATGCTGTCACCATATTAGGCTCGGGAAGCGCATTGCCTACCTACCAGAACAGTCCTTCCGGACAGATTCTCTCCCTCAACGATAAGTCGTTCCTTATCGACTGCGGCGAAGGAGTCCAGATAACCATGCGCCAACTCGGGGTCAAGACTGCTCGACTCTATTCGGTCTTTATCTCACATCTGCACGGCGACCACTGCTTCGGACTGATAGGACTCATCTCTACCCTGAGCATGATGAACCGCACACAGCCGCTGCATATCTATGCACACGCCGACTTGCAGAAACTGCTGCAACCGTTAATCGACTACCATTGCGGAGATATGCTCAGTTTTGAGGTGGTCTTCCATCCTATCAATCCGCGCAAACAGGCCATCATCTTCGAGGACCGTAATATCACCGTTGAGACGATTCCGCTCAAGCACAAAGTGCCAACATGCGGTTTCCTCTTCTGCGACAAAGGACAGAAGCGGTATGCCTATGTCTCCGACACGATGTATTCGCCTAAAATCATTCCGCAGATAAGCGGTGTGGACCTGCTCTACCACGAGGCAACCTACACCGACGAGCACGAGGCGCGGTGCAAGAGCACAACGCACTCCACCGCCCGTCAGGCAGCTACCATTGCACGGGACGCAGAGGCAAAAAACCTACTCATCGGACATTTCTCGGCACGGGTCGATGACCATCAGCTCTTCCTACACGAGGCGCTGGAAGTCTTCCCCAACACACGACTCGCTGTCGAACGTAAGACGATTGAATTCTAATGGCTAAATCGACAGTACAATATGTGTGCTCGTCCTGCGGTGCCAAGGCTCCGCAGATGTTAGGCCGTTGTCCCGTCTGCGGCGAATGGGGAACATACGAAGCGGAGTATCTCCCCGACGGAACGGGGAGAACGGCATCCGCCAAGAGGGGTACAGCCGCCAAGCCCCAACTGCTTCAAGACATCGAAGCGCAAGAGGAACAACGAATAGATGTGCATAACGGCGAATTCAACCGCGTGCTCGGTGGCGGTCTAGTGCCGGGTAGTCTCGTCCTCTTAGGAGGCGAACCAGGTATCGGCAAATCCACTCTTGCCCTGCAAGTGCTTATGCAGCAGGGAGATAGAAAAACTCTCTACGCCAGCGGCGAAGAGTCCGTACAACAAATAAAACTGCGTGCCGAACGCTTTCAGGGACAACCGAAGAACCTCTTTTTACTAGCCGAGACTTCTCTCGAACGTATCCTGGATCATGTGCGCAACATCAACCCCGAAATAGTGGTCATTGACTCAATTCAGACTATTTCCACCGACGGGCTAGATGCCTCTATCGGCAGCCTCACACAAGTTCGTGAGTGTGCCGCACGCATCCTGCAGTTCGCTAAAGAGTCCAATATTCCCTTTATCATCATCGGACACATCAATAAGGAAGGTGCTCTCGCCGGACCGAAAGTGCTCGAACATATAGTGGACACCGTCCTTCAGTTCGAAGGTGACCAGCACTACATGTACCGCATCCTTCGGGCACAGAAGAATCGCTTCGGTTCAACGTCCGAACTCGGCATCTACGAGATGCAACAGTCCGGTCTGCGCGAAGTAACCAACCCGTCCGAACTGCTCCTATCTACCGCTCGAGAAGGAATGTCAGGCATCTCCATTGCTGCCGCTGTCGAGGGAGCAAGACCGTTCCTTATCGAGGTACAAGCACTGGTCTCTTCTGCCGCATACGGCACACCACAACGCTCATCCACCGGCTTCGACGTCAGACGACTCAACATGCTGCTCGCCGTACTTGAGAAACGCGTCGGATTCAAACTCCTGCAGAAAGATGTGTTCCTCAATATCGCCGGAGGCATCAAAGTCAATGACCCAGCTATCGACCTTGCCATCCTCGCTGCCGTACTCTCATCCAACATGGACATCGCCCTCGATGCCGAGACTGCCGTCGCTGGCGAAGTCGGACTCGCAGGAGAGATTAGACCCGTCGCTCGAATAGAGCAACGAATACAGGAAGCTCAGAAGCTCGGATTCAAACGAATGATTATTCCTGCCGGACAACATTTACACCACAAAAATGGGCAAATTGAACTCATAGAAGTGGCAAAAGTGGCTGATGCGTTCCGAATTTTGATAAAAAAGTAAACTTTTTTTGCGTATATCATTTTTTTGTTGTATCTTTGCGCGCTAATTTTGTAACGCGCTGTGTGCGTGTGCCTATGTTAGAACGAAATTATCGCAAATATATAGTGGTCTTGATCTCTGTTTTAGGCCTTGCTATGGGGGTATCGGCGCATAGCCGTCCCTATAAGTGGGAGCTCGGCCTGCAGGGTGGATGCGGCTACTATGTCGGAGACGCTTCGCCGCATATCTTTAAGAACGTGCGGGAGGTGTATGGTGGACATGTGCGGTATAAGTTTGACAGACGCTGGGCGCTGCAACTCAAAGGCTTGCACCAAGTTATTCGTGGTACACTGCCCGAGGACAAGAGCTTCGTATGGAGCAATAAGCTCGTTAATCTTGATGTCGTGGCGGAGTTTAACTTCTTCCGACTCGGTAAAATGGAGTACGACAGCCGCGTTAAGCCCATCAGCCCGTATATCTTCCTCGGCGTAGGTGTCGGACTGTATGGCCTCAATTACGGTACGGCCGCAGCCTATCTACCCTTCGGAATAGGCGTGAAATGGGAATTCGCACCGAGGTGGCAACTGCAGTTCGCTTGGCAGCATAACCTCTATTTTGCGGATAACTTGGAGAATGTCGAAGGATTGGGAAACACCTATAACCTCAATGGTTCCAACTTCCTCAACTGTGACCTGACAGGACAGATGATGCTTGGCATAGTTTTTGAATTTGGTAGAGAAAAGAAAATTTGCAGATACTGCCTATACTCAGAATGACGTACAAAGAACAAATAGTACCAGAGCGCATGCCGCAACACGTAGCCATCATCATGGATGGCAATGGTCGTTGGGCCAAGAAACAAGGCCTCGCACGCATGTTTGGACACAAACAAGGCGTGGAAGTGGTGCATAACATCACCGAAGCCGCTGCTGAATTAGGTCTGCGCTATATGACGCTCTACACCTTCTCCACCGAGAACTGGAACCGACCCAAAGAGGAAGTGGATGCCCTCATGACGCTGCTCGTGGACACCATCGCCAAAGAGACACCTACCCTCATGAAGAATAACGTCCGCCTGCTCACTATCGGCGACCTCGACCGCCTGCCGGAAGCGGCGCACAAGAAATTCCTCGGCTGCATTGAGCAGACTGCCGCCAATACAGGCCTCAGCCTCGTCATCGCACTCAGTTACTCTTCACGTTGGGAGATAACCAATGCCGTGCGAAAGGCGGTAGAAGCTGCACAAAAAGGTACCATTCGTCCCGAGGACGTGAACGAAGAACTCGTTTCGGACCTCATGACAACCAAGAATATGCCGGACCCGGATTTACTCATCCGTACCAGCGGTGAACTGCGAATAAGCAACTTCCTGCTCTGGCAATTAGCTTATTCCGAACTGTACTTCACCGACTGCCTATGGCCCGAGTTTACCGTTGAACAGTTCTATAAAGCAATAGTGGATTACCAACACAGAGAACGTAGATTTGGAAAAACAAGTGAACAGGTTCGCTAAACATATTATTTGTCTCCTCTTAATCAGCATACCTTACGCTACCTTTGCGCTAGGGATAGACTCTCTTTCTGTGGACTCTACGGTAGTCGATTCCGTAGCCGTAGATACGCTCGCTCAGGATACGGCAATGCTCCTACAGCCCGAACAAATTATGGAGAACCTGCCCGAGGTGGAATATTCCACCAGCAGAAAAACCTACGAAATTGCTGACATCAAAGTCACTGGCGCCGATAACTACGAGGACTTCGTCATCATCGGCTTCTCCGGACTCGCAGTGGGAGATAAGATAGATGTGCCGGGTGACCAGATTACCAAGTCTCTCAAACGTTTCTGGAAACAAGGCCTCTTCTCCGATATCAAGATCAAGGCTACCAGGATGGAGGCCGGCAAAGTGTGGCTTGAGATAGCTCTCACGCCGCGGCCTCGCGTTTCCGAGGTGGTGTACAACGGACTCAAGAAAAGCGAGAAAGAAGACCTCGAGGTCAAAGTTGGTATCGCCAAAGGCAATCAGATGACGCCGAACCTCAGAGATCGCGCGAAAACCGTCATCAAGAAATACCTCGCCGACAAAGGTTTCCACAATGCCGAGGTTCAAGTGATAGACTTCCCCGACCGCGACAAACCCGGATACGTCAAGGTTATCATCAATATCGACAAGAAAGTGAAGACCAAGGTCGCAAAGATATATATCACCGGTAACGAAGCATTGACGCACACCCAAATCAATCGCGCAATGAAGAAAACCAACGATAACCACATCACCAACCTCTTCCGACCGAAGAAATTTGTGACCGAGGAATACGAAAAGGACAAAGATGCCGTTATCGCCAAGTACAATGAGATAGGTTACCGCGATGCGTATATCGTTGCCGACAGCGTCGTGCCGAATCCCGAAGACCCGACTCGCGTGGATATATACATGACTATCAGCGAGGGTGAGAAATACTATATCCGTAATATCACTTGGGTCGGTAATACTGTCTATCCGTACGAACTGTTGGATGCCACCCTCGGCGTGAAGAAAGGTGACACCTATAACCTCAAGCAGCTCAACGAACGGCTGCAGGAGGACGATGATGCCGTAGCCAAACTCTATACCGACCAGGGTTACCTCTTCTTCAGCGTGCAACCCGTTGAGGTCACGGTCGAGAATGACTCCATCGACTTCGAGATGCGAATGTACGAAGGCAAACCGGCAACCATCAACCGTATCAACATCGTCGGAAACACACGCGTGTACGAACATGTTGTACGTCGTGAGTTGTACACCAAGCCGGGACAACTCTATTCGCAGTCGGATATCATGCGTTCACTACGTGAGTTGGCACAGATGGGACACTTTGACCAAGAGAAACTCGTGCCCGACATCCAACCTAATCCCGAGGATGGAACAGTGGATATCACCTACCAGCTGCAAACCAAGTCCTCTGACCAGATTGAGTTCTCACTCGGTTGGGGCGCAACAGGACTTATCGGTTCTATCGGACTCAAGTTCACTAACTTCGCCATCCAGAACCTATTCAATAAGAAAGCCTATCGTATCGTGCCGCAAGGTGAAGGACAGACCTTCGCTATCAACGCGCGTACCAACGGTGTCTATTATACCTCCGCCAGTATCTCCTTCACGGAGCCTTGGGTAGGTGGTAAACGGCCTAACTCGTTGAGCACCAGTGTGTACTTCGCTTCGCAAACCGGTTACTCCAACCGTTACTACCAGGCATACCAAGACCTGTATAACACCTATTCCAACTATTATTATTACTCCGGCAACTCCAATTACTACCAACAGTTGCAGGAGTCGGAAGCTGACCCTGATAAGTACCTCCGCACCTTTGGTGTGTCGGTGGGATATGCCAAACGTCTGCGCTGGCCCGACGACTATTTCCAATTCTACGGCGAGTTGAGTTACCAGATGTTTATGATGAAGTCATGGCCCTATCTGCTTGTTACGGACGGATTCAGCCACAACCTCTCGCTTAACCTCACCCTCTCGCGTTCGTCTATTGACAACCCGATATACACCCGCCGCGGTTCTGTATTCACCATCGGTCTGAAAATCACACCGCCTTGGTCACTCTTCAAAGATCAGGACTACGCTGCGATGTCTAACAACGAGAAGTACCACCTCATCGAATACCACAAGTGGAAATTCACCGGCAAAGTGTTCACACCTCTATCACGCGACAGTAAGCTCGTGCTCATGACGCGTGCCGAGTTTGGATACTTAGGTCACTTCAACAAAGACCTCAAGTCGCCGTTCGAGACTTTCTACATGGGTGGTGACGGAATGTCCTCCTACTCTTCCTACTCCACAGACTATGTCGGCATGCGTGGTTACTCGTCAGGCTCACTCACACCGTACGACCCCGCTACAGGACGTAACATGGGTTATGTGTATAACAAATTTACCTTGGAGCTCCGCTACCCCATCATGTTGCAACAATCGGCTAATATCTGGGTACTCGGCTTCCTCGAGGCGGGTAACTGTTTCGCAAGTATAAAAGACTATAACCCCTTCGACCTCAAACGTAGTGCCGGTGTCGGCGTACGCGTCTTCCTGCCTATGTTCGGTCTGCTCGGTGTGGACTGGGGATGGGGATTTGATAAGATTAACGGTTCCAGCCAATACGGCGGAAGTCAGTTCCACTTCGTACTCGGTCAAGAACTATAATATAACGCACTATGAAGAAATTAGGATTAGTCATCATCCTCTTCGCCGCTTTGGCTATGCCCACACAAGCGAAAGAACTCAAAGTCGCCTTTATCGACATGCAGTATATCCTCAAGAACCTGCCTTCGTATGAGTCCGCCAATGAACAATTGACCCTCATCTCCAAACGTTGGCAGAAAGAGATTGATGCCGCACAACAGGAAGCGCGTATCCTCGCCACCAACTACCAGACCGAGCAAATCTTTCTCTCGGACGATATGAAACGCAAACGCGAGGAAGAGATAGTAGCCAAGGAGAACGAAGCACTCGAACTCCAACGTAAGTACTTTGGTCCCGAAGGCGAACTGTTCAAAAAGCGCGAAGCACTCATCAAACCTATTCAGGACGAAATCTATGCCGTCATTCAAGAACTCGCTAACGAGAAGTTCCTCGACATCGTTAAAGACCGCTCTGCAGATCCGTCACTTATCTATATGTCCTCCAAACTGGACATGTCTGACCAGGTCCTCCAGAAACTCGGAGCACGATAATGGCACGCTTTTTGCAAAGGAAATTAGAAAAATAGTAATTTATTGAAATATTTTTAAGTTATGAAAAAGATTTTAGTTATCTTGGCGCTGGTATTGCCGATGATGGTAAGCGCTGAAAAGTATGGTTATGTCAACACCACCGAACTCTTCCAACAGATGCCGGAAGTAGCACAAGTGAAAGCACAGATGGACACCATTCAATCACAGTATGAGAACCAATTGACAATGATGCAAGAGGAACTCCAAAAGAAGTATCAAGACTATCAGACCAACGAGGCTACTATGCAGGACGCTATCAAACAAATGCGTCAGCAGGAGTTGCAAGAGATGCAAGCTCGTATCCAGACCTTCTATCAAACTGCTGAACAGGACATCCAAAAGAAACAGCAAGAACTGCTCGCTCCTGTTCACGAGAAACTCACCAAGGCCATCAAGGCTGTGGGCGCTCGTGAAGGATTCACCTATATCTTTGACTCCGCTGCGCTTGTTTACATCGCTGACAGTGCTACCGATGCTTCTGCTGCCGTACGCAAAGAATTAGGCATTAAGTAATGGCTGACGGATATCTCGAAAAACACTACGAGGAGTACGAAAAGCGGAAACTCGAGTGGCTCAAAAACAAGAAACGTTATGGCAAAAATACAACAAGCACTAAATGAGAGTGCTGTAGCACGTTGGACTGTTCTCGTTCTTGTGGCGTCGATGATGTTCTTCGCCTATATGTTCGTGGACATTCTGTCTCCGCTCGCATCATTGCTGGAGAAAACACCGCACCTGGGCTGGAACCAAGGCGTTTTCGGCACTTACGCTGCCGGCGAATACTTGCTTAATGTGTTCGGATTCCTCATCCTCGCAGGTATTATCCTCGACAAAATGGGAGTCCGCTTCACCGGTACACTCTCCGCATCGCTGATGGTTATCGGTGCTGCTATCAAATACATTGGTATCTCCGAGTGGTTTGGCGCCAACGATATGGTCTGGCTCAACTCCTGGTGGCCTTCTATGCCGGGTTCGGCTAAGATAGCTATGTTCGGATTTATGATCTTCGGCTGCGGCTGCGAGATGGCGGGTACAACCGTTTCCAAAGTGCTCGCTAAGTGGTTCAAAGGTAAAGAGATGGCACTCGCTATGGGTCTGGAGATGTCTATCGCCCGTATCGGCGTCTTCGCTGCGATGTTCTTCTCGCCGCTTATCAGCCAACGCTTCGGCGTGGACGGAATGGATTCGGTTACCGCTCCTTTCCTCTTCTCGGGACTGTTGCTCGTCATCGGCTTACTCAACTACCTCGTCTTCTGCGTGATGGATAATAAGTTCGACAAGCAGCTTGTGGCTCTCGGCGAATCTACCGACACCAAAGACCCGGAGGATGAATTCCATATTTCTGACCTCGGACAAATCTTCCAATCGAAGATGTTCTGGATTGTGGCGCTCCTTTGCGTGCTCTACTACTCCGCTATCTTCCCCTTCCAGCGTTTTGCGACCAACTTCCTCGAGGAGACATTGCAGATTTCCAACGCCGAAGCGGCAGGTCTGTTCAAGTGGTTCCCCATCCTCGCGATGGTACTCACGCCGTTCCTCGGTGCGTTTATCGACAATAAGGGTAAGGGGGCATCGATGATGATGCTCGGCGCAATTATCATGATTGCTTGCCACAGTATCTTCGCCTTCGTTTTGCCGGCTTATCCGCATAAATGGCTCGCATTGGTTACTATTCTCGTCCTCGGCGTCAGCTTCTCGCTCGTGCCGGCATCGATGTGGCCGTCCGTGCCTAAGATCATTGACGAGAAAGTACTCGGATCTGCCTACTGCCTCATTTTCTGGGTGCAGAATATCGGTCTTTGCTTGGTACCAATGCTGATTGGTAAACTGCGCGTGATGACGAACGGTTACCTCGTGCCGATGATTGTGTTCGCATCCTTCGGCGTGCTGGCATTCTTCCTGTCACTCGCACTCAAAGTAGAGGATAAAAAGAAAGGATATGGACTGGAACTTCCTAATAAAAAATAGGACGTCTATAACCGTCACGACAGACAGCCGGAAGATTACTCCCGGCTGTATCTTTGTTGCGCTCAAAGGCGAGCATTTTGATGGCAATGACTATGTGGACCAAGCCCTCAAGGACGGTGCGGCCTATGTCATCAAAGGCGATAAAGCGTTGGCTGAGTTTCAGGACTTAGCACGTGCTTGGCGACGCGAACTGAGCATCCCTATTATCGCCATCACCGGCACCAACGGTAAGACCACCACTAAGGAACTCACTGCCGCTGTGCTCAAGACAAAGTACCATATTCACTACACCCAAGGCAATTACAATAACTCCCTCGGCGTGCCGTTGACGCTCTGCCAACTCACTAAGGATCACCAACTTGCCATCGTTGAAATGGGAGCTTCCCATCCCGGAGATATCAAAGAGCTGGTCAATGTGGCAGAACCCAACTATGGTCTTATCACTAATGTTGGTCGGGCACACCTCGAAGGTTTCGGATCGTTTGAAGGTGTAATGAATACCAAAGCGGAACTGTACGATTATCTCCGTGACCATCACGGGACCATCTTCTACAATTCAGATAATCCACGCCTCCGACAGATGCTGGACAAAGCACAAATAACAAATAGCACATCACAAATCGTAGAATACTGCACCGGCACGATGCCTCAAGGCACGCATCTTGTAGGTAACTATAATGCCGAGAATGTATCAGCTGCTATTTGTGTTGGTGAATATTTCGGTGTGAAGAAGAAGGATGCTTTGGCAGCTATTTGTGCCTATGTGCCGTCTAACAACCGCTCCCAAGCGATGAAGACCGAGCATAACGACCTCGTCGTCGATGCCTATAACGCCAACCCTACTTCCATGACGGCAGCCATTAACGCCTTCAAAGGGGAGGCATATATCTTAGGCGCTATGCGAGAACTCGGCATCTACAGCCACCTCGAGCACCAGAACATCGTCAATATGCTCCTTGAGCGCAAGGCGGATATTGTCTATCTCATTGGTCCCGAGTGGCGCGAGACAACAGCGCCCTATGCCATCTTCGACACCACCGAACAGTTCATCGACTACCTTAAGGCCCATCCTATCACCAACGCCCGCATTCTCGTTAAAGGCTCGCGCTCTAATAAATTAGAAACAATCCTACCGCTACTATAAATGAAAAAATCTACCGCTATAACCATCATCGTGCTACTGCTTATCGGCATCGCTGCCCTCGTCTTTTTCAACCTGCGCCAACGCAAGGATATGCAAGAAATGACGGAGCAGATGGCCTTTGAGAAAGAGCAACTGCAGGAAGAATACGAGGACCTCGCTATTCAGTTCGATGGCTATCAACAGATGGACATTAAGAACGACTCCTTGCAGGACCTTCTTTCCCGCGAGCAACAGCGCGTACAGGACTTGCTGGAAGAGTTACGTGTGACGCGTGTTACCAATGCCCGCCGAATAGCCGAGCTCAAGAAAGAACTCGCTACCGTTCGCGCCGTGATGGTGCAGTATGTGGCGCAGATTGACTCGCTCAACCGCACCAACGAGCAGCTCACCAAAGAGAACAAACAACTCAACCGCCAGTACCAAGAGGCCTCGTCTCTGGCGCAGCAACTGCATGAGGAGAAGACCCAGCTCACCGCTGTTGTGCAACGGGCGGCCATGCTCGAAGTCACCAATTTCGTGGTCACTCCGCTCAATAAACGCGACCGCAAGACCCGCGTCGTAGGACAGATGACCAAACTGCAGTTCGATTACACCATCGCCAAGAATATCACCTGCGAGCCGGGCAAGAAAATCGTATACCTGCGCGTTACGGATCCGAATGGCAACCTGCTTGGCGAAGAACGTGGTTATTCATTTGCCTTTGAGGATGGCGTCCTGAGTGCTTCTGCACAGCGTGAGTTTGAATATACGGGCGAGGAATGCTCCGGAATCCTTTACGTCAATCTGCCCGAAGAAGTGACACAAGGCTTTTACTCCGCCGACTTCTTCATCGATGGCAACATGATCGGCTCCTTCCCCTTCGAAATACGCAAGTAGCCGTAGCAAAGGGGGACATCACCGGGACTTCTCGAAGACTTTTCAAGCTTTTTTGCAAAAAAAAGCAAAAATATTTTGGTATATCACAAAAAAGTAGTACTTTTGCACGCTTTTTCCATTGAGAGCAATTGCTCCAATGAAAAAATCGACCTTTCGATTTTTGATAAAAAGCATAAATGCAGCATCGTTTGTATCGATGATCTTGCGAGGCTGTGATTGTTTAACGTAAACTATTAAATCATGTATTTAACAGCTGAAAAGAAAGCCGAGTTGTTCGCTAAGTACGGCAACGACGCTAAGAACACAGGTTCTGCAGAGAGCCAGATTGCTCTCTTTACTTTCCGTATTAACCACCTCACCGAGCACCTGAAGGCAAACCGCAAGGACTTCGGTACAGAGCGCGCACTGACCGCTCTCGTAGGTAAACGTCGTCGTCTGCTTGATTACCTCAAGGCTAAAGACATCGAGCGTTACCGCGCTATCATCAAAGAGCTTGGTATTCGTAAGTAATCGAACCGCAGTTCAACAAAAAAGAGTCTTCGCGACTCTTTTTTTTATTTCTCAAAACTCAGATACGGTTCCAGCCGCCGTATATCCTCTTCCGTCAGACAAGGCAATCCGCGCAGGTCGTCAATAGACTTCAAGTAGAATTTATTCCGCCTTAGCTCATAGATTGCTTTCGCTTGCGTAAAGTTCAAGTACGGATGCCGTTGCAGCCTATCCACACCTATATAATTTACGCGCAGGCGCGTGATAGAGTCTTGTTCTGCCGTCAGATGCGGGATAATCGTGTCGAACGGCACCTTATAATCGCGCAGCGCCTGAATCTCGCGTATCTGTTCCGGCGAGACGTAGCCGCCTAACTGCTGTCCGTAGCGCACTATATGTCTCGCCACAGCAGGACCGACACCCCGAATATACTGTAGCGCAGCCGTATCGGTGTTATTGAGTTCAATAATCGTATCTTTCTTCACGCGATATCCTCGTGCCGAAAAGATACTATCCCGTCGCAGACTATCGGCTACATGCTTCAAACTATCCCGTTCGTGTTTCAGCAGTCGCAGACTATCTCTCCGGGCCACCCAAACCGTCGAATCTATACGTATATACGGTCGCAGTGCCGCATAGGCACTATCCGTCAGGCCGTATAATTTACTGAAGTCCTCCGCCTTGCGGTATCGTCCGCCTTTCGCGCGGTAGCGCATCATATTCTTTACCTGCCACGGCCGCAGCCCCAACTCAATCAGCGTCAGGCTGTCAGCGGTGTTCGGGTCAAAGGCAAAAAGTCGCGTAGAAGCGGGTTTTGACACCTCTTCGGGTGTCATCTCCTCTGTTGCTACTATCTCTTCGCCACGAGGCCGGAAATGCGCCACCATATTGACGCCTACCATAATCAGTACCAGCACAATAGCACTGACTATCTGCGTCTTGGTTAGTATATGTTCGCGTTTACGTTTCATTGCACAATAGCTTCACGTTCTCCGTCAATAAAATGTGTCGTTATTGTCTCGCCGGCTTGCAGGTCTTGTGCCGAGCGCACCACCTTGCCGCCAACAGTCACCAGACTATAGCCCATCTTGTATATCCGCTCCGGCGAGCACATAGCCAGTCGTTGTGCCAGCAGTTCAATCTTATGTCTGCGCACGAGCAGTATATTCTCTGCCACGCGACGCAGCCGTTGTTCGAGGTCGCGCAGGCGTTGAGCCTGGGTTGTTCGTCCATCTACGAAATACTGCGCTACGGCAGTCGGTGTCTTTAGTGGCGCAAAAGCTACGAGGTCTAAAACAGACACATCTTTGGTGTGTCCTATTCCAGTGATAACAGGCAGCGGGAACTGCGCGCAGTGGTTACACAAATCGTAGTCGTCAAAGCAGGTGAGGTCTGTCGTCGCACCGCCTCCGCGGATAATCACCACAGTGTCCCACTCTTCTTCCTGCGCAGCGATTGTTTCCAGGGCTGCGATAATGGACTTGGCGGCATGTTCGCCTTGCATAATAGCGGGGAACAACGTGGTCTCAAACCGATAACCACCCTCTTCCAACTGATGAAGGAAGTCGCCGTATCCAGCCGCCATTTCGGAAGATATAACCGCAATGCGGCGCACGATAGTAGGTAACGTGAGGGACTTGTTCATATCGATTACTCCGTCAGCCATCAGTTTGGCAATGGTCTCTTGCCGTTGTTTGGCGAGGTCGCCAATCGTGTATGTCGGGTCGATGTTACTGATATTGAGACTGAGACCGTACACCGCATGAAACTCTACTGTGGCTTCGACTAATATCTGCATGCCGACTTGCAAGTCCGTACCTGTCTCCTCATGGAAATACGGTCGCAGCAGCGCATAGACATTCGCCCAGATAGTAGCGCGCATTTTAGCTTCTATGCCGCGCACGGATTTCTCTACCAAGTCCAAATAACAATGCCCACCGCGGACGGACACAGACGCTATCTCGGCTTGCACCCAGTAGGTCTCTGTTTCCATCGAGATCACATCTTCCACGATCCCGCACACTTCCGATAATTTATATTTTCTCTCTTCCATATTGCTTTTATATAGGCTGCCTGCCCCTTAGGGCATTAAAGCGATGTGTACCCCGTAGCGACAGTAGTTCCGCGCAGGGGGCGCAGGAACACTGGAGGCGACTTTGGGGAAAGTCGGGTCGCCGAGGGGTATACTCGCATAAACCTTGGCAGCCCTCTATAATGTAGTTACTGCTCCTGGTAACTGTTCTATCCAGGTTGTTACACTGTTTAGCACCCAAACCAGCCCATCCAATGGTATTGCCAATATCGAGGCAACTCCCGGTATCCATCCTACCGTCAGTAGCGCGAAGGCCAGCATCGTGACAATCGTCGCCAGCAATATCACCAGCAAATTCGTCAACAGGAAGTAGTTGCTGCACTGCCGGAAGTAATATAGCGTAAACGGCATCGTGCCTAACTGCGCCGCGATGGATACCATCATTAGATTCACCGCCCAATTCACCGGCACCGACAGCCATTTTTGCCTAATCGGTATTCGTATCGCTTTCGGACAAATAAGCAGTATCGCCGTCACTGCCGCAAAGGACAACTGGAAGGACACCGAGTACAAGTCCGTCGGTCGCACCATCAGTATCAGGAACGCAGCCGCAGCGACGGAGTTCAACGACAGCGGATTGCGGTAGCACATATACGCCGTTTGCATAATCGTCACCATTATCACACTCCGTACCACCGACGGTGTCAAGCCGGTCAATAGCGCATAACCCCACATCGCGACGATAATCACTACGCTCAGCACTCGTCTGCGCCATTTCTGTTCGTACAGCGGCGTCCATAACCCAAAACCTGTGAGTAATGCCCATAGCACGCCATAGATGATTCCTGTATGCAGTCCGCTGACGGCCAGTACATGTGCTGCTCCTGCGCGTTGGAAAGCTTGCCTCACTCCCGGGTCTAACTCTTCGCGATAACCCAACGTCAATGCCGCGAGGGTGCCTAATTCGTTGCCACTGATACCCACTTCGCGGTACCGATTGACCAGTCGGTGCTGCAACTGCTTGGCAGCTATACGTAGCGACCACCGCGAACTTGTGCCTATCGCGTGCCATTTACGAGTTCCCACATATGCCGTTCCCGCGATGCCCTGTCGCCGCAGATAGGTTGCGTAGTCGAAAGTACCTATCGAGTCCGGTCGGCGTACCTTGCCGCGAAAGACAATCACCTCATTCGGCTGCAAGGCTGCTACGGTCGAGTCTTTCGCCATATAGAGATAGACCCGTCCGCGAGTCGCCTCCCACGCTGTATCGTGCACCGCCGTCACGAGTGCCGTCAGCCGATAGGTCTTAGCTCGCTCCACCGGATAATCCGTTATCCGTGCCTGAAACGTATATTCCTCTCCCAGCCACTCCACCTCTGTATCCCGCAGCAACCACTTATCCGGTAGCAGCAGTATCACCACCATCAGCGGCACCAACAGCACCAGAAAAGGCCGTGCCCGAAGGTAAGAGAGGATTTGACGATACTTGTTCACGTCGTGTTTTATTGAATCAGTTGCCCTTGTGCGTTATACACGCGCTCACCTTGTTGAATATACAGCACCCCATCTATCAGCATCTTGCGAGCTTCGCTAAACGCTAAACGCTCAACACTAAACGTTACGACGCCCGTCGTAGTCTCATTCAGTTTCTTCTTCAGTGCCTCAATCTGCGCAGCGGTCAACCATCCGCCGTCGATAAAGTGTTGTTTAACAGCCTCATTAAAGGATGCGTCTGCAGCAGGGTCAACGCCGCACATATGACGTAGGCAGTAACGGATGCAGTTACGATGACGATACTCATTGACGTGCATCTTGCTCGTTGCCTCATAATCAGTTGCTATCTCCTCCCATGTCGCATCGCACATCGCGGCTATCGTGGCGCAAAAGGCACCTGTGCGGTCAGAACCTAATGCGCAGTGTATCTGGAACGGAACAGGGTGGGCGTCGTCCAAGATAAACGTCACCGTCTCTTGTATCCATTGCGCAAAACGCTCGCCGTCCGATTTGTACAGTACTTCGCTATAAGATGGAGTATGACCGTTTCCTGTGCCGACATAGAGCACGCGGTTGTTAGCAATAATAGTTTGGTAGTAATCCGGAATAGTGATAGTGTAGTTCTTTCCGCCGCATGAGTAGGACTTGCCGGCATTGCCGGTGCAGTTGCCGGACAGGGCGATATCGCAGTTAATGCCCGCCTGCGTAGCAAACTGAGCCACCCAATACAATCTCCGTTCCTCGGTGTCATATTGTGCGCGGGAAGGATCGTAAGGATGATAGCTGCGGTAGAGGTTCTTCGTGCTCGGCACGAGACGCCAGTTAGCTATGCGTGCTGCCTCTGTCGGCTTGGTCAAATCAATATCTGCTATCTTGTCCACTTTCTGCGCCTCAACGCTACGGCTATGTATCTCGTCCAGGTCATCACCCGGCAGTGCCACAATCATGTTCACGCCGTTATTGTCAAACAGCAGTCTGGTATCAACGCCTGACCATGTAGAGTGTGCGCGGTCGGTGTAACCGTTTTGTTCCGAGTAGTTATCGCCGTACTTAATGATATTAAACAGGAACTCAGGCTGACCGCTGTTGCCGATACGTTCAATAGCCGTCAGCGGCATCGTGCGGAAGAAGCATCCGTCGTCCGAGAAACCGTTTAACCGGTAAGCCTCATCAGTTTGGTCCCACGCTGTAACAGAGCCATATACATAGACGCGTGACACGGCGGAACGGGACGTGTTAAACCGTTTCTCAGAAGTGGAGAAGATAAAGGTGATAGTCCGGTTTACGGCATCCAGTTTGTAACAAGCATTCTTCTCGGCGTCCGTGAATGAAACGCCATGAAAGCTTTCGCCCATATAGTTCAGTTTGAGTGCAGTGCCGTCCACGGTAAACTGATAGCCTTGATTGGCGTAAGCTGTTAAGCCCGCGGTATAAACAGCGTAGTGGTTGGCATTGACGAGGTTATCCTGTCCCCATGTACCTTTGCGCCAGGGTTTGGAGCCGGTGATGATAGCCATATACTCCGCATCGCCCCACCCGGATGACGGAAGCGCCGTGTACCACCAGTTGCTCGTCACTTGCGCTTGTCCGCTCTGCGGGTTATCCACCGGACACATCTCATATACGGACGAGTAGCCGGCTCTACCGATGACCAACATAAAGCACTCGTCTGTCCACTGCGTCTGCGAGTTGTCGAAGTACACGTATCCTCCGCTAAACGACCACGTCGCTGCTGTTAATGACCAGCTTACTAATAACGTAATTATTACTAAAATCTGCTTCATCATAGTTTAACAGTTTAACAAAATTATATCACATATCCTTCTCCGTACGTTTGTTGTATCCATAACATGAGGAACATATCGTTTAGTTGATAACATTTCTTCCCATCATTGTTATATATTTCAGCTATCCAACCATCAGATAATAGTTTGCGCACAGCCGATTGTACAGAGCTCGGAGATCCTAAATGAAATTTCTTTACAAATTCCGCTCCAGTTATTTGCATTGCAATTCCACTACGTGCAATAGCATATAGCACCTCTTTCTGCGGTAAACTCATCGGCATCAAGCGCGTGCGAAAATCATGTTCGCTCTCTCCTAATATATTATCTATGGCTTTATGAATTGTGAGCAAATCGCATTCTGTTCCATCAGACGTGATGGAGAAGGAAGTGTTTAGGGTCTTATGCATAGCAAACGTGTTACCATCAAATAAATCATAAACACGGTTAACATTTTCTATATCAATATGCTTTCCAAACTCTTCAAAATGCTCTACCGCAAATGCACCATATTTGGAACGTTCGATTTTTTCCAACGTCATCATCGTAGAACTTTGATAAAAAGGCCGATTATAATCCAGAAACATTTGACCCAATAAATGGTACTCGGATCCGGAATAAATAAAGTGACAATTATGCAGACGCTGAATATGTGTCCGCAAAATGGCCTCTACGTTCTTTTCAGGATACTGAGCGATGCGCTGAAACTCATCAATGGCAACAATACATGGTTTATCAGCTTCCTCAAGAAAATTAAATATCTCCTCAATGGTATATTGAGGGTTAGATATGTTACCAAGGGATAAACTGAACTTTGGTTGATTAGTAAAATAATCGAAGCCAAAATCCCCTTGCAACGAACGAACAGTTTGAGCAAATAATTTTTTCATTTTACTGCCCAAGGAGGCTGTCACGTCAAAAATTGCTTTACCTAATTCATACGTAAATTCCTGCAGATTTCCCGTCTGCATAATATCTACAAAGATAGTGTAATAATTATCTTTGATTTCCGGCTGAACGAAACAATGCTCAATAAGTTTGCTCTTACCTACGCGTCTCGGCGCAGACAAAACAATGTTATTACCATTTGTTAAATAACGTACTACTCGCTTTGTTTCTTCTTCGCGATCACAAAAATACTCTTCCGGGATATATCCCTGAACAATAAAAGGATTAGTTACTTTAGCCATACTTTTTCTATTTTGGCTGCAAAAGTACTACTTTTATTTCAATTATGCAAATTAAATTATTAAAATCGAATAATTTTATTCTATTTGCCCGCTTTATGCACAAAAAAAATGCGGCATTTTGAATAAGTGCCGCATTTTTCTGTACGTTAGCTTTTTAAGAAATTTCGTTTTCTCCGGATTGCAATTACTCCTGCGGAGATCAGTGCCAGTATAACCAACGGCACTACCGCATCGCCAATTGGCGAAGGACCCGGATCATCTTCAGGACCACCGATAAGTGATTTACGCGGGCCACCTTTATTTACGCCGGACGATGTGGTAGTCACATCCGTTTGCTCAGATGGTAAGGTATTGCTAAACGGTTCGTATATTGGACTGGAGTAGCGCGGACTGTTCATCACAGCCTGGCTACTCGTCATCTCGTTGTAATCGACCTGATTATATGTTCTATACTGCGCATACGCGCTCATTGTTGCAAGGCAGCAAATAATGATAATATAAATTCGTGCTTTCATGATTTTTCCTTTCATTCTTTAATTCTTTCACTCATTTAACATTATCATTGTATTCTTGCTCCGCGAGCATCAAATACTTTGCCGTCCTTGACGATGTAGAGTACACCATCAATGAGCTTCTTGCAAACACCATTAAGCGAAGCGTCACCATTTGCACCATTCATTGCTTCAACACCTGTTGTCGTTTGCTCTATCGGCGAAATCTCAAGTACGAAGCGCTCGTCGTATGTTCCAATCGGCAGAGTAACTGCGTAATCTGTCAACGCGAGGTTTGTACGTGTCTGCAACTCGTTATCAATAAGCGTTACACCTACTCCGCTTGTACCTTCCGGCAAGGAGATGATATACTCTCCTTCTGCAATGATATCAACACCAACCGGCACAACCGTTGTTTGGTTGCTCATCGGAAGTGTATTACCTGCTACTGCAGCAATTCCCGGTATGAAGGTGTAGATAGCGGACTTATTCGCATTAAATTCCTTGGTCATATCTTCACCAAACTTAAATCCGGCACTTACCTCTTCGTCCTCACTGAGCACTACAAAAGCGCGGTCCATTGTTTTCTCGCTCTGCTGTAACTCCAGATTGAACTCTATCTCTCTCGGCTCATCCGCATAGGTGCGACGTGCCACGACAGAGGCAGGAGAACCGCTACTTGCAGTCCATGTTATACCGCCAGAGTATTGCGCCATATAAGCGTGCATTGCGTGGTAGGTATAACCACTTGCTGTCGTTGCGGAGATGGTATTATCGTCTGCATTCCACGTGTAGAGGAACTTCGGACCACGTTTTGCCGCAGCCGTCCAAGTTGTGTTGGCGAAGCTTACAGAAGATGTGTTCACATAAGTCGGCACACTCAGCACATTCCAATGGCTATCGAAGATTGTACGGTTGTACGAAGTTTTGGGATTTCCCGTATCCGGTCCTGGTACTTTGCCTGACTCATACCAGTTAATGGTACAGGTATGTTCAGGTATCGTTTGCGATACACTGGCATTGGTAATATCCGGCATTGTTCCATAGGACGGGAAGTAGAGTTCTATTTGTTCCGAACGGCTATCCGGTCCCCAAACATCTGCATCTTCACCTAACAAATCTAAGTCGATAGCTAACAAGTAACCTTGGTTCGGTTCCAGATATGCGGTCGAGCGGTTCATCCACTTCCAGAAACTGCCATTTTCAGCAAAGTGACCTCTTGCTGCACGGTCTGCACCATCATAATACTGAATAGCCCAGTGTGTACCATATGTACCAAATCCGAATACCTCGCTCAACTTAACGCGGAATGGGAAGGAAATAAAGAACAATGAGCGCTCGTAAATAGAAGCGGGACTTCCTAATGGGCTATGCGTACTCTTGTCTTTGTTAGCAAGTGTATATTTATTAAACCGCATTACACCATACGCCGTTTCTATCTTGGATATCTTACCACTTGAACCAAAAGTTAATTGCGCTATATCACCTTGGTGCTCGCGAATAAACATCACATCGGCGTTGATGGGATTATCCGAGGTAATAGTAGCATCCGTCGGAACCCAAGCCGCTACCAAACGGTTAGTCTTGAAGTCATACAGCAAGCGAATGGTGTACCAATCACTTCCGCTACCATCAATCAAGGTCTCAGTGGAAGAACTTGATCCTTTGAAGTACTGTGTAATAACATTGCTTGTTCCCCAAGTTGAAATTAGTTTATAAGCCGCTGTTGGTTGCGCCTTCACATTAGCTTCGTAAATCCAGTTCTCGTTATCCGAGAAAGTAACCTCATTATTGGATAATGCGCTATCATCCGTATTTTTGATTTTTCCATCCGTACTGGAGATTACTAAGAATCGGCTTCCGTCTTCTTGAGCTCCATCCACATATGCACGGCTGATAGCGTTGGTGTTCTGATTCCACATAAAGCGGACGTTAGCGTTACGCTTGATATCGCCATTCGATTCAACGAAATAGGTGATATTTGCCCAATCGCCGGAAGCCGTTTCGCGTGTCAGCGTATCCGAAAGTCCCGGGTTATAGTCGTTGGCGATAGTGAACTTAATATTCTTCCTATCGTCGGTTTTTACCCAGTGGCAATAGTAGTGGCTATATCCGCCATGATCAATTGAGTATTCCGAATAAGTCATCAAATGATCCGGGTCGCTGCGCCAGTTATCCCACTTACTATTTGCGCAGTCCGTACGGATATAATAGTTACCGGTATATGGCTCAATCTTAGCTACAGAGGCTCCACCAGAGGCGTTCATGGTTATGCAAGCATTATACACCTTATCGCCTGATAGTGCCGTTAGAGTGTCAGTTGGAACGCTGTAGTAATCACTCCACGTAACAGCACCTGTTGAAGCATTGACACTTGCTTGCTGAATCTTCATATATGGCGTTGCACCCGGCTTAATAAAGAACGAAACAGTATCTTTACCATTATTCACTTTAGGAACAATAGCAGAAGCTTTCCAGTTCGTTTGTCCTGTGTGTTTATAGATTACGCGATAGTCGCCACCTGCAATCGGATAATCAACTGCAATACGCAAACGATACGCAGGCGGGGTGGAACTATTTCCGGAATAACTCAAATTAAATGTATAGTCTCCTGCGGCGTTAGTAGTAATACGACACATGGTAAAATCAGAATTCGTCATTTCCCATGCTGTACTTTGACCGTGATTATTATAAGTCATCTCACCACTATTACCGTAATAAACATCACCATCACGTTTCACTTGGAACTTGTATGTTTGTCCAGCCTCTAAATTCGCCGTAGCTTTCATTGGCATTAATTCATCAGAGGATGTGAAATCAAGATCTCGGATTTTCGTTGTACCATCCGAGTAATAGATTTCCAAATGATAACCGGTGCCGGCTGTATATTTCGTCCAATAACCGCTGTTATAATACTCTGCGCGACTGTCGTTTTGCGCAACTGCGGATTGGCTGGCTAATGGTACAAACATAGGTGTACCGGCATAGAATCCGCCTTCTGTCGCTTTATCTGTTGTCAAAGCATCGGAATAACGGCTTGGATATACCACATGAGCCACGTTTGGAGATGCTTGATAGAAATACTGGTAATTATCCATGCTTTCCTGGGTAAAGGATACGTATCGCGTAGGAGTGATTCCTGCGGTTCCATAGTCATAGTAATAAATATCCGTAGTTCCTTCTACAAGAGTCATTGCGAGATTGCGATTCGTAATACCGTTATTACCAGTTCCTTTATTCGCATCAGAATTGTATCCCCAATAGTTATCATCGTAGAAGTTTACACGTACGCTATTCCATCCAAGAGTGTTCTTGAAATAAATATAACTATTTTGTGTATAGATAGCCGTCAATTTACCATCATAGATTGCCTTAATCTGAATTGTGGCTGTAGTCGCGACTCCGACAGTGTCTTCTGTAGAGCCTTTACGGATGCTTATGCCATCACCCGGTATCCATTTACTAAATGTATAGCCGAAGATTTCCGGTGCCGTAACCGATGTCCATACTAACGGTTTGCCGGTCATAGTTGTAGAAGCCTTGATAGTTTCGTCGCCGCACTTATATTGAAGCGTTACCGTATGATCTCCTGCCACTTGGAAGGAGGCCGTATATGTGGATAGAACCGTTCCGGCATTTGCTACGTTTCCTGTACGCAAAGTGGCTTCCATTTTGTACATACCGCTTGTGGTCGGTGAGGCAAAAGTGTTTGTCGTAATACCAGTTCCGAATGACGGTTGGTCATCCAACGGATTGTCATTGCTGTGAAGGATACGCCAATCAATATGTGTGGTTGGCTGCGGCGTCGGAGACAACGTAGCAGTAACTGTCATATTGGTACTTGGTGCAACAACGGAGCTACCTGTTGAGAATGTAAATCCTGTAATCTCTGCTTTCTTGAAATAAGCGTAGAGAGTCGTATTGGATGTTTTATCCCAATTGTGAGCCGAATTACCGGAAGCATCATAATACTGAGTTCCCAGCGGGCTCAATACATCATAGTAACCCATAAATGCATAACCGGTTGCTGCTGTCGGCAAAGAAATAGTTGTCGGCATCGCAGCATCGTATGTTGCCGTTTTATTTGCAGTCTGTCCGCCGGAACCATATCCCGTTCCGCTTTGGCTAAATGAAATGGTGTACGTATTTGCCTGCCAAACAGCATACAAATTCACTGTTGCGCCTTGCGTCGAACTCAAGTTACCATGTGCAGCACTATTCGCGCGGTCTACTGTTCCTGCATCCGCACGAGCCTGAGATGTTGCCCATCCTTGGAACGTATATCCCGTTCTTGTAAACGCGTTAGCGGTCAGTGTCGTTTCCGAATCATAAGCAATACCGGTCTGATTACTCATCGAACCGCCGGTATTACCATTTCCATTGAATTTAACAGTATAGGTAATTGGTGTAAAAGTTGCTGTTAGAGTGGAAGAAGTGTTCGCCGTACCGCAACCTGTAACCGTTACTGGGTTGGCAGTAGTACTCGAAAGCGTGATGTTAGTATTATTCTTCGTCCAAACCGTTGCGCTTGTGTTAACTCTATAACCGGTAGCAGGAACTGCCGTAACGCTTGGCTTGGTTGCCTTACCGGCAGAAACAGAAGTGACTGGACTTCCTCCGCTTGTGAAGGTGCCTTTACCCGTTGGACTTGCTACCAGACTTACCGTCGTCATATTCTCCGAATAGCGCGAATAAACGGTTTTATTTGCTGTCACATTATCCAGCACGTTATCAGTGGTGCTAATTCCAGAAACAGCCGAACCGCCTGTATCTTTGGTTGTATACCAACCGGTAAACGTATAACCAGAGGATGCTGTCTGCGTAAAGGTAACATTCTCCCCACTGGCTACGTAATCGCCGCTGCTAAGAGATCCACTTGCGCTACCGGTTGCTGTAATAGCACTACCTCCGGTGCCCTTATCAAAAGTTATTGTATATGCAGTTGGATAAGTAACCGTCAAATTCTTTGTGCTGCTATTAAAGGTAAACGTGTAACTTCCAGCGGCATCTGTTTTAATAGTCATGTTTCCACCACTGGTGCTGAGACTACTTGCCGTGTTGGAGGCGCGTGTTAAATTGGTAGAGTTTTTGCCATACCAATCCGAATTATATACAATCTTAAACGTATAAGTTGTTTTCGCGTTCAGTGTACGAGAAACAGACCAATTGTTACTACCTTGATCTGCGAGATCAAAGTTACCTGTATTCGTTGCGTCCGTCGGACTTGCCGCAGAAATTCGGACTTGATTTATCACAGGCCAAGTGACAGTAAGAACTTTCGTAGAAGTGTTAAAATGGAACTCATACTCACCCGCGAGATATGGTTTGAAGCGCACATTATTGGTACTATTACTGAGCGTTAATGAATTATTCTCGTTTGTTAACCAATAATAACTTGTACTAGTTCCCCAACCATACCATTGAGCAGTTTCATTTGCACCTGCACTATTATAAATTTTAAATTCCCATTGAGTGTCAGAAGGAGAAGCTTGAGCAGCAGTAACCGTAGTTGTCCAATAAACATCATTGCCTGTAGAGTATCCCGATTTTTTCTGCAACATAGTAGTAGCATCTGCTTTCCAACCCAAGAAAGGACCGGAAGCATCACCCTCTACATACCAAGTACTACTCAAATCTTCCGTATAATTGGCCACAACCGTTGCTGCGGCGCCATCACCATTCGAACGAATAGTGATCGACGTTGCGGTTGCTGCACCTCCATCCGTACGAGTACAGTTTGTCAACGTCCAGCCTGCAAAAGTATAACCCGTTCCAGCAGCTGTAGCTGTAATAGTCCGCGTAGTAGCGTAACCTACCGTCGTAGCCGAACCAGAAACTGTCGGTGCCGCATAACTCGGATTACCTGCATCGTAATGGCACGAGGTAGATAGTGAAGACATATCCTCCGTTGCTGATGCAGTTAGTGTCATAGCGGCTGCCGTACCAACCGTTACTGTTTGGTTTTTTGTAGTGGCAGTAAATGTGGACAGCGTTCCACTACCGGACAATGTCCATCTATCCCATGTATAGCCGGTCGCTACCGTTGCAGTAATGGCGATTTTATCGCCGGCGCTAATATCGTTATCAGAACCAGTTACAGCTGATATACCGGTACCGGCCACTACAGTTAAACCCGGAGGGGTTGTTCCCGTTCCTGTAAGGGTGATGGTACAGGTTTTAGAATTAGCATCTGTGATAGTCAGCGTTGCTGATTTGCTACCGGCAGTGGCAGGTTTGAATTTAACAGTAACACCTGTCTCGCTAATACCTGTTACTTCAAATTCAGAAGAGTTGTCGCCGGAAAGCGCACAGTTGCTTGTTGTTAACGCTGTTCCGTAGTGCTGTGTGAATGATATAGTTGCAGAACTATTGCTTCCAACATTAACACTTCCATACGCGTTGCTCGTACTCGTCGTCTCAAAACCCGGCACCACCAATGTGGCTTTCACTTCCGAACCATCGTTGGCGTTGAAACTTCCGTAACTAGAACCATTAGACCACTGCATTCGTCCAAGTCCTTTCAATTGCAAATAGTAATTACCAGCAGGAGTACTTGATGTTACAATATCGGTAGTTAGTGATGCATTTCCTACTACTCGGTCGTTTCCTGATGAAGCCAAAACGTTCGCAGCGGAAGATGAAGTAGATGTTGAACCATAGTTGCCTACGTTGTAGTTAGTATATGACGGGGCCGAAGCGCTTTGCTTATATAGGCGATATTGTAATCGTCCTGCAACATAGTCGCTGCTGTTTGTCCAACCGATTACTACAAATGCCTTCAGTTGTAAGGTGGTTACTGTACCTAAGTTGGCATTGTTAAAATCGGTTACTCCGGATTGTCCACTACGACAGTCATAGGTAGAATTATAATACGACCATGACACATTATGGATGTTGTACCATCCCGTTGCAGTGCCGTTTTTCGTGAATTTGACACCTTTGTAACCGATGCCACCATCCGCCCACATTTGTGGCACACCTAATGTGAGTAAAGCGATTAAGGTAATCAACCATCGCGCACTTCCGCGCAGTCTAAATAAATTTTTGTTTTTCATAATGATTTGTATTTTTAAGTTGTTAATATATTCAAAAATTATCACTTTCCGACTCAGGATTTGGAGACACATCATATTGCTCTTCCCCTTCAACTTTTGCTAAAGTACCAATTACGTAGTATAATCCTTCAAATTGCTTATTGATAATTCTCTCTACTTCCTTATAATCATCCACATTATGAACTTCGAGTAACATAGTAGATTTAACAGGTTTCTCAACTCCTTCAACACACGGCAAATCCTCAATCACTTTCCACAATTCTTTCTCCAAAAAGTCACGATTATTTTCTTTCTTGAAATTCGCCTTGAATTCATCAGTTGCATCATAAGAGAAAACAATTAACCAGTTGGTTGCTGTTTGTTTTTGTTTTATTATATCCATAATTTCATTAATACCGACACCTCGTTCTATGAGTTCTTTTAACTCTCCCACCTTTATTGGGCCATAGAGAACCTCATCTTTTTTTATGCGCTCATAAAGAGGTTTAACTTTTTTTGCGCATTCTCCTGATGTGTTCATGCTATTGTATGGTTAAGTTAGTTATTATTCAAATAATCAATAATTTCAGATAAATATCTTGTCATATTTCGTAGAGACTGCATCTTTTGACGACCAATACCCTCTGGCTCAAAATGCATAACTCTATTTCTAATTAATCGAATATCGTCTAAATAATTATTAAAATCCTCATGTTCATTCTTATAACCTAATTTTCCCCAATATTGAGGCTCTTTAAATATCTTACAGTAAGCTCCAAATGTTAAATCATCTATAGACTCTACTTCTCTACCACCTTGACTATATTGTTTTAGTTCTTTTTTTGAAAGTCCAAAACGATTGATAATCATTCGTATTTGTAACTCTATTTGCTCCAATAACAAAAAGGCTTCTGCTTGGGTTATTGAGAAGAATTCGGATGCAATATCTGAAGCAGCAATAAAGCCAGAATATCCTTCATCATTATTTGATACCAGAACAAACTTTTTGGAGGATATAATACGAATAGCTTCTAACAATGGCGTATCCAACCGAATAGAAGTTATATTATTCTCCATGTAGTCACTAACTTTATCGCCTTTCTTATCATGCCATAAAGATATACCAATAGTTTTCCATGAGATATAACCGCATAATCTATTGTCTTCTTTATCAATTACCGGTAATTGCGAGAAACCATGTTGTTGCATCAATGTTATGGCATGTAATAAGCTATCATTTTTATCTACAAAAACCGGTTTATTGAGAGTTGCCGCTGCTAAACTATCCACTCGTTTGACTGGATTTGTAGTAACTCTAGTTGTTGCGATATCTTTTTTGCTTTGTAATGTCAACTCCGCATAAAACCAAGCATGGTAGAAATCACCACTCAATTCCAATCCATCCGCGTCCAGCTCTCTATTAACCTGCTCCGCGAGTCCCCATGATCTGCGACAATAGCCATAACTATTAGTTATCTCCCAAGGCGTAACCATGAAAGATATATTTCTGTCCTTTTTAATGGCTTCGATTTTATCTGTATATGTCATCTCTTCCATTATTATTTTGTGTATTTAGCCTATTTGGTCGAAACCCTTTTAGCATTTCCATGTTAAAGCACAGCTCCTTTAGTTTTTGAATTATCTGATCCATGCTCGCATATTGCGGCAAATTTGTGTCAAGGTGATAATTTAAGTTGATAAGATGCTTATCTTCTAGTAAACCAATTACAATCAAATCTAAAGCATTTATCGCAGTTATTAAGTTCCACGCTCCAACAGATTGTGGCTCCGTAGGTTCTTTCTTCACATGGTATATATATAGCTTCTTCAAATATTTTTCATTCAGCGACACAATAAGGGTTTGTATATCTCGAGGAGCCCGTTCTTGTACGTAGGGCCAATGTTCGATGTCAGCTGGTAGTATACCATCCAATTCAGTTAAAGTATTCGTATCACCTATCTTCACATACACGGCAATGGCGATATTACGCATTTTTTGTATTAATACTAATATTTCAGTATACTCTTGTTCAGTCATTTTTTCTCTCTTCGTCGCGTTTGAAATTATCAATCTTTAAGATTTTGGGTGGTGCGGGATTTCGCAAATAGTACGCTGGCGGCACTTTCGCCCAAAATTATCAATCTTTAAGATTTGTGTCTTTCTTTCGTTAGTTCTTTATTTTTTCGTGAGCTTTTTGAGCTTTTATTTGCTTTTTTGTAGCCTCTTTAATGCGGCCAATTCAACTTTCAGACCTTTTATCCTTTGCTTAATTTGTTCAGATGTCGGTAATAATTCTGTTATCTTGATTCCGCTATAAGTCGCAACTCCTAATGGGGATTGCAATCCCTCAAACGACCAGCGTACTTCCGTTTCATCCATATCACTGCAAATTAACAAACCAACTGTCGGGTTGTCCTCCGGTTGCCGAATAAGATTATTTACAGCGTTTACATAAAAATTGAGTTTACTTACAAATTCAGGCTCAAAGGGCTTAGCTTTTAATTCAACGACAACATAGCAATGTGCCCGTATGTGATAGAATAACAAGTCTATCTTTCGCGTTTTTCCGGATATTACAAGTTCCCGCTGTCTTCCTATAAAAGCAAAACCATTCCCTAACTCCAGAAGCATTTGGGTAATATTGGTGGACAATGCTTCTTCTAATTCCCCTTCATCATATGAGGCGTGCTCTACTTCTGCCCAACTGAAGTCATAATTAGCCTTTACAATTTCTTGCAGTAGACCGGATTGAGGCTTTACCAGTGTTTCCGCAAAATTGTTAGGTGCACTCGCCTGCTTATGGTATATGTCAGTACTGATTGCCCGTTTTAAACCTTCTCTGCTCCAATTATTCTCAATTGTTTTGAGTACATAAAACAGTGCTTCGTCTATGTTTTTGCATTTCTGGATAATAGCAATATGATGGCTCCAGCCAAGGAACGCAAATAAGTTTGGAAATTGCGAAACAGCCTGTTTCGTATTTGTGCTCGCAGTAGAATAACTCGCTATCTGGCTAATCGCAATATGGTGTTGTGCGGAGTACACCTCAAATTGCGAAACAGCCTGTTTCAGTTTTTGTTTGTATTCCGAACTTGAGTAAAAAAGGAACCACTGCTTCATAAGTTGCAAGTTGCGAATGGTGAACCCTTCTGTATTCGGAAATTCATTTTGCAGATCCTTGCTTAGCTGTTCAACAACTCCCGCCCCCCAACGTTCCTCGGCTTTCTTCTGGACGATTTCCGCCCCTAACTGCCAATTGAACGCCAGTTTCTCTGAGTTAACTTTCACCGCCGCTTTCAATTGCGCAGAACGGTAACGGTTTTTAACTTCTGCTAACCAAACAAAGTACTCATCATCTAAACTCAATGATTTTGCAATATGTTTGTTGTTTTCAGCCATTTTATTTATCTTGTTTATCTCGTCGTTTCTTTATTTTTCCGTGGCACTCTGGCATTTTGGCACTTTTCAACCCTTCCATTATTCCTCGCCGGCCATTGGTTTCTCATAGGTCTCAGATAGGTTTCTGATAGGTCCTCATTCCCGACTCCACTATGACTTAGCTATGACTCAAACGGCACTTTCCACACTTTAATATTCTCATTCGCATCTCGTTCTTATCTCTCTTCGTTCGAACGATTATTACGCATCGTGGACGTCCGTGTAGGGTTTGACATTTGTGTACAAACAAAAGCAACAACTCCTTTCGGAATTGCTGCTTATAGGAAAAATATTGCTTCGGGGTATTAACTCTCGCTCGTGCCGAATAGCCCTTTATGAGTGCCGGTATTAGTTAACAAGAGTGTTAACTTATTGTCATTTTGACGCCAAATCAGTAACCAATCATCCTCTATATGGCACTCCCACAATCCAGCGTACTCTTCAGTTAAGATATGTGGCTTATATTCCTCAGGAACACAACCCTCCTCCTCTAACAACTCCACAACATCTTTTAGAAGTTGCATATTGCGTCCTTCTTGCTTACAACGCTTGACGTCCTTGTCAAACTCCTGCGTAGTACGAACGGTGTACATAACTCAAATTCCTAATGTTTGAAACATCTCATCGGCAGAAGACCAAGTGTGCACACGACCAGCTTCGATATCATCTAACGCTCGATCGATGGCATTCTTCTTTTCGATCTTAAACCCAAGGGCTTTAACAACTGCGCGAAAGCGTTTCGCCTCAAGACGTGGCACATGTACCGTCATTCGCTCATACTGATTAATTACTGCTGTTTGCATATCAACCTCCTTTCTTATAGTTCGTTACCTTTGACGCGGCAAAGGTACTGCTTTTTTTCGAAGTATGCAAACTTTTACGCAGAAAAATGATCTTTTTATATCATTTTCCTCTTTTTCCTATAAGTACACAACATGTCAAAGGTCTCTTTCCTCAGTTTTTAGCCTTGAGGCGGGGCTGTATGTTTATTTTTTTCGTTAGTTCTTTATTTTTTTTCGTGGCACTCTGGCACTCTTGTTTTCAGCACCCCTTGCGCTGACCTTGCGCTGATGTTACGCCACTCTTGCGCCACTCTTTGCTTGTCTCCTGCTTGTATTGTACTTGTATCCTGCTTGTATTGCAGCTTGATCCCTACTTGGCCCCTGCTTGGTCCCTTTCACTCGCACCTCACTTGGTCCTTTACAACCATATTGATTCAATAAAAAAGCAAGACACGAGATTTCTCTCATGTCTGGCAAAAAGATTATGTAATTAGGGATTAGTCGAAGAGCCGAGCTGCTAATTCTTCCGGATCTTGGCGAGTGTCCCAAACATCAGCAATCTCTATGCTATCGTCCGTCACCCGGTAGATTACTTTGGTTAAATCTGCAATAACCAGTCGTCGAAATTCATAACGAGCTCCTTCCAACAACGGTTCCACTTGTCCTAGTTCCGGATAAGCATGCAACTTGTCAACTTCAGAGTATACCATTGACACATATTTCCTCGCCCGAATCTGTCCAAATTCTGCCGTTATGTAGTCAATGATTTTACCATATGACCGTTCGGCCCTTTTTGACCAATGTATTTGCTCAATCATACAGTCGTTACGTAAGCACGCTCAATGCGTTGGTTCATTCTGTCAAGAACTTCTTCATTTGTGAAGCACTCGCCCCGCTCAATCTCAGCAATTCCCTCTTCTGCGCCTGCAATCAGCTGCTGACGAACAGATTCGTTTATTCCTTGTGCGCTCAACTTCTGCACGTTAGCTTGCATTGCCTCTATCACTTTTCTTTGTTCTGCAAGGGATAGGGTGAACATCACTTGAATTAGGCTGTTTAATGTTTCTTGTGCCATAATTTCTGTTGGTTTTGCGATTTCGTCGCAAAAGTACAGTTTTTTTTTGACATACACAAACATTTGAGCAAAAATCTTTCTTTTTTGCCATTTTTTTCATTAAATCAACATTTCAAGGGTCCCGTGACATTGCTTAATAACGAAAAACGGCACTACGAATCCGGATGGTGAACGGTTGCCCGTCCAAAGGATTCATTAGTGCTGTTTGGATCTGTTACTTATAAACGTTGCGAATGTTTTGGGAGCCCCAAACGGCATTACCTTGCTATGTCCTTTCCTCCTGCGTCTACATATATATCACACGTACACATGCACCCACATTATGGAAAATCGCGCAAAGGTACGGCTTTTATTTGAATTATGCAAATATTTGGGCAAAAAAATTCCATTTGCAAGCAGAATTGACAAAAATTAACAATTACGCCTCGAGCGAACCCGAGGCGTAATATACATTAATCTGTGCCATAGTTTACTTATCCTCCGGATTGTAATTCAGCGTGTCGTGTACCGCATCGTGGTAGTACAACACTTTCTCTCGTGAAGGCAAGGAATACATTTTATACGCAAAATGGAATCCTTCAACGTAATATTCATAGTAGCCAGCCTCTTGCCAATCGCGTCTGTAGGGTGTACGATGGAACATTTCGGCATAATTAGCAAAATCGTACAATGCATTTTCCAACCTGTCAACTTTGGCCACTACCGTTGGGTAGTCCAATGTGATATGTACACGCATACTGACCTCATAGAACTGGTCAAGTACGTTGTACACCTTATTATCAATGTAAACGATCATGCTTGGTGATAATACTCATGCGCCTTGTCGCGCAGTTTATCCATAGCCACATGTAATGGCATCCCGTTTTTTTCCAACTGCTCCATGGTAATCATGGGCAAATTGGCTGGGTGTTTCATCCACTCTATGTAGGACAAAACCTGATCCACTGCTGCTTGATTTTCCACCATAGAACCCATAGCAGAGATAAATCGTTTACTTGCAACTGATTGTACTGCTGTCATAGTGACCTCCTTTTCAAAATCGCGCAAAGGTACGGCTTTTATTTGAATTATGCAAATATTTGGGCAAAAAAATTCCATTTGCAAGCAGAATTGACAAAAATTAAGGTTCTTAGCAAAAAAAAGAGAAAATATTTGCACGGATAAAATAAAAGCAGTACTTTTGCAGTGTCAAATCAAAGCCTCTATAACTATGGGTACCATTTTTAACACGGCTGCGCAGACGCCACAGACAGAAAAAGGTAATCGGCTGTATGAGTTCAAACGTATCTCCCCAGAGGAGTTACAGGACTATCGGATTCCCACCTATAGTTACATCGTATGATATGAAAACGAGTTCCAAATTACCGAAGCGGAGCAATGCCTCCAGTGGGCAAAAGGCGCATAACGAAAGTCAGTTTATTAAGATTGGCCGTGTGCGGTTACATAGTTGGATTAACGAGAAGTTGCCCGCTGCTGATATTCTTATTTCGGAAAGAGAGATTGTTCACGTAGCACATAAGCATAGTCAAGAATTGGCATCACTTGGAATGGAGGCCTTCAATTACGTGACGATGATCATCAACCAATCGGATGAGGTTCGCAGAGATAATAGAGACGCATTGTTTTTCATAGTTAGTGGAGCTCGCAAGAGTGATAGCGACTTGGAGCAGTGCGCGGTTGTAGAACTGAAGATGGAGTGGATGGGTAGGAAGCGCGTCTATGTAATAAAATCAGCCCGCCCGATGAATTGGGGCAGGCTGCGTAAAATTGAGTTGGTGTGTGTTAAACCCCGCTCTTAACATAAGACCTCCGTTCGACCTTACCTCTGTGCCGCTGAATTGCAACGAGTAAAAACGGAATGCAACCAGACGCAGGTAGTGAGCCACACGCGCTCAATAATCTTTTGCGACTGCAAAAGTACTGCAAAAAATTCAATCCTGCAAATTTTCAGCAAGAAAAATGCAAAATATTTTCATTTTGTGCATAAATTGGGGTTAAAAGGCACAAAAAAAATGCGGCAGAGGGACTTTGCCGCATTTTTGGGAGAGTTAGTTCTTGAACTTATTTTCAGAGTGACGGAATAACGTTATTTCGTTATCACGTTATCACGACGTCGGCGCAAGAGGGTTATTCCTCCGAAGACCAGAGCCATAGCCAATAACGGGAAGAGTGCATCGCCGATAGGAGACGGACCTTGACCATAGTCGTCAGGGGTTATAAAGCCCTTACGCGGACCGACCTTTTTCGGCCCTTCTGAGGACGAAGTCATATCTGTTTCTTCCGACGGCAAGGTATTGCTAAACGGTTCGTATATCGGACTGGAGTAGCGCGGACTGTTCATCACAGCCCGACTACTCGTCATCTCGTCGTAATCACTCTGACCAAACGAACTACGGCTCGAGGTCATTTGCGCAAAGGCGCTCATTGTTGCAAGGCAGCAAATAATGATAATATAAATTCGTACTTTCATGATTTTTCCTTTCATTCTTTAATTCTTTCACTCATTTAACATTATCATTGTATTCTTGCTCCGCGAGCATCAAATACTTTGCCGTCCTTGACGATGTAGAGCACACCGTCAATGAGCTTCTTGCATACACCATTAAGCGCAGCGTCACCATTTGCACCATTGACTGTTTCAACGCTTGTCGTTGTTTGCTCAATCGGCGAGATCTCCAGCACGAAGCGCTCGTTATGGTCACCTGCAGGCAGCGTTACGGCGTAGTCCATCAACGCCAAGTTAGTACGTGTCTGCAACTCGTTATCTATCAGGGTAACGCCAACTCCACTTGTTCCTTCCGGAAGCGAGAATGAGTATTCTCCTTCTGTCGCAATTTTAACACCCATCGGTACAAGAGTCGTCTTGTCATACTCTAACGGTAAGCTATTACCTGCCACCTCCACTTGGTCAACGATAGTGTAGATATTCGCGCCAGCATTGAACGCTTTAGTAAGGTCGTGACCAAACTCAAAGCCGGACGTTACTTCTTCTTCATCCGTCAAACGAATATAGGTATGGTCAATATCCTTCTCTCCATTTAGCAGGTGAATATTAAACTCAACAAGATGTGTATCATCAGCCGCAGCCTTTCGGCGTGCAACTACCGAGGACGGTTTTGGAGAAACAATTGTAGAAGTCCAAGCCATCGTGGTCTTGCTATATTGTACAAGGTACGAATTCATCGCTTTGAATGTCGTTGAACTTCCTGTGCGTTGAGGTGATAAGGCATTCGTAGAAGAATTCCACGCATAATAGAAGGGAAGATTATCCGCAGTCCATTCACTTGGATAATAGTAGCTATCCGTTGCGTCATTGATAAAACCAGTAGTATAACTATGCGTGTTATTTGCATAACTCGGAACGCCGATGCAGTGCCAATAACTATCACGCTTCGTACGGTCGTAGTTCGCTGGCAGACCCGTTGAATTACCACTCGCATCCACCGTTCTATTAATCGTACACTCGTATCCGGTCTGATCAATAGTGATAGTTGTATCTCTCGTAATGATACTACCTACTGATTTGGCAGATGGGAAGTAGAGTGATACCTTGTCCACGTAGTTCCAGACGCTGCTGGATGTCGTTAAGTTATCCAAATCGAGGCATAATACATATCCCTCATATGCTTTGAGTATGTAGTCTTTTTTCTGAGCCGGCATAATATACTTCCAGTTAACATCTGATTCAGCCCAGAAGCCATTAGCAGCACGTCCCTTACCGTCATAGTACTCCATTATCCAATGCTCTCCGTACGTACCGAAGCCAAATACGTCGTTCAGTTTAACGTCAAATGGGAAGGATATCCAATACAACGCACGCTCGTAGATACTCAGTGAAGCATTATTAAGCGTTGTTTTATTGAACTGCATGACACAATATACGGTATCCACCGCTGTGAGTTTACCGGAACCGGAGAATGTCAGCTGTTTGGCATCTCCCTGATGCTCACGAACAATCATTACACTAGTATTAATCGCTTTTGCAGAGCTTACGGTCTCATCATCCACTAACCATGCCGATAGGAGGTGGTTGGTTTTGAAATCATAGATAACACGGATGGTGTGTGCCGTCGTAGGAGAATCGCCTCCTAAGATCTGTTCTGTAGAAGCATCGGACCAAGCATCGCTGGTTCCCTTGAAATACTGGTAGTGGTTCGTGTTACTATAGTAATAGTTAGAAATCAGTTTGATGCGAGCACCTTCTTCTGCTTTCAAGTCTCTACGGTATATCCAGTTGCCATCATCACCGAAGCGTGCAGTATCCGATGGAAAATCTGAGCCATCTAATCTCAATATACGCTTGTTTGCTCCAGTAGATCCTTGCAACCAGAGGAAGGTTGCATTTCCACCTTCGCTTGAGCCATTTAAGTAAGCACGGCCAATCACATTCGTGTTACTATTGTACATAAATCGCACATTTGCTTGATAAGGCAGGTTCTCCCAGTTAAACGGAGAGTCACCGGTCGTCATCGTCTCAGATACATTCTGGCTGTAGTCATTAGCGACGCAGAAGCGAACATTCTTACCTGTCGGAGTCCAGTGACAGTGGTAGTAATCATAACCGGAGTGCTCCTTTGAGTAGTCGGAATACTCCATCTTATTATCAGGCGTCGTCTTAAACGCTTCCCAACCTCCGCTCGCTACGTCCGTACGGATGTAGTAGTTGCCGGTATAAGGCTCAATATACGTGATAGTTACGGTATTCGTTGAACCGTTATGTACTTGTTTCACCTCGAAGTTATGTACGCCTTGAGCCGGGCTTCCAAAAGTGGCAGCAGAAATAGCACTACCTTGATCTTCCCAAGTCAAAGGAGATAGTTTCGTACACTTTTGTAGCCGCAGCGTCCAATCACTACCGGTTACATAGAAGCTGACAATATCTTTTTTAGTGCCTGCAGCTGACAAGTGGCGAATAAAGTTCGATGCGTGGTCTGTTTTACTACCTGCAGTCGTTTTAATCTTACCGTTGTAAACTACGCGGTAGTCATTCAAATCCAGCGGGAAGTCTAACGACACTTTCAATTTTCCGGAATTGGTACAGTTCAGCGTAAACTTATACGTTCCTGCTCCGGTTGATGTGAAGTTACAGTCAGAATTGGTGCGATCTAAGAAATCCCAACCGGTACAATTGGTATTCGTCATAGTACCAGAGTTTCCGTATTCCCTTCCGTTGAGACCTTTGACTTTGAATTTATAACCTGTTGTAGCAGAAAGTGTGACGCTAGCAGTAAACTCTCTATCTCCGGCATTAGCGGTAGTAAACGTAACCGGAGTGCCGGAAACCACAGCATCTCCATAAGTCCACATGAGCAGTTGAATACCGGATGAGGTCTCGTTATATTTCATCCAATATCCCTCGAAGTAACCTGTATTATTCTTCGATTGCCAAACATAGTTTTCAACGACGAACATGTTATCTTTTGACAAATCTACATTGTCCCATTCTACAACAGCTGCCATTTGCCAGAGTTTATAATTATCACCAGCATGACTTTTGTCAGTAAAGAGAATCTTAGCTGGAAGATGTCCTGAACAATCGTAATAGTAGATGTTTGTATTCGGAATACGGCTCATCTTTTTGTTATGAACGTCGTCATGTACCCAGTTTTTTACGACAAGAGTACCCGTACTTCCATCCCAAGTCAAGTCACTACTATTCAAGCACGTCATATATACATCGCTTCCCGACCAAACACCGCTTACCGCCGACCGATCGAAATATACAAAGCCGTCGTTCGTGAACTCAGCTTCAATTCGTCCACCATCACCACTTGCAGTTGCAGTTGTTGTTGCACTTGTCGTGCTGGCAACAGCACACGAACCTGTTACATTCCATTGTTTGAAGCGATAACCCGGATCTGGATTTGCGGTAATCGTGGTCGTGGTGACTTCTTTCAGTGTAATAGAACCAGCTGCTGGTGTGGTTGTTCCGTGTCCGCTGGAATGAACAGCCAACGTTGCAGTATGTTCCGGCTCTCCGGGAAATGTGATACGTACCCGAGGACTCGATTCAGTCAACTGATCAATCGTAAAGGTATAAACACCGGCGACTGTTGTCGTAAAGTAGACATCATATGTGCCATTAAACGTCCACTGAGCTCCATCTGACATAGAACCACCTTCGTTCGATTGTCCTTTCCAAGCGCTGCCTTGTTGGTTGTATAGTTTGAACTTATATTGCGTGGCTGCTGAGGTTAAGTTGGCTTGAATAGTCAAAACGCCGTTGTTGTAAACAGCACTTTGATAGGCGCTATTGTCACCACTTGTGCTCCATCCTCTCATACCTCCCGCTGGATTGCCGTCTGCATTTATCGAACCACACAATAGATATTTCTCTGTAAATGTGGCGGTAAGTGTAGAAGATGTTCCTGCTGTACCGCAGCCTGTGACAGTAGTCGGGTTGGCTGTTGTACTAGAAAGAGTAATATTGCTATTACTTTTAGTCCAAACGGTAGAACTGGTTTTAACATAGTATCCTGTAACAGCGACAGCTGTCACTGAACGGGTAGTAGATTTACCGGCAGTTGTGCTTGTTACGGCGGTACTACCTATTTTGAATGTTCCTGCTCCAGTAGGCGAAGCAGCCAAAGAAACACTCGTCATGTTCTCAGTCCACTTAGCGTATACATGCATCGCCCCAGACGAATGAAGGGGAATAGAGGTTATCTCTGTTCCGGCCGTGAAAGTGGATGATGTGTACCAACCTGCAAACGTGTAGTAATTTCTACTGGGATCCTGCAATGTGATAGTGGCTGTCTCATAAGTATAAGTCTCAGGGTTACTGCCACTATTGGTTCCTCCATTTAGAGTGTAAGTGATAGCATAATCTATCAATTTGAACTTAACGTACACATTCAGCGTGCTATTTGCGACTGCGTCGTATGTGGTAGAACCGGCATCATGTTTTCCTTCTGTACATGCTGCATTTGTATACCATCCTTCCACTTCATAGTAAGTATCCGGTGTCGCCGTAAAGTTTACGGTACTACCTCCATCTACGGTCGAACCACTGGCACCAATACTAACTCCGCCTTGTTTAGCCGCCAAAGAACCATTCGCCCCCGCTCCGTAGTTAACGGTAATACTGCTCAAGGCCGTTACAATAGTTACAGTCACATTGCTTGCAGGCATTGTGAACGAGTAATTCGGACTACTACCAGATACAGCAACCGTATTATTGTTAGCATCTTTTACGGTGACACTACTAATGACATAATTGGCGTCTGGATCAATTTTAAGGTTTACCGTTGAGCCATAATTTGCACTCGAAGGAGCTGTTGTATAAGTACAATGACTTGGTGTTGATGGGCTGTAAGTAATATTATACGAATTAACAGTCCATGTTGGATAAAGTGTTAATGCAGCGTTTGTAGAGTAAGTCGCCTTAAGGTTGTAGTTTGTGCCGCTTGTTCCGTTACTACCGGTATTCCAAGCTGTTTGAGTATACCCTGTACGTGTAAAATCGCCCTTGTCCTTTAATGTTAAGTTTGTTCCATAAACTTTATCTGCAGTCATGTCACTTCCAGTACTATAGTCTCCTGCCTTGTATGTTACGACAGCTTTAGTTGTACCGCTCAGAGAAATTGAGGCAGTTTGTTTACCATGTACGTCCTTGATAACCAGTGTTGCAGTCTTTATTCCGGCAGAAGTCGGTGAAAACCGAATGGTCGCCCCAGTACCGCTCAAAGCTGTTATGGAGAATTGGTCTGCATTTGTACCGGTAATACTATAACAGGCAGCGACATTGGTAGGCGCTGTGCCATAGTGCGTATAGGTTATGGACTTATCATTAGTGCTATTTACTACAGTGTTATCAAACGTCACAGAAGTTGTAGATAAATTAGTAAAACCAGGAATGGTGTATGTCGCTTTGGGCGTTAATTTATTCCCGCCATCAATTTGAACATAAAATTGTATAGTGTTGACTCCTGGGTTATTTTTATAAAAGCTTGAACTGGTGAGTTGAAGGTTACAGCCTGATTCATTTTTCCACCACTTATTATAGCAATTATCCCAGCAATTTTGATAGGTTAAACTAAAATTAGCTTCAGTTCCATCTGGCTCAACATAATACACCTTCACAGAATTTGAATTGTTATCTGAAGTTTTTGCCCACGCACCCTTCCAATAATAATTATCATTAACTACACCAAAATCCAAATCTCCGGTATTATTATCGCCTCCTAACCATTGGTTTGAGGATCCATCCCAATAGTATAATTTCCATTCCCAGATAGTCTTATCTCCCCACATTTCTTCTACACCGAGGGTGAGGAGGGCGATTAAGGTTAATAACCACCGTGCACTTTTCTGCACGATTGATTTAAGGTTAAAATTTGTTTTTTTCATAATACTTTGTATTTTTGGTTGTTAACTATATGACTACCGTATCCTTTATTATATGCATAATCCGCTATATTGTTATGCAATCTCAACGCAATATTTTCCTCTAAGTCCATCATGCCCTTCTCCGGTTATCATCAATTTGTCTCCATTATATTGGAAGGTCTGAAAGTTCGTTTGAAACTCGCTGAAGCAATCCTGGCGATTGGCTAATTTACTCACGAATAGAGATGTGCCATCTAATTTACGACTTATAAAGACGGAGCTGTTATCTTCAAAAAGTACTACATTGGTTGCTACATCTGTATAGCGAACATACTTGTCGTATATCCATCCCGCTTGTGCTGTATTTGCATTATTATCTCGCAAAAATCTTTTTACTGCATTCAAGTTATTATATTCTTCTATATCTGTCATCTCAAAAATGTATTTGGTTGTTTTTTGGCTAATTTATCAGCTATTTTAATGTGGTGGTTTTGTCCCTCAAAAATTATCAATCTTTAAGATTTTGGGGATTTTTGAGGGTTGGTTCCATCCCGCTTATCTCTCGCTTGTCTCTCGCTTACCTCTCGCTCGAGGTCTGCAAATCCCAAATTATCAATCTTTAAGATTACGAATATTTCATCAAAGGTCACATATAGACACAAAAAAGCGTGAAGCTCGTTTGCTCTTCACGCACCCAAGGCCTTCGCATAGCCTGTAAACAGAAGAAAAACAACCGAAGTCCACGCCGAATATGTAAAAAGGTACAATACGCCTACCGGCGCAGGTACACGGTATTTACATACCCACATGACATTCACTGGTTGTTGTTCGCTCCGTTAGAATAGAAAGTTGCGAAGTTTCTGGGTGTCGCAAACAACGTCAATAAACGTCTTTTAATATGTCTTATCCACCCCACAAATGAGAGACACTTCCCTCCGGCGTGGATGTGAGTATGCGTGCTCGCGTACGCGATATGGGTACGCACCAACGCATAATCGCCGCAAAATTACAACTTTTTACGGAAACATGCAAATTTTTTGAAGAAAAAAATAATTTTTTAAGCAAAAATGTCCAAAATTGCACCCCAAAAGGGGTTGCATTGGTAGTCTATCCCTTGCGTATCCCTTGCGTATCCCTTGCGAAATACCCGAACCTATTTGGCACTGATGGAAGCGAGGAGTTGGTTGTTGAAAAGGTCGCGCTCGGGGTCGCGGAACCAGCCCCACTTATTGAAGTAGCGGCACATATTGATGATATGTATCCACAGGTAGCGGAGCGAGTGGTAAGACGATTTCGCATGATGGTGCACAATCGTGACGGACGGCAAAAAGAGTGTCAGGTAGTCGCGATGGATAGTGCGGGTGAGATCCATATCCTCCGGGTACATGAAATAGCGCTCGTCAAAGAGTCGGGCTTTGAGGGCCGCTTCGGTACGCAGGAACATAAAACAGCCACTAAGGTAGGGCACATTAAGAGGACGGTCGTATCCGGTAAAACGGAGCTCGTACCGTTCGGTGCGTTTTTGGGTCCAGCGTTTCGGCAAGAACCGACGAGCGATCAGGTCCCAAGGTGACGGAAGGAGTTTGGCGAGATATTGCACGGTTCCATCGGGATAAACGACTTTGGGCATAATCTGTCCGACGAGCGGATTTTGTCCGATGAAATCGAGCAAATATTCGATATCAGCAGCCTTGACTTCGATATCGGAATTGATTACCAAATGATACGGCACTTCGTCGTAAACGGACTCGCGGAGAGCGATATTATGCGCTTTACCGTAACCGAGATTGGCGTTGTTGAAAATATACACTATCGGCAGGGGTAAAGATGCGAATTCTTCCGATTTCACCGGAGAATTATCGACGAGATAGATATGGCGCAGGTGGCGAACCTTGAGTAGCTCGTCGAGCAGCGGTAGCAGTTCTTCCGCGCGGGTCTTATATAGGACGATAGAGATATTCAGCATGTGGTTGAAAAAAGCCCAGAACTTACGTTCCGGACTTTCTTTCTTTTGTCGTGCGACGGATTACGCTTCAGCCGTTTCTTCAGCGGGAGCCTCTTCAGCAGCCTCTTCGGTTGCAGGAGCCTCAGCCTCTGCAGCTTCTTGCGCAGCTTCCTGAGCGGCAGCAGCGAGAGCAGCACTTGCTTCCTGGCGTTTCTTCAATACCTCAGCAGCTTTGGCCTTGTTAGCCTCCACTTCCTGAGCGTGAGCAGCCTTAGCAGCAGCTACTTTCTTGTCAGCCTCAGCTTTAACAACCTTAGCATCCTTAGCTTGTTGTTGCGCTTTCCAAGCGTCGAAACGCTTTTGTGCCTCTTCAGCAGAGAAAGCACCCTTAGCGACACCACCGTTGAGGTGTTTCATGAGCATAACGCCTTCTACAGAAAGGAGATGACGCGCTGTGTCGGTTGGTTGCGCACCTACACCTACCCAATAGAGCGCACGCTCGAAATTGAGGTTGATGGTAGCAGGATTGGTGTTGGGGTTGTAGGAGCCAAGACGCTCGATGATTTTGCCGTCACGCGGCGAGCGGCTGTCCGCTACTACGATGTGGTAGTACGCGTAGTCTTTGTGACCATGACGAGCCAAACGAATTTTAGTTGCCATTTTTGTTTGTTGTTTTAGTGGGCGTTGAATTACGCGAATTCATGCCCTGGTTAATACTAATGACGTGCTCTTTTCACGAAAGAGCCCGCAAAAGTACTGCTTTTTTATGGAACCCACAAATTTTTTTGCAAAAATATGTCATTTTTACATAAAATAAGGTGTATTAATTTGCATATATGGTATTTTTTGCGTAATTTTGCGCGCTATTTTGGTGTGCGATGCTATTTAGAGACATCATAGGTCAGGAACGCGCGAAGCAACAGTTGCGCTCTGCGGTTCAGGAAGGCCTGATTCCTCATGCCCAGTTATTCGTTGGTCCGGAGGGAGTGGGTAAACTGCAGTTGGCCGTTGCGTATGCACAGTATCTCGCTTGTCCGAACCGGACGACAGAGGATGCGTGCGGGGTGTGCCCAACGTGCTTGCAGTACGCTAAGTTGCAGCACCCAGATCTGCACTTCGCTTTTCCGATTGTGAAGACGGACACAGGTGATGTTTGTGACGATTTCATCGATACTTTCAGGGAGCTGATACTGACCAAAGGGTACTTCGATTTGGATGATTGGTACAGCGCGTTAGGTGTGGAGACAAAGCAGGGGATGATTTACGAGAAAGAGAGTTCGGAGATACTGCGCAAGCTCAGCCTAAAGTCTTTCGGCGACGGATACAAGGTAATGATAATCTGGCAGCCGCAGAAGATGAATATCACCTGCGCGAACAAGCTGCTGAAGATATTAGAAGAGCCGCCACAAAAGACGGTGTTCCTATTGGTGACGGAGCAGCCGGACCAACTGCTATCAACGATACTGAGCCGTGTTCAGCAAGTGCGCCTGTCGGGTCTGACGGAGCAAGAGATAGCGAGCGGTTTGCAGGCGAAAGGTTACGGCGTTCAACACGCGCTCGATTGGGCGCATATAGCCGGCGGCAGTTACTTGGCAGCACTCAAGTTAGCGGATGAAAGCAGCGCGAACAAGCGCTATCTGGACGATTTTATCGCACTTATGCGCGATGCGTACACGATAGGTCATATTAAGAATGCAGCCAAGAAGGCGGAGTCGCTGAGTCGGATACGGAAATGGAGTCTGGACATCGCGGACACGAAAGTGGGTCGCGAGCGGCAGAAAGCGTTCCTGCAATATGCGCAGCGGCAAGTGCGCGAGAACTATATCTACAACCTGCAACACCCCGAACTGAACTATCAGACGACGGACGAGCGCACTTTCTCCGAGAACTTCGCGCCGTATATCAACGAGGGAAATGTGGAGCAGATAATGAATGAATTGGACAAAGCAGAACGGCAAATAGGTCAGAACGGAAACGCGAAGATCATATTCTTTGATCTGTGTTTACAGTTTATCGTTTTGCTCAAACGATAAACGTTAAAGTGTTAAATTGTTAAGTTGTTAAATCGTTATATGAAAAACAAATTTACCTTAAATAGTGAAGCCTGTGAGTTTACTCCGAAAGCATGCTGTCGGAACTCAGCACATATGTTGCCGGTGACGGACTGGCTGTCGGATTTACCCGGTGAAATCGAGGAAAATGACCTGGTAGAGGTGCAATTCAAGAACACCCGCAAAGTATTCTTCCGCAACATTAATCACCTGCCATTAGAGAAGGGCGTGAGCGTGATTGTGGAAGCCAATCCGGGATACGACTTAGGCGAAGTGGTGCTGACGGGTCGGTTGGTACATCTGCAGATGAAGAAGAACCGTATCGACCTTGAGCGGTACGAGATACGTAACGTCCTGCGTCTGGCGGAACAGGCAGACCACGACAAAGCGGCTGTTGCCCACGCGAAAGAGCAAGAGACGATGATTAAAGCGCGCCAACTGGCTAAGTTGCTCGGTCTGGAGATGAAGATAGGCGATGTGGAGTATCAGGGTGACGGCACGAAGGCGATCTTCTACTATATCGCAGACGGACGGGTCGATTTCCGCCAACTGATTAAGCTGTACGCCGAGGCTTTCCGGGTACGTATTGAGATGAAACAGATCGGAGCGCGTCAGGAAGCAGGACGAATAGGCGGCACAGGTCCTTGCGGACGGGAATTATGCTGCTCGACGTGGATGACGAACTTCACGTCTGTGGGTACCGGTGCGGCGCGACTACAACATATTTCGCCTAATCCGCAGAAGTTAGCGGGCCAGTGTGCTAAACTCAAGTGCTGCCTCAATTACGAGGTGCCTATCTACGAGGATGCACTGCGTCGCGGCGAGACGATTGGTACGCCTGTGACCGAAGAGGAAGTGCCGGATTTAGGCTTTAAGAACGATGTGGGACAAGGCGATTTGAACCGCTTTGACCGCAAGGGTAATCATCGTAACGACCGACGCAACGACCGTCGCAATGATAGAAACAGAAACCATGACCACCAGAAACCTACTGATAATCGCCATTAGTCTTGCGCTGTGTAGCTGCGGCGCGAAGACGATGTACTCGGACTTCCAATCGGTGCCGATGAGGGGCTGGCAGGAGGACTCGGTTCTGACGTACGCTATTGATGTGGACGACACGGTGAATGCGTACAACGTAGTACTATGTGTGAGACATACGGAGAGTTATCCGTATCAGAACATGTGGCTGTTCTGCGGTTTTGGTAAGGACACTATCGCGCATGACACGGTTGAGTTTTTTCTGGCTGATGACCGCGGCCGATGGCTCGGCAACGGAAGAAACAAATGGGTCGAGATGCCTGTACTATACGAGCAGAACTACCATTTTCCTGATACGGGGCAGTATGTTTTCACCATCCAACACGGGATGCGAGACGAGTCGCTACGCGGTGTGAGTGATGTGGGGGTAATCATCAGACAATCCAAGTAAGATGAGCAAAAATAAGTTAAAGAAGTTCGCTGAGATGGAGACATTTCACAATGTGTTCCAGTGTGCAGCCTGCGAGTTGAACGCCGATAATGCGGTGGTTCAGATGGCAGGTCGATGGCACGAGCGTTACTTCCACAACGATAATCCGATTGTGCTGGAGTTAGGTTGCGGACGAGGCGAATACACGGTGGGATTGGCAAAACGGTACCCGGAGAAGAACTTCATTGGCGTCGATATCAAAGGTGCTCGGATGTGGGCCGGCGCGAAACAAGCAGAGCAAGAGGGACTGACGAATGTAGCATTCTTGAGGACGAATATAGAGAATATCATTTCGTTCTTTAGTGCCGATGAAATCGGAGAAATATGGCTCACGTTCTGCGACCCGCAGATGAAGAAAGCGACGAAGCGCCTGACATCCACATACTTTATGGCGCGGTATCAGCAGATTGTGCGCGATGGAGGCGTGATACATCTGAAGACCGACAGTCCTTTCCTATATACCTATACGCGCGAGATGGTGCGGATTAACGGGTATAAGGTGCTCGCCGACACAGCGGATTTATACGGAACGGATGGCCAGTACGACGACGCTAAAGCGCTGCGCACCCACTACGAGCAACAGTGGCTCGACCGAGGGATGAGTATTAAGTACCTGAGCTGGGAACTTGCGCACAAAGAGGGGTTTGAGGAACCTGAAATAGAAATAGAAAAAGATAACTACCGTTCTTACGGTCGCAATTATGTATCCACAACAAATCATTGACGCGCTGCGCCACGTGCGCTATCCGGGAACAGGCAAAGACCTGGTGGAGTCCGGGATGTTGGAAGACGATATCCGTATCAGCGGATTGGCGGTGTCGTTCTCGCTGATTTTCGAGAAAGATAATGACCCGTTTATTCGGTCGGTGATTAAAGCCGCCGAGACAGCGGTGAAGACGTATGTGGATGAGAATGCGGCGGTAACTATTCACACGAAGTTCTTGAGTCAAAAGACCAAAGTCGAAAGTCAAAAGCTGCCTACGCTTCAGGCGAAACATATTATTGCCATTCACAGCGGAAAGGGCGGTGTGGGTAAATCCACTATCGCAGCTAACTTAGCGGTAGCGCTCGCCAAACGAGGTTGCAGGGTTGGTCTGTTAGACGCGGATATACACGGTCCAAGTCAGCCAAAGATGTTCCACACAGAAGACTGCCGTCCGGTTTCGGTACCGGTGGGCGGTCGCGATCTGATAGAACCGATTGAGCAGTACGGAGTGAAGATGCTGAGTATCGGTTTCTTTGTGGACCCGACGAATGCCGTCGTATGGCGCGGCGGATTGGCATCAAACGCTATTAAGCAACTGATTGAGGATGCTAACTGGGGTGAGTTGGACTATTTTCTGATTGATTTACCTCCCGGGACAAGCGATATCCACCTGACGTTAGTGTCGGAGCTGCAACTGACGGGCGCGATCGTCGTAACGACGCCGCAGCCTGTGGCCTTAGTGGATGCGCGCAAGGGTGTGGATATGTTTCGCAACGAGAAGATTAACGTACCGGTTTTAGGTATTATCGAAAATATGGCGTGGTTTACTCCAGCCGAGCTGCCGGAGAATAAGTACTATATCTTCGGAAAGGACGGCGGTAAGCAGCTCGCCGAAGAATTGGGAGTGCCGCTGTTGGGACAGATTCCGCTGGTACAGTCGGTGCGCGAGGCCGGCGATAACGGCATGCCTATTGCGCTGCAAGACGGGCATCCGGCGGCAAGTATCTTTGCTGAAATAGCAAAGATGGTTGAATGTTGAATGTTGAATGTTTAATGTTTAGATGAGTCAGACGACGGAACTCGGCACAGCGCCGATACATAAACTACTATTCAAGTACGCGATGCCAGCCATCATAGCGATGACGGCCACGTCGCTGTACAATATTGTGGATAGTATTTATATCGGTCACGGTTGCGGTGCGCTGGCGCTGGGAGCACTGACGGTTGCGAAACCGTTTATGGATATCTGCGCGGCGTTCGGCAGTTTAGTGGGTGTAGGTGCTTCGTCGCTGTTGGCCATCTATCTGGGCGAGAAAGACTACGACCGAGCAAACAGGGTGTTGGGTAATGTAATAGTCATGAATGTGATTCTGTCGGCACTGGTGATGGCGGTGGGACTGATATGGCTTGACCCTATTCTGTTAGCTTTCGGCGCGAGTGAAGAAACGCTTGGTTATGCGCACGATTATATGGAGATTATCCTGTACGGCAATATCCTGACGCATATATACTTCGGCCTTAATTCCCTACTCCGCTCGGCAGGTCATCCGCGGTTCTCGATGACGGCGACTATTGTGGCGGTGGTGGTGAATATCATCCTTGACCCGCTGTTCATTTTCGGTATGGAAATGGGTGTTCGCGGTGCGGCACTGGCCACGGTGATATCGCAAGCGGTGGCCGTCGTTTGGCAGCTCACCAAATTTATGGATAAGAACGAATTAGTTCGATTTCATCGGGGAATTTGGCGACTTAACCGGCACATCACCAGCCGTGCTTTGGCGATTGGTATGTCGCCGTTCCTATATAATATCGCGCATTGTTTTGTGGTAATCATCATCAATAACCAGCTGAAAAATTTCGGTGGTGATATGTCGATTGCATCGTACGGAGTGATTAACCGTCTGACGTTTGTGTTTGCGATGATGGTAATGGGTCTGAACCAAGGTATGCAACCGATAGCGGGTTATAACTACGGCGCTAAGCAGTATGACCGCGTGCTGCAATCGTTCTACCTGACTTGTGCCTACGCGACGGGAGTGATGGGTATTGTGTTTGTGCTGGGCGAGTTCTGTCCGGAGGTGGTGACGAAGATGTTCACACACGACCCGGTACTGATAGCGCAGACGATTAAGCCGATGCGAATCATATGCTCGACGATGCTGATTATCGGATTCCAGATGGTAGCGGGAAACTTATTTACCTCGATTGGCAAGGCAGGTCGTTCGATTTTCCTGAGTCTGACGCGACAAGTGATTTATCTCATACCGCTGACACTGCTGCTGCCGATGTTGTTTGCGGATCCGTTGGATGGTGTGTGGTGGGCCATTCCGGTAAGCGATGCGCTGGCAGCTGTCACTGCCATTATCGTACTTACAACTGCCCGGCTTCGACAAGAGTGATGACGCGCTCGACAATCCGGTCCTTATCGGAGGCATCGTACTCTTCCTTGAGATCGTTCTTAAAGAGTTTAGCAATGAACTGCCAGAAATCGGCAGAGGCTTTGCCCTTGTACTTGCGGATTAGTTCGTAACTGGTTTTGTTGGTCTCCCTATCCATAAGGAGCATGAGCATGCGGCCCTGTGAGGAGTACATATTTCGGAAGTCTTTCTCGTATTTCTTGAAGAGATAGCGCTCGTACTGCCTCCACCACTGGCGGCGTTCTTTGTCGGTTGGCAGCTTCGCCAGTTCGGCATCGGCCTGCGCCATATCGGCCGTGATGAGTTTGGCGTAAGGCAGTGTCTTGCGCACGTCGCGAACTGTCTTCCAGTAGAACTTCTCCTGTTTCTTGTTTTTGAACTGCAGCGGCGGGAAGACATAGACGTCGTGCAAGAAAGCAAGGTACATCGTGTCCTGGCCATTGACATAGAGCATCAATGAATCCAGATGTTGATTGGCAGCGAGTATATTACTACCCACTGCCAACATCAGTACTATGTACAGCAGCTTCTTCATCGTTTTTATAACTGCCTATACAAAAGTTATGCCAAACCGTTAATAGGCGATAGCAAAGACGACTCGTCCTGCGGACGGTTTGCCGGTGACCATACAAGTTCCGGGCTCGTTCTTATGTCCGGGCAGGTCCTCCAACGGGATACAACGGATGGTCGCCTTGGTCTCCTCCTTAATACGCTCTTCGGTCTCGGGTGTTCCATCCCAGTGGCAGAGTAAGAAACCGCCCTTCTTAATCTCCTCTTTGAACTCGTCGTAGGAGTTGACCTCGCGTGTCTGAGCGATACGGAAGTCGAGGGCTTTCTGGTAGCAGTTACGTTGTATCTCTTCGAGCAAGGATTGCACTTTTTGCTCGATTCCATCGATAGAAATAGTCTCTTTGGTGAGGGTGTCGCGGCGGGCGATTTCGATAGTACCATTCTCCAAATCGCGTCCGCCGACAGCCAGACGAACCGGCACACCCTTGAGCTCGTAGTCAGCGAACTTATAGCCCGGGGTGTACTTATCGGAGGTATTGACTTGAACACGGATACCGAGCTGCTTGAGATTATCGGCAATGGGGTTGAGTTTCGCCATAATCGCGTCGAGTTGCTCCTGAGTCTTGAAGATTGGTACAATAGCCACTTGGATAGGAGCGAGGTGCGGCGGCAGGACGAGTCCGTTATCGTCGGAGTGAGTCATGATGAGCGCACCCATCAGTCGGGTCGAAACTCCCCACGATGTTGCCCAGACATATTCGTACTTATTCTCGTTGGAGAGGAATTGTACGTCGAAGGACTTAGCGAAGTTCTGTCCGAGGAAGTGCGATGTACCGGCTTGCAGAGCTTTACCGTCCTGCATCATCGCTTCGATACAGTAGGTATTGAGTGCGCCGGCGAAGCGCTCGTTCGGCGATTTGACGCCCTTGACGACGGGAATAGCCATAACGTTCTCTGCAAAGTCGGCATAGACGTCAAGCATCGTTCGAGCGTAGTCTTCGGCTTCCTCTTTGGTAGCGTGTGCCGTGTGACCCTCTTGCCAAAGGAACTCAGCCGTACGGAGGAAGAGGCGGGTGCGCATTTCCCAACGCATGACGTTACACCACTGGTTGCAGAGGATAGGCAGGTCGCGGTAAGAGGATATCCAGTTCTTGTAAGTGGACCAGATGATGGTCTCAGATGTAGGACGGATAATAAGTTCTTCCTCGAGCTTGGCATCGGGATCAACGATGACACCCTTACCCTCAGGATCGTTCTTGAGACGGTGGTGCGTTACGACAGCGCACTCTTTCGCGAAACCCTCTACGTGCTCTGCCTCGCGGCTAAGGAACGATTTCGGAATAAGAAGCGGGAAGTAAGCGTTCTTAACACCTTTCTCTTTGAAACGACGGTCGAGCTCGGCTTGGATGGTCTCCCAGATGGCATAGCCATAAGGTTTGATAACCATACAACCGCGAACGGCCGACTGTTCAGCGAGATCTGCTTTAACTACTAATTCGTTGTACCACTTGGAGTAATCCTCGGAACGTGGTGTAAGTTTTTGAAAATTTGCCATTATCTTAGTTTGTATTGTTTACGTAATTGTTCAAATTGTTCGGGGTTCGCTTTGAGCTGCTCGGAGAGGCGTTGTAGCCATCCGGGAGCTGAATCCCCATAATCGGCGTGCAAAGATACAACTTTTTTGTCAATTGACAAAATCGGAGTGCGAAAATGTTTCGAAAAAGCGTCTAAACACATCTGTGAAGCATTCAATTTGCCTTGAACGGAGTATCCGGCGATATGAAATGATGCTAATTCGGCTTTACGGACAACGTCGGTATTTATATGCGGTTCGCTCTCCCACGTGTCGATGATGAAGGGGTGCGAGGATGCAAGTAATGCTGTTTCGTCCACCACCCCACCTCGCGCGGCATTGACGATGACGGCATTGGGTTTGCAGCGTTGCAGGAAGTGCTCGTTACAGAGATGATACGTAGGATACGGTCCGTCTGTTGTGAGCGGCATATGAAAGGTGATAAAATCGCATTTTTGCGCGATTTCATCGATACTTTTGCCGATATTTTTTGGTGGGTCATTGAGGATAAACTGATACCCTTTGCGCTCAACCATCTTCGCCACGAGTGAACCTACGTGTCCTACTCCGACGATGCCGATAGTGGCGGTTGAGGGCAGGTTGAGATGGCGCAAGCACTCCTCAATATAATCGCACACCGCCTGCGCGTTACAGCCCGGACAGGAGGTGAAGGCGATATTATGCCGTCGGCAGTAGTCGGTATCTATATGGTCGTAGCCGATAGTGGCCGTAGCGACGAACTGCACCGACGAGCCGTCTAAGAGCGCAGCATTGACCTTTGTGCGCGTCCGAATAATGAGCGCATCGGCATCGTGTACGGCTTCAGGCGAGATAGCCTCCGGCTCGAGGGCCACAACAGAGGCAGACGGCGCGAGCGCATCTTGAATAAAAGGAATATATTTATCGACAACAACCTTCATCAATACTTGATGTTATCAATGAGTCGAACGGGGCCGCTATAGACGGTTACGCAACCGATAGCGTGTGAGAAGTCAGTAGCCGGGAGAAGTGTTGTTTGGTCCACTATCTCGTAGTACTCCACCTCAAGGCCGTCGATGGCGTTGATGGTGTCAACAACACGCTGTTCGACTTCCTTAACAGTAGCGTTTTTTGCCCATTCCATCGAGCTTTTTAGGGTCTTGTATATGTTGGTGGCGAGTTTTTTCTCGGACTCGGACAGACGTTCGTTGCGGCTACTGAGAGCCAAGCCGTCGGCCTGTCTAACGATGGGGCAGCCGATGATCTGGAGGTCGCTAAATGTGTCCTTGAGGGCAGAACGTTCTACCATTTGGTGAATGATAGCGAGCTGTTGGAAGTCTTTCTCACCGAAGTATGCTTTAGTGGGTTGTACCAAGTAGAAGAGTCGGCTAACGACTTGCACCACTCCGTTGAAGTGTCCGGGACGCATCTTGCCTTCCATGACTTTATCGAGTCCGTCGAAGTCGTACTGGAAGGTGGTGTTCATCTCCTGTGCGGTGTACATCTCTTCGGGTGTGGGCGCAAAAACGAAGTGTGCTCCGATTGATTCGAGGAGTTTGGCATCGCGCTCGAGGTTACGGGGATACTTCTCGAGGTCTTCCTTGTTGTTGAATTGCGTAGGATTGACGAAGACGGAGACGAAGACGACATCGTTTTCCGCTACCGCGCGTTGAACGAGTGAAGCATGTCCCTGATGAAGCGCACCCATAGTAGGTACCAATCCGATGGTTTTGTGTTGTCTTTTACAAGCCTCCACCTGTTGGAGGATTTCTTGTTTTGTGGTGATAATTTGCATATATTTACACGTTTTTTGTCCAAAAAAGCCCGCAAAATTACAAAAAATAAACGAAAATGCAAAAAAAATGAGAATAATTCTTCAAATATCAATTTTTTTTTGTATCTTTGCAGTGGGAAATTATATCCCGACTAAAAAAACAACGCTTATGGAAGAACCGAAACGTATTTTGTTTTTCGCTCAGGAGATTTATCCGTACCTGGCAGAAGAGACTCCGATACGGCTTCTCAATCGTCAGCTGCCTGAGTATTTTCAGGGTAAGGGTTGGGAGACTCGTACCTTTATGCCCAAGCACGGTGAGATCAATGAGCGTCGCAATCAATTGCACGAGGTGATTCGTTTATCGGGAATGAATCTGATTATTGAGGATGCGGATCATCCGCTGCTGATTAAGGTAGCGAGTATTCAGACGGCACGTATCCAGATTTATTTCATCGATAACGACGATTATTTCCGTCGTCTCAAGCCGGAAGATCCAGAGTACGGTCAAGAGACACCGGATAACGACGAGCGTTGTATTTTCTTTGCCCGCGGAGCTGTTGAGACGGTGAAGAAACTGCGCTGGACACCGGATATCATCTACTGCTCGGGCTGGATGTCAGCTTTGGCGCCGCTGTATCTGAGGACGGCATATTCGGACACGCTGTTCTTCACAAAGGCGAAGATAGTGTTGGCGTTGGACGACAACGAATATAAGAATGCCTTCCCCTCTAAGTTCTCGGAGAAGTTGCTGATAGAAGGTGTTTCGCCGAATGATGTGCGCAGTATTGCCGGTTTCCAAGTCGGTTATGAGGAGTTGATGCGCTTGGCTATGGATTATGCGGATGCGTTTATATTAGCGACTCCGAACGTGAACCAGCGTCTGCTTAATTATGCTCAAACGAGCGGCAAACCGATTCTGCCGTATGCGGCTGACGGTATAAATCATTATGAAGAATTTTGTAATTCACTGCTTTCGTAATGCGCGATAAACTACTCCTTATTATATTATTACTCGCCTCGGTAGGATTGAGCAGTTGCAAGGACGATTCGATGTCGGCCGGCAGTTCGATTCTGGATGAGGACGACGCTATCTACGTAAAGACGGATACGTTTGCTATTCGGTCGTCGCTTGTACAATGCGACTCGATCACCTCTTTGCCGGACTCGTTCTTATTGGGCGAAATGGTGAATAAATACGGGACATTACATGCCGACATATTGGCGCAGTTTGCCTGCCCGAACGGATTTGAGTACCCGAGTACGACTAAGATAACTGGGGTGTATTTAAGTTTATGCTACCACACATGGTACGGAGACGGTAATACGCCTATTGGTATCAATGCATACGAGATGGACCTCGGTTCGTTTGACTATGCCGTTTCTTATCCAACCAATATCAAGCCGGAGGACTACGTGAGCAAAGGGAGTGAGAGTGTGTTAGAGAGTGAAAAGATTATTGTCGCCTCCCAACGCGATGACTCTATTTACTTCACTAATGAGTCCACCTATTATACTCGGGTGCGCGCGCGCATGTCTGATGCTTTTACCGAGCGATTCTTCAGTATCAAAGATTTCAGTTCACAGGAAGCATTCAATAAAGCGTTTAACGGATTGTATATCACGAGTGAGTTTGGTAGTACAACACTTATCAATGTGATGGATATCAGTATTGATGTGGAGTATTCTTTTACTTACAACAAGGCAGGCAGGGACACGACGGTTAATGATGTTAAATCGTTCTACGCCAACTCGGAGGTAAGACAAGTTAACCGCATTGAACATACGGACCAGAGTGCTATTTACAAGGAGCTGTCGGCAGACAGTATGTATTACAGTTATGTAGTTGCTCCGGCTAATCTCTATGCGCGTTTGTCCTTCCCGATGGGTAAGATGCAATCCGTTATCGGCTCCCGTATCGGCGACAAGCGTCCATATGTGAACATGGCCAAAGTGAAGGTCACGGTTTGCAACAAGGCGGAACAAGTATCTACGTGCGACGACTGGTCACAGCCGAGTGAGCATATGTTGCTTATTAAGGAGAGTGCGCTGAATCGATTCTTCAGTAAGCGAGAGTTACCATCCGACACATGCGCTATCATAGCCGATCTGACCAAGGGTACGAATAAGAGCGGCGACACGGAGTATTATTACACCTACGACATGTCGTCTTTGTTAACCACTCAACTGCGTCATAGTGACAACCCGGCGATACTGGATATGGTGTTAGTGCCGGTGGATGTGATTACGGCGAGTGCGAATAACACGACCTATATTGTATCTATTAAGCAGCAGCAAACGGTATCTGCCACGCAGCTGATAAGTGCGCAGAACCCAGACGAGCCGATGGCTGTGGAAGTAGTCTATTCCGGATTCTAATAGAAAAGACGGGTAATGGAAAAATAATAATCCGCGGGAGGTTCTCTCGCGGATTATTTACGTATGTCGGAATGTATTAGAGGGACGCCTGGTAAGCAGCCGAATCCATAAGGGAGTCGAGTTGTGCTTTGTCCTTGATGGCGATGCGAATCATCCAGCCTTCGCCATAAGGATCGTTATTAACCAGTTCGGGTTGGTCGTTAAGAGTCTCATTGAACTCGAGCACTTCACCCTCTACCGGCATGTTCAGGTCGCTAACTGTCTTAACAGCTTCGACAGAGCCGAACACTTCGCCTTGGCCGATGGTCTCGCCGACGGTATCCACGTCAACAAAGACGATTTCACCTAATTCCGATTGTGCGTAGTCGGTAATGCCGACATATGCCTCATCACCTTCGACACGAATCCACTCGTGTTCGCTGGTGTATTTTACATTATTTGGGAATTTCATATCCTTTAAATTTTCAACTTTCAATTATAATTAACGCGGGCTGAACTGACTTGGGATCTGGTCGCCAAGTGTTGACATAGCGCAACGGAAGCCGACAGTGCTTGAGCAGCTGTCTTGCTCCATGTAACGACGAGTGGACGGGTTAAGCCAGTAAATACGATCGCGCCAAGAACCACCCTTGTACACACGTGTGCTGCTCGTGATTTGCGGAGCGAGGATGTCGGTTGGGTCGTATTTGACTTCCTCCAGGTTTCTAATACCTGCGGTATCACCAGGATACGGATAGTCGGTATCGATAGTCGAAGCGAAGTCACCATCCTTGAAGTCACGACGGTCGTCATCACCCGAGAACTCAAGTGCGAAGCAACCAACGGAGTCGAGGATATACTTACCATTATCATCCTTCTTGGGCTTCATATAAACGTTACCACGGAAGGAGTTGTATTCAGATGTCTCTTGATAGGAAGTCTCACGATAAACGTCGAGCACCCACTCGTTGACATTACCTGCCATGTTATAGAGTCCGAAGTCGTTCGGAGCGAAAGCGTCCACCGGAGCGGTGATAACATAACCATCGTTGAGCGCGCCGCTGACACCCATCATATCACCACGACCGCGAACGAAGTTAGCTTGCATTTTACCAGCATTTGCCTTGCTCATGTCACGAGGATGATAACCGGACCAAGGATATATTTTTCCTTCAATCGTCAAACCATCTTCACCAGCTACAGGCGCGTAAGCGGCGAACTCCCACTCAGCCTCTGTCGGCAGGCGGTAACCGGTAACGAAGATACCATCCGCACGGCTGACCTTGCGATCCTCACCGTAGGAGTTGGTACGCGGTTTCTTACCGTATTCGGGTACATAAGAGTCGTCGTCCAGATACTTCTCGGTATTGAAGACGAACTTATCGCGAATATACTCGTAACCCGGGCGATACATCGTAATCGGGTTCTCGGGATCTTCGGGGTTCGGCATCTCCACGGTCTCCATCTGGTAGCCGGTCATAGTCTCCCACTCCTCTTTGTACGCCTCGTCGTCCGTTGGACGCAGAGAAGCGAAATCAGGAATAGCGATGGCACCGGCATGGATAAGAGCCATTTCGTTCACGCGGTCCGTACGCCATTGGCAGTAAGCCATAGCTTGCTCCCACGTTACACCTACGATAGGATAGAAGGAGAAGGCCGGATGGTCGAAATAGTTGTCCACATACGGGTCGTTATAGGCCATATCCTCGCGCCAAACGGTTTTTCTCGGGCGAGCTTTATTCACCAGGTTCGGAGCTACATCACCGAATACAACCTCGAGCCAGTGGAGATACTCGTTCCAGTTGAGGGTTGTAATCTCGTACTTATCCATATAGAACGAGCTAACGGTCAAAGTACGATGGTAGTTGTTACGGGGAGCGGTGAGGAACTCATCCTTTTCACCGATGGTGAATGTACCACCTTGGATAGCCACCATACCAATAGGATTCACGTTTCCGACACCTTCTTGGGCCTCGAAGTTCGTGGTTTGCTGGTCATAGTAGTTCCAACCAGTTGTGTTCGACACTTTTGTGTTCAATTCACGGGTCTGGCACGCGGTAAATGCAACCGCTGCGAGAGCTAAAAGAACAAATCTTGATACGTTTTTCATATTGCGTAATTTGTTGTATTACCAGTTTCAGCCCGCAAAGATACAAAAAATTTCTTATACAGACCAATTTTTCTGCGAAAATATTCAAAAAAAGTGCATTTTTATCGAAAAAAAGGCATTTTTTGCAATATTTAGTTCAATTTTTGTGTGATTTTCAATATTTTTTTGTACTTTTGTCGTCCAAAATGAGTGCACCTACAATAAATATAAAAGGACAGTTGTTTTCGTTGGCTAAGCCGAAGGTGATGGCAATCATCAATGCGACGACGGATAGTTTTGCCTTTTCGTGCTCTAACATCAGCGAAGCGGTGATATTATCACAAGCAGCGAGGGCACTGTCGGAAGGCGCAGCCATTTTGGATATAGGAGGTTGCTCCACCCGTCCGAATTCGACTCCGGTAAAGGAGGAAGAAGAGTGGCGTCGCGTGGATATTGCGTTGAGAGCGATACGAGGTGCATATCCGCAAGCCATTCTATCGGTGGACACCTTCATGACCTCTGTTGCTCGCCGCGCAGTGATGGAGTATGGAGTGGATATGATTAATGATGTATCCGGAGGTAGCGAAGAGATGTTCGCGTTAGTAGCAGAATTAGGTGTGCCATATATACTGACTCACAACGCGCCAGTAAGTGACACGCTACCCGTGACGGTGCAAGTGATTGATTATCTGGTGCGCAAGGTGGATGAGTTGCATCGTTTGGGTGTTAAGGATGTGATTATTGACCCAGGATTCGGTTTCAACAAGTCGGTGGAGCAGAACTGGGAGTTATTAGAGAATATGAAAGACTTGGAGATTATTGGCTTGCCCATTCTGGTCGGGTTATCTCGTAAGTCAATGTTATACAAGCCGTTAGGGGTAGAGCCGACATCCGATGAAGCATTGCGAGCTACGATTGAAGCGAATAAGAAGGCCCTTGCAAACGGAGCAAAAATATTGCGTGTACACGACGTAAAAGAAAATATAATATGGTAGGATTTGAATTTGGCATAAAAGATATCATTGATATTCTATTGGTGGCGCTGATCTTGTACGAGATGTTTCGTTTGTTGCGTCGTACAGGTGCGGTTAATCTGTTCTGGGGTATCTTAGCGTTTATCGTTGCTTGGTTCTTGGTGACGATGGTGTTCCAATTAGAGCTGACCGGCGCATTGTTTGACCGTATTATCAGTGTTGGAGCGATTGCGTTGATTGTGATATTCCAGGAGGAGATTCGCGGTTTCTTCTACCGTGTAGGCGCGAGATTCAGCAACTGGGGACATCTGCGTCGTCGCGGTGAACAAGCCGAACAGGATGTGGATCAGATTGTGTTGGCATGTGAGCATATGTCGAAATCCAAGACCGGCGCGTTGATTGTTATTGCCGGTGGGAGCGAACTGAAGGAGTATGCTGATACGGGCGAATACGTGGATGCTGCAATCTCGGCTCGAATGATTGAGAATATCTTCTTCAAGAACACACCACTGCACGACGGAGCACTGATTATTGTGGGGCATCGTCTTCATGCCGCAGCATGTATCTTACCTGTTTCTAAACAGCAAAGTATCCCTAAGCACTTTGGTTTGAGGCACCGTGCAGCATTGGGATTAAGTGAGAAAAATTCCGAATCCATCGCGATTGTGGTATCCGAAGAGACGGGTCATGTGGCCGTTGCGCAAGAGGGTAAAATACGCAATGTGACCCGTGATGAATTGATACAGATTCTATCTGCAGCGATGGCAAGTAATGATAAAGAAGGCAGACTATTTAATTTTAAGTGATATATGTTTAAACGTACTTTAGTAACGACAGCTCTTCCGTATGCGAACGGTCCGGTTCATATCGGACACTTAGCCGGTGTTTATGTTCCGGCAGATATCTACGTACGCTATTTACGCCTGAAAGGCCGTGATGTGCTTTTTGTAGGCGGCAGTGATGAACACGGAGTGCCTGTCACTATCCGTGCTCGCAAAGAGGGAATCACCACGCAACAAGTGGTGGACCGTTACCACGAACTGATTAAGTCCAGTTTTGAGCGTTTTGGTATCTCGTTTGATGTCTATTCGCGTACGACGAGTAAGATTCACCATCAGTTTGCGTCGGATTATTTCCGCAAACTCTATGACAACGGTAAGTTCATCGAGCAAACAACGGAACAGTTCTATGATCCAGAAACAGGTCATTTTCTGACGGACCGTAATATCCGCGGTGAGTGTCCGCATTGTCACTCGGCAGGTGCTTATGGCGACCAATGCGAGAAATGCGGTTCTACCCTTTCGCCGGAGGAGTTGATTAATCCGTACAATGCAGAAACGGGCAATCCGCTGGTTAAGAAGCCGACTTCTCACTGGTATCTGCCGCTGGACCAATACCAACAATGGCTTGAGCAATGGATATTAGAGGAGCATAAAGAATGGCGTCCGAATGTCTATGGTCAGTGTAAGTCGTGGTTAGACGGAGGTCTCCGTCCTCGTGCCGTGACGCGTGACTTGGATTGGGGTATTCCGGTGCCGGTAGAAGGTGCAGAAGGCAAAGTGCTTTATGTGTGGTTTGACGCACCGATTGGCTATATCTCTAACACGAAAGAACTCTGCGACGCACAGCCCGAGAAGTGGGGCAACTGGGAAACATGGTGGAAGGACGAAGAGACACGTTTGATCCATTTCATCGGCAAAGACAATATTGTTTTCCACTGCATTGTTTTCCCGGCTATGCTGAAAGCGGACGGGTCTTACATACTGCCGGATAATGTGCCCAGTAACGAGTTCCTGAACCTTGAAGGTGATAAGATTTCCACTTCGCGCAACTGGGCTGTATGGCTCAACGAGTATCTGGATGATTTCCCGGGCAAGCAAGATGTGCTGCGGTATGTACTCACAGCTAATGCGCCGGAGACCAAAGATAATGATTTTACTTGGGCCGATTTCCAAGCTCGCAATAATAACGAGTTAGTTGCTATCTATGGTAATTTTGTGAATCGTGCACTGGTGCTTACGAAGAAGTATTTCGAAGGCAAAGTGCCAAAAACCTCCGATTTCACCGAGTATGATCGTGCAACGATTGAGGAGTTCAAGAACGTGAAGTCGCAACTCGAGAACCTACTTGAGGACTTTAAATTCCGTGATGCGCAGAAAGAAGCGATGAACTTAGCCCGTATTGGTAATAAGTATCTTGCTGACACAGAGCCGTGGAAGCTTGCGAAGACGGATATGGATCGCACAGCAACTATTCTCAACCTGTCGCTTCAGATCGCCGCTAATCTGTCTATTGCTTTTGAGCCATTTCTTCCGATTTCATCGGATAAATTGCGTCAGATGCTTGGTCTCGACAAAGCCAATTGGGAAGACCTGGGCCGTACGGATTTACTGCAAGAAGGTCAAGCACTTGGTGGAGTGTCCTTACTGTTTGAGAAGATCGAGGATGAGACGATACAGAAACAACTCGACCGTTTGGCTCATATCAAGGCTGAGAATGAAGCCGCAGCACAAGAGGCAGAACTCGCTAATTGGAAACCGGCAGCTATCAAGGCACCGACCACAATTGACGAGTTCGACAAGATGGATATCCGCGTTGCCACCGTATTGGATTGTCAGCCGGTAAAGAAATCCGAGCGTTTGTTGCAATTCACGCTGGATGACGGTTTAGGCGGTCGTACGATATTAAGCGGTATTGCACAATCGTACCCAGATCCGTCCGTACTCATCGGCAAACAGGTGCTGTTTATAGCCAATTTCCCGCCACGTAAGATGATGGGTATTGAGAGTCAGGGAATGATACTCTCGGCGGTTAATGCAGATGGTAAGTTAGTTGTTACGACAGTATCCAATCAGGTTCGTAATGGCTCACAAGTAGGATAATAACTAACGAATAACTAACGAATAACTAACGCTATGCTGCAAGGTAAGTGGAAAAATAGTAATGGCTGGTCAAAGGGTTTTCTGTGGTTGGCCATTATGTTACTGCTTACATTGATAGTGATGGTTATTTGGACGGTATTGCCGATTAATCACCAGGCAATAGGCTCGCTGAAGTGGTTTCAGTTTGTTCAGACGTTAGCGACCTTTTTCGTACCGCCGCTTATTGTGGCGTGGCTGTGTAGTGATAATCCGAAACGGTGGTTACAGATTGATACTGCGCCCAAGTGGTGGATGTTTGTGGGAGCAATATTGGTAATGATTATGGCATTGCCGGGAATAAATCTGTTGGCAGATTGGAATAGTCGGATGAGTCTGCCGGATTGGCTGAAGCCGTTGGAGGATTTGATGCGGCAACAGGAAGAAGCAGCACAGGCCTTAACGGAACGCTTCCTGCAAGGCAAGGGTATCGGGATGCTGCTTATTAATGTGGGATTATTGGCATTGCTTCCGGCAGCAGAAGAGTTGACTTTCCGCGGCATGCTGCAGAAACTGATTCCGAATAAACATGTGGCGATATGGGTTGTTGCTATTATTTTTAGTGCGATACATTTTCAGTTCTATGGGTTTGTGCCACGGATGCTTTTAGGTGCGATGTTCGGTTATATGCTGGTTTGGACAGGGTCGCTATGGATACCGATGACGATGCATTTTGTGAATAACGCTGTGACCGTTGTGGCGTACTGGGTGATATATAACAACAATCTCAACCCGAATTCGGTTGAGACGTTTGGTACAGGCGAGACGCTGTGGCTCGGAATCGTTAGTCTGGTGTTGACAGGCGTTGGCCTTTACTTCTGCTGGCGTCTTTCGCGAACGATGAGCAAGGCCTCTTCGCGGATATCCTGAGGCAGTTCTATATGCCGCAGTTGGATTGAGCGGCACCATCCGGGAACATCTTTTTCTTTAAGCGAATCAAAAACTTCGCGAATAGCCTGGTACTGTTCGCGGGTATAGTTTTGCGGGGCTATATCAGCTAAGGCGTCTAGTTCTTCGTCGTCGTAATACTCGATTTGGGCATTGGTCTGAAGGAGCGATTCGCGCTCACAAACCAGATGCTGTCCGCAGCACTCTCCATCGCTTGGCTGCACAATGGATTCGGGCTGATTTGTTTTCTTTGCTTTGCGTGCTCGCCACTCGAAAGCGACAAGGATAAGCAGACCAAGAGCTATGAAGAGAATGAGTGGAATCATAGGATGGCGTTTTCATCGACCTTATCTTCTTCGAAGACAAGATTATCGATGATGAAGTTCTGACGCTCGGTAGTGTTTTTGCCCATATAGTAAGCAAGCAAGTCGTTGACAGCGTCCTCTTTGCGGAGAGAAACCTGGTCAAGACGGATACCTTGTCCGATGAAGCCTTTGAACTCCTCAGGACTGATTTCTCCGAGACCTTTGAATCGAGTTATTTCCGGGTTCTTAACGGCTTTGATGGCTTTGAGGCGCTCCTCTTCGGAATAGCAGTAACGAATCTCCTGTTTGTTCTTGACGCGGAAGAGAGGAGTTTGCAGGATGTAGACGTGACCTTTCTTCACAAGATCCGGGAAGAACTGCAGGAAGAACGTGAGCATGAGCAGACGAATATGCATACCGTCCACATCGGCATCGGTGGCGATGATGACTTTGTTATAACGAAGTTCGTCAAGACCGTCTTCGATATTTAGGGCTGACTGGAGACAATTAAACTCTTCGTTCTCATAAACAACGGATTTAGTAAGGCCGTAACTGTTGAGCGGCTTACCGCGGAGCGAGAATACAGCCTGCGTGCGGACGTCACGACTCTTGGTGATAGAACCTGATGCGGAGAGACCCTCAGTGATAAAGATAGCACTCTCTTGGCGCAAGTCGTCGTCGGCATCCTTGGAGGAGCGGACGGGCTTCGGGTCGTTATAATGCACTTGACAATCGCGGAGTTTCGGGTTATTGAGTAAGTTCTTCTTGGCTCTTTCTCGTGCGACTTTGGATACGGCAGCAATGGCCTTGCGCTCTTTCTCGGAGTCCTGAATCTTCTGCAGCATGATTTCCGTAACATCCGGCACTTTGTGCAAGTAGTTGTCGAGCTGCTGCTTAACAAAGTCATTGACAAACTTATTGATGCTTATCTCGCCTGTTGGCGCCATGTCTTTGGAACCGAGTTTGACTTTGGTCTGGCTCTCGAAGACGGGTTCTTCCACGTTGAGGGCAATCGCTCCTACAACACCGTTACGGATGTCGGCTAATTCCTGGTTCTTATTGAAGAACTCTTTGATAGTGCGTCCGATGGCCTCGCGGAAAGCGGCTTGGTGTGTTCCACCTTGGATGGTATATTGGCCGTTGACGAAGGAGTAGTACTCGTCACCCGGCTGGTTGGTGTGCGTGAGAGCGATCTCAATATCCTCACCCGTAATATGAATAATCGGATACAACGGATCGGCCGTCATGCGCTCTGTGAGCAGGTCGAAAAGGCCGTTTTTGGATACGAACTTGCGACCGTTGTAATTGAGTGTCAGGCCGGTATTAAGATACGAGTAGTTGCGGAGCATCGTTTCGATATACTCGTCGCGGAACTCGTAGTTATCAAAGAGTTTCTTGTCCGTATCGGGCGTGAACTCAATGCGTGTACCACGCTTAGGTTCGGTCTTGGTGCCGGTTTTAGCCATCCACTCTTTGATGGTCATGATACCGGAATCTTCAACGAGTTCGCCTTGATGGAAAATGGCATAGCGGGTACTATCGTCGCGGAACGATTGTACGGTGAAATCGGACGAAAGTGCATTTACCGCCTTTGTTCCGACACCGTTCAAGCCAACGGATTTCTTAAAAGCCTTATTGTCGTATTTACCACCGGTATTGATTACCGACACAGCGTCCACCATCTTGCCCAAAGGAATACCACGTCCGTAGTCGCGAACGGTGACCTTGCGTCCTTCGACGGTGACGTCAATGACTTTACCTTCCTTCATACGGAACTCGTCGATGGAGTTATCAATTGTCTCTTTGATAAGGACATAGATTCCATCGTCTGCGTGACTACCGTCACCGAGTTTACCTATATACATACCCGGACGGAGGCGAATATGCTCGAGTCCGGTTAGGGTAATGATATTGCTATCATCATATTGGGGCTGTTGTGGATTTGAATTTACTTCGGCCATAAAGTTACACCTTTCAAAAACGGCTGCAAAAGTACTGCTTTTTTTTGAGATACGCAATTATTTTCACCCCAAAATAAGCATTTTCACCCCACAAAATGCATTTTTGTCCCAAAAGCGGCCCTAAAAGACCATTTTTTTGGTGCGGGAGTGAAAAAAAAGTAATTTTGCACGTCGAAATGGATAATTAACATATATAATATATTTAAGGTATGAGACATTATTTTGATTATTTGAACCAGACGATTAGTGAAAACTGGAATTCGGTAGCTGTATCCGATTATGGAGGAACGATCAATTACACGTATGGTCAATTGGCAGAGAAAGTTGAGTGGCTGGGTTTGTTATTTGACAAGCTGGGTCTGAAGCCGGGTGACAAAGTCGGTATTTGCGGTCGTAACTGCAGCAACTGGGGTATTGTTTATCTGGCTGTCGCAGCTCGTCGCTTGGTGGCAGTGAGTTTGTTGCCGGATTACACGACAGAGAGTATTTACCATTTGGTAGAGCATTCGGACTCGAAGGTGCTGTTTATCGGTCCTTGGGTGCGCGGGCGCGTAGATTTAAAGGAGATGCCGACCGTTGATACGTTTGTAGCGTTGGCAGACTTCAGCATTATGCAAACCAAGCAAAAAGTGACGGTAGAGGATATAGATAAGGATTTTGCAAAGAAATATCCGAACGGTTATACGAAGGAGAACCTTAATCTTCCGACCGATAACTTCGACGACTTGGCACTGATTAACTACACTTCCGGTTCGACGGGCAATCCAAAGGGTGTGATGGTAACCCACCGCAACTTGAGTTCGAATGTTGTGTTTGGACAAGATAAGATTCCAAATGACCCGAGTAAATCGATTGTTTCGATGCTGCCGATGGCGCATATGTTCGGTTTGATGTTTGAGTTTATCTATCAATTGGCGGGTGGTACACACGTGTATTTCATTGTGAAGAGTTTGACTCCGTCGCTGCTGATGCAAGCGTTCAAGGATGTTCATCCGTATATGATTTTGACGGTGCCGTTGTTGGTGGAGAAGATCTTCAAGAAACAGATTTTCCCGGTTATCAACAAGCCGTTGGTTAAAGCATTGTGGTACACGCCGCTTGTTAATATTCCTATTCGTAAGAAAGTGTACAACCAGCTCATGCAAGCTTTCGGAGGCAAGCTTGAGATTTTGATTATTGGTGGTGCGGCATTGAACGAAGACGTAGAGCGTTGCCTGCGTCAAATTAAGTTCCCTTACACAGTGGGATACGGAATGACCGAATGCGCGCCGTTAGTATGCTATGAACACTGGAGCAAGTATGCTTTCCGTTCTTGCGGTAAAGGTATTGATCGTCTTGAGATTCGCGTCGATTCAGCGGATCCTCGTAAGATTGAAGGTGAGTTGCAAGTACGCGGTGAGAATATCATGCGCGGTTACTATAAGAACCTGCAAGCTACGGACGAAGCGTTCACCGAAGACGGCTGGTTAAAGACAGGCGATATGGGTATTATCGACAAGAAAGGAAATGTCTACCTGCGTGGTCGCTGCAAAAACATGATTCTTGGTGCCAGCGGACAAAATATCTATCCGGAAGAGATTGAGGACAAACTCAATTCGCTGGAAGGCGTAGCAGAGTGCGTTGTTGTAGATCGCAAAGGCAAGCTTGTAGCATTGGTATTCCCTGAGGAAATCAAGGATGCCAAGGCGCTCAAAGAATTGATGGATAATAACCTTGTTGCTCTGAACAAACAACTGCCGAGTTACTCGCAAGTGCGCGAGATCGAATTGGTAGAGAAAGAGTTCGAGAAGACTCCGAAGCGCTCTATTAAACGTTTCTTATATAAGTGATTTCTCTTTGGCGAGTTTGTAGAGATACGCAATCGCCTCATTGTAATCATTTTTGATAACGCCGTCAAGGATAGCCTCTTTGATGGCGTTTTTCAATTCGCCTACGGTGGAACAGGGTTCCAGATGGAGTAGTTGCATAATCTCTTCGCCGCGAACGGGAGGCTGGAAATTACGGATACGGTCACGCTCCTCGAGTTCGACCATTTTCTGGCGAACAAGTTCGTAGTTGGCGTGAAAGCGTGCCACTTTCTGCGCATTGCGGGAGGTTATATCGGCATCGCAGAGAAGCATTAGATCGTCTATATCATCACCTGCCTCGAAGAGAAGGCGTCTTACCGCAGAATCGGTGACGATGTCTTCAATGAGATTAATCGGGCGCATGTGCAGGTCCACCATTTTGATGACATAATCCATTTTCTCGTTCTGCGGAAGTTTCATATTCTTGAAGATACGAGGAATCATCTTCGCACCGATATAATTATGATTGCGGAAAGTCCATCCGACTTTAGGATCCCAGGCTTTGGACCGTGGTTTGCCGATATCGTGCAATAAGGCAGCCCAGCGAAGCCACAAAGCTTTGTCGTTGGTGCTAATTTCTTCGATTTCACCGGACTTTTCTTTTTGTAAAGTCACGAGATTATCCACCACTTGAAGGGTGTGGTAGAAGACATCTTTATGCCCTCGTCCTTCAATGGTCTCCACACCTTTAAGTGCCGCGAGTTCAGGGAAGATAAGTGGCAGTAATCCGCACTCGTCCAGCAGCAACCATCCCGTAGAAGGGCGATCGGATAGCATTATCTTATTGAGTTCATCCACGATGCGCTCTTTGGTGATGATAGCGATGCGCTCGCGATTGCGTTCTATAGCCGCAAAGGTGTCGGGGTGAATCTGGAAGTGCAGTTGTGTAGCAAAACGGATAGCCCGCATCATACGGAGCGGATCATCGGAGAAAGTGATATCAGGGTCTAAGGGCGTACGGATGATTCGTTGCTCCATATCGCCGATTCCATCGAAAGGATCGAGTAATTCTCCGTAACGATTTTTGTTGATGCAAATAGCTAAGGCGTTGATGGTAAAATCGCGTCTATTCTGATCTTCCTCCAAAGTGCCGTTTTCGACAATCGGATTACGGCTATCATGCTGATAGCTCTCGCGACGGGCACCGACAAACTCCAGTTCGAGGTCACGGTGTTTGACTTGCGCTGTACCGTAAGTCTTGAAGACGGAGAGATGTGTACCTTTGCCCAACCGATGTGCTACCGATTCGGCCAAATCGATACCGGAACCGACGACAACGATGTCGATATCCTTACTATGTCTGCCGAGGAACTGGTCTCTTACCCAACCGCCGATGACATAGCACTCCAAACCTAAGTGATCTGCCTCTTCACCCACCAGATGAAGGATAGGAAGGTCTATATGTGAGGGCTGTTGCAGCATTGTAATTGCGTTTGCGACCGCAAAAGTACAAAAAAATTTGCATATATCAAAAAAAAGAAGTAATTTTGCGCCGATAATGTGTGCTATGCGCCGATATATCGTGTACATATTGCTATTTTTAGGTATTGGACTGTGCGGATGTCGCAAGGTTTCATACCCTCGTCCTTATGGTTATCGCCGTATTGTGTTGCCCGAGGCGGAGTATGTTCCGTTACAAGCCAAAGAGCCTTATACGTTTGAGCAATCGCGTTATGCTCAATGGGTAGAAGTGGCGAATAAAGGAAAGGGAGAGTGGATGAATCTGCATTACGATGTGCTGAATGCCGATATCCATTGCTCGTATATGCCGATTAAAGGTAACTTACGCGAACTGACAGATGATGCCGTACAGTTTGTGTATAAGCATGTATCGCAAGCGTCGTCTATTCCCGAACGTTCGTTTGTCAATGAAGAGGCAAAAGTATATGGTGTTTTTTTCATTTTGGAAGGAAATACGGCCTCGCCTTATCAGTTCTTTTTGACCGATTCCACCGAACATTTTTTCCGAGGAGCGGCCTATTGTAACTGTAGGCCTAATGCCGACTCGCTGCAACCCGTTTTAGAATATTTAGAGAAAGATATAGAGCACTTAATCGAGACATTTGCATGGAAGTAGATGAGAAATATATGTCTTTGGCATTGCACGAAGCGCAGAAAGCTTTGTCGAAGGGGGAAGTGCCGGTAGGATGCATTATCGTATCGGAGGGACAGATTGTAGGTCGGGGACATAATCTGACAGAGACGTTACGGGACGTCACTGCTCATGCAGAGATACAGGCTATTACAGCAGCCTCGCAGACATTAGGAGGCAAATACTTGACGGATTGCACATTATATGTGACAGTAGAGCCGTGTGTCATGTGTGCTGGCGCCATCGGATGGGCACAGGTTAAGCGTGTGGTGTACGGTTGCAACGACGAGAAGCGCGGGTACAGCCGCTTTGCACCCGAAGCTCTTCATCCAAAAACATCGGTGAAATCGGGAGTTTTAGAGGATGATTGCCGTCAGATGATGCAAGATTTTTTTAGTAAGAAAAGATAAAGGATATGTCTATGAAACTCACATCAATTACCAAGAACATCGTTATCGTTTGCGCTTATATGCTATTGGCGGGAGTGACGGTTTATCTGTATCCTCGTTACGATGGTTCGTTTCCGTATCGCTATGAGATTGGTCGTCCTTGGGCTTATGACCGTATCGTTGCCGAATTTGACTTTCCTATTTATAAGTCCGATACGCAGATAGCCGCAGAAGAAGCGGAGGTACTGCGTGATTTTGCTCCGTTCTACACGTATATGGAAGGAGCGTCAGGCACGCCGTTAGTCGTTTCGTTGACCGAGCGAGAGGCGTTGGTAAAAGAAGGAGTTGACCATATATCGGTAGTGGAGAATAAGGTCGCTGTCACGTATCCGTTGAAAGATATCTACACGCCAAAGTCAGCGTTTGTGGCTTTTGGTAAGGATTACACACCGAATATTGTGCGGGATACGGCCATGACTAATCAGATGCGCGCAACGCTACTGAGCAGTATCTCTCTGACCCGCGGCATTGTTCAGGCAGGAGAGAAAGTGGTGGATCGCGGAGATATCGTGACGGAAGAGACAGCAATGCTGCTTCAATCGCTGAAGATAGCTTATGAGAGCGAGCATCAGACCAAGCGTCAATCGACTTGGGCTATCGCAGGAGAGGCGTTGTTGGCAGTACTGTTTATTCTGCTGTTTGGCATCTATTTATACATTTTCCGTCGGGACTTTTTGAAGCAGCAGCGCACGATGCTGTTCTTTGCGTTGCTTTCGGGCTTGATTCTTGTACTGGCCTGTGCTTTGATGCGATACACGTCGCTGAGTATTTATCTGATTCCATTTGCTTGGGTGCCGGTTATAACACGGGTGTTCTACGATTCGCGCACCGCATTCTTCCTGCATTTGATGACCTTGCTATTAGCCGCTCCTGCCGTGCCGAATATCGGTGAGTTTATGGTTGTTCAGATTGCTGCAGGCATTGTGGCAGTCGCGGGTTTGAAGGATATGACCAAGCGGGCGCAGTTGGCACAAACGGCTGGTTGGATTTTAGTGGCATATGCTGTTACGTATACGGCTTATGCACTTAGTACAGCAGGATCGTGGCGCAGTATTGATGCTTGGAACTACCTCTATTTCGGCATTAACACAATACTGATTATCTGCGCTTACGGCTTGATTTACTTGTTTGAGAAATGCTTTAAGTTACTGAGTTCTATCACGTTGGTAGAGTTAACCGACATCAACTCGGCGTTGCTGATTGAGTTTGCGCAGAAAGCGCCCGGAAGTTTCCAGCACTCGATGCAAGTAAGCACCTTGGCGATGGAGGCAGCCAAGCGTATTGGCGCTAAATCGCTGTTGGTTCGTACGGGCGCATTGTACCACGATATCGGTAAGTTGGCTCATCCGGAATACTTCACAGAGAATCAGCCCGAGGGACAGAATCCATTGTTGGATATGAGTCCGGAAGAAGCCGCTCAAGTGGTGATTGCTCATGTGGAAGATGGTGTGCGTATTGCTCGTCAGCATCGGTTGCCGGAAGTGCTTATTCACTTTATCACAACGCACCATGGCACATCGCTAACACGCTATTTCTATAACACGGCCGTTAATAATGCCAAAGGAAAAGAGCCGGTGAATCCGGAGTTATTCCGCTATCCGGGACCCAAACCGAATAGTAAGGAAACGGCTATTTTGATGATGGCCGACGCGGTAGAAGCCCGTTCGCGCAGCTTGAAAGAATACTCGGAGAGTAGTGTTTCGGCGATGGTGGATGATATGATAGAGCAACAGATTCAAGAAGGTCAGTTTGCGGAGACACCGCTGTCGTTTAAGGATGTAGAAGATATCCGTCAAGTATTCAAAGAGCGCTTGCTGGCCATCAATCATCATCGCATTAAGTATCCGACTATCAACAAGGCTTAATCTATGCGCACTTATCCGTTGTATCTTGCTCCGATGGAGGATGTAACCGATCCTGCATTCCGGATGCTGTGTAAGCGTTTCGGAGCGGATCGTGTTTACACGGAATTCGTTAATGCAGATGCGCTGGTAAGGGATGTGGCTTCGACAACTCGGAAGCTGCAGATATCGGATTCGGAGAGGCCGGTAGCGATACAAATATACGGTAAGGATGCGGCATCTATGGCAGAGGCGGCGCGTATTGTGGAGCAGGCAAGGCCGGATTATATAGACATCAATTTCGGTTGTCCTGTGAAAAAAGTGGCAGGCAAAGGGGCCGGGGCAGGATTGTTGCGCGACGTGCCAAAGATGTTAGAGATTACGAAGGCGGTCGTTAATGCCGTATCTCTTCCTGTGACAGCCAAGACGCGATTAGGCTGGAACGACGAACAGAAGATTATTGTCGATTTAGCCGAGGCTTTGCAAGATTGCGGCATTAAGGAATTGGCTATTCACGGAAGGACTCGGGCGCAGATGTACACGGGTGAGGCGGATTGGACGTTGATTGGTGAAGTGAAGAATAATCCGCGGATGCATATACCCATTATCGGCAACGGCGATGTGACGAGTCCGGAACGAGCGAAAGAGTGCTTTGACCGTTACGGAGTAGATGCTATTATGGTTGGTCGCGGAACGTTCGGTTGTCCGTGGATTTTTGAAGACATGAAACACTATCTGACCACGGGCGAGTTATTACCGAAACGGTCTATGGCTTGGTGCGTGGATATCCTTAAGGAACATGTAGAACGTAGTATTGAGTGGATTGGAGACGAGCGCAAAGGAATTGTTCATTCGCGTCGCCATTTTGCCAATTCACCGGTATTCAAGGGGCTGTATAACTTCAAGCAGATGCGTATTGCTTTGCTTCGTGCCGATACGAAAGAGGAAGTGTTTGCTATTATGGAGGAGATTGTTCGTCAATACGGAAATGAAGAGGAATAAGATTGTCATAGGAATCGGATGGGTATTGTCGTGTGCAGCATTAGGCTATTTAATCTATCGGCTTGTCACCTACGATAACTATGCTGTGTTCTGGCAATCGTTTTGCGAGGCCGGTTCAACGGGATACGTCGCATTATGCATAGCGATTGCGTTGCTGCCTGTGCAGTTATTGATTGAGTCCCGCAAATGGCAAACGATGTTGTTAGGATTGGTTCCTGTGGCGTTTAAGGATGCTTTTTGGCAAGTCATTTACGGAAACGTAGCGGCCTTTGTTACACCTTATCGTTTGGGCGAGTATCCTGCGCGTATAATTGAACTGGGAGTAGAAGATATTTCTTCGGTGAAATCGAGGATATTTGATGGTAACTACTGGAAAGATTGGCGCAAATGGCTGCGTGTTTTACTGTTGCATTTGGCACGTTATGTGGTGTGGATGATACAGTTGTGGGCAGTTTTGACGTTCTGCGGCATATTACTAAGTCCGCAAGAGGCGATAGTGGCCATTATATCGTACTATTTTCTGATTACTTTTATGCCATCTGTACCGGCAGCGGAAGTTGCGTTCAAAGGAGGTTGGGCAGTGCTGATTTTTTCCCATTTCACCGAGAATATTCCGGCAATTGCTGTAGCGGTAACGATTGTATGGCTGATTAATACGGTCGTTCCGGTAGTGGTCGGAATAGCGTTTAGGAGCAAAAAATAAGAAAAAAACCAAGTTTTTTTTGCGCATATAAATAAAATTTTGTATCTTTGCAGCCGATTTGTGTGAGAAACGATAACTATTTAAAATAACTCATATATGAATTTAACCTTTCAAATCAATTACCGGACCCCTTATGGTCAGTCCATTTGCATCATTGAGACGGAGCATTCCGTATTAGGTTGGACGGAGGAAAATCCGCTGGTACTAACATGTCAAGGTCAAGATTTCTGGACGGCAACGCTTCAGATTTCGGATTTTGCCGGTGCAATCACGTATAAGTATGCTATTCGTTTGCCGGAAGGCGGTTACATCTACGAGGCAGGTATGCCGCGTACGTTGACCTTGCGTAGTGCGGACAAGCGTTTAGTTGTTCGTGATTTCTGGAAAGCACAAGACTACGAGAAAGCGTTCTACACAACAGCATTCTTGAAGTCGTTGTTTGCGCGCAAGAATCCTGCTAAGGCAAAAGCACCTAAAGGCAATATTCGTTTCTCGATTGACTTGCCACAGATTCTGCCGACTCAAGGTGTCGGAATCATCGGTAATGTGCCGGAATTAGGTAACTGGTCTGCGTCGAATATGTTGCAGATGTCGGATGCTGACTTCCCCGTTTGGCGTGCTGACGCGGATATTGACCCGGATCAGATTGTGGAGTATAAATACGTCATTTACGACTTGCACTCAGGCAATGTAATTGATATTGAATGGGGCGAGAATCGTCATATCTGGGGCATTGAGAAAGGCTTGAAGATTGAGCAAAACGACCGTTCGTTCCGTCGTACACAGCCTCGTTTCAAAGGTGCTGGTGTGGCCGTTCCGGTATTCTCACTTCGTACGGAAGACGGATTCGGTATTGGTGAGTTCCTGGATTTGAAGAAGATGGCAGATTGGGCCGCAGCAACGGGACAGAAGATGATTCAGACGCTGCCGATTAACGATACAACGCTGACTCATACGAACTTGGATTCGTATCCATACAATGCCGTTTCGGTATTTGCACTACACCCTATATACATTAATATCCCGCGCATGGGTAAATTGACTCCCGCGCAGAAGAAGAAATACGAGGCAACGAAGGCAGAGTTTAACGCCAAGTCGATTGCTGATTACCAGTGTGTCTATGACGAGAAGATGAAGTACTTCAAGGCTATTTACAAGGCTGAGAAAGAGGCTTTATTCTCCTCGAAGGAATACAAGGATTTCTTTGCGAAGAACCGCGAGTGGCTGGAGCCATATGCCGAGTTCCTGCACAAACGCGACAAACAGCCCGCTGACTTCTATTACTTCCTGCAGTTCCATGCCGACTTGCAGTTGAGCGAAGCTGTTGCTTATGCGCATAGTCTGGGCGTTGCAATGAAGGGCGATATACCTATTGGTATATCTCCGGACTCGGTGGATGCTTATACCGACCCGCAACTGTTCAACCTGAACGCCTCTGCAGGTGCTCCGCCTGATGATTTCTCTATCTCGGGTCAGAACTGGGGATTCCCAACGTACAACTGGGATGTGATGGCACAAGACAACTACAAGTGGTGGCGGCGTCGTTTCACGAAGATGCAAGACTATTTCGATGCATATCGTATTGACCATATCTTGGGCTTCTTCCGTATATGGCAAATGCGCAAGACCGACGTCTGGGGCTTGTGCGGACACTTCTGCCCGGCTATGCCATATTCGCTGCAAGACCTGTGGAATATGGGTATCCAACTGGACGAAGACCGTATGACCAAGCCGTATATCCGCGCTAATTTCTTGGGCGATACGTTCGGATTTGATACCGAATATGCAAAAGAGCACTTCCTCAACACCCGCGACGGATATATCTTCTGGTTCAAGGATGAGTTTGACAACCAACGTAAGGTCGAGAACTACTTCAACGAGCAGTTGGCTCGTCCGCAGGCAGAACGTTATAACCAGTTGAGTGATGACACTTTGAATAACCTCAAGAACGGTTTGCTCTATCTGCATTGCGAAGTGCTGTTCGTCCGCGACCAACAACATCCGGAACTGCTGCACCCACGTATCTCTGTCTACCAGGCCCACAGCTTCAACGAGTTGTATGAGGATCAGAAGCAAGTCATCATGCGTATCTACAACGATTACTTCTTCCGCCGTCATACGCAGTTCTGGCGTGAGTCAGCTATGCGCAAACTGCCGACTTTAATCGGTTCCACCGGCATGTTGTGCTGCGGTGAGGACCTCGGAATGGTTCCTGCTTGCGTACCTGACGTGATGCATGAATTGCAGATTCTCAGCCTCGAGATACAACGTATGCCGAAAGACCCAACCATACCGTTTGCTCATCCTGCCGATGCTCCGTATCTGAGTGTCTGCACGACCGGTACACACGACACCAATCCTCTCCGCGCTTGGTGGGAAGAGGACCGCGCCGTTACCCAACGTTTCTACAACGAGCAGATGGGCTGGTGGGGAGAAGCTCCACAAGAGATGTCACCCGAAATCGCCGAATTCATCGTCAATCAGCACATGTATTCGCCCGCAATGTGGGTGATTCTGCCGTTGCAAGACTGGCTGGCTATTGACGGAAACGTGCGTCTGCCGAACCAGTTTGGCGAACGTATTAACGTTCCGGCTAATCCGCATCATTTCTGGAACTATCGTATGCATATCTCGATCGAGGAATTGCTCAAAAAGTCCGATTTCAACGAGCATATTCGTCGCTTGACATCGGTTCGATAAGACAGCCCGTAAAGATTAAACAAAATGGCCCTGCACAAACCGTGCGGGGTCGTTTTTTAGTTATACGATATTTCCTTCACAACTCATTTTTTCTGGCGTATAGGTCATTTTGCAGGCTGTAAAAGAGTAAGTGTGTCTCTATGGGTCACTTTGCAGGCTGGTAGAGACACGCCTCTAAAAACCTCTTCGTTTGGGATTGCGTAGTATGCGGCTTGGGGAGCCGCGTAATAGACC
>JAFSPA010000007.1 GCA_017443145.1 Paludibacteraceae bacterium
CCCGGTGATGTCCCCCTTTGCTACGGGGGTTCGGCATAGTGCGGCTGCCAAAGTTCGGGTCGCAAGATAGCAACTCCTCGACGAACAAATAGCCCCTTCCGGCGGAAGCCGGTTTCCCCGATAAGCGGGGACACCTCCGCCTTGCACATGTCGCTACGGAACTCTATCCTACAGCCAGAAGCATCAAAGATGCTGGCAGGCCGAATGAAAATGAAGAATGATTAATGAATAAACAAAGAAAATGGCAGAGATAAAGTTAAATGGAATGGTGGCCTCGGTAAGGGGCTCCATAGGAAAAGATTCGAAGACGTATTTCAGGACGCAAAACGGCAAGACATATTTGTGCAAGAAGCCGAAACGTAGTGCTGTGAGATCGATTAGTAAGATGGAAGAGGATAGCCGTGCGTGCTTTAAGCAGGCGCAAAAGATGGTGAAGGAGATTTACCAGTTGCCGGCACTGTTAGCGCATTATTCGGCCGGTTATGCGCGTCAGAAGAAGTATCGCACCTTGCGGGGATACATCTTTGCGCAGTGCTATCAGTTGATCAGGCAGGAGTAGTATGTCGAAGTCGATGTATAAGTCGGAATTGGCTACAGCGGCAGGTGTGTCGTTGAGTACTTTTCGGCGGTGGCTGCAAAGTGACAGGAAGGAATTGGCGTTATTGGGTGTAGGTCCAAAGACAAAAATGCTTCCTCCGTCGGCAGTTAAGTACCTGTGCGAGAAATACGTTATTGAGCTTAAATGAGTTTATTGCATCGTTGTTTAGCGATGAGTGCCGATGCGTTCCACGGTATGGTGAAAATGTAGTACTTTTGCAGCGTCTTTCGGTGAGATAGGATAATAAGTGACGGGGGCGTCTATCGTTCTGCTCTCAGTCTCCGGCACTTAAAAAGGAACAGCCCGAAAGGCTATGCGCATATAACAAGAGTATAAACATTAAAAACCAACGATTATGGCACTAATTAAACCATCGACACCGTTTGACACGGTGCAGCGTAAGTTCGCAAAGACGGACGAGATTCATTTCCGCAATCGTAAGGCAGACAATGCGACTATTTCGGTGCGTGTGAAGCACCCGTACGACGGCGGAAACAGCGCTAACCAGATTGCCCAGCGGGCGAAATTCACGAGCGCGAAGAGCGCGGTGCAAGCTCTGACGAGTGAGCAGAAAGCCGCTTACGAGGTGGCGTTCAAGAAACAGAAGAAGTACATCACCTTGTACGGGTATATGTTCGCAATGGAGTACGCGAAACTGGCGTAACCCAAGCGGCTGCTTGTAGTAGCGAGTAAACCCCTCGGCGACCCGACCTTCCCCAAGGTCGCCTCCAGAGTTCCTGCGCCCCCTGCGCGGAACCACTGTCGCTACGGGGTTCACATCGCAAACCGCAAGCGAGCAGCCGAGTGAATTAACTAAAGTATTAACCTATTAAACCTAAACGAAAATGAGTAAAGTTGTATTTTTAGACCCGGTTGACCACGTGAGTGGTAAGTTGTCAAAAAAGTCCCGCGTGACGTACTGCTTCAGAGCAGAGAACGACCGTAAGTACACCCAAATCCGCGGCAAACGTACGACGCCGTACAGTGCGGATGAGTTGGCACGCTTCGACAAGTTCGGCGCTGTGAGTCGTGCAACCGCAGCCGTGATGAAGAACCCGACGAGCTTGAATACGGCACAGACGGAGTTCAAGGCACAGACCACCTACAAGAAGCTCCGCGATTACGTTTGGCATCGCGAGTGGACGAACTATCAGGGCTAAGCCCTGTAACGTTGAACGTTTAGCGTTTAGCGTTTAGCGAAAAAAGTGCAGGTTTTTCACGAAATCTGCACTTTTTATGCAAAATATTTGCATAGATGAGAAAAAAGCTGTACCTTTGCGCGGTAATTTGCGTAAGTGTGCGCTAAAAGATGGAATATCAGTATCTAAATAGCATCAATAGTCCTGCGGATTTGAAGGCGTTGCCGGTGGCGGCGTTGCCGGTGGTGTGCGCGGAGTTGCGGGATTTTATTATCAATGAGCTGAGCCATAATCCGGGTCATCTGGCGTCGTCGTTAGGCGCGATAGAGCTGACGGTGGCGATACACTATGTGTTCGATACGCCGGTGGATAAAGTGGTATGGGATGTGGGTCATCAGGCTTATGCGCATAAGATACTGACGGGCCGCAGGGATCGGTTCCACACGAACAGGCAGTTCAAGGGTCTGGCTCCCTTCCCCACTCCGATGGAGAGTGAGTACGATGCGTTTATCGCGGGACATGCGAGCAACTCCGTCTCTGCCGCGTTGGGCATAGACGTCGCAGTGGAAAGTGGAAAGTGGAAAGTGGAAGGTGGAAAGTGGAAAGTGGAAGGTGGAAAGAAACCGCGTGTGGTGGCGGTGATAGGTGATGGAGCGATGACGGGTGGATTGGCGTTTGAGGGGCTGAACAACACGTCGATGGATAAGAATAATCTGCTGATTATCCTGAACGACAACAACATGGCGATCGACCCGATACGTGGCGGCATTACGCAGTATCTAGTAGATATCACGACGAGTAAGCGGTATAACGACTGGCGATGGAAGACTTATCAGCGGATGGTGAAATGGCATATACTGGACGACGACAAGACGAGGCGCGTACGGCGGTTCAGCAATAACCTGAAAACGATACTGACTAAGCAGCCAAAGAATATATTCCAGGGTTTGAACCTACGTTATTTCGGTCCGGCGGACGGTCATAACGTGACAGATTTGGTGCGGATACTGAATGAGATAAAGGACTATCGCGGCCCGAAAGTGCTTCACCTGATAACGAAGAAAGGTAAGGGTTATGAGCCTGCGGAGAACGATGTGACGACGTGGCATGCACCGGGGGAATTCGACGTTGCTACGGGGCAACGGATGAATGATGCAACCAACCAAAAGCCCTCCTCGGCGGATGCCGCTCCTCCCGATAAGCGGGAGGACGCTCCGCCATTGTGGCAGGAGGTGTTTGGTGAGACGTTGTTGGAGTTGGCGAAAGAGGATGAGCGGATAGTGGGTGTGACGCCAGCGATGCCGAGCGGGTGCAGTATGACGATTATGCAGAAGGAGTTTCCGGAGCGTGTGTATGATGTGGGAATAGCGGAAGGTCACGCTGTGACATTCTCAGCGGGCATGGCGAGCCAGGGAGTGGTGCCGTTCTGCAATATCTACTCGTCTTTCCTGCAACGGGCGTACGACAATATCATTCACGACGTGGCGTTGCCGAAGTTGCATGTGGTGCTGTGCATAGACCGTGCGGGGATAGTGGGAAATGACGGTGCGACGCACCATGGGTTGTTCGACCTAGCGTACTTGCGTCCGATACCGAATATGACCATTGCCGCTCCCCGTACAGCCGAAGACCTACGAGCAATGATGCGGATGGCCGTTGAATTTAATGGACCGATTGCTATCCGTTATCCGCGTGGCAGAACGGTTGAACGAGTGAACGATGAACGAGTGAACGAATTAACGGTCGGCAAGGGAACTTGCCTGAAGGAGGGCAAAGACTTCGCTGTATTGTCGATAGGTGCTATAGGCAACACCGTGAGCGAAGCCATCTCTCAACTCTCAACTCTCAACTCTAAACTTTCAATTGCGCATTATGATATGCGGTGGTTGAAGCCGATAGATACGGAGATACTGGATTATGTGGGGACGCACTTTAAGGAAGTAGTGACGGTGGAAGACGGAGTTATCAGTGGCGGACTTGGTAGTGCGGTATTGGAGTATTTTGCGGACAAGGGTTACAGCGCGCATGTGACGCGGTTGGGTGTGAAGGATCAGTTTGTAGAACACGGCAGCACGAAGGAGTTATACCACATGCTGCGATTAGATAAAGAAGGATTATGCGAATCATTATTGCAGGTGCCGGTGAAGTAGGCACGCACTTGGCGAAGCTTCTGTCCCGCGAGAACATGGAGATTAGTCTGATGGACGAGCGTCAGGACCGTTTGGGCGACTTGGACGCTGATTATGACCTGCTGACGAAAGTGGGTAGTCCGATGTCAATCCGTGACCTGAAGGAGATAGGCGTGAAGGATTGTGACCTGTTCATCGCCGTTACTCCTCATGAGTCGGAGAATATGACGGCGTGCTTGATGGCCAATCAGTTAGGCGCAAAGAAGACGCTGGCGCGGATAGATAACTACGAGTACCTGTTGCCGGAGAATAAACGTTTCTTCGAGACGATGGGTCTGAACCATTTGATTTACCCGGAGGTGCTGGCTGCGAACGAGATTGTGGAGTCGCTGAAGACGAACTGGTTGCGTTATCATATCAGTCTATGCGACGGAGCATTGGAGCTGTGTGTAGTGAAAGTGCGTGAGAACTCGGAGGCAGTGGGTAAGCCGTTCAGTTCGGGATTCTACTCTCACGGTCGGTACCGCATCGTAGCTATCAAGCGTGAGAACGAGACGATTATTCCGTCGGGTGACGATGTGGTTCAAGCGAACGACATGGTGTATGCTGTGTGCACGCCGGAGAATATCGATTTCATGCGCGAACAGTTGGGTAAGAACAAACGTGAGATACAGACGATAATCTTCTACGGCGGTAGTCGAATTGCGCAGAAAGCGGTACAGAACCTGCCGAGCGATAAGAACATCAAGATAATCGAGCTGGACAAGGATATATGCTACGCGCTGAGTCAAAAAGTGAACAACGCGCTTATCATCAACGGCGACGGATCGGATATGGACACGCTTCGTGAGGAAGGTATTCAGGACGCGGACGCATTTGTAGCGGTGACGGAGAGCAGCGAGGCGAATATCTTCGCGTGCCTGGCAGCCAAACGGTTTGGTGTACACAAGACGATAGCGGAAGTGGAGAATATCGACTATATCCAGATGGCGGAAGGCTTGGACGTAGGTACTGTGCTGAACAAGAAGACGATTACGGCATCGTATATCTACCAGCTGCTACTGAATGCGGCGGTGCTGAACGTAAGGAACTTGACTTCGGCGGACGCGCAGATTGTGGAGTTCAAGGCAGAAGAGAAATCGCGGATTACTCGCTTCCTGATAAAGAACATGGGTCTGCCGAAAGATAGTACGATAGCAGGTATCGTGCGTGCGGGAGAGGGAATACTGGTGAACGGCGACACGCAGGTGCTGCAAGGAGATAAGGTGGTGGTGTTCTGCAAGAGCCACGTGATACGTAAACTGGAACGATTCTTTAAGGAATGACGAGACAATTTAACATACGGTTAGTGGTCAAGACTCAAGGTGCGCTGTTGATTATCGAGTCGCTGTTTATGGCGGTAGCGATGTTGGTGTCGTTCATTTACGGTGACCCGGACGACGGCGCGTTTCTGGTATCGACGTTGCTGACGCTGATTGCGGGCTTGATAGGTATATTGATTGGTCGGAAAGCGGACTCGCGTGTCGGTGAACGCGAAGGGTACGTGATAGTGGCGTTAGTGTGGGTAGTGTTCTCGGCATTCGGTATGCTACCCTATTGGCTGAGTGGTCAGATACCGGATTTCAGCGATGCGTGGTTTGAGACGATGTCGGGCTTTACGACGACAGGTGCGACGATACTGAATGATATCGAGTCGCTGAGTCACGGCGCGTTGTTCTGGCGTGCTATGACGCAGTGGATAGGCGGTTTGGGCATTATCGTGCTGAGTGTGGCGTTGTTGCCGATGTTCGGTCTGGGCGGTATGCAGTTGTATGCGGCCGAGATGAACGGCATCAGTTACGAGAAGCTGAGTCCTCGTATAGCAGACACGGCCAAGTCGCTGTGGATAACGTATATCTTGCTGACGGTGATTGAAGTGGGTCTGCTATGGGTAGAGGGTATGCCTCTGTTCGACAGCGTGTGCCACTCGTTCTCGACGGTAGCGACGGGCGGTTTCTCGACGAAGAATCTGAGTATAGCGTATTATGCGAGTCCGCTGATTGAGTACACGATAGCGCTGTTTATGCTGTTAGCGGGTATTAACTTCGGTCTGATTATTTTGACTTTCCGCGGCAAGCCTGGTCGTTTGTGGCACGACGAAGAGACGAAATGGTACTTGAGTGCTGTGGGCGTTGTGACGGGCGTGCTGACGGTGGGATTGATGGTGCAATGGTACCAGTTGGATCCAATGAGTTGGGCAGGAAGTGAGTTCTTCCGTCACTTAGAGGTATCGTTCCGCGAGGGATTATTCACGACACTGGCGACAATGACGAGTACAGGCTTCTGTATAACAGATTATATGACGTGGGCGCCGTTCCTGTGGGTAGTGGTGTTCTTCCTGATGTTCACGGGTGCGTCATCGGGCAGTACGTCCGGCGGTATGAAGTGGGTAAGGCTGATGATTTTCGTGAAGAGTGGTTTTGCGGAGTTCAAGCGTCGTATTCACCCGAATGCAGTAGTGCCTGTTAAGCTGAATGACAAGCCAATTAGCCAGCAGACGACGAATAACGTGATGGCCTTTATGCAGTTCTACCTGATGATACTGATTGCGTCCGTGCTGATTTTCTGCGGTACGGGTGTGGACTTCGACGAATCGATAGGAGCAGCGGTGTCGGCTTTGGGTAATATTGGTCCGAGTATCGGTCAATACGGTCCCGCGGGCACGTATGCGCTGTTCCCGACGACGGCAAAATGGGTAATGACGCTCGTGATGCTGATTGGTCGTTTGGAGATTTTCACGGTACTACTTCTGTTTACTAAAGCTCTCTGGAAGAAATAATGCGAGAGATGCGTCCTCGACATATCGTGCTTTTTATCGCTTGCTGCTTTGTGCTGTTAGGCGCGATTGTGATTGTGGGGGATTGGAATCGTGCGTTGTTAGGGGATTTGCGGTGTCCGCATGTGCTGGGAGTATTCAGTAGTCAGGATTCAGTATTCAGTGATCAGTATTCAGAAGAGAAGACGATGGTTCCGCTGGAGTTGGCGGATTCGACGAGTCTCACTGAAGAGATAAAAGAAAAGCCCGAACCACAACCGGCACCTCAGGTGGTAGAAACGGTTGGGGCATTGGATTATTTTATTGCGGGCTTGCGTGAATCGGGCGAAAAGCAAGTACGGGTCGTTCATTATGGCGACTCGCAGATTGAGGAGGACCGCATCACATCCACTTTGCGCTCTTATCTGCAGAGCGAATACGGCGGACTCGGACCGGGTTTGCTGCCGTTGGTACAGACGATACCTACTCGGACGGTGGTGCAATATCTGCTGGTTGACGGGCAACGTATCACGGCTCGTGAAGGGCCGAAAAGGTGGCTTGTTTACGGTCCGAAGAATCAGCAGCGTGACAGCAGTAGTCTTTACGGCGTGATGGGTCAAGTGGCAGTGCTGGATTCACTGTGCGACAGTGTGACGATGCATATAGAGCCTTACGGCAAGTTGACATCGGCCAATTATTTCAGCCAGTTGCGCGTGTGGGCGACAAAGGATATTCTGGTGAACGGTTCGCGGCAACATAAGGGGGCTTTGCGCGATACGCTGACGCGAGTGAATATCGATATATCGGGTACGGGCGAAGTATACGGTGTGTCGCTGGAGTCGGCAATGGGTGTTATTGTGGATAATATCCCGATGCGAGGCGGTTCGGGAAATGTGTTTACGAAGATGAATCGCAAGCAGCTGACGGAGTTCTATGAGGAGACAAATACGCGGCTTATTATTCTGCAGTTCGGCGGCAACGTGATGCCGTGGGCGAATACAGAAGAGCGTGTTCGTGGTTACGCCAGTTCGATGCGGCGACAGATACGGTATTTGAAGGACTGTGCGCCGAATGCAAGCATACTATTTATCGGTCCGTCGGATATGCTGACGGTGGTGGACGGCGAGAAGATGAGTTACCCGACGATTGCGTATATGGACCAGCAGCTGGCGCGAATCTCGGCGGCAGAGGGGATTGCGTACTGGAGTTTGTTTAAAGCGATGGGAGGTGAAGGCAGTATGCAAGTGTGGCAGGAGAAGGGATTGGCCTCGTCGGACGGAGTGCATTTCTACCGGTCTGGAGCCAATCGGGCGGGAGAATTATTGTGGAATTGGCTGAAACGGAAGATAGATGATTGATGTCTTGAGGAACATATTTTTGTACGACCCGACGCATCCGTTGCTGTTTACGCACTTCTATTTCTGGGCGTTCTTCGGCATTGTGTATGCGCTGTTTGCTGTGATTGTGGAGTCGAAGGCTAAGGGTCGTGGCAAACTGCATATGCGGAATGTGTACCTGATGGCGGTGAGCTGGTTCTTCTACTACAAGACGAGCGGCATCTTCCTGCTGCTACTGGCTTTTGTGACGCTGTCGGATTGGCTGATAGCGAAGAGAATACACAAGTCGAAAGTCGCGAGTCGCGAGTCGAGAGCCAAGTTGTGGCTGGTGCAGAGTGTGGTGATTGATTTGGGGTTGCTGGCGTATTTCAAGTATGCGTACTTCTTCACGAACATGCTCAACGATATGTTTGGGCTGTCGATGCAGGTGTTCGATATCTTCGCGTATATCGGTAACGGTTTCAGCGAATCGGGCCGGTTCTTGGTGGATACGATTATTCTGCCGGTGGGTATTTCGTTCTATATTTTCCAGGTTATCTCGTACACGGCGGATGTGTATCACGGTCGTATTGAGCCGGTGAAGAACATCCTGGACTTCGGATTCTACGTGTCGTTCTTCCCGCAGTTAGTGGCCGGTCCTATTGTGCGTGCAAGCGAATTTGTTCCGCAATTGTACAAGCCTTACCACCTGAGTCGGCGCCATTTCGGTATTGCTATTTTCTGGATACTGAACGGTCTGGCGAAGAAGATTATATTGAGCGACTATCTGGCGGTGAACCTTATTGACCGTGTGTTTGATAATCCGCTGCTGTTCTCGGGCTTTGAGAACTTGTTTGCGCTATTCGGCTACTCAATGCAGGTGTATGCGGACTTCTCGGGCTACACGGATATAGCGATTGGTATCGCGCTGTTGATGGGATTTTACCTGCCGAAGAACTTCAACTCGCCGTATAAGTCGCAGAATCCGCAGGAGTTCTGGCGTCGTTGGCATATGTCGCTGAGTCGATGGCTGAAGACGTATCTGTATATTCCGCTTGGCGGTAACCGCGAGGCGACATTCGGTACGTATTTCTGGATTGGATTGATTGCGATTATTGCGCTGATATTGACGGGTTCGTGGCTGGCTGCGATTATCATTGCTATTATTGGTTTGACGGTAGCGTTAGTGGCTATCACGGTACCGAGTCATCGGAAATTGCTATACGCGAACCTGAACTCGTTTATCGTGATGCTGCTTGGCGGATTGTGGCATGGCGCAAGTTGGAACTTCATGATTTGGGGTGGTTTGAACGGTTTAGGAATGATTATCAATAAGTTCTGGCGTGTGATGAACTGGCACGTTCGGATGGGATTGATGGTGGTTGTTACTGCCCTACTCTACGGCGCTGATGCGATATGGAATCTGCCGGTGTTGCATGTGTTTAAGATTTGGGCAAGTATTGTGGCAGCGGGAACGTTGATACGCTATGTCGTGTGGCTGATTCGTCACGAAGAGAAGCAGACGTGGCTAGCGATGAGTTGGAACGTGCTGCAGACGTTTACTTTTATCACGTTCACACGCCTTTTCTTCCGCTCGAGCTCTAACCTCGACCCGGCGACCGCTAATCAGGTGGCGTGGGAGACGGCAAAGAACATGATGTACCAGATTGGCGGTGCGTGGGACAACAGTATTATTCCGCCGTTCTTGTGGGAGTATCGGTATGTGGTAACGCTGTTCGTGTTAGGAATGGTTATTCACTGGCTGCCGACGAAGTTCAAGCAGTGGTACCGGATTAATTTCGCGATGATGCCGCTGTGGTTGATGGTTATTGTGGTGGTGGCAGCGATTGTGGTTATCTATCAGTTTATCACGGCGGATATGCAGCCGTTTATCTATTTTCAGTTTTAGGCTATGCAGCTGATTGGTCTGACAGGCGGTATCGGGAGTGGGAAGTCCACTATTGCTGGCGCTATCGAGGCGCTGGGTTATCCGGTGTATAACACCGACCGTGAGGCCAAACGTATTATTGTGCATAATCCGGCAGTTCGTTCGCAGGTGGAGACATTGTTCGGCAGTGATGTGTTTGACGGCGATATCTACTTGACGGAGCGTGTGGCGGAACAGGTTTTTGCGGACAAGTCGTTGCTGGATAAGCTGAATAGCATCGTGCACCCGGCGGTAGGCTTTGACTTGCGGCATTGGGCAAATGAGCAGACAGGAATTTGCTTTGTCGAATCTGCTATTCTATTCAGCAGCGGACTGGATAAGCTGTGCGATAAGACGGTTTGGATTGACGCTCCGGAGGAAGTGCGTATTGCCCGGACTATTGCTCGGGACCACAGTGATATAGATAAGGTACGCGCCCGCGTACGTGCGCAGCGAGACGACAGCGGGTTGGCGGATATCATTCTTGTGAATGATGGCACAAAAAAAGTCGCCCAACTGGTGGACGACCTTTTTCTACACATCGATTGACGATTACTTTTTCGCTTTGTCGCAGATTGCCTTGAAAGCTTTCGGCTGATTCATAGCGAGGTCAGCAAGGACCTTGCGGTTGATTTCGATACCGGCTTTCTTGAGGGCACCCATCAACTGGCTGTAGCTCAGACCTTCGAGGCGAGCAGCCGCGTTGATACGTTGAATCCACAATGCGCGGAAGTTACGTTTTTTGTTCTTACGATCGCGATAAGCGTACTGGAGACCTTTCTCCCATGTGTTTTTGGCAACTGTCCAAACGTTTGCACGGCCACCAAAATTACCTCTTGTGAGGCTCATGATCTTCTTGCGGCGTGCGCGTGAAGCTACGTGATTTACTGATCTTGGCATAGTTCTGTAAATTTTTGGTGGTTAATACTTAGCGGAGTAACAGCATTTCGCGGAGACTACGCATGTTAGTTTGATCGACGATTGCAGCATGAGTCAAGTTGCGTTTCTGCTTCTTGGTCTTCTTCGTCAAAATGTGACTTTTGTAAGCGTGTTTACGCTTAACTTTACCGGTTCCGGTAAGCGTGAAGCGCTTTTTTGCACCGGAATTAGTTTTTACCTTTGGCATTTTGTATAAAAATTAATAGTTAATATATATAGGTCTCGGGCAGCCATTTTTCGGTAAGGCCCTACGACCATTTATTTCTTTGGTGCGAGCATCATAATCATGCGTTTGCCTTCGAGTTTTGGCAGTGCTTCGGGTTTGCCGACTTCCTCCAAGTCGCTGGCAAAGCGCGCAAGCAGTAACTCACCCTGTTCCTTGAAGACGATGGACCGTCCGCGAAAGAAGACGTAGGCCTTCACTTTGTTGCCATCTTTCAAGAACTCTTGGGCGTGACGGAGCTTGAAGTTATAATCATGGTCATCCGTTTGCGGTCCGAAACGAATCTCCTTCACTTCAATCTTCTTGGAGTTCTGCTTTTGCTCTTTTTCCTTGCGCTTTTTGTGGTACAGGAACTTCTGATAGTCAATCACGCGACACACCGGCGGGACAGCAGTAGGAGAAATCTCCACTAAGTCCAAGTTTTGTTCATCAGCAATGCGCATTGCCTCCCTGAAAGAGTAAATACCTTGCTCTACATTTTCACCGACAAGTCTTACCTCGTCAACGCCTTTTATGGCATCATTGATGCGGTTAGGCATCTCTTTTTCTACACGGCCGCGATTAAACGGTCTAACAGGTTGTGTTGCTATAGTTGTGTCCTCCTTATTTAAAAAAGCGTGCAAAAATACAACAATTTATTGAAACACCAAAATTTTTTTGAAAAAAAATGATTTTTCTCTAGAAATATTTGCGAGATTGCAAAAAAAATAGTACTTTTGCAGCCGATATTGAAAAATATGGACCAAACTGCGAAATCTAATAACCATTAAAATACTATTATTATGAAAGTACAGCATTTAATTCTTGCTTTGACTGTTTTGGCAGTAGTAGCAACCAGTTGTGAAGAAAAACAAGTTATGCCGGGTGACAATGACCACAATCAGGCTTCATTAGTTATTCCAGACCCGACTCCGGATCCAGAGGGATTTAAAGTTCCTGAAGGCACGATCAACGTGTACAAAGCCGTTGAGATTGCAAAGAGTCTGAAGTTCGGCGAAGTAAGCAAAGACCGTTACCTGATTAAGGGCTATGTTATCAGCTTTAACCATAATGAGTCCTTCAAGACCGACTTCCCTGTATATGGCAACGAGATGTTCTATATCTCAGCAGTTGCTCCAACGGAAGAGATTCAACCGCTGAATAACTTCTACGCATATCGCGCATTAGGCAGATACGGTGCTAAGTTGCCGGACCTCGATTGCATTAAAGAGGGCGACTTTGTGGTAATCAGCTGCTATATAACCAATTACAACGGTGTGTTTGAGTCGAGCGGCGCTTGCTTTGTATCAGCTTCTAACAACGAGCACTTCAATGCTACGTTCCCGGAAGTGACAGCTCCGACGACCAAAGGAGACGAGTTGAGCGTTACCGAAGCTGAAGCTTATGCACATACCGTTGAAGATGGTAAGACTTCTACCGATTATAAGTATGTACGTGGTATCGTAAGCAGTATTGACCTGTCCAAATCGACGATTGACGAGGTGACGGGCGCTGTCGATTTCATCACGTTCAACATCACTGACGGAAACACGTATGGAACTGCATTCAAGACTTATTATAAGGCAGATGATCATCCATTTACGAGCGTTGACCAAGTGGCTGTTGGTGATGAAGTGGTTGTTTATGCACGAATTCAAAACTACGGTGGTATTTGCGAGCCTGTTTATGGATATGTCAAAGAATCGAACAATCCGAATTTCTAACGAAAAATCAATTCATTATTAACAATAACAAATGGCAACATTACAAAAAATTAGAAACCATGGTGTGTTCCTGCTTGTGATAGTAGGTGCCGCTATGTTAGCATTTATTTTAGGAGACTTCCTTAATTCAGGAAGCAGTTTCTTTAACCGCAGTCGCGAAAACGTCGGATCTATCGCAGGGCACGACGTGCACTACACCGAATATGAGGCGGCTAAAGACCAATTAACAGAAGTGTACAAAATTGAATCCGGACGTTCTGATTTCGACGAAGAGATCTCCGCACAAATCCGCAATCAGGTTTGGCAAATGATGCTCATGGACTATTCTCTGCGTACAGAAGGTAAGAAGATTGGTTTGGACGTAACGAAGGACGAGTTGAGCGAACTGTGTATCGGTAATAACCCTCACCAGCTCATCGCACAACGTCGCGCATTCTACGACGAGACCGGAAACTTCAACCGCAACAACCTCGTGCGTTTCCTTGCTTCGTTGGAGCAAGAGCCCGAAGGAACTGAGCAAGCAGCCAATCTTAAGCAGGCAAAGACTTACTGGCTGTACTGGGAGAATGCCGTGCGTTTGACCTATATGCAGGAGAAATATACTACCCTGCTCCAGAACTTGATCAAGGCTAACAGCATTGACGCTAAGTTTGCTTTCGACGCACGTCAAGAGAGCGTTAACGCCGAGTATGTGATGCAACCGTACTATGCTGTTGCAGACTCTCTCGTTAGTGTTAGTCAAGGCAACATCAAGAAACTTTATGCAAAGCATAAATCCGAGTTCAAACAGACCCCGAACCGCTCGATTGCGTATATCGCTTTCGACATCAAGCCGTCACAGGCAGACTTCGAGGCTGCAGACCAGCTGATGAAAGAGCTGGAGCAAGAACTCAAGACTACGGACGACGTAGCATTGGTGGTTAACACCAACTCCGACGTAATGTATGACGGCCGTGACTATTCCGCTAATACTATTCCTGCAGAGTACAAGGATTTCGTTTTCCGTAAAGGTGCGAAAGCCGGTGATGTATCCGAGCTTCGTTTTGAGGACAACAAATACTCCATTGCTCGCATTGTGGAAGTAGGTTATAACCTCCCGGACAGCGTTTGCCTCAAGGCTATCGCTGCACAAGAGGGACAAGAGGACGCTGAACTCGGTTGGTTCCAAGCTACTGATCTGAACAAGACCATCGCTGAGCCGGCTTTCCATGGCAAACGTGGCACACGCTTTACTGTAGCGCAAGGTCTCGGCGAACAGACATTTGAGATTGTGGACATTGCTCCTGCTACTCCGAAGGCGAAAGTGGCTATCTTAGAGCGCACCGTTACTCCGTCTTCCAAGACCTACTCCGTTATCTACAACGAGGCTAAACAGTTCATCGTGAACAATAACACCGAAGATGCATTCCGTAACGCAGCTGCAGAAGCCGGAATGGCTATTCATCCGCAGTTCAACCTCAATAAGAACGCTGAGAAAGTGGCAGACCTGAAGGCCAGCCGTCCTATTGTTCGCTGGGCTTTTGAGGCTAAGGAAGGTCAAGTAAGTGATGTCTTTGAGTGCGGCACTCAGTTCATTGTAGCTGTTCTGACCGAGGCCAACGACGGCGATTATCGTTCGCTGGAGTCTGTGCGCGCAGAGCTGATGGCTGAAGCAATGAACAACGCGAAAGCTGAGTATATCAAGAAAGAGCTCAAAGGTATTGCATCGTTGCAAGAGGCAGCTGATGTGCTGCAACGCCCTGTACAACAGGCAGAGAACGTGACCTTTGCTGCATATCGTTTCGGTAACGCAGGTAACGAACCTGCAGTTATTGGTGCTGCATTTGCGCTTGAGAACGAAGAACTGTCTGCGCCTATCCAAGGCCGTTCGGGTGTGTTCGTAGTCAAAGCCGGCAACAAAACCAAGGCTGAAGGTGAGTTCAACGAGGAAATGGAGAAACAACAACTTTCCGGCCGCGTAGCTTATTCGATTCCGTATCAAGCAATCGCACTCATTCAAGAGCAAGCCGACATCGTTGATAATCGCGCGAACTTCCAATAAGAAGAGATAATACGCAACAAAAGACAGCTCATTCGGGCTGTCTTTTTTGTTAGAAAACAAAAATCCCACATGTCTTTTTGCGTAACTGACTAATAGACAAACACATAGTCTTTTACAAATTCCCACATTTTTATTTGGTCATATCACAAAAAAGCAGTATTTTTGCAGCGTCAAATCATTAGTAAATTTATTCGCTATGAAAACGAAATTCTATTTACTGTGCCATCTATTAGCGGCAGTTGTATTAACGGCCGCGATAGTGCCATTATATATTTATGCGGATGTCTATTTCCCTCTTTCAAGCACGATGTCAGGGATATATTTGGCCTTGACATTACTGAACTTTGTATTCTATTATAGGGAATTAGATCTCCCCTATACGCATCCAAAGGTTTTCAACGCGCACGTTCTTGAGTTACTGTATATGACAGGCGCATTGACCACGTTTGCTTATTGCAACCTGTTTTGGTTCAAATTTGGAACGAGGCTAACGATTACTGTTGCCGTAGGTCTATACTGCGTTTTCACCATTATTCAAGTTATCAGGAATATGCTGCGCTATGGAACAGTTTCTTCCTGCCCATATCCAAAATCAGTGAAAGTGGTTTCTTCGATAACTCTTGCGTTTTTGACTTTGTATTCGATTTGGATGTTCCACCTCTACGCCCGGAACGCAAGGATTATTATCTTATTGGCAGCGTTGACATTGCTTCTAACTCCACTTATCACATGCGCGTTGATGCCACTTCGCGTGTATGTAACGGAGAAAGGCATTACGCTCCAACTGCTGTTAGGTACCATATTCGTCCCAAGCGAAGAGATTGTGAAAATTGAGCCGTTCCCAAATCAAGGAGCCACGATTCGCCTCTTCGGTAGCGGTGGACTAATGGGCTTTATGGGTATCTTCAGCAATTCGGTAATTGGTAACTTTACGGCGTTCGCCACAGACATAGAGCACGCCACCATTATTTACCGTAAGGGCAAACGGCCTTTAGTTCTTTCCGTTGCCGACCCGGATATTCTGACTCTGTATAAGCAACATCCCGAAACGCAAAAAGGCAAACAGCAAATGATGGCGCAGATAGAAAATCGTTGCAGCATGTTGCGTAAATCCACGAATCTAACCGGAGACTTATGTTGGTCCGATTACGACAAAATGTGCTCCATCGTCAATCAACAATTCTTCCTTTTTGCGTCCAAGCTAAAGGGTCGTAATCTATTGAATGAGACAGAGATACGCCTATGCATCTTAGTGCTTATCGGGCTGAAAAGACAAGAGATATCCGCCATCCTTCCCTACGCACTGAGTAGTGTCGGCAAACTCAAAGACAATACGGCAAAGAAGTTAGGCACAACGGGTAAAAACTTACGAGAATATTTAATCAATATGATATGCTATGAATAAACCGGTTAATCGTCAATTCCGCACCTCCGTTATTGTGATGATAGCGGTGGTAGTTATTGTTCTTCTCGCCTCTGTGCTTTCAACTATTGCATGGAAACCGTGCGGAGTAAGCCAAGATGAGAATGGCATCATCGTCCACCTCAATATTAAGGACATTGTTATTCCGGCAGAGGAGATAGACAGTATTGTGCCTTATCCTGCAAAATCCCACACTATTCGCCTCTGCGGCATTGGAACTCGTTCTGTAAAAGTAGGACTGTTTCAGAATGAACAAATTGGAAAGTTTGATTGCTACGTCACTACGTTTAGCAATGCCGTTGTCATCTACCGCAAAGACAAACGTCCCGTCGTAGTGTCCGTGGATGACCCGGAGATTTGGAAAGAATTAGGTCAGTAAATGAAACTTAAAACTCGAATGTTATGAAAACAAAAATGCGCAAATGGTTTGACGTCTTGTTAGGGGCTATCCTCGGCATGTTTGGCCTAGGCTGTTTCAGTTGTGGTATGTATGGCGTTCCGACGAGCGACTTTATTTTTGAGGGTCAAGTAACGGATGAAAACAAAAAACCTTTACCAAGGATACAAGTCGTTCGTCGTAGTGGATGGGGAGACGATGCAAATAACAGGCATTGGTCGGAATTTGCTGATACACTTTATACCGATGCGAATGGAAATTTTTACGAGTATCTTGGTGACAACGAGTATCCAGGAAAGATTCATAAAGTCATCGTTAATGACACGTCCGGAGTATATCAATCGGATTCTACTATTGCTACTGTTGAATATTCTGGTGGGCGCCGCTGGTATAAAGGTAAAGCCGACCTGAAACTCGATTTTGTTTTGAAGAAGAAATAACTTGCTATATTGTGCAGCATAAAGTTCCAAAGTGCAGCTTTTTGACGAAAGTTGCACTTTTTTATACCTCCTCCTTCCCCCGTCAAATCTAGAAATTAGTATGTGATTAGTATGTGATTAGTATGTGATTAGTATGTGATTAGTATGTGGTTAGTATGTTAGAAGGCTAATTCAATCGGGAGACTAACCTAGTTGAAATATAATTTTATCCCTTGTGCTCAACCCCAACAATCTGAAAAAATCATAAAATTATGCAAAATATTTGCATAGTTCAAAAAAAAGCAGTAATTTTGTGCGCTAAATGTGAGCAAGTGCAAAACACAGATACCATAAGAACACTTTAAACACTACAAATATGACCTTATTAATTCAAATCATGACACTGCTCGGCTCGGTCGCGATGCTGATGTATGGTCTGAAAGTCATGAGTGAAGGCCTGCAGAAGATGGCAGGTAGTAAGATGAGTAACGTGCTGGGCACGATGACGACGAACCGGTTTACAGGCGTTCTGACTGGTGCCGCCATCACAGCGGCTGTACAATCATCTACAGCAACAACGGTAATGACCGTGAGCTTCGTGTCTGCGGGCATTCTGAGTCTGAGTCAAGCTATTTCCGTAATCATGGGTGCGAACATCGGAACGACGTTCACGGCATGGATCATGGTGCTTGGTGGTGGGTCGTTCGACTTGCGACTGGTCGTTTACGCGATGATCGTGCTGGCGGTAACACTTATCCTACGCAAAAAGAATTCCAATATAGGCGATTTCCTCATCGGTTTGGCATTTATGCTGCTGGGTCTAACGACTCTTAAGATTAACGCCACGGAGATGCATCTGGACGAGATCGATGCGGTACGCAATTTCTTTATCGCGACATCGAGTTGGGGCTACGGAAGTTACTTCCTTTACTTGCTGGTCGGCGGCATACTGACTTTTGCTGTACAATCGTCGGCAGCGATTATGGCTATCACGATGACGCTGTGTTCGGCGCACGTGTTGCCGATAGATATGGGTATTTCGCTGGTGCTGGGTGAGAATATAGGTACAACGATTACGTCGAATATTGTGGCACTGTCGGCTTCGGTTCAAGCACGCCGTGCTGCCATGGCCCACTTGGTATTTAACCTGTTCGGTGTGATTTGGGTGCTGTGCGTGTTCCGTCCGTTCGTGAGCATGATTTGCCGCCTGTGGAACATCGACTTTGAGCCGGGTGTACCAAGTGATGTGTCGCCGGACAAACTGAATGCTGTTCTTGCTACGTTCCACACATCCTTCAACGTCATTAACACCTGTATCCTCATAGGCTTTGTATCGCTTTTAGAGAAACTCGTTATGCGGATTATCCCATCACAACCGGAACAGCGCGATACGGACAGCCAACTCCGCTTTATTTCCGGTGGTCCGATGTCCACAGCCGAACTTTCTATCCTGCAAGCATGGAAAGAGATACAAGTATTTGGTGTCCGTACACAACGGATGATTGGCATGATTCACGACTTGTTCAACGAACAGAACAGCGAAGAATTCACGAAGATCTTCACCCGCGTTGAGAAATACGAAGGTATCAGCGACCGCATGGAATATGAGATTGCGCAATACTTGAACGAAGTGGCGGATGGTCGCCTGTCCGAACACTCCAAACACGAGGTGCACAAGATGCTGCGTATCATCAGCGAGTTGGAGTCTGTGGGCGATGCGAACTACAACATTTCGCGCTACATGAAGCATAAACGCGAGGCGAACTTCAAGTTTACCGAAGAGCAGACCAAGAATGTGGAGCAGATGATTTATCTCGTCAATGCGGCGCATGCGAAGATGGTGGAGGCGCTTGAACGCGTGAACATCTCGCAGGACGAGTTCTACGAGATGACCAACATGGAGAACGAAATCAATAACTTCCGCGACGAACTCAAGAACCAAAATATGCAAGCCATTACCGAGCATGAGTATGATTATTCCGTAGGCGTGAACTACATGGATATCGTGCTGGAGCTGGAGAAGATGGCCGACTATATCATCAACGTAGAAGAAGCGCTCTACGAGCATAAACACGATAAATAAATGCTGCAAGAGAGCAGACATAGTAGTCCATGGTGGTGGGTGCCGACACTGTATTTTGCAGAAGGCGTACCGTATTTCCTGGTGAATAACATCTCGGTGATGATATTCGCCAAGATGGGTATTCCGAATGACCAGTTGGCATTCTTTACTACCCTGCTCTATTTCCCGTGGTTCCTCAAAGGACTGTGGAGCCCGTTGGTGGATGTGGTGAAGACCAAACGCTGGTGGATTATTACAATGCAGGTGCTGATGGCGGCATTGTGTGTACTGCTGACGATATCGCTTCCACATCCTGAGGCGACGATGATTGCCGACAAGACGACTCCTGTGTCGATGTTCTGGCTGACGTTGGTGCTGTTTATTATTACGGCGTTCGCATCTGCTACGCACGATATCGCAGCTGACGGGTACTATATGTTGGCGCATGACTCGGGCAGTCAGGCACGGTTTATTGGTATTCGCTCTACGTTCTACCGCATCGCGATGGTGTTTGGACAAGGCGTGTTGGTGTTTATTGCAGGACGCTTTGAGAAGAGTACGGGCGATATACCGCTGTCGTGGCAACTGACGTTGGGCATTACGGCGATTGTGCTGTTTGCGATAACCATCTACCACATCTTCGCTCTGCCTAAAGTTGAGCGGTCTGTGACCGATACGGAAAGAGGACCTAATATGGTGGAAGCCTTTAAGACGTTCTTCACCAAACCGGGAGTGGTGCTGGCGATATGCTTTATGCTGCTTTATCGCATGGCGGAAGGGTTGCTCGTTAAATTGAGTTTGCCGTTCTTGGTGGATACGCCGGAAGTGATGGTGCGCGATGGACAACTCTTTGGTGGCGGATTAGGCCTGGATACAGATGTAGTGGGACTTATTTATGGCACTATCGGGGTATTGTTTTTATTATTAGGCGGCATTCTCGGAGGTATTTTTATCTCCCGTCGCGGACTGAAACGTTCGCTGTGGATTATGGCGGCGTTTTTGACTTTGCCGAATCTGGTGTATGTGTATCTGAGTGCGGCACAGCCGTCCGACTTGTGGATTATCGGCAGTGCGATATCGTTTGAGCAGTTCGGATATGGGTTTGGTTTTACCGCGTATATGATGTATATGATGTACTTTGCGCAAGGTGAATACAAAACTTCGCACTACGCTATTTGTACGGCGTTTATGGCTCTGAGTATGATGATTCCGGGCTTTGTGGCAGGTAAGATTGAACTGGCGGTTGGTTACTACTGGTTCTTCTGGCTGGCTGTGGGTTGTTCGGTGGTGACCTTTGCCGTGACGTACTTTGTTCACCGCCAAGTAGACGAGAATTACGGATTAAAAGTTGAAAAGTGAAAATTGAAAAGATATGACAAAACGAATTATTCCTGACACGATTACTTGCTGCAACTTTTTGTGCGGCGCAGTAGCAGTTTACATGGCAACGCAACACGCGTTTATTTGGGCGTTCCTGCTTATTCTTGGTGGTGCGTTCTTTGATTTCTTCGACGGGCTGAGTGCTCGCGCTCTCAAGGCTCCGAGTAAGATTGGCGTGGAGCTAGACTCGCTGGCTGACGATATCACGTTTGGTTTGGCACCGTCAATGATGGTAGCTTGCTACCTAATGCCGGTTATCGGCTGGTGGGCACTGATTGCACTTATTATGGCGGCTTTCTCGGCGCTACGTCTAGCGAAATTCAATGTGGATGAGAGACAGACATCGTCGTTTATCGGTCTGGCTACTCCCGCGAACGCTATCTTCTGGGGAAGTGTGTGCTGCATGCCATACGCTATTACTGCTCCCGCGTGGATGCCGTGGGTGATCTTAGGCATGACGCTTGTAAGTAGCTATCTGCTTATTTCCGAGGTGCCGTTCTTCTCGCTTAAGTTCAAGAGTTTTGCATGGAAAGAGAATGCAGACAAGTACCTCTTCCTCATCGGCTGCGTACTGCTAATTGCTTTCTGCGCAGTCCGTGGAATCTTGGCTAAGCACGTGGAGTTCATCCTCTTTAGCGGTGCAGCTGTCATTGTGTGGTACGTCGTGCTCAACTTTGCGACCAACCTGATTAAACCGAAACACTAACCAAAAAATACTATTACCATGAAAAAGACATTACTTTTGGCTCTCGGTGCGCTATTAGCACTCAGCCTCGCAGCCGAAACGATGCCGACAGGCTATTACGATGCTATTAACGGCAAGCAGGACTCTATCCTCAAGAACGCGCTGTTCAATATCGTGCGTGGCGGTGAACGTTATGTATATGGTCCCAATCAGTTCCACACGACAGACGACTCGCAGGGAAGATGGAAAAAAGGCGACTTCAAAGCGTATGGCACATGGGGAGGATTTATGCAGACCGATCGTCGTGCAGATGGAACAATATGGGATATGTACAGCAGTTCCAAACGCTACTTCGTTGCCAACGGTACTACTCCGTGCACACAAGACATCGAACATTGTTTGCCTAAATCTTGGTGGGGAGGAGGTACCGATACAAAGTCCAAAGCTGATTCCATCTATCGCGACTTGTACAACCTTAATCCCGCTGACAAACAGGCTAACTCACAAAAGAGCAATAACCCTCCAGGACACGTACTCCACGGCGATAAATTCGATAATGGTTGTTTCCGGATGGACAAGAACTCAACCAGTCAATACGGCTACTACTGCTTTGAACCGGCAGAAGAGTATCGCGGCGACTTTGCCCGCGCGTACTTCTACATGGTTACTGCCTACGAAGATAGAGAATGGAATACAGCTTATGCCGACTATTGTTCCGAAAAGAGCTATCTTTTCTTCTCGGAGGCTATTACGCAAGTACTGCTTGATTGGCATCGCGCTGATCCTGTCAGCCGTAAAGAGTTAGAGCGTTTGAATGCCATCTCTTCCATCCAGCATAATCGCAACTGTTTTATTGATTATCCCGAATTAGTTGAATATATATGGGGGAACAAAAAAGGTCAAGCGGTTTCTCTATCCACCTTGACATGGACAGGAGACCCATCCTATGTGCCGGCAGAGTCGATGCAGAACCTTGAATCTTATTCGCCTAAAGACTTGGAAAAAGATGGCTTTACTGCAGTTTGGAGTCCAACGAAAGGCGACTATCAGTTGGATGTTTATACCCGCTCTTGGACAGGTAGCAATGACACCATTGTGAATCTACCCGGCTTAAAGCATGACTGGCTATACGACCAAGAGCATACCACTTGTACACCTAAAAACAGTTCCAGCTCGTTTGTGTTGCAAGCTAATGGTGATGCAGCTGTGACTATGGGTAACGGCACTACTGACGGACAAATCATGCTGCGCAAATTAGCTCTCCAAGCTCCTGCACGACTTGTCTTCCGCGCAAGCGTATATAATACAGCCAACGAAGGAGTACTGGAAATAAAACTCGGAGACCAAGTATTCAAGACCATTTCATTACCGATAGAAAACAAGAACCGCAGCGAAACATATTATGACATTGAGATTCCTGCCGGCACTGACTCTATTACGATTACCTCTGTCGGTGGTAGCACTACTAAACGCGCTTGCATGCAACAACTCTTCCTCATTCAAGGCGACTTGGAAGAGCATCTGACATCTGTTGACGGCTTCCCCGTTTCATTAAACACAACGTCGTACAAAGTTACCACACCAGAGTCTCTACAGGGCAAAACCATTTATTATCGCGTAGTGGATGCTAATGATTTGGCCTCTAACGAAGTGGCAATTACTATTCCCGATCCACATACCACTGCCGTTCAGCCCGTCAGTAATCGCTCGGAAGAAGCACAAAAGATTATCGAGAAGGGTCAAGTAATTATTATACGCGATGGCGTTAAGTATAGTGTTTTAGGAACGAGACTTGACTAATGAAAGATTTCCTCAAACGAAATAGTGTGTTTATCGGTCTAAGCCTGATGCTAATTATCGCATTAGGCTTGGCCGTGACACTTATTCCACGAGGAGAGTTGCATTTGCTTCTGTGCGACCACCACACGCGCGCGCGCGATATCTTTTTTAGGTATTACACGAAAGTAGCGGAATATCTGCCATATGTCTTGTGCCTGTTGATTCTGCTTTTCGGTCGCGCAGGACACGCAGCATTAGCCGCTTCCTGTATCGCTTGCTCCGAACTGACAACGCAGATTATCAAGCACATTGTCCAGGCACCACGACCATTATTGTGGTTTGCGCAGAACTATCCCGGTGTTCATCTGCCTCTGGCCCCGGGAGTACGAATGAACTACCTGCTGTCCTTCCCTAGCGGACACACCACATCGTTCTTCGCACTCTTCTTCGCACTAACCATGGTCGTCACCTCGCTGCACTATGACCATAGCAAACAAAAAGAACCTTCATACTGGCAATCTTTCCTCTATGTCATTTTGATTCCAGCAAGTTTATTCATTTTGGCAGCGTTGGGAGGTTATAGCCGTATCTATTTGAGCCAACATTTTGCACAAGACGTACTCGGCGGAATGTGCGTCGGATTATGCATTTCTATCGTTTGTTATGCCATTTTTAGTCGTTTTGAGGGCAAAAAATGGTATAATTATCATTTTTTTGCAAAAAAAGTGCAAAAAAATTTGGTGGATTGAAAAAAAAGCAGTACTTTTGCACCCGCTTTCGAAAAGAAAGGGCGTTTAGCTCAGCTGGTTTAGAGCATCTGCCCTACAAGCAGAGGGTCCGCGGTTCGAATCCGTGAACGCCCACAAAAGAGAGGTGCTACGCAGCATCTCTCTTTTTTGTTAGAAGACAGAATATGTACACATTTATCATTGCGCTCATAGCACTTATCCTCGGCTACCTGTTGTACGGAGCCCTTGTGGAGAAAATATTCGGCGTGGACGAAAAAGCACAGACGCCTGCATTAACCAAGACAGACGGCGTGGACTATGTGCCCATGAAACCGTGGCGCATCTTCTTGGTGCAGTTCCTTAATATTGCCGGCCTTGGACCTATCTTCGGTGCGATTATGGGTATATTCTTTGGGCCGGCGGCGTTTCTGTGGATCGTGTTCGGTACGATTTTCGCAGGAGGCGTACACGACTACTTAAGCGGTATGCTCTCTATTCGAAAGGGAGGATTCAGTTTGCCGGATATCATCGGCGACGAACTCGGTAACGGCATCAAGCTGTTTATGCGTATTCTTTCGCTCGTGCTCCTTATCTTATTAACCACCACTTTTTTGAGCGGACCGGCGACGTTGCTGCAAGGACTACTGCCGCTTTCGACATTGAACTTTAAGCTTTCCACTATTCCTATTGTGTGGGTGCTGATTATTTTTGCCTATTACACGATGGCGACAATACTGCCGGTAGATAAACTCATTGGCCGATTCTACCCTATTTTTGGCGCGATACTACTCTTTATGGGTTTAGGTATTATGGTAGTTATGCTCGGTTGGCACGGCGCAGAGATGCCCGAACTGACCGACGGATTGCAGAATCGTCAGACTAATGGCTTACCGCTCTTCCCGATGATGTTTGTCAGCATCGCATGTGGTGCTATCTCCGGTTTCCACGGTACCCAATCGCCTATTATGGCACGCTGCGTGACCAACGAGCGACAAGGACGTATCATCTTCTACGGTGCGATGGTCGCAGAAGGAATTTTAGCACTTATCTGGGCGGCAGCTGCAGGCACTTTCTTCGCTGACCCGGAACAAGGACTCTACGGCATTGACGGTCTGCAGGCATTTGCAGCACAACATCAAGGTGAGAATATTGCTGCACTGGTTATTGACAAAGTAAGCCGTTCGTGGCTTGGCACTATCGGTGGCATTCTGGCTATCATTGGTGTCATCGCAGCACCAATAACCAGCGGCGACACAGCCCTTCGCTCGGCACGACTTATTGTAGCCGACTTCCTCAAATGGGACCAGCGCCCTATCCCCAAACGACTCATGATTGCCGTTCCGCTCTTCCTCTGCGTTTTTGGAATGGTGTTCGTGGACTTCAACATCGTTTGGCGCTACTTTGCGTGGACCAACCAGACTTTAGCCGTCTTTACGCTTTGGGCGGGAACAGTTTACCTCTTTAAGCAAGAACATCGCGCATTAGATCCAAAGCCCTATCGTTTCGGCTTCCTTATGGCACTGATTCCGGCTCTCTTCATGACGATGGTAAGTGTTAGTTATATCTTCATCGCGCCTGAAGGCTTCCGCTTTGCGACACTCGGCATCAGCTGGATTGCCTATCTGATTGCTGCCGTGGTTACTATATCCTTACTCGCTATATTCACTTATTGGGCCAAACGTTATGATACACACCGCTAAATTTGTCATATCTAATCCGGACGTGGCAACCTGTCCGCAGAGTAACTTGCCCGAATATGCATTTATCGGGCGCTCGAACGTAGGCAAGTCCAGTTTGATCAATGCTATATGCCATAATCCCAAGTTGGCTAAGACAAGTCAAAAGCCCGGTAAGACCCTGCTCATCAATCACTTCCTCGTTAACGAAGGTGCTGATGCTTGGCACTTGGTGGACCTACCAGGGTATGGGTTTGCGCAGACAGGACAGAAACAGCGCGATAAACTGCGTGTGATGATAGATCGGTACTGCCTTATGCGCCAGCAGTTAGTCAACCTCTTCGTGCTCATTGATTGCCGCCACGAGCCGCAGAAGATTGACCTCGAATTTATGGAGTGGCTCGGCGAGAACGAAGTGCCTTTCTCTATCGTCTTCACCAAAGCTGACAAAGTGGGCAAAGGGCGACTCAGCGAGAACATAGACAACTACAAGCGCACACTGCTTGAGACCTGGGAAGAGCTGCCTACAATTTTTATCACCAGCGCCGAGAAAAAAGAAGGAACAGAAGAACTCGTCAACTATATCGAATCCATCAATGCTGATCTGGGAAAATAACGACGATATCAACTATATCCAATGCCTCAATAACCGCAACGTTATTCAGCAGCACTTGGATGCCTGTCGCGAAGAGCGTCGGCCGTATGTCTTTCTCACCAACACGATGCGCCAGATTGTGCAACTCAACCGCATCCTTGTGCCTGTGACAATGCTCGAAGAGGAAGTCTATAAGGCCGAGATTTGCACTTACTTGGCGCGCAAAACCGGTGCCCACCTGCTTCTGATGAAAGCCAATGACTACGGCTCACACGCACAGCAGAATATCAACCGCATCATCACCCACATCAAGGCGGTCGAGGAGAAATCCGGCACACCGATTAGTTACGAAGTCATCGAAGCATACAAGAACAGTTTCAAACTATACAAAGAGGCTGTAGAACGTCAGACAGAGACGGCCCATCAACTACTCATCCTAACAGCCAGCCGCGAATATGGTTTGGATGATATCCTTTTCGGTCCACCCGAACGGCACGCCATTCAACGCAGCCAAGTGCCCGTGATGCTTATTAACCCACGTAGCGACTTATTTAGTTTATGCGACTAAAACACACATATAGCCTTTGGTTTGCTGCCCTATCGGTAGCCCTGCTCGTTTTCTTTGCATTAGATATCTGCAGCGGTAGTATCTGGTTACTTTCCGATGGCCTATGGTCATGGAGTGATGGTCTTACCGACTTAGGACATAACATTTTTGTCCAACTGCGCTTGCCTCGCGCCATCACCGCCATCTTAGCCGGTGCTGCACTATCTGTCAGCGGTTTGATGATGCAGACTCTCTTCCGTAACCCGCTGGCCGGACCATATATCTTAGGTGTCAGTAGCGGTGCAGGATTAGGCGTTGCCTTGGTGACTATGTGCTCCACGATGTTAGGTTTCCAGCTGGTTGCCTTAGGACAAGTAGCTGTCGCCACATCGGCCGTTATTGGAGCGGCAGCAGTACTGCTCTTAGTGCTTGCTGTCGCACGCAAGGTGAAGAATAACGTCAGCTTACTCATCGTCGGCATGATGATTGGCTCTATCGCCGGTGCATTGGTTAGTCTCATCCAGAACTTCGCCAATCCCGATGCGCTCAAGCTCTTTATCGTTTGGACGCTCGGCTCCCTCTCTTCCGTCGGTTGGAACGAACTCCTCATCCTGTCCATCACCATCCTCACTGGCGCTGTCATGGTCCTCACGCTTGTCAAACCACTCAACGGACTACTTCTCGGCGAGAACTACGCTCGCGCTTTAGGCGTTAATATTGAGCGTACCCGCCGAATGATTGTTATTGCCACATGTCTGCTTGCAGGAGGTATAACAGCTTTCTGTGGCCCAATCGCTTTCGTCGGCGTGGCTGTACCGCATATCGCACGAGGACTTTTCCGGACGTCCAACCACCGTACGACGGTAGCTGGCACGGCGTTAGTTGGTGCAAACTTGTTGCTTGTTTGCGATATCATCTGCAATCTGTTCACATATCCCCTTCCTATATCAACAACGAGCGCCCTGTTCGGAGCGCCCGTTATCATTTGGATTATCGTAAAGCGATAAATTACTTCAGCTCTGCGAGATATTTAATCGTACGAACCATCTGGCTGGTGTAGCTGTTCTCGTTGTCGTACCAGCTAACTACCTGTACTTGATAGGTGTCGTCATCAATCTTAGCAACCATGGTTTGAGTTGCATCGAAGAGTGAACCGTACTTCATGCCGATAACATCGCTGGAAACGATCTCGTCCTCTGTGTAACCGAAGGACTCAGTTCCTGCAGCTTTCATAGCAGCGTTGATACCCTCTTTGGTGATGTCTTTACCCTTAACAACTGCAACCAAGATAGTGGTCGAGCCGGTTGGAGTCGGAACGCGTTGTGCGCTACCGATGAGTTTACCGTTCAGTTCAGGAATAACAAGACCGATAGCTTTTGCAGCACCGGTGCTGTTCGGAACGATGTTTTGCGCACCTGCACGGCTACGACGGAGGTCACCCTTACGTTGTGGGCCATCAAGAATCATCTGGTCGCCAGTGTAAGCGTGGATAGTTGACATGATACCGCTTTGAATCGGAGCGTACTTGTTCAGAGCTGCAGCCATAGGAGCCAAGCAGTTGGTTGTGCAAGAAGCAGCAGAGATAACTTTGTCAGCAGGAGTCAGAGTCTTGTGGTTTACGTTGTAAACAATGGTCGGAAGGTCATTGCCTGCAGGAGCAGAGATAACGACTTTCTTTGCGCCAGCTTGGATGTGAGCCTCAGCTTTTGCTTTGCTGGTATAGAAACCTGTGCACTCGAGAACTACATCAATACCGAGTTTACCCCAAGGCAGCTCCGCTGCGTTCGGCATAGCGTAAATAGTAATCTCCTTGCCGTCAACGATGATCGAACCCGGAGTTACAACAGTCTTACCATCTTCTGCAAGAACAGCATCCTTGTAAGCTACAGTGTGCTTGCCCTCACCGAACTTGCCGGCGAAACCACCTTGAGCGGTGTCATACTTAAGAAGATGTGCCAACATCTTAGGGCTTGTCAAGTCGTTGATTGCAACTACTTCATAACCCTCTGCTTCGAACATCTGACGGAAAGCCAGACGACCAATACGGCCAAAACCGTTAATTGCTACTTTTGTCATAATCAATAAAAAAATTAAGTTGTTTTATATAGATTTGTTTGTTATTTCAATTCAGCGTGCAAAGTTACGACTTATTTTGCATATATGCAAATAAAAAATGTAGTTTTTTGCAAAAATGTGCATTTTACTGCGGTCGCTTCGATGCCGGCAGCAATTTATTGATGTGATAAGCCAAGTTTTGCTGGAAAGCTAACGGCTCTGACTTCGCATATGTGTAGCCGTTCTGCGTCAGGTTAACTACCTTGGTGTGACGACTCAGCACCAACCCCGTTATCGTGATGTTACACCGTCGCGCCACCTGCTCGCCCTGAGGTGAAGCCAGGTCAATCTGGTAAAAGATGATATCACCGTTCGCTACCTGCTGCGCGTAGTTCTTCTTCAGCAAGTCGTCCGTCAAGCCACACATACACTCACCGATACTACTCGGTATACGCGAGTCGTAGAAATAGTAAATCTGCACCGACCCCATATGCGTCAGCGGGTTCTTTTGCGTCTCACCCACATTGCCCGAAGACAGCGAGATGAGTAACCATAGGTAGTAGAAAAACGAGATACTCATAATCCTTAGTCTTTAATGTCAACAAACTCATGTTCGATATTCTTCCCCATCCTCACTTTCATGAAGAAAGCCTCCTCCACTGGGTCCTCCAGTGCATCCACAACGATATACTTCACCTTACCGTATGTCGTTATCTCACGGCTGTGGTCATGGCCACTCCAGTATTCCGCCACACCGTATTTGGTCAGCAGCGACGCTATCTCGTACGTCTCCTCCATCGAGTAATTAGATGTGTGCCCCTGCGAGTCGTCCTGCTTAAACATATGCGTGTGCGTGAACACAATAATGTGCCGATATTTTTTCTCCGCTTTCTCTTGCAGGATATCGCTCAGCCACTTCAGTCCATCCACACCTAACGTTCCTTCACCACTGTCCAGACAGATATACAAATCCAGCAACGTACCGTCTGCCGTACGTGTATCAAACCAGTAGGTAGACGTGCCCACGAAGCTCTTGTACTCAGGCCACTGATTGAAATACAGGTCGTGATTTCCTACTACGTAGAATATGGTGTCCTTACCCGACACATATCCTGCCGGAGCTACCTTTGCAGCATTGAAGAAACGGCCGAAATTGCCCTTTGCATTAATCAAATCGCCCAGGTGAAGCGCAAAAGGACATGCTCCATCTGCCTTATACAGTTTCACGAACTTCTCCCAGTTATGCGTCGTCGAGTCCACATGCGTATCTGTGCACACATATACCGTATAATCTTCCGGCACCGTTAGATGAATCTCTCCTACCTTTTTATCATAATCCAATGATTCCGCCAAACGTTTATCCGCACGCTCACTCGAACCGTTAAACATGCCAGGCATATCATAATTAGGGTTACATGCAGTTATTGCCAACAGTAACAGCAAATTGATGATTGATAATTGATATTTGATATTTTTCATAGTGCTTAAAATCTATAAGTGAATCCGGCTTTAACAGTCGCCCCGTAAAATGCCGCATTTAAGTGAAACATACCCGTCGGCTTGCACGTTGCATCCAAGTGCACTCGCCAATGTTCATCGATATCATACCGACCGTTCAAAGCAAACAACGGCTGCCACATACGTTCAAACTGAAAGTCATCGAAATTCGCAAACGCAACGCCTACATTCCAGTTGCACGACTGCGGACGGCAATACACTTCTATCCGATACAGTAGGTTAAACGGCTCGCATTGATATGCCTCGTCGCTATGCCAGTTACGGCTGTAGAAGCTCATAAACCGCGCGTATGAACCTATCTGCACCGACGCATAATCAAACCGATAACCCAACGACAATGCCGTCACTAAGTCCATCTGATTAGCACGCATAACAGCCTTATACAGCACCTCTGTATCGAAGAATAACTCTCCGTATGGTAGCACTACTTTCGGACGCACCACAACGCCCACCGTATACACGTTCTTGAAACACGCCTGGAAGTTCACATTCAGCTCCACATAACGGTTCACCGGCAACAACGCCTGCACATCTGCATTCGCAAAATGCCCCCAACTCTTGTTGTATGAATACTCTATCGCACCAGATATTGTGGACCGTCGGATATCCGTCCGCGTCGTATCCTGCTGCGCACCATAACTCATCACCACCATTCCCAATCCCACAATCAATAATCCAACTTTCTTCATATTCTAAATCTAAACTCTCAAATTATAAATCAACAATAGTTATTCCTGCCCCACCACGATCCGGGTCGCCATCGTGATACCCTATCTCCCCTGCATTCCGCTTCCGCAGCGCTTTATTCCGCTCCACCAAATGGTCACGAACCACCTGCTTCAACGCTCCAGTTCCCGTCCCGTGCAGTATAGAAACTGTTCCTGCGTTAACCATAATTGCGTCATCCAAGTACGCTATAAACGTCTCCAACGCCTCATCGGCACGCATACCGCGCAAGTCCAGAGTACGCTCAAAACTCAACTTATGCTGCCTAATCGTGTTCACCACCGACGGCTGCGACGAAGGCATAGACTTCGACAACGGCTTCAACTCTCGGAAATCTTTCAACACACGCTTCTTCACAGGCTTTTCCATTTTTGCGGGCTCCACTTGCTGTTTGAGTTTCTCCACTTTCGCACGAGCAGCCTGCGTCTTCCCCTTATCGGCCTTCGACTCCTTGATCTCACGAATAGTGCGCTCAATTGTTGCATTGGTCTTAGATAGGATATCCGCTGCTTCATCTTTCGCCTCCTGAAGAACCGCTTTTTTCTTCGCCTTGAGACCCGCTATCTCGCTTTCGTAATAAGCTATTTTCTCCTCTAAGTGTTTTTCCCGCTGACGGATATTCTGCCGTTTGTTCTCCCAGTAACGCTTATCACGCGCAATATCCTGCAGCTGCTTGTCGTAGTCGATGTGCTCTTCACCAACCAACTCCGTTGCACGCTGGATTATATCCTCTGGCAAACCCGTCTGCTTCGCTATTTCAATTGCAAAACTCGAACCCGCCTGACCTATCGACAGTTGGAATAACGGTCGCAGTTGTCCGCGGTCGTACAGCATCGCGCCGTTAACTACTCCCTCCGCCTGCTCTGCGAAGTGCTTTAGGTTTGTGTAGTGTGTTGTAACTACACCAAAGGCACCTTGCTCATTCAGCTTGCCTAACACCGCCTCGGCGATTGAACCGCCAATAAGCGGCTCCGTGCCTGTACCGAACTCATCGATGAGAAACAGTGTCTTCTCGTCCGCATAACGCACAAAAGCCTTCATGTTCCTCAAGTGAGACGAGTACGTCGATAAGTCGTCTTCTATACTCTGCTCATCGCCAATATCTATCATGAGTCGGTCAAACAATCCCATCGTTGATGCCTCACTCACGGGTACGGGCAAGCCACATTGCAGCATATATTGGCACAACGCCACTGTCTTCAAACACACCGACTTACCGCCTGCGTTCGGACCCGAGATCACTAATATTCTGTTCCCGTCCTTATCCAGCCGCATTGTCAGCGGCACCACCGTCTTGCCCTCGTCCGCGAACCGCAAGTACAAAACCGCATGACGAGCCTCACGTATATCCACCATCGGATAATCCACAAACTGCGGAGAGATGGCATTCAGCCGCTTCGCCAATGTCGCTTTCGCAAGAATAAAATCTACATGCGCCAAAAATCCCTGCGTCTGCATTATCTGCGGTATCTGCGGGCGCACAAAATTCGTTATCTCATGCAATATTCTCAGCCTCTCACGAGCCTGCTCCGATTCCAACGACCGTATTCGGTTATTCGCTTCAACTACTTCTTGCGGCTCGATAAAGACGGTCTTACCCGTTGCCGATTCGTCATGAACTATGCCGCCTATCTTCTTCCTCGCGCTCGCAGGTATAGGGAGCACCAGTCGCCCTTCACGCAATGTCGGTGTCGCATCTTTGTCCACCAATCCAGCCGCTTGCGCTCGACGTAGTATAGCCGATACCGCGGACGACACCGTTCCCTGCGCCTGACTCAGTTCGCGACGGATACGATGTAACTCAGGCGACGCGCTGTCGCGCAGCTGACCAAACATATCTATCGCACGGTCTATCGTCACCAACACAGGTTGTAACACCACTCCCGTTGTCTCTCCCGAAAGGTTCTTCAACGTGCGAGTCGGTAACGTCCGTAACTGTGGAAAACGCAACGCATCCAAACCCAAAAAGAAGCGCTCTAATTGCGCCGCATAGTCGATTGACTTACGTAACTGACTCAACTCACTCTCGTCCAAGTACAACCCCTCGACACGCACACGAGTCAGCGATTCGCGCAAATCATTAATCTCGCCGCGAGGAAACTGCAACGACGCATCATTCACCACATGCACCATCTCCTCCGCTTCGCGCAGACGATGAAGTACCGATTGATAATCCGTACTGAACACCATCGCATCCACTTCCCTGCGACCTAAAGACGACGAGCACCCTTTATACAACTGCTCGCGGATAACGCCGAAGTCTATCTTCTGCTCTATGTTGTTTGGATACGTCATTCTATCCTAAAAACCTCACGTCACTCACTATCTGGGCTCCGACCGATGCATTCAGCTTCGACACCACTTCGCTCCGACACTCGAACAGTTGCGCCTTCAGCGCCGCGCTGCTGATACGCACCATTAGCACCCCGTTTTTGAGTTCTACGCTTCGCGTCAGGCGTGCTACCGTCGGCCCCATCACTTCCGGCCATTTATCTACGACCTGCCGCTCAAGTAGTTGCTTCTCCAAACCGCTCTCACGCAGGTAGTCCGCCAACAAATCGCCGATACTATGTGCCGTGTGGCGATCCATATTGTCTATTTGTCTTTGAGCTTACGTAGCAGCACTTGCTGACGTGTCTCGAATACGCGCACATCCACCGGTATTCCGTTCAACTCGCGGAACGCTTTCTCCGTGATGCACTCTTTCTGTACCAACTCCCACACGCTCTGACCAGGCTTAACCCAAACGAACGGATGGTCCTTCGGAGCTTGAGATTTCTTTTTGCTCAAGTACACACGATCACCAGCTTTGAGGTCGCGGCCTAAGGCGTCGTTATTCTCACGCAGGCTACGCTCCGTCACGTTCAGACTGAAGGCCATCGTAGCATAGGTATCACCCTCACGTGCCACCGTATAGCGCACGCCGTTGCACTTGCCCTTGCCGTGATGAGCAAAGAAATCGGCCTTCTCCTCTTTCGCCGTAAGCGGACGCACATAAGGAGGTTCTGGGTCTTGCGAGAAAGTCGCTATCACCGGTGCTGCCGTCAAAACTACGACGGAGTCAGTCTTGGGATTACTCTCGGCTTTTGGTTCTTGACTCTCCTCTTTATAGTCTTTCGCAGCAAGAACGTAGTCGTTGAGCTTATACTCTTCAATGATACGAATTAGCTTCTTCGGATACGCGGGGTCGGTCGCATAGCCACAATCTTTCAATCCTTGTGCCCACGCTGGATAATCGGTCGGCGAATAAGTAAACAGCCGCTCGTAACGCGAACGTTTCAGGAACAGCGCATGGTCCTTAAACGACTCTTCTGCATCCGAGTACATACGAAAACACTCTGCCTTGCGGTCATCATCGTGACGATATACATCACCCAACCAGTCCGATGTGCACTTGATACCAAAGTGGTTATTCGCCTCCGCTGCCAGCTCTGATTGACCGGCAGCAGACTCTAATAAACCTTGCGCCAACGTAATCGACGCCGGCACACCATACTCCTGCTGGTGCCGCATTGCCACGCCCTTCCATTTGGCAATATAATCCAGATACGTGGTGTATTGCGTAGCAAACACACCCACACTCAACGCCATCAGCGCACTAACTAATACAATTCGTTTCATAATACCATCATTTATTTTGGCTGCAAAGATAGTGCTTTTTTTGCAAGTATGCAAATAAATTGCATAGATTTGGTGAAAAATATACTTTTTTTTGCGCATGTCAAATATTTGCAGTATCTTTGCGGGCAAATTTGGACAAATATGACAATAGCTATCTTTGGAAATGCGATGAAGGGCAACACCTTAGAGGAGGTTTCGCACCTGTTAGAGTTCATGCAGTTACGTGGTGTGGACGTTGTTTTGTCGCAAGAGTTACGTCAGGAATTAAATCTGCGTCAGTACAAGCCCTTCACGGAAGCGGAAGAGCCAGTGGACTTTGCATTATCGGTAGGCGGTGACGGCACGTTCCTGACGACAGCAGCGGAGATTGGTCGTCGTAATATACCTATTGTAGGCATCAACTGCGGCCATTTAGGTTTCCTTGCCGATGTGCAAACGAAGAACGTGGACATGATTATGGACCAGCTCATTAAGAGCAAGTACACAATTGAGCAGCGGACGTTGTTGCATGTAGAGACGTCTCGTAGTGATCTTATTATGGCCCCATACGCACTGAACGAAGTGGCGGTGATGAAGTACGGTTTGAGTTCGATGATAACCATCGAGACGCGCGTGAATGACGAGTTGCTGCATAAGTACGAGGCAGACGGATTATTATTCTCGACTCCGACTGGTTCTACGGCATATAACTTAAGTATCGGTGGCCCGTTGATGGTTCCGCAAGCACGAGGTATCATCCTTTCGCCAATCGCGACACACAGTCTGAATGTTCGTCCGTTGGTAGTGCCTGATGACTGGGAGATGGATTTGACTGTTCGCAGCCGCACAGGTAGTTATCTGATTAGTGTAGATGGTCGCAGCCAGGTGATGTCTCATGATATCACGCTTCATATCAAAAAAGCGGACTACACGATTAAACTCGTGCAAGTGGGTGAAAACAGTTTCCTGCAGTCGCTGAAAGATAAACTGATGTGGGGCCAAGGGAATTGATAGGTGATAGATTATAGGTTATGGTAAATTCGTTGTTATCTGTTGTATGGGATGTGGACCCGATACTGATACATTTCGGTAACGGGGGTATCCGCTGGTACGGTTTGCTGTGGGCCATAGGAATCTACCTATGCTACTTAGTGCAAGTGTGGCTATATAAGCACGAACATTGTCCGGCTGATTGGGCCGATAAGATTTTTGTGTGGATGACATTGGGTGTGATTATCGGTGCACGAATAGGTCATTGCTGGTTCTACGAGTGGCACTTGACGCCCGACCCGATACAGATTTTCGGTTGGACCATCAACTATCGCAATCCGTATATTGAGAACCCATTCTTGCTTATTAAGATATGGGAAGGCGGTTTGTCGTCACACGGTGGTGGAATAGGACTTATTTTTGCAGCTTGGTTGCTGAACAGAAAACATTTCAGTAAGCGGCCGGAATACAAGACTTCGATGTTTTGGATACTTGACCGACTCTGTATAGGTGTGTGCATAACGGCAACGCTTATTCGTCTGGGCAACCTGATGAACTCAGAGATTTACGGTGGCCCAACGGATTTACCTTGGGGATTTATTTTCGTGCGTGACGGACAAACCGTTCCGTGCCACCCGACGCAGATATACGAGATGCTCTATTGCCTTGTTGCAATGGCAGTGACGTGGTCGTTGTACTGGTTTACGAACGCTCGCAGACGCGAGGGATTACTGATAGGCACGTTCTTCCTTATTGTCTTCGTGACACGGTTCTGTTTGGAATTTATCAAGAACGACCAAGAAGCGTTTGAGGCAGATTATCTGCTCAATATGGGACAGTTGCTGTCGATACCGTTTATTATTGCGGGATTATGGCTCGTTATTCGTTCCTTCAGGAAACCAATGCTACCGGATACTACTGCATTTCCTGTTCCAGAAGTTCCCAACGCAAAATAGCGTCGTGCCCATACTTCCAGATATTCTGACGGATTTTAGACAAAGCCACTTCTTCCCCGAGGTGGCTTTTTGAATAGAATTTATCGGCGTAACAGATGATGCGCTCTTCGAGCGAAACGGGCAGATAGTCCTGCACAGGAATAGGCAAGTCCTCACGAATAACTTGCTCCATAGTGATGCCGCTTCCGGTGTGGCGCTCTGCCACTAACGCATGTCGCGGGAGACCTTCTGCTCGCAACATCTCTGCACCTAAATATCCGTGCTCGATATAATGATGTGGACCGACACAGAATATCTTCGGCGCATTGCAATGGATAATACCGATATCGTGTAACATGGCAGCCTCTGCGACAAAGTCTCGGTCCACTTGCCAGTTCGGATGGGCATCGATAATGAGCAAAGCTCTGTTTCGCACTTGTTCGGAGTGCGTGACTAAGATGTGCCTTAACTCGGGAGAATTGGCGTAGTACTTATCTATGAGCTCAATGCAATCCATTCAGATAACTCTTGGCGTCCATTCGTTTTTTACCAGGCGCTTGCAGTTCAAGAATATTGATATACCCGTCCGCGCAAGGCACAATGATATGTCCTTTTTGCTCGGGGACGGGACTTATAGCGACTTTAAAAACCTTGATAGGAGACGCTTTACATACGCTTAACATACGCTGATCGTCAGTCCATGCTCCGGGATACGGACTCAATCCCCGCACGAAGTTATGTATCTCTCGCGCTGTCTTGGTGAAGTCTATTTGGCAATCTTCTTTAAAAATTTTAGGTGCTGGTTTGAGGTCGGGCAGTTCAGGTTGCGGAACGGTTGGCAGTGGTTTGCCTTCACGGTCGCACTCCTCAATTAGTCGCACTGTCTTGAGCACCATCTGTTTGCTAAGTTCCATCAGCCGATCGTGGACAGAACCTACATCTTCGTTGTCGCCGATAGCAATGCGTTCTTGCAGAATCATATTGCCGGTGTCTATCTCATGCTTAAGCATGAAAGTGGTGAGTCCGGTCTCTTTTTCGCCGTTGATGACAGCCCAGTTAATCGGTGCCGCCCCGCGATATTGCGGAAGTAACGAGCCGTGGACATTGAACGTGCCTAATCGCGGCATTGCCCACACAACCTCAGGTAACATACGGAATGCGGTAACTATCTGCAGGTCAGCCTGATAGCTACGCAGCTGCTCCACAAATTCAGGGTCTTTGAGTTTCTCGGGTTGCAGCACCGGAATACCTTGCGAGAGGGCATATTCCTTCACGGGCGAGAACTGCATCTGGTGGCCGCGACCAGCCGGTTTATCCGGCATGGTCACTACCGCCACGATGTTATATCCGTTCTCGACAAGAGCCTGTAATCCTGCTACCGCAAAATCCGGTGTTCCGAGATAGACGATTCTCATCCTTATAAGCCTTTACCGTGACACTGTTTGTATTTTTTACCGCTTCCACAAGGACACGGGTCATTCGGACGCGGTTTTTTCTCGACGCGGATGGGTTCAGGACGCTGTTGTTCGCGTGTGTCCCGACCGGCGGCTTGTGCCATACCGGAAGCATGTGCAGCAGATTGCACCGCATCTTTCTGCGTACGATAACGGCTGTAATCGGAACGCTGTTGAGCCGCAGCTTGTTGCACGTTCTGAGGCTGTTGCTGCGGGATTTGTCCGCGCAGCAGAATAGCAATCGCACGACGGTTGAGCGAATCCAACATGCGCTTGAAGATACCGAAGGACTCGAGCTTATAGATAAGCAGCGGATCTTTCTGCTCGTAGGAAGCGTTTTGTACGGATTGTTTGAGGTCGTCCAACTGACGGAGATGCTCTTTCCACTCGTCGTCGATGACATAGAGTAGCATACGTTTCTCGAACTCGCGAATGACTTCCTTCGACTCGGTCTCAGCTGCTTTCTTGAGGTTGACAGCGATATTATAAACCTTCTTACCGTCGGTAATCGGGATAAGGATATTCTCGTACATCGCTCCCTTGTCCTCATAGACTTTTTGGATAACGGGATTAGCGACAGTCATGAGCTTATCCATGCGACGCTTGAAGGAATCGATAGCCGCCTCAGCGAGCATATCACTCAGTTTCTCCTCGCGTGTAGCGCGGAACGTATCCTCGTCGAACGGCACTTCGATAGCAAATACTTGCATCGTATCGAACTGCAGCATCTCGTAATCCATAGCGTCACGAGCATCGGCAACGATAGACTCGGCCGTATCGTAAATCATATTCGTTATATCCACACCGATACGCTCACCGTTGAGTGCGTGACGACGTTTGGCGTAGATGACGTTACGTTGCTGGTTCATGACATCGTCATACTCAATCAAACGCTTACGGATACCGAAGTTATTCTCTTCAACTTTCTTCTGCGCGCGCTCGATGGAATTGGATATCATCTTATGCTCAATCATCTCACCTTCTTGGAAGCCCATTCTATCCATTACGGAAGCGATACGCTCCGAACCGAACATACGCATCAAATCATCCTCAAGCGATACATAGAAGACGGAACTACCCGGGTCGCCTTGACGTCCGGAACGTCCGCGTAGCTGTCTGTCCACACGGCGCGACTCATGGCGCTCGGTACCGATAATAGCCAAACCACCGGCTTCTTTGACTTCGGGAGTGAGCTTAATATCCGTACCACGACCGGCCATGTTCGTTGCGATGGTTACCACGCCTTTGCGACCAGCCTCAGCCACGACTTCTGCCTCGTGTTGATGCAATTTCGCGTTCAACACCTGGTGTGGAATACGTCTGAGGTTCAACATACGGCTCAACAGCTCGGATATCTCGACACTGGTTGTACCAACGAGCACCGGCCTACCCTCTTCCACGAGGCGTACAATCTCGTCAATAACGGCATTGTATTTCTCGCGTTTGGTGCGGTAGATACGATCGTTGAGGTCGATACGAGCTACCGGTTTGTTGGTCGGAATAACAACTACGTCCAGTTTGTAGATATTCCAGAACTCACCAGCTTCCGTCTCTGCTGTACCGGTCATACCGGACAGTTTGTTGTACATACGGAAGTAGTTCTGCAGCGTAATGGTAGCGAAGGTCTGTGTTGCGCCTTCTACCTTAACGTTTTCTTTTGCTTCTACAGCTTGGTGCAGGCCATCGGACCAGCGGCGTCCTTCCATCACACGACCGGTCTGCTCATCGACAATCTTCACTTCGTTATTATCGATGATATAGTCCACATCTTTCTCGAAGAGCGTATAGGCCTTGAGCAACTGATGCACCGTATGTACGCGCTCGGACTTTATGGAAAAGTTCGAGAGGATATCGTCCTTGCGTTGCTGCTTCTCTTCCGGTGTTAACTGCTCTTTCTCGAGTTCGGCAATCTCCGAACCTACATCAGGCAGGACAAAGAAAGTCGGGTCATCGGTAGAGCCGGTCAAGGTATCAATACCCTTATCCGTCAGTTCGATAGACTTATTCTTTTCGTCGATGACGAAATAGAGTTCGTCCGTAGCGATGTGCATGTTCTTCTCGTTCTCTTGCAGATAGAACTCCTCCGTCTTCTGGAGACGCACTTTATTACCCGGCTCAGAGAGGAATTTAATCAAGGCCTTGGATTTAGGCATACCTTTCCATGCACGGAAAAGCGCCAATTCGCCTTCCTCACGCACTTTGGCATCCTCGCTCGGCATCTTTGCTTTCGCTTCGGTCAGAAGTTTAGTCGTGAGAGTTGTCTGCGTACGTACAAGCAATTCTACGCGGTGCTTGTACTCATCGTACATTTGGTCTTCGCCCTTTGGAATAGGACCACTGATAATCAACGGCGTACGTGCGTCGTCAATCAAGACGGAGTCCACCTCATCGACGATGGCGAAATTATGTCCGCGTTGCACAAGATCCAGCGTCGAAGTCGCCATGTTATCACGCAGATAGTCAAAACCGAACTCATTGTTCGTACCGAACGTGATATCGCACGCATAAGCCTTACGACGCTCGTCCGAATTGGGTTTGTATTTGTCAATACAATCGACTGTCAAACCGTGGAACATATACAGCGGACCATTCCACTCCGAGTCACGTTTAGCCAGATAGTCATTGACGGTTACCACATGCACACCTTCGTGCGTCATGGCGTTCAGGAACACCGGCAGCGTTGCCACCAACGTTTTACCTTCACCGGTCGCCATCTCGGCTATCTTACCTTGATGCAGAACGACACCACCGAACAACTGGACATCGTAGTGAATCATGTCCCAAGTGATCTCGTTACCACCGGCTACCCAATGGTTGAGGTAGATAGCTTTGTCACCATCAATCTCGACGAAGTCGAACCGCGGATCGGCAGCCAGGTCCTTATCCATCTGCGTTGCGGTAACCACCACTTTCTCATTTTCGGCAAAGCGTCGAGCTGTCGATTTAACGATGGCATAGGCTTCCGGCAGGATCTCGTCCAGCACCTGTTTGTAGTTTTCCTTTATCTCTTTCTCGAGTTTATCGACTTCGTTATAGACTTTCTCACGTTTGTCTATTTCGAGTTCCTCGATATTAGCCTTGAGCTCGGCGATGCGTGCTTTTTTGTCTGCTACGCGTTCGGCGATTTTAGCCATCAATGCCGCACTGCGAGCACGCAATTCGTCGTTACTCAGTTGGTCAATCTTCTCGTACTCGGCTTTGATTTTATCGACATACGGCTGAATAGCACGCATATCTTTCTGGGCCTTGTTTCCGAAAAGCTTTGTTATTAATGCTAAAAAATTCATATCTATTAGTCAACTCTTGCGCCTTGCAGGTTATAAGTTACGCCATCGCGGATGATAAGCAATTGTCCATTGCGAATCACCTTCATTGTCTTGGTATATTTATCTTCCGTATTGCGAAGTGAAGTAGGAACAACTTCTACGTGGTAATAATAGGTCACCGTGGTATTTAACTCATATGTCTCGGCCGTAGAATCATAGGAATAATTCTGATAGATAGACACCTCGCCATACATATTGTAAGCATACTCTTCCTTCATGCTGGGTACCCACTTCGTCTCAGTCACATCATAATAATCTGTAAGGTGAAGTACTAGCTTGCCGGATGTATTATACTCATATTTATTTCTGCTGTCAGAAACGAAAGCACTTTTGTCGATATCGTAGTACATGTCTTCTTGACCTACCAACTGGTCATCGTCATCGTACGTAGAAATGATTTTGCGTGACGGTACCCATGCCCCGGAATTCACCCAAAAGGAGATCTCCTCAATGCAGTTACCGTTCTCGTCGTACTTATACGCGATGGAATCTGATTTCATCCATTTATCATCATCCGGGTAGTAGTTTTCTTTTAATTCCGAAAGTCTCCAACCGTTTGCATCGTAGACGTATTTATTGCGTCTGCTTAATTGCCACGTTGTTTTGCCAAAAGGCATATACCAGTTCGTGAGTTGAATCCTGTTTCCGGCATCGTCATAGGAATATGCATCTCTGTCATAAGGCACTTTCACATTCTTCTCCGTATCCCAACCGCCACTGATTAGTTCGACTAATTCGCCTTTTACATTATATTTACTATCGTGATAATCGGACATTATCCACTTATCATTATCCATATCGTAGTAATAGCCGTCATGTGTTAGTTCGTCACCATTCTCATTGTAGGTCATTTCGTATTTGTTATTGGGTATCCACGCTTTTTTGTCGGAATCCCAATACTCATATAGAGATAACAACAGATTCGTATTTTTGTCATACTTCTCAGTTGTTCTGCCCATATTAAACCAAACTTTCTCGCTGTTATTATATCCAAGCATCGTTTCCGTTCTGGTAAGGGTTTGAGTTGCTTCATCGTAGTCGTAAGTAAAGACCGATTTGTCTTTACCGCTGGTGGTTTCACCAATAGTACTGTCCAAAACAGCCACTTCAACATTTTTCACCGCCATCAAAGCTGGCGCACTCAGCAGCGCAATTGCTGCAACTAAGATAGTTTTTTTCATAATAATACCTATTTACTGCCTACTCTTCAATCGGATTTTCGGCACACTCCGCATAAAAAACGCGCAAAGATACACATTTTTTTTCAATAATGCAACTTTTTTCACAAAAAATGCAAAAAAATGCAGAAAAATTTTGTCAGTTCAAAAAAAAGCAGTATTTTTGCAGCCGGTTTTGAAAAAAGCCACGCACTTAAAGCGAGTCTCGCAAGACTCAGTTCATGCACAACAAGTTGCGCAAGATCTGTCTCCCAAGACTCAGTTCATGCACAACAAGTTGCGCAAGATCTGTCTCCCTAGCTCAGTTGGTAGAGCAACTGACTCTTAATCAGTGGGTCGAGGGTTCGAGTCCCTCGGGGGACACAAACGAAAGCCATCCTTTGCGGGTGGCTTTCGTTGTTTAAGTGATATTTATGTATTTTTGAGTTCGTTGAGAATTATACTACAGTTCCGTTTCAATTAGCCTTCTAACATACTAACAACATAGTTATCACATAGTAATGTCATACTAATCACATACTAATCACATACTAATTTCTGGATTTGATGGGAAAAGAAGAAGGTATAATCTGTTACAATTCTCCGTTCTTGGCATTGCAGGAATCGGGATCTTTCTCGGAAGACTTCTCATAGGAAGCACTATAACCTTGACCTTTATAGATATCGATCATATTTTTGATACTAGACTCTGCGTTACAAGCTTCTTCCGTAGGTTCGTCCACTTTTTTGTACATATATTTCTTGTGATATGCACCAAAAGTTTTAATCTCTGCTTCTTGCGACATTTTAATCATCATAATAATCGACGACTCTGTTGTCCATGTATATTCGCGACCGATAGTCGTACCGTCGCACCAAACATCAAATTGGTAACAGTTGCTGACAGTGTCGAACGAATAGCCTTTCCTTTTCGTCGCAAGCTGTGAACATCGCCACAACTGCCAAGCACATGAGTGCTAAAATATGCAAATAAATTGCATAAAAAGTGCAAATAATTTGTGTATGTCGGCAAAAAGCAGTACTTTTGTACGATTTTTCAAGTATAGCTATGAAACAGTCCGGAAGTAATCGTATCTATTCACGCGAAGCGGACCCATGCGGTCACACGTTTATTCGCGTTCAAGGCACATCCCGTACCGAGAATCACGCTTTTATCACGATGGCGAGGCATTTTCGCGCGCTGGGTCTGCCTGTTCCTGAAATCTACACCGTCAGCGACGACGAGATGGTTTATACCCAGCAGGACCTTGGCGATACCCTACTCTTCGACTTTATCAAGCACGGACGCGAAACAGGCGATTGGTCAGACGACGAGATAGCCATGCTTACGCATACGATACGCGAGCTCGCGCATATACAAATAGAAGGTGCAAATGGCATGGACTGGTCTGTATGCTATCCGATACCGGCTTTTGACCGCAGAAGTATCTTCTGGGATCTCAATTATTTCAAATACGACTTCCTCAAGCTCACCGGAGTCGATTTCTCCGAGCCGGAACTGGAAGCAGACTTTGAGCACCTGGCGGACGAATTACTTGCCGTGCCCTGCGACGCTTTTATGTACCGCGACTTCCAGAGCCGCAATGTCATGATTTATGTAGGCGAACCGTATTTCATCGACTTCCAAGGAGGCAGAAGGGGACCAATATACTACGACTTAGCATCTTTCCTGTGGCAAGCGAAAGCGAATTTCCCGCAAGCGTTGCGTGAACGGCTGTTGAGCGAATACCGTGATGAGTTAGAGAAGGTTTACCCGAATTCAGATTTCAGATTTCAGGATTCAGATTTAAAGGCTTTTGTGTTATTTCGTACGCTGCAAGTTCTGGGCGCGTACGGTTTCCGCGGACTGATTGAGCATAAGCAGCATTTTATTGAGTCTATTCCGTTCGCTATTAAAAACCTAAGCGAACTGTTTAGTCTCAACCCAGAATTGCAGTCCGAATACCCCTATATTTTTGCCCTTTCGAATTTGCTCCGTGAGCGAGCGGCTAGCGAGACGCTAACGAGAGGTCAGGGTGATTCAACACTCACGATTGACATCCAATCTTTCAGCTTCAAAAAAGGCTTACCTTTAGACCCATCCGGTAACGGCGGAGGATATATTTTCGACTGTCGCAGCACACATAATCCCGGTAAGTATGAGCAATACAAACAATTAACCGGCCTGGATAAGCCGGTCATAGAGTTTCTTGAGTCGGATGGAGAGATTCTCACTTTCCTTGATAGTGTGTATCGGTTAGTGGATCATCACGTAGAGCGATTCCTTGAGCGCGGTTTCACGCATTTACAAGTGGCTTTCGGTTGCACAGGTGGCCAACATCGTAGCGTCTATTCCGCCGAAGCTACTGCGCGTCATCTGCGTGCCAAATATCCTGAAGTCAATATTCAGGTTACTCACCGCGAGTTATCCGCGCGGTAAGCTCCCAAGTACGAATACGGTCCTTGTACCAGTTGTTGCGGTTCATAGCTACGATGTCGCAGTTGGCGTCGGAGTTATCTTCCCATCGACGACAGTTATATACCACGCTATATATTCTACCAATCCGATATTCGCGACTTATACGCAGACCTACGGCATAGTCTTCTCCATACTTCGTCGTCGGGAAGTTAATGTCGCGTAGCACAGGCACATAGAATCCGCGCGGGGCGCCTAAACCATTGATACGCAGTGCGTTATTCATTCCGTTCTCTTTGGTCCACTCACGATGGTCGATTATTCCCGGAGGTAATTCGTTACCGTTTATATCGGTCATGCGGTATGTGCCTACCACCATTGCGCATTTCTGCTCCTCAAAGGCATCGATAAAGCGTTGCACCGTCGTTTCGTCGTAGTAAGTATCGTCGCTATCGAGCTGTATGGCGTACAATCCGCATTTCGGATGATGTAACGCCACATTCCAGTTGCCACCAATCGCGTGCCAACTTGGGTCCTGCGCAATATAGATGAGGTTATCGTGCTTCGTTTCCAGTTCTTTGATGATGTCCACCGTACCATCGACGGAGTTATCGTCTACGACGATGACGTTGTAGCTGTATCCCTCACGGACACGCTGGTTGAGAGCACTACGAATGGCATCCCCTATAGTGCGAACTCTATTGCGGCAGGGGATAATCACACTTGCCGTCACAGGATAGTCGGCTGTTTGCTGATTGCTGATTGTTTTGAGCTGACGGTAGTCAATGAGTGCGCCGAGTGCTTTGAGGTGTTCGGTGACGCAAGATTCCATCTCTACCTGCACAGCTCTGTTCTTCGGGTCCACATAGTCGAAGAGCTTCTCGCCGGACTTGCGCAGGTCGGTCTCCACATCGTAGTAGAGGTACTCGGGTATATGCACCGGTGCCGCGAGCCGACTAAGTCGAAGGCGTAGGTCGTAGAATCCGGCGTACTGAAAGTTCGCGTCCATCTCGGCAGCCACTTGCTTAAGAGCAGATACGCGAAGGAGGATGGCACTACCGAAGTCAAAATCGTCTCGGAGAGCACCTATCTGCCAATCGATAACAGGAGCCGGTGCGGGGTTAAAATGGTCGCTATAGACCATTAGGGCTTTGGTATCCTCGCCCACTTGTATCATGCGCTCCAAGCCGAAAAGCACCCAACGCACCTCTTCACGAAGCAGCATCAAACACCATTCGCCACTCGCTTGAGCAGCAATCTCTTTAATCTGTGCGGTCGAGCAAACACGACCCGGGAGTACAAACGTATTCATTGTATGTTGATTTTACAAGTCAGCGGCTTTGAGGCGCTCGGCATTTTCGGCGACGGTGAGGGCATCGATGACGCCTTGGATATCGCCGTCCATAAAGGCCTGGAGGTTATAGATGGTGTAGCCGATACGATGGTCGGTGATGCGTCCCTGCGGGTAGTTGTAGGTACGAATCTTAGCAGACCGGTCGCCGGTGGAGACCATGGTTTTGCGACGAGCAGCGATGTCGTCGATGTATTTCTGGTGCTCTTTGTCGTAAATCTGCGTACGGAGGCGAGAGAGAGCACGTTCTTTGTTCTTAGGCTGGTCTCGCGTTTCGGTACACTCGATGAGGATCTCTTGCACTTCACCGGTATTGGGGTTGCGCCAGTTATAACGGAGTCGTACGCCGGACTCGACTTTATTGACGTTTTGTCCGCCAGCACCACCGGAACGGAAAGTCTCCCACTTGATTTCGCCTTCATTGATATGAACTTCAAACTCGTCGGCTTCAGGAAGCACGGCAACGGTAGCGGCAGAAGTGTGTACGCGACCTTGAGTCTCGGTGACGGGAACACGCTGAACGCGATGGACACCTGATTCGTATTTGAGTGTGCCGTAGACATTGGTGCCTGTGACGTTGAAGATGATTTCCTTGTAGCCACCCACTGCGCCTTCGGAGAAGGAGGATACGGAGTACTTGAAGCCGTGTTGCTCGAAGTACTTGGTGTACATACGGAAGAGATCACCCGCAAAAAGCGCAGCCTCGTCACCACCTGTGCCACCACGAATCTCCATGACGACGTTCTTGCTATCCTCAGGGTCTTGCGGGAGAAGCATGAGTTTGAGTTCTTCCTCCAGTTTGGGGATGAGTGGTTCGAGTTCGTCGATGGCTTCCTTGTAGTTGATTTGCTTGGCTTCGCTCAAGTCATCGAGGGCTTGTTTGTATTTGTGCGCGGCATTGAGGACACGTTCCAGATCGTGGTACTCGCGATTGAGACGCACATAACGCGCCTGGTCAGCGATAACGGCCGGATCGGTAATGAGCAGCGATACTTCGTGGAACTTCGCCTCAAGGCCTTCTATTTTTGACAAAATGTCCATTTCGTCAATGAATAATGATTAATGAATAATGAATATCATTTTTTTGGTTTCACGGTGCCGGTCTCGGCATATTCTTTGACGTTATTGACCATCATCTGTATACGCCAAGCAGCGACTTCGTTCCAAGTCTTGGTAGTCACGAAAGCGGAGAAGAACTTCCCGAGAACAACGTTTAGTTCGAAGTGCATAGTCGTATGGTTGGCGTCGATAGGAGTCGTGTGAAACTGTCCATTAGCGGCTTGCAGGAGCGAGCCGGAATAGGTTATCTCGAGTCGTGCGTAGCGTGTTTTATTGACAACACTATCACGATAGACGCTTCCCACTTCGCGGTTTTTGAACCACGGCACGCCAAGGACTTCGATGGTGGTGATGAGTTTGCCGGTACGCGTTTCGGGGTCATAGGTATTACCGACATACTTGATAGAAACGGCATCTTTGCCCTTGGTGTCACCTTGATTCTCGGTACCGATAAAAGCCCACGTGAAGAGGTGGTTCATGTCGGTTTGCATCTCGTAGACGAAGAGATCGATGACTTCGTTGGCACGGTCGTAGCTGCAGTTCCAGACTTGGTCCATGACGACGCGTCGCGTCTGTCGGGCTTCGTCAGCGAAGATGCTGACAGTAAGGAAGATAGTAGTAATGATGAGAACTAATCGTTTCATTGTTTGTAGGCTTGTAGTGTATTTTGGAGGAGGCTAACGATAGTCATGGGTCCTACTCCACCCGGTACAGGCGTGATAAAGGCGCATTTTGGAGCGACAGAGGCGAAATCGACATCGCCTGAGAGGTAGTAACCTTTGGGCGAATTGGGGTCCTCTACGCGGGTTATTCCGACGTCGATAACGGTAGCACCTTCACGAACCATATCGGCTGTGAGGAGTCCGGGGCAACCGGCAGCGACGATGATGATATCGGCTGTGAGGCAGATAGACTTGAGGTCGCGCGTTTTGGAGTGGCAGATGGTGACGGTAGCGTTACCGATAGTGGCTGCACTGAGGTTCGGCAGGGAGAGATACGGGCGCTGCATAAGCAGCATCGCCATCGGTTTGCCGACGATGTTCGAACGGCCGATAACGACCACATGTTTGCCCTCGGTAGAGATACCGTACCGAGACAGTAACTCACTGATTCCTCGAGGGGTTGCGCTCACGATAGACGGAAGACCTTGAACGGTGCGACCGATATTCTCCGGCGTGAGGCCATCGACATCTTTGCGGTAGTCAATCGCGGAGAGAATGGCTTGCTCGTTGATGTGTGCCGGAAGTGGCAGTTGAACGATGAAACCGTCGATGGCGGTATCTGCATTGAGCGTTGCGATATGTTGCAGGAGTTGCGCTTCGGAGATGGAGTCTTCGAAGGCAATTTTCTCGGCATTAATGCCTACTTCGGCACAGGCTTTGAGCTTATTGGCCACATAGGTTTCGCTTGCGGGATTATGTCCGACGATGACGATGCCGAGTTTGGGTGCGCGACGACCGGAAGCGACGATAGAAGCCACTTCGGCACGCAATTCCTCCCGGATGAGTGAAGCGATATGTTTTCCGTCTAATATGGTCATATTATCTGCGGCGCATCTGCTGCACCTTTTTCATCATTTTGGATGTTTGTTCGAACTGTTTGAGGAAGCGGTTTACTTCGACGATGGAGGTGCCGCTACCCTTTGCGATACGCTCTTTGCGTGAACCGTTGAGGCAGGAAGGATTAGCACGTTCGTAAGGCGTCATAGAGCCGATGATGGCTTCGACGGGTTTGAAGGCATCGTCGCTCACTTCCACGTTTTTCAGGGCTTTATCCATACCGGGAATCATACTGACGAGGTCTTTCATAGAACCCATTTTCTTGATTTGCTGGAGCTGTCCGAGGAAGTCGTTGAAGTCGAACTGATTATGTGCGATACGCTTGGATATGCGGCGTGCTTCGGCTTCGTCGTATTGCTCTTGCGCGCGTTCTACGAGGCTGACCACATCACCCATTCCGAGGATTCGGTCGGCCATACGCGCAGGGTGGAAGACATCGAGCGCATCCATCTTCTCACCGGTACCGATGAACTTAATCGGCTTCTCGACCACGGAACGGATGGAAAGGGCTGCACCACCGCGCGCATCACCATCGAGTTTGGTAAGGATGACGCCATCGAAATCGAGGCGTTCGTTGAACTCTTTGGCGGTGTTGACAGCGTCTTGACCGGTCATGGCGTCAACGACGAAGAGAGTTTCGGACGGGTTGATAGCGGCTTTAATAGCAGCTATTTCGGTCATCATAGCTTCGTCAATAGCGAGACGACCGGCAGTATCGACGATGACTACGTCATAACCGTAGGTTTTTGCCTCTTTGATGGCAGCTTCGGCTTTCTTAACTGGGTTTGGTTCGTCGAGGCCGAGGTACACTTTGGCATTTACTTGTTCGCCAAGGACGCGGAGTTGTTCGATAGCGGCAGGACGATAGACGTCGCAAGCTACGAGCATGACGCGCTTGTTCTTCTTGGTTTGCAGGAAATGCGCAAGTTTGGCAGCGTGAGTGGTTTTACCGGAACCTTGCAGACCGGCCATAAGGATAACGGCAGGAGAGCCTTTGAGATTGAGTTCGGCACTCTCAGAGCCCATGAGTTCGGCGAGTTCGTCGTGTGTAATTTTCACCATGAGTTGTCCGGGACGGACGGAGGTGATGACGTTTTGGCCGAGTGCTTTTTCCTTGACACGGTCGGTGAACTGCTTGGCTGTCTTGTAGTTAACGTCAGCTTCGAGCAGTGCTTTGCGGATGTCCTTGACGGTTTCCGCGATGTTGATTTCGGTGATACGTCCTTCACCTTTGAGGATCTTAAAGGACCGTTCTAATCGTTCTGAAAGGTTGTCAAACATAGGAATTAAAAGATGTCGTTTTCAGTGAGAGTTTGTTCCTGCGGGACGGATATTTCGGGTTCTTCTGCTTGTTGATTGAGGTTACGATATTCCTCGGGACGATAGAGTATCTGTACGTTTTCAGCTATCACCTCTGTCTTGCGTCGAATCTGTCCTTCCTTCTCCCAAGTACGTGTCTGCAGTTTGCCTTCGACATAGATCTTCATACCTTTGCGCACGAATTTCTCTGCCCATTCAGCCAGATTACGCCATAGAACTATCGCATGCCAGTCGGTTTTATCAGGCACTTGTGTGCCGTTTTGCATGGTGTAACCGCGCTCGGTGGTGGCCAGGTTGAAATTAGCAATTGCTACGCCGCGGTCAAGATAACGAACTTCGGGGTCAGAACCCACATTACCAATTAAGATTACTTTGTTTACGCTACTCATTGTATTACGTGATTATGTTAATGATTGATTTGTATTAAAGCTTTGTTATGGAATCCGTCGATGTATATATCGAGTGGTTGGCTCAAACGCACATGTTTGAGGTATGTCGTTTGGTTAATAATCTGCTGTTTGTCAAGCTGTTGGAAGTCCAACAAGTCGTTCGGTCGTATATTCTCATCCACATTGATATAGCCCACATTAAAAGCAGTCATATTTTGGAAGAAATGCGATCCTTGGCTGGGTTCGACGCGGAAGGATGGCAAACTGCACTCCACTATCACTTTTGCCTCACTGATGTCTCCCCACATAACAGGAACGCCGAGGGTGTCAATGGTAGAGCCCCATCGACCGAAGCCGATAAGCAGGAAATTGCGACCTTGTGAGCGCATCGTGTTATTCCACTCGCGAAGTGTCTGCGCCATCTCGCGCGTGTGCAAAATATCGAAGGTGTCGGGGTTAAGGTAGATGACATCGGATATATCTTCCATCTTGCCTACTCCAAGCGCACAGGTTGAGCGGAGGATAGGCTGCTCGTCTTCGATGACTTGATTCCAATCAACGGTACCGCCCAAACTGTCGGCAGAGATAGGACGTATCTGCAGCACATTGAACACGGCTGGTGACTGGGTGAGGTCTGCCGCATACTCGATCTCAATAGGCGACTTAATCTCCTGCTGCGCTATATTCAACAGTGTGGAGAGTATATCCGCCAAAGGGAACGTGTTATACTTGAGTTGGGGTGCGAAAGTGATGTATCGCGGTCCGGTCGGGAAGCACGAATCAACAATGCGCGTGTTATCTCTGTCGTAAGTCGATGCCACCTGTTTGAGGGATTCGAACTGCTCGCAATCGGCTACAGTCAGGCGCTCCAAGTTGACAGCATCATCCACAGACATGATAAACTTCTCAGGCTGCATCGATAGTGCGAGCATGGTTTTCTGGGTATCGCGCATCGTGCTATCCGGTGAAGATAGTTGGATGGTCTGCTTGGGGTACTTAGGCGAGAAGCGCAGTACCTGTTCACCATCGACTACCACCTTACCAAGACCATAGGCCACCTTAGCTATACCGTCTTCAGCTTTCTCATAGTTAATGGGATAGAAATTGACACTCCGCGCCACACCGGACAGTGTCGGGAAGAAATATCCGTTCTGTTCACTACCGCAAACCTCCTGCAGGACGATTGCCATCTTTTCTTCTGCAATCATATTGCCCGTTGAGAGGATATAGCCCTTAGAAGCCGAGAAATAAACGGACGCATAGACGGACTTAATCGCCTTAGCGAGCAGACGCAACTGCTGGTGTTTATTCGGCACGTTAGGAATCATATAGGTTGAATAGACACCTGCAAAAGGCTGGTAGTACGAGTCCTCTAACTTACTGGACGAACGGATAGCGAGGGGCTTATCCACCACCTCCAGGAACTTCTTCAAAGCATCCACCAACTCATGCGGTAAGCCAGAAGAGCTGAACTCCGACAGAATCTCCTCGTCCGAAGCAGATGAGTTGATCACATATTGCAGACCGTTGTCATGGATAAACTTATCGAAATAATCCGTTGTGATAACCATCGTTCTGGGCACGAGCACACGCACGTTCTCCCACTGATTATATAGGTTATGCTTCTGCAGGATATGATTGAGGAAAGCCAATCCGCGTGCTTTACCGCCAAGCGAGCTGCTACCTAAACGGGAGAACCAGATGGTGTCGTTAAAGGTCTTAGTGTCGAACTTCGCAACCACGCCCAGAGCCTGTTGGAGACGGTATTCGTGAATGAAACGGAGGTTCGCAGCTCGTACGTTTTCTATGTCGTCATCGGACTGAATAACCAGTGGGGCAACCTGTTTGCCGACAGAGAAGAGTCCGCGCGCAAAAAGCCACTTACTCAGGTAGTTATTATCTGATAATCGACGGAATGCTTTAGCAGGAATAGTAGAAAGCACACGCTCAAAATCCTCAAGGTTATCGGCTCGTCCTATCTCACGTCCTGTGCGCGGATCAGTAGCAACAAAATCACCAAAGCCGAACTCGCGCCCGATATAATCGGACAACTCCTGCGTCAGCGTCTTGGATTGTTTAATGACAAAACCAACACCAAGCTGTTTGGCCACAGAGCGCATCGAGGCCTGCGACGACTGCAACAAGATAGGCATCGTCGGATTATCATGCCGAATGAGTTTAGTCAGAGTTAGACCTGCGTCTAACTGTTCCTGCGACGACAGATCCCCTTTGTGCACCACAAAACCAATGTCGGAGATGACACCAATTATATTCTGCTTATAGCGCTCGTAGAGTTCTTTAGCCTCGTCGTAATATGTTGCCATGAGCACTTTCGGACGGGAACGCTTACGCGAAATCTGCTGTTTCTCATTAATGGCATCCCGAATGGCTACGCTATTCTGCTGCAGAACCAGTTTATAGAGCAAGGGTAAATAAGTGGAGTAATAGCGCACCGAGTCTTCCACAAGAAGAATAGCGCGTACCCCTTCTTCCATGATGTCGTGGTCTGCATTGAGCTTGTCCTCAATGAGCTTGATGATAGCAATAATAAGGTCGGCCGAGTTGTTCCAGTGGAAGAAGTAATCGATATTACTCCTATCCTCGCGTTCGATGCGCTGGAAGACTTCTTTGGAGTACGAAGAGAGCAGTACAAACGGCGTCTCGGGCACAATTCGTTTCATCTCCGCCGCAAAAGCAAACGCCTCCGAAACCTCGGCATTGTTCATCGTCATAACGATATCGAAGCGTTTGCCGCTGTGCACCATCTCGAGTGCTTCGGCCTGTGTCTCTGCCCGTGTGATAGCCGGTGGGTTACTGAGGTTAAGATCCGAATACTCTTGAGCTATCTGCACGTCCAAGCGGCCATCTTCCTCAAGGAGGAAGTTGTCGTAGTTATTGCACACGAGCAGGATAGACCTCACTCGCTTTGCCATCAGATGTGTGTAGTCGCTGTACTCCATGAAACAGTATTAAACGATACCCTGCTCTACCATCGCATTAGCCACTTTGATAAAGCCAGCGATATTAGCACCTTTTACGTAATTGATATATCCGTCAGGCTCTGTGCCGTACTTGAGGCAAGCAGCGTGTATATCCGCCATGATAGTGCGCAGACGTTGGTCCACTTCTTCGGCGGTCCACTTGAGCCGCATACTATTTTGACTCATCTCGAGACCGCTGGTAGCGACGCCTCCGGCGTTAGAAGCCTTACCCGGACTATAGAGAATCTTAGCAGCCTGGAAGATAGATATAGCTTCCGGTGTAGAAGGCATATTAGCACCTTCGGTAACGCAGAAACAGCCGTTATCGATGAGGTGCTGTGCATCGTCTTTCTCTATCTCGTTCTGTGTAGCACAAGGCATTGCAATTTCGCACGGGATACGCCAAGGACGCTCACCCGGGAAATACTGTGCTTGCGGGAACTGTGATACATATTCGCTGATACGACCGCGACGGATATTCTTAAGCTCGAACACATAATTCATCTTCTCTTCGTTAAGTCCTTCGGGGTCGTAGATGAATCCGTCGGAGTCACTAAGTGTCAGCACTTTAGCGCCGAGACGCATAGCTTTCTGTGCAGCGTATTGTGCCACGTTTCCTGCCCCGGAGATGCACACCCGCTTGCCAGTGAAGTCCTCACCGCGTGTAGCCAACATCGCTTGAGCGAAATAACATGCTCCGTAACCGGTTGCTTCCGGACGCATCAACGATCCTCCCCAGTTCTGACCTTTACCGGTCAGTGTGCCGGTGAACTCATCGCGAAGGCGCTTGTACTGACCAAACATAAAGCCAATCTCGCGGCCACCTACACCGATATCACCTGCCGGCACATCCGTATCAGCACCTATGTGACGTTGGAGTTCGGTCATGAAACTCTGGCAGAAACGCATCACCTCGGCATCGGATTTGCCACGAGGCGAGAAGTCACTACCACCTTTTGCACCACCCATCGGAAGCGTAGTCAATGCGTTCTTAAAGGTCTGCTCGAAAGCAAGGAACTTCATAATACTGAGATTCACACTCGCATGAAAGCGGATACCGCCTTTATACGGACCGATGGCACTGTTCATCTGCACACGATAACCGCGGTTGATTTGCACCTCACCACGGTCATCTACCCACGGCACGCGGAACATAATCACGCGTTCAGGCTCTACCATACGCTCCAACACTTTTGCATCTAAAAGGTATGGATACCCCATCACGTAAGGTGCCACACTCTCCAATACTTCGCGGACTGCTTGATGAAACTCCAGTTCACCTGGATTCTTACTAACCAACTCCGCCATGAAATTCTCAACAAATTTACTATTATCCATTGCTTTACATTTTTAACGGCCACAATTTTGCGCGGCAAAATTACTTTTTTTTCATGACATATACAAATAAAAATGCAAAAAATGCAGAAATTTTATATTTTTTACACAAAACTTTTGTGTATATGGGAAAATTGTTGTATATTTGCACACTTTTTTGGAAAACACGATACTATGTTCAGGCGACACAGATATTATTTTCTATTGTTTGTCTTACTTCTATTGGTGGGTTGTAGCGAGCAAAATGCTCCTGCGCCAACGTCTCATCGCGGGCAGATTCTAAAAAAAGAATTAGTCAAGACTCTATCCATTTCAGACATTGAAGCTTTAGTAGGGGACTCCATAGATAAGTCTTATTTGAAGTACCCGGTTAATTGTTACCGCGTGTTTTACAGCAGCGTGTATGAAGGCGACTCTATTACGACGGCCGGGCTGGTCCTGCTCCCCAACGACACATTAACAGCCGATAGAAGTATGTGCCTGTACTTACACGGCACGAACTGGCCGATAGATAAATTAGCGGCGCAGCAGAAGATACCGTCCAACTACTTCAATAACCCACGTCAGAGCGGTGGCGAAGTGGTGACCTGTGGTCTACCTCTCGCCTCGTCGGGATTGGCGGTGATGATGCCGGATTATATTGGTTACGGAATAACGGCAGACAGAGAGCATCCTTTTATCTACTATCCCGAGCTACGGCATGCTAACATAGACGGTCTGCGTGCACTGAAGAACTTCTTAGGCAGAGGCGGTAAGCAGGATGTTTGGCTCGCCGGTTGGAGTCAAGGTGGTGGCGCAGCGTTGAGTTTGCACTATTATATTCAGACGTATGACAGCGACGAGTTCACCGTTCAGAGTTCATCCTGTCTAGCGGGACCTTATAACTTCGAAGGGCAATTGACGACGATACTGAAAAATAAGGAGATGGCACCGCCTCCAACGCCATTATGTACTTGGTCGGTTTATGTACTGAATCGTTTTGCGGTCCACCGTAATCCCGACCAGATATTCACTTTCACCGTGACGGATCAAGTATCGGCAATGATGAACTTCGTGGGCAATATATGGGATTGTTTCCGTCCGTACTTTGTACAAGGTCTGCTTAACGGAGAGGATCTCGAATGGATACAGGCAAGTAAAAAGAACTCTTTCCACGATGGTTGGAAGCCGGTGGGTAAGGTGTATCTACATCACGGAACGGCTGACAATATCGTACCGTATTTCAATACGCGCGATGCAGAAGCTGGTCTCTCTGCTGCCGGTGGTGACGTGACCTTATACGCATACATAGGGAAGTCGCACTTCGACGTCACACCTTTGTATATTAACAACACCCTAAAAGACTGGGGAAGATGAAAAATGGAAGGCAAATAGTAAGACTGTTGTTAGGGCTTATCGTCCTATCCACTTTCCATTTTCATTTTTCAACTGTGCAGGCACAGAACCAGATTCTGCATGACCAGTATAACGATGTGTCGTTCTACAACCCGGCAATATCGAATGTGGATGGCGACTTCCATCACGCGGTGCAAGTGTGGTCTCATGTAGCCTTCGCACCCAAGGACTTCAAGCTTCATTACGAAACAGAGCCATACGAAGATGTAGATGTAGGCGCACGCTATCAAGGGCGTATGAATCACCATATCTTCTCTGCCTCTTACCACTACGACGGTTACTCGTTCTTCCACCAACACACGCTCAATTTCAGTTACGGTTATGAATTCGTGATTAAGGATATCCACCGGTTGGCCATAGGCGGTCGACTGCAAGTAAACTTCTGCGACATCATGCCCAATAAACTGTCGGTACAGACGGAGTGGCTGAAATCCTTCCAGATGACGCCGGATATAGATTTGGGTATAGAATATCGACTTCGCGGTTTGCATGTAGGAGTGAGTGTGATGAATATTGCAGGTAGTTCGGCCAATAACAACACGTCGCTCATCGTGTACGAAAGACGCGGGTATTTGAATCTGAGTTATGACTTCTTGCTGGATAAAGGCAAGCACGTTATGCTCTCACCGCATATGCTGTTCTACTACGGTCAGCACTCGTTGAGTGCCGAGATGGGAATAGACCTGAATCTTTGGAAGTACGTGCACGTGGGATATACCTTCCGCATTCAAGAGATGCGACATATAGCCACTATCGGCATGGAATACAAAGGTTTTACCTTTGATTTCGCGTCCGACTCTGCACCGCGCACTTATAAACAACGTCTGCAGATGATGGTTGGGTATAAGTTTTAGTTGAAAATAATAATTAACCAAAATATTTAATCCTATGAAGAAAAGACAGATTTTTCTTTTGAGCCTGTTGGCAGTGATTTTATGTGCCTGCCAGACAGTTAAAAAGCCGGATCAGGACATTGTTATCCTATTCGAGAATGACGTACACTGTGCTATTGACGGCTACACGAAGTTCGGTGCCCTCAAGCAAGAGATGCTCTCTCAGACGCCGTACGTGGCAGTAGTTAGTGCGGGCGACTTCGTACAAGGAGCTGCCCTTGGTAGTATCACCAGAGGTGAGAGTATTATTAAGATTATGAATGCGGTGGGTTATGACGTAACCACTATTGGTAATCACGAGTTCGACTACGGAGTGGACCAAATGAAACATCTTATGTCGGAGTTGAAAGCTGATGTGGTTTGCTGCAACTTCGCGGACTTGAATGACAAACAGTTCTTCCCATCCTATGTCATTAAACAGTTTGGCGACGTGAAAGTAGCGTTTGTAGGTGCAACAACACCGACTACCTTCACCTCCTCTACTCCTACATTCTTTGAGGATGCGAGCGGAAAGTTGATTTATTCCTTCCACGCAGATGATTGCTTCAAGCACATCGAGAAAGCCGCTAAAGAAGCACGCAGTGAGGGGGCCGATTACGTGATTGTTCTCTCACACCTCGGCGACGATACGGAAATTGACAACAGTGTCGACCTGATTCGTTCTACCACAGGCATTGATGCTGTGTTAGACGGACACCAACACCATATCATCAACCAGACCGTTTCCAACAAAAGCGGCAAACCTATTCACCTGGCATCAACCGGTACGGCGTTCCTTCGTATGGGTAAGTTGACGATTAACACCAACGGTGAGATTTCGGTGGACCTGATTAGAAGCGATTCGTACAAGAATAAATCGGAAGAGGTGGCTCAAGTGATTAATGATATCGAGGCACAGTTAGAAGATCGTATCAACGCCGTTGTAGGCCATACCGAAGTCCCCCTGACGATGTTCAAGTTCAATGACCGCGAGACCCGGCGTGGAGAGACGAATCTGGCCGACCTATTGGCAGACGCTTTCCGCGATCAGACTGGTGCCGATGTAGGAATGCTTAATGGTGGCGGTATCCGCAATCAAATTGATGCAGGTCCCATCACGTTCGGCGAAATTTATTCCGTAATGCCGTTTAATAACTCCGTTTGTATGGTAGAGTGCACAGGTCAACAGATCTTAGACGCTATCGAAATGGGAGTTTCGCTTGCTCCGGAAGAGAACGGTAGCTTCATGCAAGTGAGCGGATTACGCTACAGCTATGACCCGTCTATTCCGACCTCGGTTAAGTACGATATCAACAATCTGTTCATCGGCATCGGTGATACGCGCCGCGTAACGTCAGTGGAAGTGGAGAATAAAGAGACCGGCGAGTGGGAGCCGCTAGATGTGAACAAAACGTACACCGTTGGTGGACAGAGCTATATTCTCCAAAACAAAGGTGCTGAAGGTGTGTTCCGCACCGCAAAGAAAGTGGCATGTGCCGAGTGTAACGGTCGCACCGATGTGCAGGCAGTTATTGACTACTTGCAGAAGATTGGCCGCATTACCGCAAAACAATACGGCAAGCCACAACAACGTATCACAGTGGTAAAACACTAATTAATACATCTTCGTTTCATCTCCTAACGGTCCACAGAGAATACATTTTTCTGTGGACTGTTTTCCAAAGAAGAAGAACGTCAATCTCACGCCTGTAAAGAAATTGCGGGCGTGATATTGTTTAGCCTCTGCAGTTGAGTAGAGGTGATTGAACTCAAACGTACTGAAGTCGTAACGGGACTGTTCAGGAATAACGTATGAGACCTTATTGCCTTTTGGCATGATATCCAACAGACCGCACTCAACGAAAGCGCCAAGACGCACACGATAGTCCTTGGCTGAATGCTTATGGTAGCCTTTCTTACCATAATTACCGAGCGACCACTCGTAGCCGATCTCTGCTGTTGCCATCACGTCGAACTTAAGGTCTAACTTACTACCATTTCGCACTTCTTCAACCTCCTTGCGGATACCATGGTTATCCATCTCTTCCCATGGGCCGATATACTTATCGTAGGTCGCAGTAGTGGTGACATTAAGTTTGGTCTTAGTGTTACCCAAAAGTTGGAAGTTCAGTTTCACACCGGCAAGGAAATATGCTCCGTAGAAATACGTACCAGCCAATACAGGAATCTGCAAGTAGAGATTACGGGACATATCGACACGGTCGGTCATATTATACTGCAGCCGGAAGGGTGTGCCTTCGGTGTCGGTTATCGGATCAATGATTAGGGAGTCGTTAAGTACTCTGTTGCTTACATCCTGCCATCTAACGGCGAGACCTGTTTGCAGGATAAGTCCGCGACCGGTATAGCTATAATCGAATCCGGCACCTATAGTATAACCACCCGGGCGATTGAGAATAGTAGGCATATTACCAAACATCTTCGAGTAGCCACCATCGACGTGAATACCGAGTAGGTGATGCACACCGTCGTACGTGGTGGTGCGAAGACCAGAACCATTGACACGCTTACCGGATTTAGACTGGAGACGGTCGTTACGCGAGTAATCGTTAACGACACGGGTCTGAGCTGCTGCAGTAAGACTACACAGCAGTAACAAACACGTCAAGCCATATTGGAGTTTACGCATCATCAGTTAACAATCACTTTCACGGTTCTCACTTCGCCTTCTTCCTGTATGAGGTGGAACATATACACACCCGATTGAGCGGGCAGTTTAACTTCGTAAGCGTTATGTTCGCCCGGAGTGAAATTACCGCTCTGAATGAGCGATCCGAATGGGTTGTAGAGTTTATACGTACCGCCATGTTGGCTGCAGAGGATATTAACCACCGGATTAGCTTTTACCACGTAAGTCGGCACAACGCTGACGTACGGCAGTTGTGGCACGGTGGTGTTATCGCGTTGTACAGCAGTAATTGGGCAAGTCATGACGCTCACGTCTTCACCTTCGCGCACAAGTCCTACGCTGTATTCGGCACCTGGCTCTAAAAGATGCGGCAGATAGAGGTACGGACGGGTCTGTCCGACCAACTCTTCGCCATTCTTATACCATTGGTAAGCGGAGAAGATATAACCTTCATTACCTTCACCGTAGTTGTATTTCTCGTTAAGAATGCCGACAGCGTCCATCCAATGTTGCTCTAATAGCCACGATGGATAAGCCACTTGGAACTTAAAGTCAACGCGCAGCATCTCCTCGTCTTTGCAAGTACCATTATCGAAGTAAATTTTTGCCGAGTAGTGGTTCGGACGAACGTACGGTAATATATCCGGCAAGTCCATGTGCATTGTGTTGCTGGTGACAGACATCACCACTGTGTCTTGCGGGAAGCCGTTCGCCTTAGCCAGTGAGTCATAGACGATACGCAGTTCGCGCGGTGCTTTGCCGTTGTGCTCGTCGAAGGTGAAAATCATGTCGTATGCACCCTCATCAGCGCAGATAGTCATCGGCTCTATCTTAAACTGAGTCACTGGCGCAACTTCGAGATACAGTACCACGAAGCTATCGCAGCCCACTTTATTAATCAGTTGGTCGTAATAGATACCCGAGCGAGTGAGCGGACGGCCATTAAGCAGGTAGGTCTCGCCTACGCAGATAGTGTCATACAACGTATCCGTCAGTATTGGCCACAAGGTCAGGTAGAGCTTATACAGCGAATCGCATTCAAGCGTCGTCGTGAACTCTCTATGCAGGAATGTATCTACCGGCACGGTGTCTTTTCTGTGCTGCTCAAGCCAAGTATCGAGATTATGTCCTTGCCACTCGAAGTGAGGTCTGTTTGCGCAGATAGTGTCGTAGAAGATGCTGTCGTATGCTTGGTTGATATGGAGCGTAAGGAAGTAGATTGAGTCACATGTACCGTCTGCCATCACATACCGGTCTGCCGTATCAAGAATAGCAGCATGAGGGCTAAAGAGCTCCATACCACGCCATTCGAGCGTATCGCTGGAACATATCGTATCCACCTCGTGGAAGTGATAAGCCGGACGAACATAGTAGCGTAGCATATATGTTGAGTCACAGTTACAGCTAACTGTGCGCAGCGAATCATAGATAGTCACCCAGAAGCCAATATCCTTACCAGACGCATCTTTCTGAATCGTATCCGTAGGCACTTTGTCGAATATCTCTCCCTTCTCGCCACGGAGCGCCATCGTATGCGGCTTGGTCTCGCCAGGCGTTATCCAAACAACATCATCGTAACGGCAAACTGTGTCGCCAGGAATAGTATCGGGCTTGAAGTGGTAGTAATCACGCCACTGAGCACGCAACACGACGACAGAGTCACATTTCACATCTTTACCCGTTTCATAGCGTACCTCTACCTCAAACTCATTCGGGTCATAGTAAACGGTCTGATGCTCAAAGATGATGGTGTCGTTTTTACATATTGTATCGTATTTGATACGACGCACAGCCGGTAGCACATCGAGATGCAGAACGAAGACAGAGTCCACTCCGCCGCGAACGGTCTTGAGCGAGTCGTAGTATGTTCCACTCGGCTTATAGTTCAGGTTAACGAAGTTAGAAGCATTTGGCGATTGCGGACGCCACGACCATTCAACATTGGAACAGATAGCCGTATCAAACGGGAACTCGTATGTTTGGAAGATAAAGATTGAATCCCAGATAATCGAATCGCAACCATTGAGACGTAGCGTATCAATGAGGAACGTATCACGCATTACTGCACCGGGTTTGAGCTGTATATCGTGTACCAAGTCGCGAACTGTCACACGATCCTTTTGGTTACCGAGCGAGTCAATGTATTGGAACGTACCGTTCTTGCCACCGAAGTACCAAACGCGGTTGTTATCACCCAGCGTATCGCGCACGTGCGTAGTATCATATTTGGAGATATGTATCTTCACGTAGTTGATACTATCGCAGCGATAGTTACGCGTGCCGGTCGGGTATGGAACAGAATCGTAGTAGCTGTACACTGAGTCTTTCGGGATATAGATAATCTCGCTATATGGTGTCGCAGGTGATACAGGCTCAATCGGATGTGCCGCCAAGTCGTAGTCATAACCGACCCAGAGGTGATTATTCCACAGCAGCGTATCGTTCGAACACAAGTCTTCGTCGAACTGCACCTTGTCGTAGTTATACTGATACGTATATGTCGGCGTCACATTAAGCTCCAACTCCCAAATCGAGTCGCAGTGAACGGGTAGATATGCCTTACCCTTCGGGTGGTAGAAAACAGTATCCGTTTGTAGGCTGTCACGAATGAGGTAGTGACCAGACAATAGCGAGATAGTACTATTGAACGTTGCCGTATCAATCTTCTGCGTCGCACCACTGATTGGATCTACAATATAGATGTACTCGTTCTTTCTTCCTGCGTTAGAGTGTCCAACCCATTCGAAGCGCTCACCCTGACACACGTGTGCCTCCTCGGACTTATACTTAGCAGGGAAGCCCGTCAGTTGCAAGTTATAAATAGAGTCAAAGCCGAGTACGGTCTTCAAACTGTCGTAGTACCAGCGTGTCTCACCGGCAGCAGGCACATCGGTGATAGTTATCTTCCTACCACAAGTAAAAATTGGACAATTGACAAGAGGATCATATATCCACCAATCGTACTCGCAGTTCTCACAAACAGCCGCATAAGCTGTGTCGCGGAACACTTGTCCCACAACGATGCGGATGGTGTAGAGCGAGTCGCACTTATGTGTGCCAACACTGTGATGGTCAACCGTTTGAGTCGTGAAATAGTGGTGGGTATATTCCTTTGTACCCGGAACGCGCTCGACGTACTTAGGCTGAGGATCTAACGTTGGAACAGGCGCTGTCGGACTACCCATAAAGAGCGTATCGTCCCAGACAAAATATTGTTCACTGGATAACGGTCTATTAACCGGACCTATATTATACGTCGGAACAATAGTAATCGTGATAGATGTCACCGAGTCGCAGCCGTTCTTACCATCACACTTCGGGCAAGTCAACGTGCGGACAGAGTCTATCAACGTGAACGTTCCTGCCACATCCAGCGGTATCTCATTGGTCATCACAGCCTTCTTGCCGCCGTTGATATCATCCACCATCCAGATCTTTCGTGGCACATCGCCCAGACGCGGGTGGTTAATCCACTCGTAATACGCACCATCCGCCTGACAGGTCGTGTCGGCATCCTCTGTCAATCGATAAACAGGGCGCACATGAATCCTATGCGTCACACCACTATCGCAGCCACATTTCGTAGTTACACCTCTGAACTTCTCGTATTCATTGATGGCACCAGGCGTATGGTCGTAATCCCAGACATAGGTCTCGTCGAAGAAGTGATACTCTGTGCCTTCGCAGATAAACGTATCCACTACGGTAACATAAACGCTATCAAGGTGAATCCGCAAAGTGTGCGTTGAGTCACAACCATAGCGCGTCAAGGAGTGGAAGGTCGTGTCGAAATAGATCGTACCGCCGCAAGTCTTGTTCAAAAAGTCCTTATTCAACAACGTCTTCGCGCGAACGGTCTCTTTCGGACCGGTGTAGTTCTCGCCATAATAGTAATAGTCTAATCCTTCGAACGTGTACTTGAAGAACTTATTTTGACAGAGAATAGAATCATCTTGGAAGTGCTCCTCCTTGCCCACAATAAGTGTCAACCGCCAGATAGAGTCGCATCCGACGCCGTTCTCACAAGCGGTACAGGTCTTCGTCTTTAGCGAATCAACAAACTCAAATGTTCCTGCCACATCGGTAGGAATATTATTTGCCGGCACACGTTTGCCACGTCTTACATCCCAGACTTGACGTATCTCACCCGGCAGAGCGTCGGTATGCCCTTCCCATACGTAATGCTCCACCGTCGGGTCTTTCGCAATACATGTCGTATCTTTGAACGGCAGCTCCGTATTGAACTTACTGCCCTTATCGGCATAGACTTTGTGGATAAAGAGGCGCAGAGTCTCGTTATATTCGCAGCGTTTCACGTCTTGTGCATCCTTCACATCCACCATATGCGACTCTGTGTAGGGGGTCGTCTCATCATAGCCACGATCCCATAACTGCCAGCCGTTCAAGGTCTTACGGTCGCCTTCCATAAAGAGTTCGTGCACATAACTCTCGTCGCGGCAGATATGCACATCATGCACTTTCGGATCGTTATCCACTTTCATTAAGATAAGCGTCGTAATCTCTTTCGGGCAACGTTTTGCGCAGGATGTACAGGCGTCATGCCACACCGTATCGCGGAAATGGCCTATACCGGGATGATCCGGGTCATTGAAGGCCGGGTCGCTTTGGGTGATTTCCTTAATCATGAAACCATTAGCGCGCTTCCACTCTTTATACGTCGCGGTCGCATCACCGCCTGTACACCACGGCACTATAGCGGGTTCTTTTTCCGGCGTGTACAGCAGCGGATTGATGGTGAGATTAAGTATCAAAATGTCCGAGCAGCCCTTGAAGTCGGAACAATATTTATTGTAGAAGTTAATCGTATCCTTTTCGGTCTGCGGCATTCCGGGCTCGATATTCAAGCAGCGTTTCTTAAGCAGCGAACTGGTATATGTATTGCTATAAGGCTGAATACCATCTGTCGTCTGTGCTGCTGCACGCAATTCGTCTTGAGTCAACACTTTAAGTCGCGTGAATCCGCGTGACTCACCGTGCTTATCTTTGAGGGAGAAGTAATAACCGTTCGGAAGAAGAGTCAACTGATCCTCACAGACGGTCGTATCAATCACTTGGTACGACGTGTCGCAGCCGAACAAGCACAGCGTCACGATAGAGTCGCAGCCATTAGGCGTCTGGTAACGGCGCGTCCAGATATTATGGCCAAACTTATACGCAATAGTATCGGGATTAGAGCCGGTATAATTGAATTTGAAGATAGACTCTTTCTTCGGTCCCACTTTGCCGTGGTTGTAGTTATCGTAGAAGAAGTGCACCGTATCTATCTCGCAGACAACGCGCCAAACGGTATCGTTATATGCCCGCAACGCCTTTACCATTGTCCGGAGTGTGTCACACTCGGGTTCAAGGTCCGGACAGATAAGGTGCTTTTTGTACCGTTCCATATCAACGGCATAGAGCTGATACGGATCGCGTAGTGATGGTGGCAGAGTCTCTTGCGGGTCCACCGTAAAACGGTAGTTATAATAATGGTGTTCGTTTTCAGTTGTTGGCGCAGGATACGTTGTTACAGGATTTTTCTCACGCTTACCATTTAGGTCGCACTTATATATCTTCCACACCACCGAGTCGGCTGCGTTCTGCAGCGCCATCTGTCCATGCATCCGCAGCCACTCGCCGTTGCAGACATACGCCGTATCCAATCTCTCTTGTCCAATGGGCCACCAGTCTTCCTGACGCTGATACCAACCTTTGCCCGCTATACTATCAAACGGATGATATGATGTCGGCGACATAATATCTGCCTTCGGATTATCTCTATCGCGCAAGAACAGCGAGTCAACATATACCGGCGGGTCAAAACCGAGTGTATACTCGTACGCACGAGCCTCAGACGTCATACCATAGACATATCCCACAAATCCGGCACCTGAAGTCTCCAGGCGATGTTTGACGTCTTGCGTCGCAATAGGAATACTGGCGTAGGCCTTGTTGTCATCTGCTCCAAAGTTCTTAAACAAGCTCGATGCCACAGGATTACCATCTAAGGTGAAGGTACCTTTATCGGCAGAACGTGTTACGACTTGGACGAAGTATTTCTGCTGGGCTGTCGTATTCTGGTTGGTTAGCGTCGCCGTATAGAAACTCATCTTCTTTGTGCGATGCGACCACGGCACTACCAAAGCGTTCGTCGGGTTTCCCCAATCCAACAAGTCTGCACCTTGTTCCTGCTGGTTCGCTGCACCACAAGTCAGATAGTGGTAACATACAACAGGCTGCGTCGCAGTAATCTTGACATTAGTCGTTGCACCAAGCAACAATATCGGGCTCGACAGCGATTCGCCTCTATCCAGCGTCACAGGAGCCATCGACAGACCCGGACCGGTAACCGTCACTACTGTTCCGTCAATGGAAGCCGTGACTTGCACCATATTACGCTTCGTTCCGTCGGCTAGAGAAACATAGAACTCCTTGCCCCACATCGTCTGCGGAATGACTTGTTCAAACGTATGGTTCGGCGAATAAGCACCTCTATCCGGTATCTTCGTGGACTCGTTACCGTTGAACACGGCCACCGGTTTGGTTGCGCAGACACTACTTCCGCTCAGGTCCATCGTCATCACATACTCGTCCTTCTTCGCACTCTTGACTTGATAAGTCTGACCACGTGACATGCCGTAGATAGTAATCGGCTGTCCGGGCTGCGCGTTGCCGTATGTCACACAAGTCGGCACAATAGTCACATCCGTGTTATCTTCCGTCGCAACAACCACAAACTCCGTCGCCACACCATCGTCAGGATAGGTCTGTACGAAGTATTCGGAGCCTAACTGCTCCGTCGGCAACAGGATAGTAGCATCGCGTGTCGAACCGGCACTACTTCCTCCCGTCTCCGAAACGGCATAGCAAGTGAAGCGTTTAGCTTTTTCGGTCGCATAGATACGGACACCGCGTTGCGTCGTACTCTCGCTCTCATCGGGCGTGGGATAGACAGCATTCGGCATGATACTCTCCACAAAGCCCATTCCGCCACCTGCAGGAATAGTTATCTGTCCCAACAGGTTGCCGGTCGTACCTTGCACCACATTGATCGTCATCGCCTCTTCCGCAACGGCATACACAGACAACTTGAGCGATCTGTCATCAGGCGGAATAGAGTTATTGCTCAAAAAGCCCAACCAGAACTCATTGCCATACACGCCCGGCTGTTGGCTGGCCTGCGCGCGGACAGTAGTTCCCGTAAAGCCCGTTAATGTGCCACCAAACAGCAGCACAAACAACACAAATAATATGTCACGTACGCGCTTGTACACGTTTCTGCACATAAAAATCGCGGCAAAGGTACAACTTTTTTTCGATACCTGCAAATTTTTTTGCAAATAGACAAGAAAAAAGATATTTTTTAGCAAAGAGTTTGCATAGGTGCAAAAAAAGTTATAATTTTGCAGGCGGAAAGAGTTTGTATGGCGGATAATAAGCAAATAGAAGTGATTGGAGCTCGGGTGAATAACCTGAAGAATGTGGATGTGACGATACCTCGCGATACCTTGACCGTGATAACCGGATTGAGCGGCAGCGGTAAGTCGTCGTTGGCGTTCGACACAATCTTTGCGGAAGGTCAGCGGCGGTATATAGACACATTCTCGTCCTATGCGCGGGGGTATATCGGTACGATGGAGCGGCCAGATGTGGATAAGATAACGGGGTTGAGTCCAGTGATATCCATCGACCAGAAGACGACACAGAAAAATCCGCGTTCGACGGTGGGCACGATAACGGAGATATACGACTATCTGCGTCTGTTGTATGCTCGCGCTGGAGAGGCATATTCGTACTTGAGCGGCGAGAAGATGGTGCACTATACGGACGAACAGATAGCCGATATTATCAGCAACGAGTACGCCGGCAAGAAGATACTGCTGCTCGCTCCGTTAGTTAATAACCGAAAGGGTCATTACAAAGAGCTGTTCGACACGATGCGGAAGAAAGGTTTCCTGCAAGTGCGTGTGGACGGCGAGATCAAAGACCTCGTGTTCGGCATGAAGGTGGACAGATATGTCAATCACAGTATTGAGCTGGTGGTGGATAAGTTGAAAGTGGACGCTGCGCTTAATGATGTACAGAGACTGCGGCAGTCTATTGACAAAGCGATGACGCAGGGAAATGGGGTTTTAATGGTCGCTGCGCTCGATGATGCCAATAGTGCAAATGATGAAGTGAGATATTTCAGCCGGAACTTGATGTGTCCGGTGACGGGACTAAGTTATGCCGAGCCGGCTCCGCACACGTTCTCGTTCAACTCGCCGAGCGGATGGTGTCCCACTTGTCACGGATTGGGGCGAATTAAAGGTGACAGAGGTAAGCAGAAAGTGGAGAGTGGAGAGTTAGATGAGATAATACGGGATGATGACTGGTGGAAGAAACTTCAGGAGTTAGGAAATGAGGGAGTTAGTGAATTAGAGGAAGAGGAGGTAGAAGAGAACGACTGGATAGTGTGCCCGGATTGTGGCGGAAAGCGGCTGAACAAAGAGGCACTGAGCTATAAGTTCGCAGGCAAGACGATTGCCGAATTAAGCGAGATGGATATTCAGGAACTGTTGGAGTTCCTTGAGAGTGGAAAGTGGAAAAAGGATAGTGGAGAGAAAGTGCGGGCAGTGGCAGAGCCGATACTCAAAGAGATATGTGCTCGGCTGCGGTTTATGCAGAGTGTGGGACTGACATATTTGAGTCTGGGTCGCAGTTCGGAGAGTCTGTCGGGAGGCGAGAGCCAGCGTATCCGTTTGGCGACACAGATAGGCTCGCGGTTAGTGAATGTGCTGTATATATTGGATGAGCCGAGTATCGGCTTGCACCAACGCGATAATAGGCGACTGATAGACTCGCTCAAAGAGCTGCGCGATATGGGCAACTCGGTGATTGTGGTTGAGCATGACGAACAGATTATGCGAGAGGCCGATTACATCGTCGATATAGGTCCGAAAGCCGGACGACTGGGCGGAAAAATCATGTTCCAAGGCACTCCGGAAGATTTACTAAAGAGCGATACGTTGACAGCCAAGTGGTTAAATGGTGAAATGAGCACAATTACGTCGCGCAATGGTGACGCTGCGCTTAATGATGCAAAAGACTGGCTGCGACTCTTTGGCTGCAAGGGAAATAACCTGAAGCATATCGATGTGTCTTTCCCTCTGGGAAAGATGATAGGTGTGACGGGCGTGAGTGGCAGCGGTAAGTCGTCGTTGGTCAACCAGACACTCTACCCTATTCTCTCGCAACATTTCTACCGCAGTCTGACTAAACCGTTGGCCTACGACCGCATCGAAGGTATCGAGTTGGTGGACAAGGTGATATCGGTGGACCAGAGTCCGATCGGACGCACTCCGCGTTCTAATCCTGCCACATATACAGGCGTGTTTAACGATATCCGCGAACTGTTTGCCCAACTGCCGGAAGCCCGTATCCGCGCGTGGAAAGCCGGTCGGTTCTCGTTTAACACCAAAGGCGGACGGTGCGAAAACTGTGTTGGAAACGGTTATCGGACTATCCCGATGCACTTCCTGCCGGATGTGTTGGTGCCGTGCGAAGTGTGCGGTGGTAAACGGTACAACAAAGAGACGCTGGAGGTGAAGTTCAAGGGCAAGACCATCAGCGATGTGCTCAATATGACGGTCAACCAGGCAGTGGAGTTCTTCGAGTCCCAACCGTATATTCTCAAGAAAATCAAGACGATACAAGAAGTGGGTCTGGGCTATATCAAACTCGGTCAGTCGAGCACTACCCTCTCGGGCGGAGAGAGTCAGCGTATCAAGCTGGCTACCGAACTTTCGAGACCATCAACCGGCAAGACGCTGTATATCTTAGACGAACCGACTACGGGTCTGCATTTTGAGGATATACATATATTGCTCGGTGTGCTGCGGAAGTTAGTGGATAAAGGTAATACAGTGATTATTATCGAGCATAATCTGGATGTTATACGGTCGTGCGACTGGCTGATAGACTTAGGTCCTGAAGGCGGACGAGACGGCGGTCAAATTGTAGCGGCTGGCAGTATAGACGATATTAAAAACTGTCCGCAATCCATTACGGGAAAGTATTTATAAGTGACAGGAAAGTTTTCCATATATTATAATCCGCAGGCGGGGAGTGGACGGGCTCGGGATGTGCTGAAGGAGTTACGAGTGACGGGTTACCGGTTACCGGAAGACTCTGATTACCGGGACTGCCGCGATATTGTGGTTATTGGTGGTGACGGGACGTTTAACCGGCTGCTGAATGAGTTGGAGCGTCCGGAAGAACATCGTTTTGTGCTGCTGGCAGGTGGCACAAGCAATAGTCTCTACTCGCAGATAAGCGGTAAGGAGTCGGCGGCAGATAAGATGCGTCGTTACTTAGACGGAGCAGCGTTCAGACCGGTCGATGTACCTCAACTCATCTGCAACGGACAGACGTGGCGATTCGTCAACGAAGCGAGTGTCGGATTCGCTGCCGCTATCGCGCGAGAGATAGAAAAGCGTCAGACCAAGCGTCTTTTTAACCGTTTGCATATCAACGAGTTAGCCTATATAGCGACGGCTTTTCGTTGCTGGCGAAAGGACGAGCCGATGATGCTATCCCTGAACAATAACCGCCGTATCAGCGGGGACTTATATCCCTGCCCTAATGCGCAGTTAGACGACGGACTGATAGATGTGTTCACGCTGCGTTGTCCGCGACTGCGACTACCGATTGAGCTGACACGATTAGTCAAAGCCACGCGCGAGGTACACTCCTTATATTCTTCGCGCGAGCAGGTGCGCGAGGGACACTGGACCTTCGACAAACCGCTGCCCGTCGAGATAGACGGCAACCCTATTGGCGAGACGACAGAGATACATCTGTCGCTTTATGATAAGCAGATTCAGGTGCTCTGAGGCTTGATGGTGCGCAGTTTCTCTACGTACCAAACCCAGAGTAAGAACATCACCCCGTAGAAGAGGTATTTGAAGATATAAGTGTGGAGGATCTCGAACCAGTCGGGATGGAACTCCATAAACATCGTAATGGCACTGATGCGGAGGATGTTAAACAGGAAGATACAGATCCATCCGAACGGAATAAACCATACCTTTGATTTCCAGTCACCGATAGTAGCCAAGAGGATGCAGAGCCATATAAACGACTGCTTAACCGGCGTGCAAGACCACACAATCTTCGAGCCGCCACCTGTTGGGAACCGCAGCGTGATAGCATCCACCTGATAGACCGTGTCGCGGAAGAGCGATACCACCCAATAGACGGCGCTGGCCGTCATCTCTGACAGGTATTGGAAGAACGGCGTGATATCCCAGCAGAAGAGCGTAACTGCGATATTATCCTCGTCGCCGTGAATACAGAGTTTCCAAATCCAATTGCTCACAAACAGCGCCACAACAAAGATGAGAACATCCTTGTACGGCTCAAGTTTGGACCACAGTTCGGCCAACTTAGATTTGAGTTTTGGCGAAAGGAACTTCATCGATAGAGCAGAAATCGTTATCTAAATATTTGTAGTATCCCGCCTGACAAATCATAGCGGCATTGTCAGTAGTGAACGAGAACGGCGGAATAAACACCGACCATTTAAACCGTTTACCGTAATCGATAAACGCCTCGCGTAAACCGCTATTGGCACTCACTCCACCGGCTACTGCGACTTGGTTGATATTCAGGTCCTTGGCAGCCTTCCGCAGTTTGCGCATCAGGGTATTGATGATGGTTGTCTGCAGAGCAGCACATAGGTCTTCCTTGAGGTTCGGCACTTGTTCTACCAACGCCTCGACCGAATCCACCCCATGCGCTTTCATCAGGTCGCGTATCGTATAGAGGAAGGATGTCTTGAGGCCCGAGAAGGAGTAGTCATACCCGGGTATATGTGGCTCCGCCAGATGGTAGGTCTGCGGGTTACCGAGTTTGGCAAGCTTATCTATCCAGGGTCCTCCCGGGTACGGCAGTCCAAGCACTTTGGCGCATTTATCGAACGCCTCGCCTGCTGCGTCGTCAATAGTCTGACCGATAATAGTCATACGGTTATATCCTTCGACCTTCACTATCTGCGAGTTACCGCCAGAGACGAGGAGGCAGAGGAACGGAAATGACGGATGGGGCAGTTGGTCGCCTTCCGTCTGCACGAAATGTGCCATGATGTGTCCCTGGAGGTGGTTGACATCAATCAGCGGGATATTAAGCGAGAGCGCCAGTCCCTTCGCAAACGATGTGCCTACAAGCAACGAACCGAGTAGCCCAGGACCGCGTGTGAAAGCGACAGCCGAGAGGTCGGACTTAGTCACGTTAGCACGCTTGAGGGCCGTATCCACCACCGGCAGTATATTGAGCTGATGAGCACGGCTCGCCAGTTCGGGCACTACACCGCCGAACTCCTCGTGTACCTTCTGCGACGCCGTCACATTAGACAGCAAGATGCCATCACGGATGACCGCTGCCGAGGTGTCGTCACAACTGGACTCAATAGCTAATATGACTACAGGCTTATCCATTATTGCATTATAAGTACGCTCCGATGCCGAGACAAATGAACTCGACTTTGGAGATATGGGTCTTCATGTTTCCTTGAATAAAGAGGTGGTAGGGCAAGTGGTAACGAAGGACGAGTTGGGTATATAACCATCCGTCGGGATAGCCGCCTTGACCGGCATCAAGGATATTGTAAGGATAGAATATACCTTTCGTCACACGACCGGTGGCTTGCCATTCTGCCTTTTGCGCTTCCGTCGCGTATTTTGAATCAAACTCCAGGTTCTTAACGCCATCTATTAAATACACACCAATATGGAAACCGCAGGTGAGCTTGCCAACAACGAGTTCCGGTTGCACACTGACACCTAATCGCCAACAATCAGCCCCATTCTCCCTTGCAGCAATAGTATGCGTGCCGGGAATTCTTCCAAAGCGGCCATAAGTAGTCTCTCGACGGACATAACTATTGTCGTAGAACAGGTCCACACCGCCACCCAATCGGAACACATTATGCGCCCGCCAGTAAGCAGCTGCCTGAAGTGTGAAGCCGAAAAAGGTTTGTCTATCCATATAGTACACTTGCCGCGCAGCTCCAGCCCAGGCGATCTCGACTTCCCAATTCTTCTTGCGACCGTCGGGGTTCTTGGTCCAGCAAGGCCGCAGCTCGGCGTTCGTAGGCGGCACATAACGCACACCTAATTCGCCGGCGAAGATATTATATCCCGTATTGGGCTGAATCGTACTACCGTTGGAGAAATGGTACCATCCGCCTCCTGCCGTAATCGCCCAACCGTCTTTGATGGGGAACTCAAGATATATGGCTTCGGGGAAATGGAAGTTAAATACACTTCCGATGCAGTAGTTGCCTTCCGAATTAGTGAGAGAACCACCGTAAATCCTATCCGGAATAGCCGTATTGTAGTAATACTTCGTCAAGAAAGCGATACCTAATCCCAGACGCAGGCCCATGACGAAATGCGGCACGCGCACCAGCGGCACATCGAGGAAAGCATAAGGCGCGATAGCATAACCGAGCTTCTCGTTATTGCCTAAGTAATAAGCTGACAGCGCAACACCCACCGACGCATCGTTCCATTCGTGCAGAGCCTGCCAGTCGGGATGAAAAGCAATCGCAAACTCGCCGCCAAGGGTCGGATTGATACCTGTTTTACAGATATCCTTAAGTTTGTCATTTCCAAAGAGGTCATTCCGTATCACACCACCGCGGAACGACACCCGATAATCCATATCGAGCCTATGCTTGGCGGAGTCTTGACGGGCTGCAAAAAGCGGAGCGCTGAGCGCCAAGAGTAACAATATGTAAGTGGCGCGTTTCATGCTTTGAGTAGATGGTCTTCCATTAGATAAACTTGTTCGAGCGGCACACCTTTGTCCACCAATATTTTTCTGTCGGGCCGGAAGAGGTCGAAGAAAGCGCGTGTTCCTTTGCACAGCCGTTTGGCCTCAAGGTAGTTCTCAAAAGCCATCATTCGATCACCCTTAAGGAAACAGCAGTGTCCGTAGTTGAGATAGTCTTTGGGCTTTGCCAGTCCGGAGCGAAGTCTGTTAACAAGCCATTCTTCCGCCTCGTCTATGTTATCCCACATAAAGCCCATATAGCCTAACTCGAGATAGAGTTGGTCGATAACGACTTCGCGCTGTTCGTCTTCGCCAATAATAAGGTCAAACACCCAGGTCTCCGGCAGCAGTTCGACGATAGTCTGTATATAGGCATTCTCGGTCTTGGGAATAAGCTTACTCAATCGTGAGAGCAGGTCTTCCACACTCTGTTCGGACGCATCTTCACCTAACACTTCGGTCAGTTCTTCGGGGATATCGTCTTTTGTTATATGCTCATCCGCCACCATCTGACTGATGGATTTATTGGACGACCGAATCAGCGAGCGCATCAACAGGAATGCCCTTTCTCCGTCACCTATCTTCTCTTCAAAAGCCTTCTGCATATCCGGGAAGAAATCGACTCGCACATCCCACTGTGCTAACAGCAGAATAAGCGACGCCAGTGCTTGGTCGGCAACCATCTGGTTCTCGGCATCGATAACGTCGATGAGCGTGAGCAGCGAGTCCTCTTTGAAAGTCTCGCGTAAGTTAGCACTCAGTGCAGCGACAGCGACGAAGCCCATTGAAGCTTGTTCAGGGTCATTAGCTGCTTCGACAACCCAGTCCAAGTCCTCTTCCTGCAGATGAACACAAGCCGAGAAATAATTCGTTATACTGGCTATATTGGTGCGGTCAAACCCTCGCATCTCCGGTACTTTACCCTGTTTGAGGCACATATCGGAGTACATCTCATCCCCGAGTCGATAAACCTCGGTGGTCAGTTGGTCGTGGATAGCGTCCCTCTGCGGGTCGTCGCCTACGAGGTAGTAGTCAAAGAGTTGCTTGTAGTTATCCTCGAGCGAATGCACACGATCCACATAAGGCGCAAAACCTAAATCCTGCGCCCACTGCCGCAAGACGACAAACGCATGGTTGAGCATGCGTTCCGTCAGGGCGTGTTCCATCATATTACGCTGTTCGTCTAGTGTCACAGGCGTCAGATCTCTTTAGCAATGAGGTAATCGTTACGGCTCTGCGAATTGCGAATGATGAGCTCGCCCAGGAAGCCTGCCAAGAACAACATACAACCCAACACCATCGACAAGATAGAAAGGTGGAAGTACGGGTTATTGGCCACTAACATCGCATGATGACCGTGATAGAGGGCATAGAGCTTCATTGCACCCACAACGATGATAGCAATGAAACCGAGCATGAACATCAGGCTACCGATCAGTCCGAAGAAGTGCATCGGCTGCTTGCCGAACTTATTGAGGAACCACAGCGTCATCAGGTCCAGGTAACCGTTCACGAAGCGGTTAAGACCGAACTTAGACGTACCGAACTCACGCTTACGGTGCTGCACCACTTTCTCGCCAATCTTGGTGAAACCGGCGTTCTTAGCCAGATACGGTATATAACGGTGCATCTCGGAGAAGACTTCGATATTCTTCACCACCTCGTTGCGATAGGCTTTGAGGCCACAGTTCATGTCGTGAAGTTTGATTCCCGTCACCTTGCGCGCAGTCGCGTTGAAGAGCTTCGACGGGATATTCTTCGTAAACTTATTGTCGTAACGTTTCTTCTTCCATCCGCTGACGAGGTCGAATCCTTCCTCTTTAATCATCTTGAAGAGTTCCGGTATCTCGTCAGGTGAATCCTGCAGGTCGGCGTCCATGGTAATGACCACATCACCTTTTGCCGCCTTAAAGCCGCAATACAGCGCAGCGGACTTACCGTAGTTACGACGGAAGCTTATGGCATGTACATGCTTATCATCGGCTTTATTCAGGTCCTCAATCACCTGCCACGAGTCGTCGGTGGAGCCGTCGTTAACGAAGATGACCTCGTAGGAGAATTTATTCTCCTTCATCACGCGAGCTATCCACTCGTATAGTTTCGGCAGCGACTCGGCTTCGTTATACAAAGGTACAATAATTGATATATCCATGCTGAATGTTTAATGTTTAGGGTTATTTTCCTTTGGTTACTGTTATATGCGGATAAGCGAAACTGAAACCGCGTTTGGGCAAGTCGGTATAGAACTGCTGTTCCATATCGAAGTAAACATCCCAGTAGTCTTTTCCGCGCACCCAGGCCCGAATGACGAAGGTGATATCGCTTTCGTTAAGCGATTTAAGTGCTACGAACGGTTCGGGAATAGCTTTCATCCGATATGCAACCGTAGAGAGCTGGTACTTGGTGACCTCTAATTCCTTATAGAGTTTCGCCATATTGGTATCGGCTTTGAGAATACGCGGCTCAGCGTTAAGCATGTCGAGCACCGCCTTCTTAAATGCCTCTACATCAGCACCATAGCCCACACTCACCAGCCACTCTACCCTACGCAACGGACGACCGGAATAGTTCTTAATCGTACCGTTCGACAGTGCACCGTTAGGCAGCACTACCACGCAGTTGTCGGTGGTGAGAATCTTAGTCGACGTGATATTCACTTCCACAACCGTACCAGCTTGACCTTGTGCCTCAATGAAGTCACCTGCTTTGAATGGTTTGAAGGATAGCAACATGATACCTCCGGCGAAGTTCTGCACCGTACCGGAAAGTGCCATACCGATTGCCATACCTCCTGCGGCTAACAGCGCAGCAAGAGACGTGGTATCCACACCTAAGGTACTGACGGTTATCACGACCAGCAGGATTGTGAGCGATATTGACACAAACGACGTGATAAACGATGCGAGGGTCTTCTCGGTCTTGCGCTTGGTATAGGCCTTGTTCAGCAGTTTCTTCACCCAGCGGATGAGGTAGATACCAATGATGTAGATGATGAGTGCTATCAGCACACGCAGACCGAAGTCTATCGCGCTGTGCATCAACTCATTCCAGAACGTGTTCGGGTCGGTCTGAATCTGCCGAATGATATCGCCGGCAGCCTGCTTGACCGAATCCGGCGGAATGACTTTGGGCTGTATAGGAGTTTGTAGTAACATATTATTTTATTCCGTCACGTTTGAGCAAAGCATCGATAGTCGGGTCACCGCCGCGGAAAGCGCGATACAGGTTCATCGGCTCGTCTGTTCCGCCACGCTCCAGCACGTTTTTACGCCAAGCTTTAGCGGTCTTCTTGTCGAAGATCGAACCGCGCTCATCACGTGCTTTCTGGAATTGTGCAAAAGCATCAGCATCAAGCAGTTCCGACCATTTATAGCTGTAGTATCCGGCTGCGTAACCACCGGAGAAGATATGCGTAAAGGCCGTCTCCATCTGTGTGCCATCGATATTAGGCATCACGCGCACGCACTCCATTGCTTCGTTACCGAAGTCGATAACGGCTTGTTGTACAGTCTTGCCCTCAGGCACTACAAACGGCTCGTGCAGAGTATGCCAAGCCATATCGAGGAAGCCGAACGACAACTGACGCACGCAGGAATAAGCTGCATGGTAATTATTCGCGGCTTTGATGCGCTCAATCAGGCTATCCGGCATTGCTTCGCCGGTCTCGTAGTGTTTAGCAAAGGTATTGAGGAACTCTTTCTCGCCGAGGAAGTTCTCGTTGAACTGAGACGGCAGCTCCACAAAGTCACGCGGCACATTCGTACCTGATTGCGACGAGTACTGGCAGCGGGTAAGCATACCGTGCAAACCGTGACCGAACTCGTGCAAGAAAGTCTCCACTTCGTCGTAAGTGAGCAGTGCAGGCTTGGTCTCTGTAGCGCGGGTGAAGTTCATCACATTCACTATATGCGGACGATGGTCCTTACGGCCACACATATACTGCGGTTGGAAATCATTCATCCAAGCACCGCCACGTTTGCCGTCCCGCGGATGGAAGTCAGAGTAATACACCGCCAGGTATTTGCCCTTCTCGTCGAACACGTCGTATGCCGACACTTCGGGGTTATAGACTTGGATGTCCTTGTTCTCCACAAAGGTGATACCGTAGAGGCGATTAGCCAGACCGAACACACCTTGTTTGACTGCCTCGAGCTCGAAGTAAGGACGAAGCACATCGTCGGAAATGCTGTACTTAGCGTCTTGCAGTTTCTTCGAGTAGAACGACCAGTCCCAAGGCTGAATCTCACCTTGGAAGCCGAGCGAGTTAGCGTACTCTTGCAGTTCTTGCACCTCTTTGCGGGCAGCAGGCATATACGCCTCGCGCAGTTGGTTGAGGAAGTTCATCACGTTCTCCTCTGTCTCGGCGCAGGTCTTATGCAGCGATTTCTGGGCGTAGTCTTCTTTGTCGAAGAGTTTAGCTAAAGCCAGACGAGTGTTAGCGATGTCGATGATGTTCTGTGTGTTATCGAACTCGCCACCGATACAACGGCTGTTATACGCCATATAGAGTTCCTGACGAAGTGCACGGTTCTCGCAGTCTTTCATCACCGGGATATAAGTCGTAGGCTTGAGGTCTAAGAGCCAGCCCTGTTTGCCTGCAGCTTGTGCTTTGGACTTGAGCATCGCCTTGGTGTCATCATTGAGACCTGCGAGTTGTTTCTCGTCGGTAATGAGCTTGGTCCAAGCGTTGGTCGCTTTGAGCACGTTCTGACCATAGGTCAGTGTCAGCATCGACAGACGAGCTGTCAGTTCACGATATTTCTCTTTGCCTGCCTCGTCGAGGTTAGCGCCGTTATTAGCAAACGACTCATACGTATCGTCCAAGAGTTTGAACTGGTGAGGTTTGAGTTTGAGGTTATCGCGTTGCTCGTAAACGGCTTTGATGCGTTGGAACAGGCTGTCGTTCAAGATAATCGACGTGCTGTATTCCGACATCAAAGGCGAGAGTTGCACCTCTAAAGCCTGCAACGAGTCGTTGGTCTCTGAGTGGGTAAGGTTATAGAAGCAACCTGCCACCATCGACAGCGTATGTCCTGCTTTCTCGAGCGCCTCGATTGTGTTCTCGAACGTCGGAGCTTCCGGATTGCGAACTATCGCATCGATGTCAGCACGACCTTGACGCAGAGCCTCTTCGAAAGCCGGCATATAGTCAGCAGCGTGAATAGCATCAAACGGATACGTGCCGTGAGGCGTCGTCCAATTAGCATAATCCAACAGCGGATTATCGTTGTGTTCAACTGGCGCTTTACTTGTGCAAGCAGCCATCATTGTAGCGGCAACAGCCATAATAAGTACTTTTTTCATTGTTTAAACTATTTTTGTTTTCCTCTTAACAAATTTATATCTCCAGACAACTGATAGACACCCAAGTAGGCATCGTCGGAGTTGAGTTTGCCTTTCTCGTAGGCCTGGCGCGAGTGGAAGGACGCATCCTTAGCCGCGTCGGTACCTATCGCACGAATGACGTAGTAGTACGCTCCCTCGGCAGCAGGACGACCGTTGATCGTTCCGTCCCATCCACGTGATGGGTCGGTGGACTCATACACTAACTTACCCCAGCGGTTATATACCCATATATGGTAATCGCGCAGGGAGCGGTAGAGCACGCGAAACTCGTCGTTTTGTCCGTCGCCATTAGGCGTGAACACGTTCGGCACCAACAGTTGCGACTCCTGAATAGACACTTTAAACTGCGTCGAGTCCTTGTCACAATCACCATCGTCGGTGTTGCACGGACACTGCATATTCGCCACGGAGTGCGTGATGGTGTATCCACCCGGATTCATAAACGTATAGCGTACGGTCTCGTCCTGACGTGTTGCCAGCTCCTCATTACCGCGGGTGATGCGCCATGAGTAGAACTGCACCGCAGGTGACGGATGAGCCTCTAAGAACACCTCCAACGGTGCAGAGCGTGACTCGAGCACTTTGGAGTCAGTTGGTCGGTCCACTTCGTTCGAGCGCTCGTTCTCTTTTCCGCGCACCGTCGCTGTGGCCGTAGGATGGGACTTAACGGCGATGGGCAGTATGAGTTCGGAGACGATCGAGTCCTGCGGCAGGTTCAGTTCGTCGCGCCAGACGCTGTCGTAACGCACCACAAAATCTGTAGCACGGTAGAAGGCAGGAATATGTAGACGGTTGTTTATCATCGTGCCCGAATAGACCGCAGCCGAGTCCTGCCAGTTACTCTCGCCCCACCCTATATCGGTGTACGAGACAGTCACTTGGCGGTTCAGCGTCTTGGCTACTCCTGCTGACGTGATATAGGTCATAGCAGGTGTCATCAAGAGAATCGTCTCGCGGCAACGTGGCTGGACAAAGACCTGAAAGTCGAAAGCATGTTGCATGATAAACGACCGATACGACAGCACAGTGAAGTGATCCTTCACCCCACCCGTTTCGATGTAGTACGTCCCGTCATCCGGGAAGAACACTTCCTGTCCTTCGCTCACTTTCTTGCCGGAAAGGTCATACACCGTTGCGGGACCATTAACGAGGTGCAGAGCTATCTCGTCCCGAAAGAGCAAGATGGTCTCCACGCCGTCATGTATCTCCACAGCGGGCCACTTGCGCGGATTAGGCGTCTCCACAGGAAAAGCCCAACAACCTATCACCAAGCACAAACCTACTATTATTCCTACTACCCGTTTCACCTTCACCTTTAACCTTTATTCACCTGGAAGCGTGTGTTGCCGTTCTCGATGAAGTCCACAATCTGTTTGGCGGCAGCGATACCGGCGTTGATATTGGCCTCAGCTGTCTGAGCTCCCATTTTCTTCGGCGTTGCGAAATAGCGGCCTTCGAACAGGGTCTTAAACTTAGCGTCAGCAACCGGCATGATATCCGTCACGTATTTGATATCAGGACGTTCTTGCATGAGAACAATCAGTCCTTCCTCGTCAATCACTTCCTTGCGAGCCGTGTTCACGAGCAAGCCGCCTTTCGGCATCAGACCAACCAAGTCATGATTGATGCTGTTCTTCGTTTCAGGCGTGGCAGGGATATGCAGACTCACTACATCGCAGGTCTTATACAACTCCTCTGCGCTATGTACCGGTTTCACATCAGCTGATAGCATAGCCTCGTCCGGACAATATGCATCGTACGCATAGCACTCCATACCGAAGCCTTGAGCTACACGTGCCACGTTACGACCTACGTTACCAAAAGCATGAATACCAAGTTTCTTGCCTTTCAGTTCGGTTCCGGAAGTGCCGTTGTAGAAATTACGCACGGCGAACACCATCAAACCGAGAGCCAGTTCCGCTACCGCGTTGCTGTTCTGACCGGGAGTGTTCATTGCCACCACGTTATGGGCTGTAGCCGCAGCCAGGTCGATATTATCGTATCCTGCACCTGCGCGAACCACTATCTTCAACTGTTTGGCAGCGTCCAGCACTTCGGCGTCTACAATATCCGAGCGGATAATAAGTGCATCCGCATCGGCTACTGCGTTCAACAACTGTTGTTTCTCTGTATATTTCTCGAGCAGCGCCAGCTCATAGCCTGCTGCTTTTACCACTTCGCGAATACCGTCAACGGCAACTTTCGCAAAAGGTTTCTCTGTTGCAACTAATACTTTCATATCTCTAAACTCTAAACACTAAACTAAGCGTGCAACGCTTCGTATTCTTTAATGCAATCAACCAGTGCCTGAACGCCTTCGAGGTCCATAGCGTTATAGCAACTTGCGCGGAAGCCGCCAACCAAACGGTGTCCCTTGATACCAACCATGCCACGTTCGGTCGCAAACTTGAAGAAGTCGTCTTGCAGCTCTTCGTAGCCAGGTTTGAACACAAAGCAGATATTCATGCGGCTGCGGTCTTCTTTCTTGGAGATCGTCGGCATGAACAGTTTGCTCTCGTCGAGGCATTTGTACAGCAGGTCAGCTTTCGCTTTATTGCGGGCCTCAATCCATTTAACACCACCGTTCTTCTTGAGCCAACGAAGTGTCAGCACAGCGGTATAAACAGGCAGCACAGGAGGCGTATTGAACATCGAACCACCGTCGATATGTGTCTGGTAGTTCAGCATGGTCGGGATATAACGGCTCACGTGTCCGAGGCATTCCTCTTTGATAATCACGAAGGTCACACCGGCAGGAGCGAGGTTCTTCTGTGCACCACCGTAGATGATGTCGTATTGGCTTACATCAATCGGACGAGACAGAATATCGGAACTCATATCAGCCACGAGACGTACGTTACCTTTCTTGCGGTAGATCTCAGCGAGTTTGTCGTCGTTAATCTCTGTGCCGAAGATGGTGTTGTTCGTTGTGATGTGGAAATAGTCAGCATCTTGCGGAATCTCATAGTCCGTCGGGATATCGGTCGTGCTGGCAGCCACTTCAACGGCCTCGCCAAAACCTTTGGCTTCCTTGAGTGCTTTCTTTGACCAAACGCCTGTATTCAGGTACGCAGCTTTCTTCTCCATCAGGTTAAACGGCACCATGCAGAACTGCAGGCTGGCACCACCACCGAGGAACAGCACGCGATACCCTTCCGGCACGTTCAGCAGCTCTTTCACGAGTGCTTCTGCTTCGTCCATCACGGGTTGGAAATACTTAGCGCGGTGGGAGATCTCCAGAACGGACAGTCCTTCACCTTGGAAGTCGATAACGGCTTCTGCTGTTTGTTTGATTACTTCTTGCGGGAGAATACTCGGGCCCGCATTGAAATTATATTTCTTCATCGTATTGTGTAATTTATATTATTTTCTGTCTCCGGTGACTGCACCGGTTTCCGTCTCCGGCGACTGCGCCGGTCAATTTTGGTAAACGACATGCGACCAGCGCCATGGTGAACGCTGATTTCTGAATCCTGAATCCTGAATTTTGAATCCTCCATTATGTCCACTCAGGTACAGCGCATAAGCGACAGCTACGAGGTCGTCATCTGCTTTCTGTGCAGGTGCAGCAGCTGGAGCGGCAGGAGCAGCAGCTTTCGCTTTACGTTGTTCCAGGTCAGCAAGGAACTGTTCCTTCGCTTGGCCGGACTTGAACTCGCGGTACTGTTTCTCATGCATCGCGAACTCGAACAGTTCTTCGTCGTCTTGTCCGCGGTCCCAGCCGTTCTCTTCCATCTCTTTGATGAAGCGTGGCAGCTCGTCCGGATAGAGTGCCTGCGGGTCGCCGGTATAGAACTCAAAGCCTTTCTCTTTAGCAAGTTTGACAATCTCCGGAGCCAGTTTGCCCGGCAGTTTGCCCGACTTACCAAGAATCATACCCCACATAGCCGGATCCATACGTGTGAACGGTGCTTCGTCCATCGATTTGGAGTAGAGGTTGAACAGCGCAGCATTCTTCACATATTGACTAAACGGCGTTACCAGACACGGTGTTCCAAGCATCGGCCATATACGTTGTACTTCGTCGAAGAGCTCAACCAGCAGTTCGTCCTCGCTCAGTTCTTTCTCACCTTTTTTGCGCAGGTTCGTGTTGATAGCCGAGTGCATGCCTTTGAGGTCCGCCATCAGACTACCCATCATACCACCAGGCAGACCGCAGCCTACGAGCAACGAGGTCATCAGGCTGTTCTTCGGGTCAATCCAGTAACCAAGGAAGTCGTCGATGAACTCTTGCGTCAGACTACGCGCTTCCATATAGGCTTTCATGTTGATGTCTTTTACGAGGAAGCCCGCATCTTTGAGCATGGCTTGGATAGTGATCACGTCGGGATGCACTTTTCCCCAGCTCAGCGGCTCCATCGCTACGTCGAGCACGTCACCACCGGCTTTCGCCACTTCGAGCATCGAAGCTACCGAGAAACCGGGACCGCAGTGTCCGTGGTATTGAATGATGATATCGGGGTGTTTCGCCTTGATGGCTGCCACTATCTTACCCAGACTTGCCGGACGACCGATACCTGCCATATCTTTTAGGCAGATCTCTTGTGCGCCAGCTTCTATCAGCTGCTCCGCGAGATTAACGTAATACTCGACAGTATGAACCTGCGAGTAGGTCATACACATCGTCGCTTGCGCCGTCATGCCTGCTGCTTTCGCCCATTTGATGGACGGAATGATATTGCGCGGGTCGTTCAGGCCGCAGAAGATACGGGTGATGTCCACACCTTGTGCGTGCTTCACCTTGTACATCAACTGCCTTACATCTGCCGGCACAGGGTTCATACGCAACGCGTTCAGACCGCGGTCCAACATATGCGTCTTGATACCTGCTTCATTGAACGGTTTGGTGAATGTACGAACCGCAAGATTCGGGTTCTCACCATACAACAGATTTACTTGCTCACTTGCACCACCATTTGTCTCTACACGGTCGAAACAACCCATGTCTATAATCACCGGTGCGATTCTTGCCAACTGGTCCTTACGAGGAACATACTTGCCGCTTGACTGCCACATATCGCGGTACACAAGCGAAAATTGGACTTCTTTCTTTGCCATTATCTTGTCTTATATTATTTATTTTCAATTCAGCGCGCAAAGGTAGTACTTTTATTACTCCACTACAGCACCTGCGACGTTATAGAGTTTGCCGTTGCGCTCAATTAAGATTTGGCCGTTACGAATCAACTTACGGGATGCGGAAGTGGCGTTATTTGTAACGTGGCCGATAGCCTCCGCCATCGGATACGTATTATCTTTGAGCGCGCTCCAGCCCGTAGCCTTTCTATAAGAAGATATGCTTTCCTGCGGAACATAAAGACATGCATTCTTATCCGTGCCCCTAAAGACATATTCATCTGGACAAGTAGGAGGATCAACAGCCTTACAAGTGATGCTTTTCAATGCGGAGCATGAATAGAACGCGTAATTACCAATCGTTTTTAGTTCGCTGCCCAGAACTATCTCCGGCAATTTGTTACTATAAGCAAAAGCATATATTCCAATGCTTGTAACACCGTTAGGGATATTCACTCGAGTTAACTTATAGCAACTGAAGAATGCATGTTCTTCAAGCGTTTGAACACTATTAGGAAGATTTACTGTTTCTAAGTTGGACGTAATAAATGCAGCATTTCCTATCACTTCTACACCACTGGGAACATTATAACTTCCTGTCTTTCCACCTGGGAAAGCTACAAGCATTTTTTTGTCCTTACTGAACAGCACACCTTTTACAGCGACATAAACCGTATTTCCGGCTGCCACTTCGATGGCGGTCAAACTATAGCAAGTTGAGAATGGACGATTTCCCATACTGGTTACGCTCTTAGGGATCGTAACACTCTCTAAATTAGCACATTTCTGAAATGCATTTCCCGCAATCGTTTGGATTCCTTCTGGAATAGTATAGGAACCCGAATAGCTCATCGGAAGACGGGCAAAGATTTTATCATTAGCGACTATACTCTCCAAACTCGAACAACCGTAGAACGAATTATCACTGATGTTTCTTACGCTATTAGGAAGTGTTACCGAAGTCAGATCGGCACATTCATAAAATGCATTCACAATCGCCGTGACGCTAAACGTCTCTGAGTTGTATTCCACACTTGACGGGATAGTTATGTCACCGGTATATTTACCACTTGGTTTTGCAACCACCGTTGCGGTACTGCTTTCGGTGTTCAAATCGTAATACAAATCTCCGATTTTAACGGATGAAAGATCTTCGGCCACTGCTGCAACAGTCACGAGAGCCAGAAAAAATGTAAAAAGTTTTCTCATAATGTTATAATTTTTAGTTTGTTTATTTATTATTATTTCAAAATAGCGCGCAAAGATACAGCTTTTTTTGCATATATGCAAATAAAAAGTGCAGAAATCGCAAAATTCCTGCACTTTCTTTTCACTTTTCAATTTTCATCTTTCAACTTTCACTACTCTCCCACAAGTTCGGTTATCTCTTCAGCCTCAGCTTGTGAAATGAGTTCGCGGTTATCACGTATGCCCATCAACGGACCGAAGAACACTTTGGCGACAGCACGTCCCGCCACTTTTCCGAAGCGGAACTTAGGCGAAGTGATATTGCCGGAAATAGGCACTTCGAGCACCATGATACCTTGCGCAGAAGTAAGCATATCAACGCCGAGCTTAAGCGGCACGTTCTTAATCTTCGGTTTGCGCAGTTTCATTTTCTTGCCTACCTCGGGATGGTCAATCGTTATCTTGTTGTCGCTATTGAGGTAGCCGTTCCGGATGGTAGCCGCACTCTGCAGCGACAAGATACCGTTGTTAAGCGGATAACCGAAGTAGTACTCCGCGTACTGTGAGAAGTCGGTTATATCCACTCCCGTCAAGCGTATGTTAAGCGTATGTTGCCCGTGTTTGATGTCCGTTCCGCCGGCAAAAGTGGCATTGAGTGTCGCGTTCTTTCCGGCGTGTGCCACGAGTCGCAGGCTGTTATGTCCTTGCGCCGTTATATCTTGGCCGGACAGGGTGAAGTCGTTGATCGTGTACTCGACATTCTTGCGCATCGAGTTATCCTCAAAACTGATATCCTTGCCGGTGATGCGCAGGTAACGTGCTTCCCACGTCATCGGAGGCGTCTGGACCGTATCGTTATCCTCTTCCACCGTCACCGAATCCGGTTCCACTTCCGGCACATCTTGTTTCAGGCGGGAGAACGTGTTGTACCGCTCGTTCCGCTCGAAATGGCCCGTCAGACCGGTGATAGTGAGTGTGTCCAACAACCAGCGGTTATTCGCTAAATCGCCACGCCGTATAGTTAGGTGTATCTCGTCCAGTCCGGCCACAGGGTCATCGTCTTCGTCCGTTATCTGCAGGCCACTGAGTGACAGGTTGCCGGACGCAACAATATCGCGCACGTTATCGAGGCTGCCGTTGATGAAGAGCTCACCGTTGATGAGTGCCCCAAGGCCGCTCACACGCAGATAATCCTGCACCAGTGGCAATGCCACATTGGAGTTCACATTCTCCAAACCGAGGGTGATCATATAGTGCCGCGAGGCCATCACGTATCCGGCCTTGATATTCACACTTCCACCTGTCGGCAGGTCGAACTGCAGTCCGGCGCGGGACTGCTGGGCACCGAAGTACAGACCCGGTATATTGAGGTTGATGTTATCAATCACCCAGCGGTTATCGCGTATCACGTCGTGATAAAGGAGTGTGCCGTTGACGAGGCGCATGTCGTTGAGCGAGACAGTCCATTCGGACGGTGTCGTATCACGCGGAACAGTGTCGTTGCGCGAGAAGCGAGTGATGATATCCGAGAAGTTCAGCACCTCCGGACCGTTCAGTATCTCGCCCGACCAGTTCGTGAGGTGAATATGGCGAATATCCACCTCCTTACCGGCCAGTTTGGTCCAACGTATGCGGACGTAGAGTTTGTCGAAAGCCACAAAATCCGTAATGCCGTTCGCCTCTTTGCAATGGAAATCCGTCAAGCGCACCGACCCGACAAACGGGTTGATAAACACATGACTCACCGACGTCTCGCGACCGATGATATCCGGCCCGTGGTGGTTAATAACGACTTTCGCCACAGGGGATAACGCCATTACTAAGAACAGCAGCGCGACCGGCACGCCTACTATCCAGCAGGCCACTTTAACGGCTTTCTTCACTCCTTCGGTCATAATCTGTAGTTATTTAACTTCTTGTCCTACGGCGTTGAATATCTTGCCGTCACGGAGAATGAGAAGTTGACCGTTCTTAATGAATTTTTGATTGGTGATTTGTGATTGTTGATTTGTTTGGTCAATGCTTGTAGGCGGTTCGATACCTGTTACATAGAATTCTACAAAGTTAGCCGATTGGTTGACAATCAGTTTATCGCCGAAGTCACTATTCATCTCACCACTCACTTTAGCGAGGACATAGATAGTTATTCCGCCGGCTCCGTCATCCTTAGTGCGTACTCCTCCGTCATAGGTGATGGTGAGGTTGGCATTCTTAATCATATCACCGAATTGTGGTTCACCGCTCTTCACCACCTCCGAGAACACATTATCATCGTCGGTGTTATTGGTCAGCGTTATCGTCGTCGGGATGGTTGATTTATTGCCTGAAACAGTCAGTAAGAATACCATTACGGGCTCTTGTGACGCATTGTATTCATACACGGTTGCAGCCCATGTATTAACTATGTCGTCCCAATATAAAAAGCCGATTGTCGGAGTCATTTCTTTGGTCTGCGGTACGCGCGGTATAGGCGCTTTACCCACAAGCATGAACAACTCGCCATCTACCGCATCGGACATTGCTACACCTTCTTGCGATTCTGCCTGCACAGCCCAATGGAGTAAGAGCGTTTTATCTTCTTTGAGCGTATAGGTAGCGCTAAACTGGCCGTTTTCACCGGAAACGACTTCATCAACAAAGAACTCACCGGTCATATCATCATACACGTATAAACTGCAGAACTGAACATTCGCCGTCGTTGTCCAAGTCATGGTAGCTTTGTTGCCATCTACAGCCACTTTCAAGTCCTTCGGAGAATAGTCCAGTGAAACGATTGGAACCATATCTCCATGCGATGCTTGTGCCACCAGCACATCGGCTGCATCATACGCATAGACTGTCCAGTTGACGCGATGATTTCTTGTGATGTAGAACTTCATGGAGTAGTTTGTCTCATAGATATTCTCCACGTTATAAATCTTTCCATCATCCTCAATTTTGAGTGAATAATGCTCCACCGTTGTCGGAGAAGGTTGTTGCCAAGTGAAGATGGCAGTCTGCTGGTCTGCTCCAACTGTAACACTTAAGCCGGTCGGTACATTGATATTGCCGGAAGCGAGAGTGATAGTTCCTGTCTTTTCTTCTGCCACTTGCGTGTTATCGTCTATATTTATAGGAGTGATACGATAATCATAATTACCGGCCGTGGTAAACGGAAGCGGGAAGGTAAAGGTATTACTACCTTCATAAGGCAGAATAGCCAGTGTTTCAAAACTGCCTACACCACTTTTGTGCGCCTCAACCTTATAAGCAGAAGCATAGTCTTTGGCTGTAATCGTGAGCGTGAGCAGACAGCCTGGATCAGAAACCGCGACTTGCACATTAGTCATACGATAGTCATGGTCTTGCGCATCGCACGCTGCTTCACGCAATTCCCAAGCATGTGAATCTTGATACTGCATCTCGAAGCAGGCCTGATTCGTACTGATGATTGGTGAGAAAGATGAGTTACTACCTGAAGCATCCGATTTGTTGCACACGCGGAATTGGATAGCGGACTTGTCGGTAGTAATCTTCTTGGAGAACCAGACTCCATCTGCGTCCATATCGGCCTTAACCATAGCTGCTGTTTTTGTCTCAAGGTCCATCCATTCGAACCATACGCCGTAGGTAATATCCATGTCGTTATCCGAAGGAATCAGTGTCCGCAGTTCCACTTCACCCAAAGCAGGCAAACCGGTAACCGTGACACCGGTAGAGATATCTGCGAGTGGATCTCCGTTAGCGTTCTGGGCAAAGAACAACACATCATAATCACCATTAGCCGGCAGCTCGTCAATTGTCAGCGTATATTTGCCATCCTTCGCAGGCACAAATTTCGGCAGAATTACCTGCTCTTTTCCCCAATTGTCGTAAACGACAGCAACATAATACAGCGTTACTGCAGGATAGTGATCCCACGATACCTCGATGGTGTTATCTTTCTGTACGGCTTTGAGTGATTTCTTGATGATATTCTCGGGGTTCGCGAAGTTAATGTCCAAGTCTTTCTGGAACATTCTCACATACGGATGGTAATCGGATACTCCGTCAAAATAACAAGGGAAGAACACCAATGTTCCTAAATGGATGTCATCCGTTCCGTCATAATAATAGGTGTACTTACCTTCGGTAACCGTTACATAGTCCGCAAAATACCACGTACGTGCATCATCCATGAGCTCAATATAATAATTGGGCGCCATATTATTCGCAGTCCATGTGATGGTGACGCCATTCCCTATATCCTGCACCTCCAAATCACTAATGCGATAATCATGGTCAGGAGCGGTTGCTGCCACTTCTTCTACAAGAAATACTCTTTCATTCGGATCGGACTCATCATCAACGAGCACCGCTATCTCGAGGTTCAGTTCCGGTTTGTCTTTAGCAACGTACGACGATGGCGACCATCCGCCTACTTGCGCTACATCCTTGGAAGTAGTTGAAGTCTCCGTATAGATGCCATACGTAAACTCTGTCTCATCCGGAATAATGACCGTTGCACCCCACCAGCGGGATGTGCCTTCGCGAGCCAAAACGATAGACGTAGCAGAGCCTCCGCCGGTACTCTTCCAAGCAAAAACGATAGTACCTGTTGTTGTAAACTCTGAGTCCGTAGGAATAAGTACACGGACTTTCACATTAGTTGCCGTCAACATGCTCCATGAGCACAGCAAAACAGCGAATAAGAAAGAGAGTTTTCTCATAATGATTTGATATTTAGGGTTAAATACTATTTCGCGCTGTAAAATTACAACATTTTTTGCATATATGCAAATAAATTGCATAAAAAAGTGCAGATTTCGTGAAAAACCTGCACTTTTCCGCTAACCGATAACCGATAACCGTTAACCGTTACCAATTATCCCTGGTAGTTCTCCCACTCGCGATGCCATACGTAATCGCGGAGCTTCTTGTAGGTGGTCTGTGCCTTGAACTCGGTTTGAGCGGTGTTAAGGCTCGTCGGGTTCTTCATCACAGCAGCGGTAGCGCGTGATACAGCTGCGAACTTGTCGAAGCGTGCCAGTTCGTCGGCGGTGTACGGAGTCTTACGTTTGCCACGGATTTGGGTGTACTTGCGGTCGTTTTCAGCCTTGTACATGTAGGTCACGCGGGACTTTTTCGACAGTTTACCACTTACATGGTCAACGGGATCCAAAAATACAACTTTACTCATTTTGTTAAGGTTTTAATTGGTTAATAACTCAGTTTCTTCGAGGCATCATAGCTCTCGACAGTTTTAGTAACGATGGTGCAGGTTGTGTCACCTCTTTGGTAGTACTGACTCTCCGTCGTGACCACCCTGGTGACGTTGCAGCTCGTCATTGCCATCATCGCCCCTAGGACGACTAAGGCCAATAGAATTCGCTTCATAATGAGATAATCATTATTCATTAATCATTATTCATTACTAAAACGTCGGTGCCACATACTTTTTCTTCACTACAAACGCGAACAGCGATCGAATCGCACTCTGTGCCGCATGTTCGGCACGCAGGCTCGCTCCCTCCGTCGGGTCTGCCAACGCCGTCTTAGCCGCCTGAGCAGCCGTCTTCAGCGCGTTCTGACACGCCACATTCTTCACATGTTTTGCCTTCGTCGGATTAAGCAGGTCCAGCGCCATCTGCTCCTTGCCACACGGACAGCCTTTCAGCACCAGCACTTCCGACTTGTTGAGCTTACCGCGAAAGCGCGCAAATGCTCCTGTTAACTGTACTTTTGCCATAGTTAAAATTTAGGTTTAAATGGGTTAATTATTAAAGTTAATTTCGAGCTGGCCTTGCCAAACTCTTTTCAAATATTCCTCATGTTTCAGCCGTCCAAAACGCTCCCCGAACGCCACCATCGCGGCCAAATGCTTCGCCGTCGGCTTATATCGCGACCGGTCCGGACAAGCCTGCACAATCTGCACAAACTCCCCGTCTCTACTCACCGGATAAATCCGAAAATAGTACGGGTCACTCGCCAACAACTGCCCATGTATACTCCGTAAAGGTTCCTGTAATACCACCTTGCCCATATCGCGTCATTTTTCGTTTCACGCTGCAAAAGTACTACAAAAATGCGAGCCCACCAAATAAGTGAACTCGCAAATGTCCGGTTTTCGGGTATTTTCGCTTTACTGCGTCAGGTCACAGCCCGCATAGTCCGACAAATCCATCACTTCCGTCATGTGCAACCACTCCCGTCCGTGAATCTTTTTGCAGTATGCGTCACCGTATTTCCGGTAGCGTAGCCATCCGTATATCAGCACGTTCAATCCCCACAATCCCCGTTCCACACCTCGTGCCCTATCCGCACGCCTCGCCAACTCTTCCTTACTCACCTTCCGTTCTCGTTTCATGTACACCTCCTTTCTTCTGGTTTATCTATTATCTATCATCTATTTCTTTGTCCTTTGTCCCGGCATCTGATGCCGGCAAACCCCTGCCGCGAACATTACCATCACGATACCCGGAGCGTCCTTCCGCTTTCGGAAGGAGCGGCATCCGCCTAGGAAGGTTCTATGATTTACTTTACCATCACGATACCATCTCCTCTTTGTCTCCCCTTTGTCCTACCTTTCACTTACCTTTCTTCTTTTCCAGGCGGATTCAATCCGCCGCCTCCGTCTATTAGCCCGGCATCTAATGCCGGTAGTACACCGTAGTCCTCTCTTCCGGCTTATATACCCGCTTCCATCCGTCAACTTCCAGATCCGTTCCGTACTTGATGTAGTACTCGTTGTACGTCATCATCTTTTGTCTGGATGACCGCGGCGCATTTTCGTCAATAGCTTTATGCGGGAGATAGGAAACAAAATAGCCGTTATTAATTTTCTTTCGGATGGTCACGTAGATATATCGCTTCTCTTCTATCGTGTACTTGGACCAAGCCCGCGCCGCCTCGTCTTTGTATTTCCAAAAAACATTGCCGTTCTTTTCTAGAAGTTCCGATATCTTATCAAAATAATCTTCCATCCTTAAAAATAGGTCGTCGTCTTTGTTGCTATTATCCCTTGTTTGTTAGGAACAACGACGACCTTTTCTTTTTAATTTTCTTTGCTTCTTTCTTTTATCTCTTTTCTTTTCATTCGGCTGCCCGCTTGGCGTGCCTCATTAGAGGCAGTAGGTTTGTGAGATAGAACTCCGTAGCGACATATGCAGGGCGTTGGGGACGCCCGAATCAGAATGGCTGGTGGCCATGTTCGCCGAGGAGTTGCTATCCTCACGAACCGTAATTCTTCGCCGAGGGGTTTACTCGCTATATTTGGCAGCCGCTAACCCGTAGATATTCGCCACCTACTGGCAGCCGCTATCCCCCGCCGCCTCCAGTATCGCATCCACTTCCTCCGTACTCCGGCACACATACTCCGTCCCGCAAAGCTTGCCGCGTATCTCGCGTATCAACCCCCAACGCAACCCCTCGCGGAGGTTACGCAGGGCATTGATCTCGCGCTCATCTTGCTTACTTAACATTCGGCTTCACTCCAAACAGGTTCATCAACTTGAAGGTCACACCCTTAATCCGTATCTCCATCTTCGGGTGCGCTTCCCAGATCTCAAGCCTCATGTCTTTCAGCGCTTTCTTGGCGTCAGCCAAGTCGGACTTGCATTTTTCCAACTCACTCACTGCACCTTTGTAGTCCAGCTTGACACCGTCTTTGTCGGTCGCATTGTCCGCATACTTAGGCTCCGTCCAACTAAACTGACGATTGAACCAGTAACCCTTGTGATAGAAGTCTTTGCCGTCCCAACCCTTTCCGTTCTTCTCGCAGTGTGCCTCTGCAGCAGCACCGGATTGGTCTGCACCAAACTCTGCGGCATCCACTAACGAGTGAGCCACCACATAACGCAGCAGCGGGTCTTTCTCCGCTTTTAATTGGTCATTCACTTGTGCTTTCAACTCTTCCAGCACAGCAGGCGTGATGCTCTTCGCATCAATCTCTAAATTAATGTGTAACATAAAATTTTGATTTTTGTAAGTTAGTAATTATGATCTTTCCAGATCGCATATCTTTGTGATATTGTGCATGTTCTTTCGGCGTTACCACAACGAGATTATCAGCCCGGCAACAGAGACCGTCGTTATTCAAGTGGTGTACCTGTTTGCCGGTTAAGTTGGCTTTCAGAAACAGCATGGCTATCATCGAATGCCAAAGCCGATGATGGAATGGCGAACGTGAGCAATTATATTGCAAGTACCTATCGCTTCCGCCATGGTCACACTTGCTCCCTTTTGATACGATGTTTTTGGGGATTTTAATCCATTTCCAAGTACCTCGATAATAACTCAAGCACGCACCGTAGAACGTGCCATAATGCAGAGCCTTTCCTCCTTCTTCGGGTATCAGCTCAAACGCGGTATAATTATCTATCTTTTCCATATTTCTTTCCTTTTACTTTGTTTATTGTCCCGGCATCTAATGCCGGTTGTACGATATATCTCAATCCTCACTTTAACAGGTTCATCACTGTACCGTAATTTTGGGAAAGCATCATCCGGCAGCGCTATTTGGTAGCCTTGTCCGTTCCATATCTCAAGACCGGAACCCGGTCTCTCCAGCCTCGTGGGCTTATCGATAAAAAAATGTGTCTGTGACTCGCACGGGTGATGATGCCATCCGTCTTTGGCGACCCAGCCTTCGACTACGTAACTCGGCCGCTCTTTTTCGAGCTCTTTTAGTGTTGATTTTAATGACATATGCGATTATTTTTTCGGAATACCGGAATACCGAATGCCGGAATCCCGTCCCCGAAATCCACCACAAAATTATAGACAAAAAAAAAGCGCCCCAAACTCGGGACGCTAATACGAACACATTAGAACAACGATTAGAACAAAAACGGCTATTTTAGGCTATTTGTTCGCGAACAAAATATAACACTTGATAACACTATTTTCTGTTCCTTGCTTGCCGAAAATCGTAGTCGTAAAAGGTGTATTTCGGTGCTGCAAAAGGGTTGACCAATTCGGCTTTGCGAGCGTCTGTGAATTGACGTATATGTATATACCCGCACGTATCGGCAAGCATTATCCTACGGCAGGCGTCAGCCTTACCGGAAGCACCATCGATAGCCTCGCGCAAGTTCTTCTCGCACACATCAGCGGGGAATTTGTCGGTACCGAAAAAAGAGGTGTCAACCGGTTCGATATCTTCGGTTTTGTTGGTATTACTGAGTGTTTCCACCTGCGCTTTTTTGGCTTGCGCATTGTTGTTCTCGTAGAAATTGATTACTCCAAAGTTGTTAATGTTATTGACCATAATTGTTTATAAAAAAGCACAGGCAAGCGGGACAAAAGACGAAGTCGGCAAACTTGTTGTGATGCCCCGCCTACCCGTGCGGTTACACGGAAAGAGGGACAGTTCCTTTTTCACAACATTTAGTTTTGCCGACTCGTCTTTAAAGGGAAATGCCGCTCGCGCTATGCGCTATATATATGTCCTCCAGTTTTAAGTCATGGAGGGGACTGTATATCACTTTTCGTAGATATTTACTGTGCCGTAGTTATTGATAGTTCCTCCTTGTACGGGTTCTTGTTTTTTCTTGGTTAATAAAGCGATTTTCTCCTTTGTGATAGCCTCTACTCCGCGCATATACATCTCCATGTATTTCCAGTCGGGCTCGCCAGCGGGGGTTGCAGGTAGGAGGATTAGCTCATTTGAAGCCTTTTCCGGTGAACATTTTTCCTCGTATGAATACTTACGTGTGAGTACTCCATCTAAAATACAACATATAAATTGTTTAGCCTTTTCCGAAATATACATTTTATCAATTGATACTATGGCATCTCCATTCACATTAAAAGGATAATCATGATAGAAGGTACTACCGCATCCGACTCCATTACAAGAAATAGTTATTTGATTTTTATAGATAGGTTCCACCGCGTAATACCCCGCGACTCCTTGTTTGCTTCTAGCGGCAGCTATAACGGGGACAGTACCTTTTTCTATGGATTGTAATTTCTTTACTTTGCCACGTTGAAAATCAAAGAATTTACCAACAAGAAATGGTTTCCAATATGTAGTATCTATTTTGCTCATATCTTATTTCTCAATAGTTATGATTATTTTATTATCTTTCATAGCAACTTCGCTGTTATACAAGATTTTTAAAAGAATATTCTCATTAAACTCCTTTGCATCTATGCCTTGTTTGAACATTTCATAGTCCATCATGGTCTTGACGAAATCTTCCTCAAAAATCTCGAAAGGCTTTTCGGGCATTTGATAAGAGAGGTGTTCGGCTGGCTTGAGCCACTGGATAGTATCATCACCGGATTGTTTCTCTATAATCTCTACCCATTTATCTTCAATACTTTGCCAGCGGTCACGGATATCTTGACGACCTTGGTTCTTAACCGTCTCTAATCCGTCATCCTCAATATAACAAGCAAAAATCTCTTTGTCATTCTGCGGTTTCTGTGCTTGGAAGATAAAGACAGAGGTGGTAACTCCCGCATCGAAGACCTTTTCGGGTAGTTTGATAATTTTGAGAAGTGAATGCTTCTTAAGCAGTTTTTTACCTTTACTATCTTTCTCCAATTTCTTATCAGGCATTATAAAGGCGCAGAGAGTGTTAGGCTTAACGTTATCAAGTACATTCCGCACAATGTCTATACACCCGTATTTTGACTCAAAAGGCGGGTTCATCAATACTTTAGTGATACCTTTTGATGCAATCCATCTTCCGGCTTCTTCGGTGCGGCTATCTAATTGCTCAAGATTGGTCTTTCCGTCTTTGTGAATAAGCATATTAGCGCAAGCAAGAGCAAATACCTCGCGGTCAAACTCAATGCCATAGAGTTGTTTTTGCTTGATATCTTTTGCTTTGACTGTGCTATTCCCACCGGCTTCCTTAACCATATTACACATGGCTTTTACAAGGAATGCACCGCTACCACAAGCAGCATCTAAAACTATATCGTCTTTATCTACGTGTATCAGACGGTACATAAGAGAGGTAATATGGTCGGGAGTAAAGACTTGTCCTTGTTCAGACTTTCCTTTATAGCGGTTAAACTCATTGAAGAAAATCGCCATAACATCCTCTCCTTGCCAAAAATCGGAATTGATGTTATCAGAGATTTTAGTCACGCAGTCTATAAAATCGTCTATCGCCTCTTGATTGTTCTGAATATTCATCTTAATAGACGCGTACACCTCAAGCAGTAGATCTAACTTTATGTTCTGACGTTTTGCTTCTTCAAGCGACTTTGATAAAGTAGAATGTATTGACGTGTGAAAAGTGGCATAGTCCATGCCTTTTTCAAGTATGGCATCGTACCTCTTAGCCACGAGCGCGCAGGCCGTGAATATCATTCGGTGGTTAAGATTCTTAATACCGAAGTTAAAGTGCAACGAATCGTTAATGCGCTTTGTAAGGTTGTAGATTTTTTGCTTGTCTATGGTATTTTGCGTAAATAGACCAAGATAGTATTCTTTATTATGGAGTTCCTTTTCACCAGGCACTAATTCTTCATTTTTATAGACAAGAATATCTATGCCATTATATAGAATACCAACTACATTTTTATATTTTGAACGTGCAACTCGGCAGTTTTTAAGTACCTCGTCTATTTGTGGTTGCTTAAGGTCACAGTCTTCTTTCTTTACTTCAAGAATGATTGCAGGGAAATTTGTCTCATTAGGTAAATACCAACCGTCCGGACGATAGTTTGCTCCCTCACCTTTGAAACCTAATTTAGCAAAAGACGTTAACTGACCAACACCAGCTAATGCAGTCTCGGTATTCTTAAAACCGAGTATCTTATTGGCTTCGTCTCGTACTTGATCTTCTGTTCTCATATCCTATTCTCCATCAAAATGTTTACAATAAGTAGTAGCATCGACGACCTTGCCGTTTTGCACGTCGCAGATGATCTCTGCCGGAAGTAGTCCGTCGTCATAGGGCTCTTCTCAATAGGGAGTTTCGTCATTGTTGGTATTGAGCCAGCCGTGTATAATAGCCTTGTTCTCGTACTCGGTCACCGTCTCCGGGACAAAGGTACCATCACCCTTATCGTGAATGGCAGCAGCCAACTCCCAGGGCGTGCCCTGTACCGGTACACCACAGATAGTCTTACCATTTCGTTGACAGCAACAAAATGATAAAATCACCAATAATAACAATACACTTTTCTTCATCCTATGCGCTATATTTTTGCCCTAATTAATTGAGCCATTATTTGCACAGTTCAAAAAAAAGCAGTACCTTTGCAGCCGCAAAGGTTTTTTGCTGTTTTAAGAAGATGCGGAAAGCCTTATAAAACAAAAATAGAGCCACTAAAAGGCTCAATTTTTTAATAAATTCGTCAGTAAGTGACGGTTGAGGTATCAAAATACCTTTGACGCGGCAAAGGTACAACATTTTTTTGATATCTGCAAAAAAAGTGCAGAAATACTCAAATTCCTGCACTTTTCTATAACTATTAGCCGTTATTTCACTTCTTGTCCTGTGACGGTGAAGGTTTTTCCGTCGCGGAGGATGAGAAGTTGACCATCCTTGATGAATTTTTGATTGATTACTGGTGATTCTTGATTTGCAACTTGTTGGATAGCCGTCGAACCTATCGGCAGGATATTGTCGCCGAAGTCTTTCCACTGATCAGCAGCTTTATAAGCGGCAACTGCATCGGGTAGGACAAAGAGTTTTGCTTTAGTTTTGTCAACATCACGAAATACACTTACACCACATGAAGGCGGATTGGGCGCATAGCAAGTAATGGTAGTCAAATTTGAGTTAGAGAATGCATGTTCTCCGATTCCAGCAACTGTGGATGGGATAGTAACCGAAGTCAACTTGTCGCAGATGTCGAAAGACCACTTACCGATATACACTACACCATCAGCTATGACAGCAGAAGTTGGATCCCAATAATACCATGGTGCCTCATTGCTGTCATAGTCGGTCATTGCTCCTATACCGCTAATTGTAAGCACGCCATCCTTAACCTGCCAGACAAGATTTGTGCCACATGTTCCCGGATTAAAAGGTTTAATTTTATCACCATATGCAGACCAGTTTTCCGCACTTCTGTAGTTCATGATTAATGAATACGGAACATAAATAATAAGATTATCGTTGGTCGTACTAAAGGGGGTTTCTCCACAGGTTGGAACATTTAGCGTTCTCAAACAGGCAACAGAATCTAATTTAGAACAGCCAGTGAAAGCATTTTTTCCGATAGTACTGACATTTGCAGGAATAGTTACAGCCTTTAAATCAGTGTTATACGAAAACGCTAATTCCTTAATCGTTGTTACACTTTTACCTAACACTACCGATTCCGCGTAGGTGCCTTGAAAAGCACGCTTACCAATTTTAAAGATATTATCCGCTACCACGATTTTTTTGATTTGATCATTGTAGGAATACCATGGCGAAAATGAGCCACTTTCATAATCTGGTATATCACCTTCCGGAGATTCGTATGGACTAACGGTCAAAACGCCGTTACTTAGAGTCCATTGAATTGTTCCACTAGTGCCACTTTGAGCAAAGATTGTTCCTACGCTTGCGGCAAGCGCAAAGAAAAGAGTTAGAAGTTTTGTCTTCATAAGAATTCGAATTTAGTTAATAATAATGTTTGTTTATTACGAACAAAACAAAGCGACAGACACACAGTGTCCGCCGCCTGTCAGTCGGTTATTGTTCTATATTTATTATTTGAGATTTGCGAATCCCCCCCCCTATAGATTTGAGGCATAATTCGCCGAATATCTGCAAGTTGTATCAACATTACTTGAGCGTTTTTCTCTTTCCGGCTGCAAAAGTACAACATTTTTTGCATACGTGCAAATATTTTAGGAAAAAATGTGCAAATAATTTGTGTATGTCGCGAAAAAGCTGTACTTTTGCAAGCGAAAACAATCGGGCGAATATGATTTTGAATTATATATGGATAGGTTTGATACTGATTGCAGTGGTGGTCGGTATTGTGCAGTTTGCCGTGTTTGGGCAGAGTGAGGTGTTTACGGAGATATTGAATTCGACGTTTAGTTCGGCGAAGTCTGGTTTTGAGATAAGTCTGGGATTGACGGGTGTGTTGGCGCTGTGGATGGGCATCATGAAGATAGGTGAGCGCGGGGGTGTGATCAATCAGTTCTCGCGGGTGGTGAGTCCGTTCTTCACACGTATCTTTCCGGAACTACCGAAGGGTCATCCTGCTTTCGGGTCGATGTTGATGAACCTGTCGGCGACGATGCTCGGTATCGACAATGCCGCGACGCCGTTAGGACTGCAAGCGATGCAGGAGTTGCAGGAATCGAACAAAGACAAGACGAAAGCGTCGAACTCGATGATTATGTTCCTCGTTTTGGTGACAAGCGGTCTGACGCTGGTGCCTGTGTCGATAATGACGTACCGTGCGCAGTTAGGTGCAGCTAATCCGGCGGATGTGTTCCTGCCGATACTGTTGGCGACGTACTTTGCGGCGATGGCGGGTTTGATATCGGTGGCGATTGCGCAACGAATACGACTATGGGACCCGGTGATATTGGGTACGTTAGGCGGATTGACGGCTTTTGTGGGGTTGGTTATATGGGGTGCGCTGAGTCTGCCGCAAGAGACAGTAAGTAAGTGGTCGGCGATACTGGCGGCGGTGCTGCTGCTTGGTGTGATTGTGTGGTTTGTGATAGCGGGGATGGTGAAGAAAGTGAATGTGTATGACGCATTTATAGAAGGCGCGAAAGATGGATTCAAGACGGCGGTGGGGATAATACCTTACCTGATAGCGATACTCGTAGCAGTGGGGATGTTCCGCGCAAGTGGTGCGATGGACCTGCTGGTACAGGGGTTAGGCTGGCTATTTGCGTTGTGCGGGTTGAATACGGATTTTGTGCCGGCATTACCGACGGCGTTGATGCGTCCGCTGAGTGGTAGCGGTGCGCGCGGACTGATGGTGGATGCGATGATGCAGTACGGAGCGGACTCGTTTGTAGGGCGGTTAGTGAGCATCGTGCAAGGGTCAACGGATACGACGTTTTATATATTAGCGGTGTATTTCGGGAGTGTGAATATACGGGATACGCGGTACGCGGTGGTCTGCGGGCTGATCGCCGATTTCTTCGGGATAGTGGCGGCGATACTGTTAGGATACATATTTTTCCACTAAAAGAGTTTTTCGAGTTTGGCATAGGTCAGGAGGAGAGTCTTCTGGCCTTTTTCGTCGAAGTTGATGTCGATTTTGTCGTTGCCGGTGGCCTCGTCGCGATAGACGCGGAGGATGGTACCGGTACCGAAGACGCGGTGGGAGACTTTATCGCCCGACTGATAGTCGGAGGCGATATTTGTGATTTGTGATTTGGCGCGAGTAAACCCCTCGGCGACGGAAGCCCCTTCCGGCGGAAGCCGGTTTCCCCGATAAGCGGGGACACCTCCGCGCCCCATGCGCGGAACCACTGTCGCTACGGAGTTTACATCGAGCGGTACTTGCGGTGCAGAAAAGCGAGAAGGGGTGACGGGAGAACCCGGTTGGTTGAGTTGGAGGTATTGTCTATCGATGTCTTTGAGGAATCGGGAGTGGGAGGTGAAGTTGAGTGAGCCGTTGGTGAAGCGTGAGCGGGCGAAGGAGAGGGTGCAGTACTTCATGGCTCGCGTGATGGCGACATAGAGGAGTCGGCGCTCTTCTTCTATTTCAGCGGGCGATTGGCAGAACTGAGAGGGGAAGAGTTGCTCTTCGAGTCCGACTATATGTACCGATGCGAACTCGAGTCCTTTGGCGGCGTGGACGGTCATGAGTGTGACGCGGGCGGTGTGGTCCTGGATATTCTCGTCCTGGTCGGTGAGTAAGCTGACCTCGGCGAGGAAGTCCTGAATAGGAGTGAAAGAGATGCCCTCTTCGATACGTTGTTGTACAAACTCATGGATACCGGCGAGTAGTTCGTCGAGGTTCTGCTTGCGGTCGATACCTTCGGGTGTGCGGTCGAGTGCGGCGGTGGTGAGGATACCTGCCTGTCTCATGACGGTCTCGGCGAATTCGTAGGCGTCCTTGGTGTCGATGATATCGATGAAGTGGCTCATCATAGACGCGAAGTCGGCGAGTCTTTTGGCAGTAGAGGCAGAGAAGCCTGCGTCGATGGGGTTTTGTACGACATCGAGCATAGCGAGGTTATGGGCAGCTGCGTACTCGGATACCTTACGGAGAGTAGTGTCTCCTATGCCTCTTGCGGGGTAGTTGATGATACGGACGAGTGCCTCATTGTCCTTGGGGTTAGCGGCAAGGCGGAAATAGCTGATGGCGTCCTTGATTTCCTTGCGCTGATAGAAGGAAGTGCCGCCGTAGATGCGGTACGGTATATTGAGTCGTCGCAGCTCGTTCTCGAGGACACGTGACTGGGCATTGGTGCGATAGAGGACAGCGATATCGTCGTAAGTGAGTGTGAGGTCTCGGGCTTTCTCCTCGCGGATGAGTGTGGCTATCCCGGAAGCCTCGTCGCGGTCGGACATGTAACTATAGACGGCTATTCGGTTGCCGACCTCTTTCTCGGAGAAGACATTCTTGTAAATCTGGTTCTGATTATGGTGTATGAGCGAGTTGGCGGCATTGACGATTGTCTGTGTGGAGCGGTAGTTGCGCTCAAGTTTGAAGAGTTGTGCGTTGGGATAGCCCTGCTGGAAAGTGAGGATATTACGTATATCCGCTCCGCGGAAGGAGTAGATAGACTGCGCATCGTCTCCGACGACGCAGACGTTATTCTGTGGTTCGGCGAGTTGTTTGACGATGAGGTACTGTGCGTAGTTGGTGTCCTGATACTCGTCGACGAGGACGTATTGGAAGATATCCTGGTAGTAATGGAGGATACCCGGGTCCTGATGGAAGAGGAGGCAGATATTCATCAGCAGGTCGTCGAAGTCCATGGCGTTGGCGGCCTTGAGTCTGAGCTGGTAGAGCTTATAGACGTCGGCCATGTTGTACATACGGTCGTATCGGTTCTGTTTATCGATATCGGCGCGTAGAGCATAGGCTTCGTAGTCGATGAGTGCGTTTTTGGCGGCAGAGATTTTGGAGAGGACGACGGAAGGTTTGTATATTTTGTCGTCGAGTTGTTTCTCCTTGCATATGGACTTGATGAGGGATTTGGAATCGGCCGTGTCGTAGATGGAGAAATGTCGTGAGAAGCCGAGGTTCTCCGCCTCGTTCCGCAGGATACGTGCGCAGATGGAGTGGAAAGTGCCCATCCACAAGTAGCGTGCGTTCTCGGGCCCGACGAGTGCTCCGATACGCTCTTTCATCTCTCGCGCGGCTTTGTTGGTGAAGGTAAGCGCGAGGATATTATGCGCCGCAACCCCCTGCTCGAGGAGGTAAGCGATTTTATAGGTAAGGACACGTGTCTTTCCCGAGCCGGCACCCGCGATGACGAGTTGCGGTCCATCGGCATAGGTGACTGCCTCACGCTGCGATTCGTTGAGAGAGGAGATGATATCCATTAGTCTATTTGAGAGCCGAGGAAGGTGTAGGTTTTTCCTCCACGGACGATATACATCTGTCCGTTCCGGAAAAATTTGTGATTTGTGATTTGTGATTTTTGATTTGTGATTTGTGCGACTGTGGAGGGCGCTATGTGTAGGGTGTTGGTATTGTCGGGTACGACGAGGGTTTTGTCCTGACCAACGTAGTTGAAGAATACGCTCTCACACATGTCTTGGAGCATATCGCGGTACTCTTTGACGAGTGCTTTGACCGCCGAAGTTGCATATGCCGCCATTTCTTCGGACCAGTGGCAGACGGCGCAGACGGTGTCAATCAGATAGGCGTCGAAGCCAGCCATACAAGCGTCCACGTTGTCTTGCGGCGAGCGGGTGTGTTCGTCACCACGTGAGAGCTCGTTGACGAGTGTGGTCATGGAGGCGAGCATGCAGTCACTGATGTCCGCGCGCATCTGATCTTTGGAGGTCGGGAGGTTCAGTGCATTCTTGCCAAACATGGTTATGAAAGCCTTGTAGGCCTTGTTATTCTCGAGATCACCTATCTTGGGATAGGCAGTATCGACGATGCGGTTGATGATGCCCTTGGCGGTGTTCTCGTTACGTGTGAGCTCGAGCGTGTGGTAGGTGTCGATGAGCTGAGTGGTGATATCCATAGTGCCGTCGTTAGCGAGAGTGACCCAGCGTATCGGTGACGGGTAAGACGAGAGTGAGCCTGTGCCGACATCGTAAAGCTGTGTGCCGTCGTTGAGGGTGTGCTTGATGCTGGTCATGTGGTAGTGACCGGTGAAGACGACCTCAACGCCTGCTGCGAGCAAGCGACTCTGGAGGGCAGCTAACTCGGGATAGCCGTCGGTGGTGTTGGCGATATAATTAGGGGTCATGTCCTGCTCCATATTGAAGTGGTCGGTCATCTGATGGTGAATGAGTGCGACGACCATGCGTCCGGTGCTCTTGGCTTTCTGTAGCTCAGATTCAGCCCACTGAATAGTCGGCTCGTAGAGGCCGCCTTCGTTATACTGTACGGAGGGAGTGTTGGGCTTGGCGCTGTTGAGGCACAGGAGAGCGAGGTGGTCGTTGGGATAGAGCATGTAAGAGAGTCCGTCGGGTTCGGTGCTGACCGCCTGTGAGAGGCCGAAAGGACCGTAGAGGGTCTTGTACTCGTCCTCAGTGATAGAGGGAGTAGCGGTCTTCTGGTCTCCTGCATAGGTATAAGCGTTCTTATTAGCTATATCGTTATTGCCGGGGATGACGACGGGCTGGATGCCGAGGCTTTGGAGCTCTTGGAGCTTGGAAACTATATGCTCGTGACTGGCTTTCTCACCGTCGTTGGACATATCTCCGACAAGGAAGAGCAGGTTGGGTTGTTGCTGCGCGATAATGGTCATGGCGCTGTCGAAGAGGAATTGGCTGTACTCGATGAGGCGCGAGTTGCCGTTTTTGGCGGACTCGAAGGCTGTACCGTTGTCAAAGAGTGACGTGGCGAGCACGTGGGGGTCGGCAATGACAGCAATACGTGTTTGAGCCTGAATAGTGAGGGTGAGCGTAAACGCTACGAAAAGAAATAATGCTTTTTTCATACTTTCCAAAAGTTTAGCGCCGCAAAAGTACACTTTTTTTTTGGTATATACAAAATTTTTTGTAATTTTGCGCGCTAAAATTGTAAAATATAATGTTTTTGTACTTTCTATTGATACGAATTGTGGCGCTTTTTGGTCACCGTAAGGCGAAGAAGCTGATAGCGGGCCAGCGTGAGGTGACGCGCTATATGAAGGATAATAAGGACAATGAAGTGCCTATGCGCGGCTGCGTATGGTTCCATTCGGCGTCGGTGGGTGAGTTTGAGCAGGCGAGACCTATTATTGAGAAGCTGAAGATGGATCAGCCGCAGACGAAGATACTGCTGACGTTTTTCTCGCCGTCGGGCTATGAGCTGAGGAAGGACTATAAGTACGCAGATGCGGTGATGTATCTGCCGTTTGCGACGAAGCGTAATGCGCGTCATTTTCTGCATGTTATCAAGCCGAAGATGGCGGTGTTCGTCAAGTACGAGTTCTGGCCAGCGTATCTGCGTGAACTGAATAGGCGCAATATTCCGACGTATCTGATATCGGGCATTTTCCGCGAGAAGCAGACGTTCTTCAAGCCTTGGGGCAAGAGTTATCGGCATTTGCTGACGCGGTTTACGAAGCTGTTTGTGCAGGATCAGTCGTCGATGGATCTGCTGCAGCGATTTGGGATAGCGAATGTGGAGGTGGCAGGTGACACTCGGTTTGACCGAGTATATTGGATAGCTCAGCACGCGAAGGAGATTCCGTCGGTGGAACATTTTGTGACGGCACAGATTAATGCGTTTGAGTGCGTGACGGATAAGGTTATTGTGGCGGGTAGCACCTGGCCGCAGGATGAGTTGCTGTTGGCGCGTTATATAGAGGAGCACGCGGACGTACGCCTGGTGTTGGTACCGCATGAGACGGACGAGAAGCATCTGCATACGATATTTCAGATATTCAAGGGTCGTCATGTGCTCTACACGGAGGCGACGCCGCAGAATGTGCTACATGTTCAGACGATGGTGATTGATACAGTGGGGATGTTGTCGTCGATATACCGTTACGGCAAGGTGGCGTATATAGGTGGTGGATTCGGAGTGGGAATTCACAACACGTTGGAGCCGGCGGTATTTGGTATGCCGGTGGTGTTTGGTCCTAACTACCAGCGTTTCCGCGAGGCGAAGGGTTTGATAGCTGCGGGAGCGGGGTTCAGTGTGAGCGACTACGAGACGTTTGCGGCGACGATGGATAAGGTGCTGGAGGAGCATGCCGAGCTGGGACAGAAGGCGAAGGCGTATGTGGAGTCGGAGCTTGGGGCGACGGAGAAAATTTCGAGCGAAATTTTCCAGTTTAGAGTTTAGAGTTTAGAGAATATGGCACAGAAACCAAATATACCTAAAGGGACGCGAGATTTTGGTCCGATAGAGATGGCTCGTAGAAATTATATTTTTTCTACGATACGCAGTGTGTTTGCTCAGTACGGTTTTCAGCAGATAGAGACTCCTGCGATGGAGTTGATGACGACGCTGATGGGAAAGTACGGCGAGGAGGGTGATAAGTTGCTGTTCCGAATACAGAACAGCGGAGAGAAGGCGAGTGAAGCGCCGGAGAAAGGGTTGCGATATGATTTGACGGTACCTTTTGCGCGGTATATAGTGCAGCACCGTGAGGAGATTAGTTTTCCGTTCAAGCGCTACCAGATACAGCCTGTATGGCGAGCTGACCGTCCGCAGAAAGGTCGTTACCGCGAGTTCTATCAGTGCGACGTGGATGTGATTGGCACAAACTCGTTAGTGAGTGAGTTGGAGCTGATACAGATTGTAGAGGAGGTGTATAGAAGATTAGGTATCCGCGTGTGCCTGCATATCAATAACCGCAAGATTTTGGCCGGAATCGCCGAAGTGATTGGTGCGCCGGATAAGATAACGGATATCACAGTGGCGATTGATAAGCTGGATAAGATCGGGCTGGAGAAAGTAAACGATGAGCTGCGTGAGCGGGGACTGAGTGAGGAGGCGATAGATAAACTGCAGCCGATATTGGCGCTTGAAGGCAGTAATGCGGAGAAGTTAGAGACAATAGCTCGTATTCTCGCAGCTAACGAAGTAGGCACTAAGGGTGTTGAGGAGATGCGTACGATTCTGGACTTGGCCAAAGATCAGACTTTGCCGATTGAGTTGGATTTGACGTTAGCGCGTGGACTGAATTACTACACAGGTGCTATCTTCGAAGTGAAGGCACTCGATGTTCAGATAGGTTCGATTACCGGTGGTGGTCGCTACGATAACCTGACGGGTATCTTCGGTCTGCCGGATGTGAGCGGTGTGGGTATATCGTTTGGTGCGGACCGCATCTACGATGTGTTGGCCGAGCTGGAGTTGTATCCGGAGTCGATGCTGAACGGGACGCAGATACTGTTTACGGCCTTCGGTGACGCAGAGTTGCGTTATGCGCTCGTTTGGGCGAAAGCGCTGCGGGCACAGGGCGTGCGCGTGGAGGTGTATCCTGAGGCAGCGAAGATGAAGAAGCAGATGGGATACGCTGACGCGAAACATATACCGTATGTAGCGATTGTCGGTGGAAACGAGATGGAGGCGAACACCGTCATGCTGAAGGAGATGAACTCGGGAGAACAGAGGCAAGTAACATTAGATACATTATGCAAAATACTGCAGAACAATTTGATCGGATAACGGCGAAGTGCCGGGAGATATTTAGGGACAAGATGCAGGACTACGGTCCGTCGTGGCGCATCTTCCGTTTGCATGGCATCACGGACCAGTTATATATTAAGGTGTGCAATATCCGTCAGGTGCAGACGACGGGTGTGAGTCTGGTAGGTGATGATATTGAAGGTAACCTGCGGGCGATAATCAACTACGGTGTGACGGCGATTATTCAGTCGCGTCACGGCTATGCGGACTCGATAGACATGAGTCGCGAAGAGGCATTGCGTTTGTATGACGGAATTGTGGAGGAAGCGAAAGAGTTGATGATGCGCAAGAACCACGACTACGGTGAGGCTTGGCGCGAGATGAGCAAGGAGGGGATTATTGATATGATTCTGGCGAAGATCATCCGCATCAAGACGATACTGGATAACGGTGGTAAGACGATTGCTTCGGAAGGAGTGGAAGGAAATTACTTTGATATAATCAATTATGCGATATTTGATTTGATTCATTATGAGGGATAAGATTTTACATATTGTGGCCAGTGTAGCCCGGACAGTGTTGGGCCTGGTGTTTGTGTTCAGCGGCTTTGTGAAAGCAATAGACCCGTTAGGGACGGTGTATAAGATTGAGGACTACCTGAAGGCTTTTGGCGGGTTCTTTACGGACCTGTTGCCGTTGGCGGAAGTGGCAGCGGTGGTGCTGATAACGGTTGAGTTCACGTTGGGTGTGATGATGCTATGCAATATCCGGACTAACTGGACGTCGTGGCTGGCATTAGCTTTCTACGGCGTGATGACTCCGCTGACGTTGTATATCGCGCTGACTAACCCGGTGAGTGACTGCGGTTGTTTTGGCGATGCGATCGTGCTGAGTAACTGGGCAACGTTCTGGAAGAATATCGTGCTGATGACCTTTGTGATTGTATTGCTGTGCACAAAGCGTGCGCTGCGTCAGACATTCACGGTTATGGTCGAGGCTGGCATTACGTTAGCGGCGGTGCTGTTTGTGGTTATTTGGATGGAAGTGACGTACAGACATCTGCCGGCAATCGATTTCCGTCCGTACAAAGTGGGCAATAATATCCCTGCGCTGATGGAGTTGCCGGAGGATGCCGAGCCGGATGTGTATGATATCAAGCTTATCTACGCGAAAGACGGTGTGGAGCAAGAGTTCACACTGCAGGATTATCCGAAGGGCGATAGCACATGGACGTTTGTGGACCAGAAGTCAGTGCTGGTGAAGAAAGGTTACGAGCCGCCGATTCACGACTTTGAGATTATGACGATGGAGTTCGACGATATTACGTACGATATTCTGGAGAGCGAGGAACCGCAGACGTTGGTTATCCTGTACGAGTTGGGCAAGACGGACCGAAAGCAGATGGATAAGCTGCGCGCTATCATTCACGAGCAGCCGAATGTACATTTCTTGACCGGTTCGGGCGAAGAAGAGATTGTGTCGTTTGCGGAAGAGCTCGGCTTGGACGAAGAGACGACGTGGAGCACGTTCTGCTACACGGACCCTGTGACGCTGAAGACTATTGTGCGGGCGAACCCGGGAGTGATTGTGGTGGAGAACGGAACGATTGTGGACAAATATAATTTGCGGAATTAGCGGTTGTACTGACAGCAACTCCTCGGCGAACGTGGCCACAGGCCACTCTGATTCGGGCGACCCAAACGCCCTGCATATGTCGCTACGGAGTTCTGTGACAGCCAACCGAACGAATACAATAAAAGTTAAAAGTTAAAAGATATGAGAACAAAAATGGTAGCAGGTAACTGGAAGATGAACAAGAACCTGCAAGAAGGTGTAGCATTAGCTACGGAGTTGAAAGAACAAGTTAAGAACCCGAAATGCGAAGTGGTTATCGGCACTCCGTTTATTCATTTAGCGACCGTGTGCGAACTGCTGAAAGGCAGTGCGGTAAAGGTGGCAGCTGAGAACTGTGCCGACAAGGATAAAGGTGCCTACACGGGCGAAGTGAGTGCAGAGATGGTAGCTTCTACGGGAGCCGAGTACTGCATTCTTGGTCACTCGGAGCGTCGTGCTTACTACCACGAGACGCCTGAGATCCTGAAGGAGAAAGTGCTGTTGGCGTTAGCAAACGGTCTGAAGCCTATCTTCTGTATCGGTGAGGTGAAGGAAGAGCGCGAGGCTAATATCCAGAACGAGGTGGTTAAGTCGCAACTCGAGGGTTCGCTATTCAACCTGAGCGCCGAGGAGTTCGGCAAGGTGACGTTGGCTTACGAGCCTGTTTGGGCTATTGGTACGGGTCTGACGGCTACACCGGCACAGGCACAGGAGATTCACGCGTATATCCGCAGTCTAATTGCAGACAAATACGGCAAGCAGGTGGCAGACGACACAACAATACTGTACGGTGGTTCTTGCAATGAGAAGAACGCGGCAGAGCTGTTCGCTAATCCGGACGTGGATGGCGGCCTTATCGGTGGCGCAAGTCTGGTAGCAGAGAAGTTCCTGGCCATTATCAACGCGCGCTAAGATGGCACTGATTAAGACCATTAATCGTAACGGCGAGATACTGACCCCTCGCATTGCGGAAGGTGTTGCTCTGATGGAGAACGCCACCGTAGTGGGTGATGTGACGATAGGCGAAGGAACGTCGGTGTGGTTCAATGCGGTGCTGCGTGGTGACGTGAACACGATTACTATCGGTAAGCATTGTAATATCCAGGACGGCTCGGTGCTGCACACGCTATATCAGAAATCGACTATCACGCTGGGTGACCATGTGTCGGTAGGCCATAATGTGACTATCCACGGCGCGGATGTGGATGACTACGCGCTGATAGGAATGGGCTCTACCCTACTCGACGGCGCGCATGTAGGTCGCGGAGCAATAGTGGCAGCAGGGGCGCTTGTGCTGAAGGGTACGCAGATAGGCGACTACGAGGTGTGGGGAGGCGTGCCGGCTAAGTTCATCAAGAAAGCCGACCCGCAGCAGACCGAGGAGATTAACCTGCGCATTGCCAATAACTACGCGATGTACTCGAGTTGGTATGATTGTTAGTTTAGTGTTTAGTGTTTAGAGGATATGTATAAACGCATTTTATTGAAATTAAGTGGTGAGAGTCTGGCCGGTCAACAAGGTCACGGCATTGACCCTCAGCGTCTGAATGCCTATGCGAAGCAGATTAAAGAGATTGCGGACTTAGGTGTTGAGATAGGAATCGTTATCGGTGGGGGAAATATCTTCCGCGGTTTGAGTGGTGCGCAGAAAGGTTTTGACCGCGTTAAAGGTGACCAAATGGGCATGCTTGCGACAGTGATTAACTCGCTGGCGTTATCGTCGGCGCTGGAGGCACTCGGCCAGAAAGTGCGTGTGCTGACATCGGTGCGGATGGAGCCTGTGGGAGATTTCTACAACAAGAACAAGGCTATTCGTCTGCTGAGCAAGGGCAATATTGTTATTCTTGCGGGCGGAACGGGCCTGCCGTTCTTCACGACCGACACTGCTTCAGGTCTGCGCGCTATCGAGATTGAAGCCGATATTATGTTCAAGGGGACCCGCGTGGACGGCATCTACACGGCTGACCCCGAGAAAGATCCGACGGCAACGAAGTTCGACACGATCACCTACGACGAGGTGCTGGAGCGTGGCTTGAAAGTGATGGACCTGACGGCTATCACGCTGTGCCGCGAGAACAAGATGCCTATCTATGTGTTCAACATGGATAAGGAAGGCAACCTGATTAAGGTGATACAAGGCGAACAGATTGGAACATTGGTTAAACCGTAATACAGACAATACTATGATTGAACCCAAACAGATTAAAGCGGACGCAGAAGAGTTGATGCAGGCCGCAGTGATGTTCTTAGACGACGCATTAGCGCATATCCGCGCAGGTAAGGCGTCCGTACGTATTTTGGACCCTATCCGCGTGGACTACTACGGAGCAGCAACGCCGCTGTCTAACGTAGCGACCGTGACGACGCCGGATGCGCGCACGATTCAGATTCAACCGTGGGAGAAGAATATGCTCTCCGTTATTGAGCGTGCCCTGATCAACTCGAATATCGGGTTGGCACCAAACAACAACGGCGAGGTGATTCGTCTTATTATCCCGCCGCTGACGGAAGAGCGCCGTCGTGACCTTGCCAAACAGTGTAAAGGTGAGGCAGAGAACGCGAAGGTGAGTATCCGTAACGCCCGCCGCGACGCTATCGACACCCTCAAGAAACAAGTGAAAGAGGGCCTGCCGGAGGATGCGGAGAAAGATGCGGAAGAGGATGTTCAGAAACTGCATGATAAATACATCAAGCAGATTGACGAAGTCTACGCCAAGAAAGAGAAAGAGATCATGACCGTATAGCGTATTGCGGCGCTATGAACTCATATTAGTAGCATTAGGCATATTGTGCCTATTGCCGTTTGTCCCAGTGTGCGGGGAAGAGCCAGTTGACTCCCTGAGCACTTGGGACAAAATGCTTAATTGGCCCGTTATCGGTGTGCCCGTTATCACCCACTCGCCGGAGACGAGTTGGGGATTCGGCGCCGGAGTTCAAGGTTACTTCAAGATGCCGAACGCGGACAAGACGTCGATTGTCTATGGAGACGGGTGTTATACGCTCAATAAGCAGTATTACATCAGTGCGGGAGGGACGTTCTATTTCGGCGGCAAGACACCGTGGTTTATGTCGTTCCGTGGCGGTTACCGCGATTATCCGGATGTATACTACGGCCTGGGTAACGCCATCACCGAGGAGCGCAAGCACGGCACATCGTTCAATTCGCAACGCGGCACAGCCCGTGTGGAAGCACAACTCTATCTACCAGCACACTGGTCGATTGGCCCGCTGTTCAATTTTATTCATGAGAAATCGAGTATGGCGGAGTATCCGTACACGCTGATGTGGGGTCTGGGTGTGGTCACGCAGTACGACACGCGCGATATCCTCTATTACCCGTCGGACGGGCTCTTCTTCAAGGCCTCCGTCACGCACTACGACAAAGCGTTAGGCTCAACGGCCAGGGTGACGTACCTGAAGGCGGACCTGCGGCACTATGTGTCCCTACCCTATACGATTGTTTTTGCCTGGCAGTTTGCTACCGAATGGGCACTGTCGGATGACGTGAGTGCAATACCACTCCGCTGCCTACCGACACTCGGAGGACAAGACCTCGTGCGCGGCGTAAGACGGAATATGTTCAGCGATAATGCGATGATGGCACTGCAGGCGGAGTTTCGGTTTCCTATATGGCGGTTTATTCGCTTGCACGCGTTCGCAGGTATAGGAGATGTGTACAACACCGACCACTGGAACTGGACCACACCGAAGGTAGGTTACGGATTAGGACTGCGCGTGGGAATCAACAAGGCAAAAGTGAACGTACGGTTCGACATCGCGCGTAATAATATATATAAGGAGTGGAACACGTGGGAGAGTTGGGCGTTTTACTTAACAGCAACGGAGGCGTTTTAATGCAGCAAGGATTAGTTATCAAATCGACGGGCAGCAGTTACCTCGTGTATTTCGAGGACAGCAGCAGTAAGGAGTGCCATATCAAGGGGAACTTCCGCATTCGTGGTATTCGTTCCACGAACCCGGTCTCAGTGGGCGATTACGTGACGGTGGAGACCTTGCCGGACGGGACGAACTGGATAACCGATATCGCAGAGCGTAAGAACTATATCATTCGCCGCTCGACGAACCTGAGCAAAGAGAGTCATATTCTGGCAGCCAATCTCGACCAAGTGGCACTTATTGTGACGCTGCATCACCCCGAGACATCGACTACGTTTATAGACCGATTCCTTGCCACCTGTGAAGCCTACCGTGTGCCGGCTATACTGATTTTTAATAAGATTGACCTGCTATCTGACGAGGAGCAGACCGAACTCGCCGACCTGCGTGCGCTATATGAGTCCATCGGTTATCCGACCTACGCCATCTGCGCCAAGAACCTCGAAGAGGACATCAAAACGATTTTTGCCGATAAGGTGACGCTGCTCGCAGGCAACTCGGGTGTAGGCAAGTCCACATTCCTCAACGCTATCTTCGGCCGCGAGATGACGCGCACAGGACAAATCTCCGATGCGCACCACAAAGGTATGCACACCACCACGTTCTCCGAGATGTATCGGCTGCCCGCAACCCATCACCCCTCTTGGATTATCGATACCCCGGGCATCAAGGGCTTCGGCGCCGTACAGATGGAAAAAGAAGAAATATCCCACTATTTCCGTGAGATATTTCGTATTGGCCGAGATTGCCGTTACAGCAACTGCCTTCACACCGGCGAACCGGGTTGCGCCGTTCACGACGCTGTGGTAGATGGCCGTATCGCAATGTCCCGATACGAGAGTTATATCTCCCTCCTCGGTGACTGCGACGAGACTAAGTATAGGTAATCTACTGCTTCCAACGACGACGATATAGCTCCGTCGCTATTTCTTCTATACGCATAGAGCATAATAACTTGCGCTCTACACCATTCACAACTAGCACAAGCATCCCGCTTGCTATACCTTGTATACGTATATGCTCAATTTCAGCAATCGGGATACGTATTTCCGTCATAGGTTTTAGGAACGAGTACTCCTGCGCAATAAACACATTTCCATCAATAATATACTTGTTGCGCATCGGAAATATTAGGGATACAATAGCTATTGATAAGAACATTACTATCAATATAATATAATCAGACATGTCTAAGCGCATAGTATCAAATATATAATATATCGAATACAGAAGAACAAGGGTAGTTATTACACCAACTAATCGCCACCAGTCAAATGAATTCTTAAATTCCACCACTTGCGATAAGGGTTGGTTCGTGTTAGACGACTCCGATTCATTCGGTATATAGTCTATTTGTTTCTTCTCCTGTGTCCCTATCATCACAAACCATGCAATAGTTAGAATGAGCAACACTCCCAATGCCCATATTGGCTGACCATATACTTTATCTATAATGTAATGACTTGCTTGCATTAGAATTATAAAACCGAAATTAAACATAGTCCAGCCTATTCGTCTGGCAAGACGCTTTTGTGAATTAGTCATAATCATCAGTATTTAGGAGTAAATATTAGTTTTGCTTTAGTATCCAGTTCCGACGTGGAAATATCCATACGTTTGGATATCAACTGACGACGCTTGTAGTACGTACGCTTGGACATATCCAAGAACTGCAGCACATCTTGTGTCTCAATCCCCAAGCCAAGTAACACTAACACTTGCATATCCGCATCTGTTAAAGACGGGTAACGTTCTTTTAGCGATTTTATCTTTGCCTCGTTAGAATGCAGTAAATGGTCTATTGCCCTAGGACGATCTGCCTGTTGCTTGATTTGGTCCAACAGAACGGATTGCTGCGCGCTACTGTCTTTATTGTATAATTGTTCGCGTATGCGCATGTCTGTAAGCTGCTGCTTTAATTTGGCATTCTGTATAGCCTGCACAATAACCATAACAAGCATAATAACGGCATAAACAAGAAAAATGATAGTAAAAATCTTTAACTCACTCATAGTTATAATATTTTGAAATCCGGTGCAAAAGTACTGCTTTTTGTTGAACTGTGCAATAGTCTATACGACATCGTAGCACACAAACTGTGTAATATGGCTCTGTAACTAACTGTTTATCAGCCACTTATATAAAACAATAAAGTGCACCGCGGGGCACACTTTATTTAGCACTTTTTTCCACAAAGCGATGATTACATATCATCGTGGGCATGCAACTGTTGAACATATTTCGCATGTTGCATCTTCACTCGTTTAATCTCGCTGGGTTTGTCGAATTGTTGACGACGACGTAACTCTTTGATGACGCCGGTCTTATCGAATTTGCGTTTGAATTTCTTAATCGCGCGCTCGATGTTCTCACCTTCTTTTACTGGTACTACGATCATTGCATACACCTCCTTTGTTTAACTCTCCGGGCAGTTAGCCTGTTCTGAGCTGATAGCGGATGTTTAAGTCTCCCGCTTGACCTTTAAATTATTGCTTGCGTTCTTCCGAACGTTTCTGTACCCAGAGCCGGGGTCGAACCGGCACGGATTGCTCCACTGGTGTTTGAGACCAGCGCGTCTACCGATTCCGCCATCTGGGCCAAAAAAATGCAGGACGAATCCTGCATTTAAAAAAGCGGTGCGGACGAGACTCGAACTCGCGACCTACGGCGTGACAGGCCGGTATTCTAACCAACTGAACTACCGCACCATTGAGGTGACTTACTGTCTAAGATCACAACTTTCTTCCGAAAGCGGCTGCAAAAGTACTGCTTTTTTTTGAACTGACAAAATTTTTTGGCAAAAAAATGCGTTTTATGTGCATTTTTTTATTCAAAACAGCGCTTTTACCTGTTTTATGACCTCTTCAGCGGGTAATTCCGGCGACAAAATGAGGTCAGGTTGCTTGAAGACGTAACCCTTCGACATAGCTCCTAACGTGCCACCACCTGTGCAGTTGAGCATGATAAATTCGTCTTTCTGCACTTTGCCCTCTTCAACCGCCTTCGCGAGTGATGCAACAGCAACACATGCAGCTGGCAAGAGTTCGTAACCCTCAAGATTACGGAACTGCATCATCCAATACATAATATTGTCGTTGGAGGCAAGGAAGAAATCGCCATTGGAGTCACGCAGTGTATCGAATAATCCACCTGCGAGGCTATACGGTGGTTTGCGGTTGGACAGCACTTTAGCTAATATAACTGCCGCCTGACGACGTCCGTCTTCAGGACTGAGGTCCAACAAGGCGCGCGACCCGGCTTTCCATGAGTCGAACATAAGCGTGAAGGGCTCGTTACCCGACACATAAACGCGCATGCGGTTCTCTCCGAACCGTCCGTCGGCAGCTAAGCGCTCGGCGTTCTCCCACGCAGCAATCGCCCCTGTTCCGGACCCCACAGCCTGGAAATAAGCGTCCGGGATACGCCCCATCTGTTCCACACACGAGAGTATCGTTGTACCCATACCGTCTCTACGGGCCACATTCTTGGCACCACCCTCAAGGAAGAAATGCGGATCTTGTGCCAGTTTCTCGCCTAACGCGATCGCATCGTAGTAATCGCAACCGTGAGGTACGGCCAACAATTTGACGCACTTGTCGAGTTTCTTATGGAACCATAAGTCGTGCAAACTATCTTCGGGCACGCAAATGACAATAGGTATTTTATTATCGGAACACACCTGCGCGAACGCGCGCGCGGTATTACCTGCCGACTGTACCACTAACACGCGCTTCTCGTCCTCACTCATGCGAGCCAGTACGGAATAGGCTTCCGTCTCCTTGAAGGAGCAAGTACGGAACTTAGCGCCTATCTTCGGGTTCCAACCGGAGAAAGTGATATACAGGTTCTCCAGACCAAGGTGCTTTGCCAGTCCTTTGGATTTATACGTTATCGGAGCGCAGGAGTTCTTAAGGATGCGACGAATAGGCATCCAGTCGGCATAGCGATAGATGCCGTCTAAGTCCTCACGAGGCGTGAAACGTTTGTTCTTATAGACCGCGCGAATAAGCGATGGTTCGCCTCCTTGAGGGTCGGATAGCGTCCAGCCTTTGTCGGTGAACTCACGTCCGTTACTCACGTTAACTAATGTGTACGATGTTGGTTTGAATCTCATATGATTTGATTATTTACTATTTCTGCAATATCTTTAACCGGCCTATCGGCATAGCGTGCAAACGTAGCAAGGCACAGCGGACAGGCGGTCGCGACAGCGTCGGCATTGCTGGTGTAGAGGTCGTTGAGAGCGGCTTTGGTCATATTCTCACGCTGTGCGAAATCGAGCGATAGGGAGCCTAATGACCCACCGCAACATATACTCTCTTCGCGGTTATGCGCTGACTCGGCTATTCCTGCCGAGCGGCCGAGCAGTTGACGCGGTTCGTTGTACATACCGCATCCACGGCCTAACTCACACGGATCATGATAAACATAACAAATATCACTCTTCTCAACTCTGATTTTGTGCGAATCGATGAGTTCGTTGATAAACGGGATATAGTTGGTCACCTGCACTCCGGGCAGGTTGTAGTTCTCGCGGAACATCTTATAGCATATCGGACAAGAAACAAGCAACGTATCGCAGCCCGATTCCAAAATCAATCGCTCCATATTAGCCACAATCGACTTCGCTTCGGCTATTCGTCCTGCCGTGAACATAGGCCGTCCGCAGCACAAACCGCCTTGCGGGTCCAACCACGTGAAGTCCACACCCGCTTTCTTCAAAATAGCCTCGACGCTGCGTCCGATAGAGGGAGTAAGATGCGTCATACAGCCTGCAAAATAGAGCACTTTACGACTCTCAATCGCTTTATCTGTTGCCGGATAAGTGAACGGCACCGCATAATCGCGACGCGCACGCTCGAGGATACGCAAACCCGGTCCTTCGACGCCTACTTGGCATAACGCCTCGCACTTACCGCAGAGCAAGCACTTATCGCTTATCTCCTGAATACGTTCTTCGTTATTACGGCGCAGTTGGCGTGTGAGATAGACGGTGCAGTCTTTGACGTTACCATTATCCACAGTCATCGGGCACGCATCGATACACACGCCACAGTTCGGACAAGCAAACACCTCCACTTTGGCAAAACCCTTGCGTGAGTTACGCACCTTGAGTCCGGCGTTGCGCATCGGAATAAGCAGCATCTCTGCCGGGATATGCATATATCGCGTGAAAGGCAGTACACACATAAAGATACACAGCGCAAACGAATAGGCCCACCATGTCGGGAGCATGTTGAGTTCGTTGCCTAAGAACTGCCGGAAGAGCCAGTTAGCGGGAATAGTCATAAACGAACCGCCACTGATATGCGCCGTGAAACTCTCCGCGAGCCAACGTAACGGGAAGATAGCCCACAAGGAGTATAGTCCCACCAAATTGAGGAAAGTGGGTCGAGCCATGCGCTTCACACCAAAGACATGGTTCTTAATGCGACGAAACATCGCCATCGCGATACCACTCATCACAATCAGAAGGAAAAAGTCCATCAAAAAGAACAGCAGCGAACCGCGAATCGTCTCATCCGCTTCCGCAACAAAATAGTTGAAGAAAATAGGATAATAGAATAAGTTGATTCGTCCCGGCACAAACAATATTACCTCCAAATGCCCTAACACGATAAGCATGAACCATCCGAAAGCAATACTGGAGTGCATATAACCGAAGAGCTTGTTGCGTTTCCATAACGGTATATGCAGCAAGCAGTTGGCAAAAATATCACGGATATTCTTGTATATGGTTGTCGGAGTAATGAGTGAAAGGAAGAATTTCTTTCTGTCCTGCCACGAAAGTTGGTGAATAATCCTCAACAGCGCAAAACCGCAATACAGCAGCACAAACGCCATACCCACCAAGAAGGGAATAACGAATGGATGGAAGCCGGATGGAATACGATCAATCATATATCTTGCACAAATTGAGTATTAAATTACGTGTGTTGATTCCTCTCGGGCAAACCATTGTGCATTTGCCACATAGCATACAGGACGAAAGCATGGCTTTTACATCTTCGCCTCGTTGAATACCATAGAGCACTTTGCGAACACTCATACCTTTGTATTCGCCAACTGTACACGTTGCACCGCATGAACCGCAATTCATGCACATACGTGCGGTGGGAACCAACTTGATAAGTTGGTCGTATCGCGAACGGTCCAAGGTCGTGAGATCAACCGTCGAAGATTTGGATAATGTGAAACCGAAATCAATCATTTTGCAGTAGATAATTATGAATAGACAAAGCCGCTGCCCTCGCTTCCGCAACAGTCTCGGGAACGGTTTTTGTTCCGGTGCAAGCACCAGCAAAGAAAATACCTTCCCTACCCGATTCAATGATATTGGTTATATTATCCCGACTCTTGAGGAATCCGTCACTATCTATCTCCAGTCTTGCTTGTTCCGCCAGCTTTTGTATAAGTGGGTTGCAGCACATCCCCGACATAAGCACTAAAGTATCCAATTGCACTTTCAACGGACGACCAATAAGGGTGTCTTCCGCTTTCACTTGCAAGCGACCATCTATCGTCTCGCTCACTTCTGACACGCGGCCACGGACAAAGTGAATGCCGAAATCGCGCTGGGCATTGATATAAAAGTCTTCGTATTTCTTTCCAAATAAACGCAGATCCATGTAGAAGCAATAGACTTCAGCATTGGGGAAGCGCTCTTTCATCTCAATAGCCTGTTTGATTGCTGTCATGCAGCACACCTTGGAGCACTGGCTATTACCCGCTTTCAAGTCGCGCGAACCGACGCAATGCACAAAACCAATCGCTTTGGGAGCCGCAGGAATACGTTGATCTTTATTGCCATTCATCCAAGCTTCTAAATCGGCATTAGTGATGACGTGGTCATAGATGCCATAGCCATATTCTTCCTTGCGCTGTGCCTCAAAAAGCTGAAAACCGGAAGCTACAAGCACTGCCTGAGCCGTGATATTGATACCATTAGACAGCGATAACCGATATCCCTCACGCACGCCCTCTACATCATTAACCTGCGTCTCAAGAAAGACCGTTACGCCTTTGATGGCGGATATCATGTCCTTAATTAGCGGTTTTGTGGCAATCATATCCGGGAAAAGTCTATGCCAGGAAGCCACGTGACCGCCTAAATGGTCTGACTTTTCCACCAAGAAGGTTTGGTAACCAAGGTTATGTATTTGTTTGGCAGCTTCCAGACCGGCTATTCCGCCACCGATAATTACAATGTTCTGTTTCATCTTAGCAGCATTTAATAGAGTTAGGCATTTCGGGACGCATAAGGTCTTCCTTATTCAGCCCTAAGTACTTTGCTTTCGGGTCGTATTCAACTCCCATTTTGTTGAGTAGGGGTTCTACCGCCACTTGATGCAGTTGTAAACCCAAATCCCATGGGTCGTAGCCAAGCACTAAACCGGCAATCTCCTCATATGTGAAGACTGGAATACCATAGCCATTCTCACCATACGTCTTGCCCGTCTGTTCGGCAATAACATATTGCCAGCGGTCGAGGAAGTACGGGCATCCAGGGCAGTTGGTTATGATGGCATCTGGCTTATATGGCTCCATAGACTCAAACTTCTTGTGCGTGTTCGATACACTATAGCCACGATTAGCTTTCACCAAATACTGCCTAAACCCGAATCCGCAGCAGTGCCGACGCTCTGGATAGTCAATCACTTGACCGCCCCAACTCTCGACCATTCCGGCAAGCACATATGGATATTCAGCACCTCCGACACCCTTATGCGGGAACATTTTTGAGTAGTGGCAGCCGATATGCTCCACAATACGAAGCGGTTCACCTGTTTCTTTATTTATAAGAAGGTGTTTGGCTTTTTTACGTATCTCATCCCGCCAGTGATAAATTAAATCGCTTGTATGAGCCAGATACTTCGGTTTATTGAACTCACGCTTGCACGCTTTCCACAGATTCTCGCGAATCTTAGCCTCCAATTCCGGAAACTCGCGCCATGTCTCCAACGTCTCAACATAGTTGCCGAACGAAGTGATACAACTTGGACAGTAGTTCTCATAGCCTGCCTCTGTCATAAGTGCAAACTGACGCGCAATCATCGTCATAGCCGTCTCTTGCGGAATTGTGTCAGCGTGATAGGCTATGCCTCCACAAGTCGTGTGGTGGGGTGTCTCGTATATATCTTTACCTAACACATTTCGCGTTATCTCAAGAAACATCTTCTCCGATGCTGGAAAGAAGTTCTGCCTTATACAACTGCGCACATAATACCAGTGGTCATCAGGTATCTCTTTCTGGTAGTCAGCCCATATCTTTTGTTTTCCGTCCTTAATCATTTGTTAAAATGTTTATCCGAGCAATACTCAAATGCTCGTTGTTCATATTCCTCCATCGTCAAACCCATTTCCTTTGCCTTTTTGGCAGAGAACTCCTCAACTTGTTTGATGCGCTCGGTAGCACCGGTCACATCAAAGATGGCTTTTATTTCATCCAACGACTCTTGCGGTATCTTTCGTAAAATACCGGGGCCGTCCCCCATATAATTAGCGCCAAAGCGCTTCATTGTCTTTTCTATATGCTCTAAATGCCACTTAAAAACAGGACCTGACTCTTTGTGATTTTCCCAAGCAAAAGTCTTAGGATGTACGCAGTAGCCATAATTAAGTGTATTGCCCGTTAAAGCGTGTGTCAATGGCAAAATCTGACGGCCTTTCTCCGATTCGGTAAAGAAACCTGTACGAATACTCAGGTCACGCAGCGCCATAATAACCAATCCCGGTCCATTCTTGCGCGGGCAACGTGTTACACAACTCATACATTCTCCGCAATACCATATAGTGTCGGACTTAAGCAGTTCCTCAATTTTCTCATCATCTCTTGTCTCGACAGTTGTTACGATCTTGCGAGGATCATAACAATAGAACTCTGCCGCAGGGCAGATAGCCGTGCAGGTACCGCAGTTGATGCAGGTGTGGAAACCCTCTCTAAAGCGGTAGTCCTTCATTAATTCGTCAAAGTAGTTCTTCATTTTAGGTTGGTTTAATGCGTCTTCCAAGCCATGCACACAGACCGGGGAAGAAGCGCTTGATATCCACCATAATCAGTTCGCCACGACCGATAAACACTTCGCGTTTACCTTTGCGGATAGCCTTCACTATCTTACGCGCAGCGTCTTCCACCTTCATACCTTTATCCTGTCCCGGGTCCATAATGCCGTGCGGTTGTCCGCCTTTGTCCAAGGCGCGGAGCGATATATTCGTTCGTACACGTCCCGGGCACACAATAGTCACGCGGATATACTTGTCGTAATACTCAGCACGCAAGGTCTCGAAGAAACCGTATAGTGCGTGCTTGGACGAACTGTACGCGCAGCGCAGCGGGAAACCGAACTTACCGGCGATAGAGGTCGTGACGGCAATATGTCCTCCACCCGCATTGAGCATCATCGGCAGAATAGCTTTCGTGATAGCAACAGGAGCGAAATAGTTAATCTCCATTATCTGCCGCACCATATCCATCGTTGTATCTTCGACACTGGTTCGCTGGCTGATACCGGCGTTAAGGAAGAGAATATCTATCCCGCCGAACCGGTCCCAAGCCTGACGAACAAGCAGTCCGACACCTTCCAGGTCGCTCAAATCGCTCGGCAGCACAAACACATCACCTGCGCCGTACTGACGACAGCGCTCGGCAACGACATCAAGCCGTTCCCGAGACGATGAAGTGAGTATGAGTTGGTCACCTTGAGAGGCATAGCGATACGCACACGCTTCACCTATGCCGCTCGAGGCACCTGTAATCCAAACGGTATCCATTACTTAATGAGTGCCATGTTAGGAATCTCTTTGTCGTAGTCACCCTTTGCGAGGCGCTCTTTGATATCCTTGAACGCAGCGAGTGTGCGGTCCACATCCTCGAACGAGTGCGCAGCCGTAGGAATAATACGGAAGATAAGCATTCCGGGAGGAATAACAGGATAGCAAACAATCGAGCAGAAGATATGGTAGTTCTCGCGCAGGTCAACCGCAATATTGGTTGCCTGGTTGATACCGCAATACAGATGCACAGGCGTTACGCAAGCCTCAGCCGGACCAATCTCGTAGCCGAGGTCGCGGAAACCTTTCTGGATACGACGGGTCACTTCCCAGAGATGTGCACGCAGTTGGTCACCTTCCGGACTGTCGATAATCTCCAGACGCTTGATACAGCCTTCGACGATAGGCATCGGAAGAGCTTTCGCATACATCTGTGAGCGCATGTTATAGCGCAGGTAGGTGATGATATCTTTCTCCGAAGCGACGAAGCCACCGATGGTTGCCATCGACTTAGCATATGCGCCGATATAGATATCCACACCGTCCATGACGTTGAAGTGCTCGGATGTTCCGCGTCCGTGAGGACCCATCACGCCGAATCCGTGTGCATCGTCAATCATCAGGCGGAAACGATATTTCTGTTTGAGAGCTACTATCTGGTCCAGAATACCGAGAGCGCCTGTCATACCGAACACACCTTCGGTGATAACGAGCACGCCACCACCGTTTTTCTCTGCCAGACCGCAAGCACGAGCCAGCACTTTCTCGCAATCTACGATATCGTTGTGGCGGAACTTGAACTTATCGCCTATGTGCAAACGAATACCATCGAGCAAGCAAGCGTGAGCTTCTGCGTCGTACACAATCACGTCGTGACGACTAACAAGCGAGTCAATAGTGGACAGAATACCCTGATAGCCGAAGTTAAACAGGAAAGCAGCCTCTTTCTTCTCGAACTTAGCGAGCATCTGTTCGAATTTCTCGTGCAAAGCTGTTTGGCCGGTCATCATACGGCTTCCCATCGGATACGCCATACCCCACTTAGCTGCAGCTTCTGCGTCCACGCGCCGAATCTCAGGATGGTTAGCCAGGCCCAGGTAGTTATTCAAACTCCAAGTCAGCACTTCCTGTCCGTTAAAACGCATGTGCGGGCCAAGTTCGCCTTCGAGTTTTGGGAAAGCAAAATAGCCATCCGCACGTTCACGATACTGACCGATAGGACCACCGGTCGATTTCTTGATTTTGTCAAAAATGTCTTGATACATACGTATTGATTTGTGATTTATGATTGCTAATTTATGATTTACTGCACCCGTTGTCTTGCCACCAGTCCCATCAGCCAGAACAGGAACTTCGGCAGTGGTTTCTTGCGGTCACGTTTGCGCATATCGATAAACCAATTGAGTTTTTTTGCTACAGGGATCTTATGCGTCTCCACGAACTCAATCAGTGTGCCGTCCGGGTCTTCGATATATGTGAAATGTCCCGACGCTTCCCCCATGTCAAACACCTCGTCGCCTGGGCAACTATCCACGGTAAACGGATATCCTTTCTTGGCGCAGAACTTACCGAGTTCGCGCATATTGGTCACGTCGAAGCATATCTGTATGAAGCCCGGGTCACCCCAATAACGTCCTTCGTAAATCTTACGAGGCGTACGGTCAAAGGCCTGCACGAGTTCGATTGTGCTTTCACCCATCAGTCTCGAGAACGCACCTTTGCGCGGTTGGGAACAAGCGAGCAGCACCCGACGGCAGTTAGCGTTCGAGCAATCGAGCAGTTGCCAGTCGTCGAACGAGCCTTTCTTGTCGTAGATGACGGTGTCGTAGCCGAGGATATTCTTGTAGAACGCCATCGATTTGCGCATGTCCGTTACGCCGACTACAGCGCCGATGATACCGCCTGTGAGCTTATGCTCATTGATATAGAGGCGCTTGTCCTCGACGAGTTGGAAGCAGTTACCATACAGGTCGCGCACATAGAAACAAGGTGTGCCGTCCGGCAGAGCCGAAACGGGACTGCACTCGGTCCATTTCTGCGTTATCTTCGCGTAAAAAGCGTTCACATCGCGGCATTTTACTTTCGCGCAGAGGATACCCAAATCGCCTACGGCAGGATTGAACTTAGCGGCAACGGGCTTACGCTCCGAGTACTGCCAAATCTCAAAGCCGCCACCTCCTTGCAGGTTGACTGCTATACAAGCATGACGCTTCTGGGCCATACCGCCCGTATAGGGCAACATCCGCTCTGCGACTGTGTCGTCTTCCAGGATCTTCACATCGATGCCGAACATCTCTATGAACCAGTTCCACGACTTGCGGAAATTCTCCGTTCCGACGCCCACTTGCTGAATTCCGGAAATAAAGAAGTTATTATCCATATTATTCGCCATATTACTCCAAATTATCAATTTGGCGGCAAAAGTACAACAATTTTTGCATACATGCAAATAATTGCACAAAAAAAGTGCAGAAAACCGTAATTTTCTGCATTTAGTTATCAAACTTTCGAACTACTATCGCTCAAAAAGTCGCAACAACGACATCTTCTTCTTTCCCGCTGTGCCGGTGTACGGATGTTCGCGTAGCGACAAGTTGAAGCAAGTCAATCCGCGCAACACGGTCTGCGGATGAGTGAACTCGCGGAAACCCCATTCGCCGTGATAGGCTCCCATTCCGGAATGTCCGGTACCGTTAAATGGCACCCCTTTGACCATCATATGGATACACACTTCGTTGATGCACCCACCGCCGAATTGTTGGGTCTGCATCACGCGGTTCGCCCAGCGTATGTTCTTGGTAAACAGGTACATAGCCAACGGATGTTCGCGTTCCGCAATAGTGTTCATAAGACTGTCTATCTCGGCATCGTTGTACGGCACTATTGGCAGTAACGGACAGAACAGTTCGTGCTGCACGATATGCTCATCAATACCCACCGGATAGATAATCGTCGGCGCATACTTGCGGGTCGTCTTATCGCCCACACCGCCAAAGAGTATCCGCTCGCGATATTCGTCCGCCAGTTTAGCACATTTATCGTAGGCCCCGTCGGTAATGAGTTTGGGATATTCGGGATTCGTCTCCGCATGTTCGCCAATCTGTGCAATAAAGGCTTTTTTGAGCTCGGCAATAAACTCATCTGCCACTTCTTGTGCGACCGCTATCTGGTTAATATTGATACAGATCTGTCCGGCGTTAGTAAGTTTGAAGAAGGCAATCTTTCGCGCCGCATCTTTGAGGTCTGCATCCTTGCGAACAACACACCAGTTACCCGTTTCGCCACCAAGTTCGAGCGCAACAGGAGTTAGGTTCTTCGCAGCCTCAGCCAGCACATGCTTACCCACATTAGGCGAACCGGTATAGAAAATCTTGTCAAACCGCTGTGCAAGGCACATATCCGCCACATCGTGACCACCGTCAATCAGCGTGATGTATTCCGGAGAAAAGACCTCGGCAAAGAACCGTTTGAGCGCAGCCGTCGATGCCGCAGACTTGGAACTGGACTTGATAACCACCGTATTTCCTCCGCACATGGCGGCTGCCACAACGCCTATCGTGAGCAAGATCGGGAAATTAAACGGACTAATAACCAGCGACACACCGTATGGCATTTTATACACTTTCGTCACCATACTCGGGAAGCACATCAATCCGCTGAAATGCCTTTCCGGACGGGCCCAGCGACGCAAACCGTGTATCATCTCGTTAATCTCAACAACAATCGGTCCGATATCGCACAGATACGCCTCTAATTCCGTCCGGCCAAGATCCTCTCTGAGTGCGTCCGTAAACTCTTTCTCATGTGCCAAAACAGCCGCTTTGAGTTTCTTGAGTTGCTGTATCCGCCAGCGAACAGGCAAAGTCGTTCCGGTTCTAAAGAACCGTCTCTGCGTGGCAACAATCTCTTCGACCCGCTCCTGCGTAAATGCGTTTTGCTGCTCCATTGTTACTGTATTTAAAATCTGTTTGATATCCTTATTATTAAGTGTTATCGGTGCCGAATAATTGATTGAATCGGCAGCAACCATGCGCGTTAATTTATTATGGTCGCAGGCTCTGACAGGCGACGCAATCCTGTCCATTCCGCAAGCGTGCAGCAGGTCCCTAATAGCCTGCAGAAAGTCCGGCACACCGCAGTATTTCGCCATCTTATCGTACTTGGCTTGGCACACTTTCTGCTGGAACTCAAGAACCGGCAACAACATCAGCGATATAGCCTGTCCATGCGATAAATGATACGTCGCTCCTATTGAATGCGCAAACGCGTGCACGTAGCCCGCAAGCTGCGTGTTAATCGCATTGCCGCCATACATAGCCGCTTTGCACATCGCAAGTCGCGCCTCACTCATTCGCTCATTCGATAATTCGTTCACTTGTTCACTCGTCAACAACGGCAGATTCTCCAAAATCAGCTTCACGCCCTCAAGCGACTTATGCATATCATCCTTCGAACTCTTGACATCCGCCACAACGCCTTCTATACAATGACTCAGCGCATCTATACCGCAAGCCGCTGTCACGCTCTTCGGCGCATGCATAGTGAGTTCGCTGTCATGGATGACATGCGCTACATGCAGACCAATCAGCACGGTCGAGCCTTTCGCACCTTTGTCGTTGCTCACCACCGCTCCAACCGTCAACTCTGCCCCCGTTCCTGCTGTCGATGGCACCATAATAAGCGGAATAGTATTACCCGGAACGGGTAAGAACTTCAGCAGCAGGGACTTAACCGACCGACGCGGCATCTTCACGCCCGCGGCAATCATCTTGCAGCTGTCCATCACCGATCCGCCACCCAGCGCGATAATAGCTTCTGCCTTGGTCTCAAGAGCCTGTCTGCGTCCCGCGTCGATGATGCCGATAGTCGGTTCGGAGTTGATGTCATTAAAGACCGAATAGCCTATCTTCGCCGCCTCGAGCGACTCGATAATAGCCTTGTCAAAACCGAGCGACGTCAGTGTCTGGTCGGTCACAAGCAACACCTGCTTATACCCGTATTGAAGGCATAACTCGCCTATCTTCCTACGCGCCCCCAGCCCTTCCGTCACCTCCGGATCAGGCAACGGTATAGCATGTATCACCTTCCCTGGCAACCGACGAATATGTTCCCTAAAACGATATGTTTCCAAATTTCGATATGTTTCCATAGTACGATATGTTTCAATATTTCGAATATGATTCTATATAGTCATATTCTTCCAATTCGCCTGCAAAATTACAGCTTTTTTCGCAAATACGCAAGAAATTAACTAAAAAAAATACACAACTCCTAAAATCCCCTTGCATTTTCCTTTTTAATGTCGTACCCTCGTACCACAGATAACACAATGTAATTACTATGAAATTAGTATGTGATTAGTATGTGATTAGTATGATATTACTATGTCATTAGTATGTTAGAAGGCTAATTCCATCGGAAGAGTAGTATAACTTGAATACTACAAACAACCTAAAAATGCATAAAAATTTGCCAAATATTTGCACAATCCAAAAAAAAGCAGTACTTTTGCGGCGTAAACCAATTAAACAATATAAATTATGAGAAAAATTTTACTTCTATTGGCACTATTTTCAGCCACCATCCTTTCTGCCAAAGTGCAGTCAGAATTCCCTGTTGACCTGACCAAGATGGATCATCCGTATTACTTACTAAGCGGTTCGGACTGGTATCCGCAAACAATCTACGGCGACCTGAAACTGGATAGCATCGTGTGGAAATACACTCCGATGTTAGGTTCTGACGGTTGGGGGTATTACCTGTTTGATGCCAATGGCAACTTGACAAAACAGGACTATTACTATGAAGGTTCTAATCACTATCAGGTCTTCTATGACTATGATGCCAACGGGCATTGCTGGCAGAGTGTGGCGAAAGGGATTAACACCTACAATGCTCAGTGGGAGGAGGTCCAAAAAGCAGAGTTCATATGCGACGCAAAAGGACGTGCAACGCAGCAAATACACTCCCTTTATGCTTCTGGAAAATGGCAACCGCTGGTGAAATACACAGCAACATTCGATGCACATGATAATTGCACAGAATGGGCCGAATATCAGTATCAGACAGATCTGCAGACTTGGAAAACTACGTACATGTTTAAAAGCACCTATACGTATAACGCCAATGGTCAAGTAACAAAAAGAGAGAGCACCTATTGGTATCCTGACAACGGATGGAAGAATGGGGCTAAGTACGAATATGAATACGATGCAAAAGGAAGAGAAACGCTCTGCATAGAATACAACGGAAGCGGTTCCTCTTGGATTAATTATAAGAAAAGAACTACCGGATACTCGGATCCCATTGACGGAGTAATCTATGTCTTGATTCACACGGAAGAATGGAACAGTAGCACCAGTCAGTGGAATAACTATGAAGTAGAGGGATACAGATATTACGAGAATGGTCCGTGGTATTATTACACCGAAAGTTTTTATGAGAACTCCTCACTGCAATCTTATTTGACCCAGAACCGCACCTTCAATGCCAATGGTCAGTTGATTTTAGACGAAACAGAATATGCGAGCGACCATCATATTGACCGCTCGGAATATTCGTATGATGAATTTGGCAACAGAATTACCTACATCTACTCCGAATCAGGCAAGACAGTCTCTACCCGCCGTTGGTACTTTAGCGCACCTACCGAGGGAATTGATGAAGTGTTCACCAACAAGGCCGACAACCAAGCCCGCAAGGTGCTGCGCAACGGACAGATACACATCCTGCGGAACAATCGCGTCTATACCCTCGACGGCAAAGAACTCAGGTAAATAGCAGTCAGTCGGCTAAACACCCCGAATGGCAATTTTACGCCTCGGTCGCTGACCGCGGGTGTCGAGCCTCTCGACAAAAGTGCAGGAATTTGACGATTTCTGCACTTTTTTTGCAAATAAATTTGCATATATGAAAAAAAAGCAGTACCTTTGCCGCCAAATTTATTAATTACACGTAATTTGCAACAAAGAATGCATTATAGATATGACCAGAACAACATTTAATCGTCTTCGTGACGTGAAGGACAGCCTGCCACACGGCAGCATGGCAGTAATAGCCGCCGAACTGGGGATTACTGCCGATGAAGTAAGAGCGTATTTTAACGGAGAGGGAACACCGGAGATGGGTTACCATATCGAGCCGGGACCGGATGGTGGAATAGTCATATTGAACGACACGCGCATTCTGGAGATTGCGCTCCGTATTGCGTGGGAAGTGAGAAATGCGATTTGATGTGAAATGTGTAATGTGTAATGTGTAAAGGATGAAGAAACTATTATTGGCAGTGGTACTGCTGTGCGGTTGCACGATGATGGTGAAAGCCGATGTGGAGTTCGCTTACGATGCAGGTTTTGAGGTCGTAAGCGCATATATATGGCGTGGTCAGTATAACGGCGGTTTGTCGTTCCAGCCGGACCTTGAGGTCGGTTTTGACAGCGACGAAGCGGGTTTCCGTATCGGTGTATGGGGTAATCTCGGTGCATCGGACTGGAGATTCAAACGTAATCAGCCGTGGTATGAGGACGAGGACGGTAATGTTATTAGTCCGAACACGAAATTTATGCCTGAACTGGACGTGATATTCAACTTCAATTTCTACGGCGCAAGTCTCGGTCTGAACCACTATTACTACTGCGACGGAGGTAATTTCTTCGGCTGGCTGAAGGATAACGATTTCTTCCAGGGCGAAGGAAGCAGTTCCACCACCGAGATATGGTTCGGCTATAACTTCTCGCACTTCTTTGACGTAGATGCGTATATCAACTGGTACACGACTGTAGCCGGTAATGACTTCGTAGAGACGGCGAGTGGCGATATGAAGCGTGCACACAGTACGTATATCGAGTTGGGCTACAACTACACGTGGGACCATATCGCTCTGACCCTCGGCGGCCAGCTTGGTATGAGCCCGTGGGCAAGCGACCTCTACGGCAACAGTAAGTTCGCCGTGACGAATATAAGTCTGCGTCTGGACAAAGAGTGGGAGTTTGACCACGTGACCCTCGACCTGTTTGCACAAGGCTCGCTTAATCCCGACGGTGTGAACAAAGACAACGCCTACATCAAAGGTTCGGGCGACGAGAAACTGTATAACCAAAAACTGAACGGCGTATTGGGATTAGGTGTTTGGTTCTAAAGAAAAGAAAGCAATCTATTAACCATAAAAACACACAAACTTATGAAGAAAACACGTACTTTTATTGCATTGGGATTAGCGCTTGCTGCTGCAGCACTATTGCTATTCCTACCGAGTTGCCAACGAAAGAAGTTCTATCTGAACGAGGGACTTGTTTTTGGCACGTACTACAACATCCGTTATGAAGGTACGCGGGACATGGAGCCAGAGATTAAAGCTCAGTTGGCACGAATGGACTCGTCGCTGAGTATCTACAACCGCGCTTCCATCATCAGCCGCGTCAATCGTAACGACGACGTGGTAGTGGACTCGCTCTTTGAGCATATGTTCCGCGTAGCGGAAGAGATTACCCGCATCAGTAATGGTGCGTTCGATATCACCTGCGGCCCGCTGGTGAACGAATGGGGTTTTGGAACCAAAGACAAAGGGCATACCCCGACCCAGCACCAGATTGACAGTATCCTTAAATTCGTAGGTTTTCAGTATGTGACTCTGGACGAAGAGAACCACCGTATAGCGAAGATGGATACACGCATTCAGTTAGACGCCAGTGCGATTGCGAAGGGATATGGCTGCGATGTAGTGGCAGCATATTTGGCGAGTCAAGGCTGTGAGAACTACTTGGTAGATATCGGCGGCGAGATCGTGTGCAAAGGTCATAGCGAGAAAGGCCCGAAATGGCGTCTGGGTATCACCAAGCCGATTGATGATCCGACCGGCGAAGTGGAAGAGGTTGAAGAGATTATTGAAGTGAACGATATGTGTATTGCCTCGTCCGGCAACTACCGCCGTTTCTACTATGATGACGGAGGTGAGCGCAGAAGTCATACGGTGGATCCGCGTACAGGTTATCCTGTTAATCATGCGCTACTAAGTGCAACGGTTATTGCCAGCTCGGGAATGCGTGCTGATGCCCTGTCCACCGCTTGCATGGTGCTTGGCGAAGAGGCAGCGCTGGAGATGATTGAAGCAACTGAAGATGCGGCATGCCACCTGATTTTGGCGGACGGTGAAGGCACACATATCTCCGTTTCGTCCAGATGGCTGGAAAATGTGACGGAATAAAGGTGAAAGGTTATAGGGCTTTAATCATATTGTGTTTGGTGGTGTTTCTGGCGGGATGCGGGGAGTATCAGCAAGTGCTTAAGTCGAAGGACCCGGACTATAAGTTCCAGAAGGGCTTGGCGTACTTCAATGCCAAAGAGTACGTGAAGGCCCAGACGCTGTTTGAAGATGTGGCGCCGTACTACAAAGGGACCGAGCGAAGTGAGGACGTGCTGTGCTACCTGGCACGGTCATATATGGGCAAGAAAGGCTATTCCGAAGCAGCGGATTACTACGCAGCCTATATCCGTAATTACCCAAAGGGTAAGTATATCACGGAGGCACGCTTTCAGGTGGGGCATTGTTATTACCTTGATTCACCTGATGCGCGTCTGGACCAAGAGATAACACACCAAGCGATAGATGCTTTCACCTCGTTCGTGGAACTGTATCCGAACAGTCCGTACGCCGAGCAAGCGTACCAGGAAATGAGCGAAATGTATGATAAGTTGGCGTACAAAGAATACTTGAGTGCCAAACTTTACTACAACCTCGGCACCTACCTGGGCAATAACTATGCGAGCTGCGAGATAACGGCGAAGAACGCGCTGCGCGACTACCCGAGTAATAGCCACCAGGAAGAACTGAGCTGGCTTGTCTTTGCTGCCAAATACCAGCAGATGGTGAACTCGTTGGAAGAGAAGAAAATAGACCGTGCGCGCGACACGCAGGACGAATACTACAGCTTCATTACCGAGTATCCCGAATCGAAACATCGCGCGCAAGCGGATAAAATATTTAAGGAAATAGATAAGATTTTAGTTAACGCCGAATAAAGCATAATTTATATAATATGACCACAAATTACAAACAAAGTAAAGCGCCTAAAACAACAATCACCCGTGACCTCAACCAACTGACTGAGAAAGTGGGAAATGTGTACGAAACCGTAGCTATCCTCGGCAAACGCTCCAACCAGATTGCTAACAGTCTGAAGAAAGAGCTGGACACGAAGTTACAAGACTTCGCTATGCCTCAAGATGCATTGGATGATGCGTTTGAGAACCGCGAGCAGATTGAGATCTCTCGCAGCTACGAGGTACTGCCTAAGCCGACGCTGATCGCTACCCAAGAACTGCTTGACGACCAATTGGTATTCAATATCGGCTCGAAGGACGACCAACTCAAGTAAGATGCTACAAGGCAAGCACATAGTTGTTGGAATAAGCGGCGGAATAGCCGCTTATAAAATCCCCGAACTGATACGTTTATTGCGCAAAGCGGGTGCCGAAGTGAAAGTGACGACCACCAAGAACGCCTTGGAGTTCGTCACTGAACTTACGTTGCAGACCCTGAGCGGGTACAAGGTCTATTCGGATGTGTTTGCCGCTATCAACGAACACTCGACAGAGCATATCTCCCTACCCGATTGGGCGGACTTGATGGTTATTGCTCCTGCGACCGCGAACGTGCTTGGCAAGATGGCCAGCGGCATCGCGGATGATGCACTAACGACCTCTTTCTGCGCGATGCGCAAGCCTGTGGTTATCGCTCCTGCGATGAACAGCAATATGTTAGCCTGTCCTACTACGCAGGAAGCGATACGCACATTGGCGTCGTGGAATAACGTGACGATGCTCGATTGCGCAGAAGGCGAACTGGCTTGCGGCACAACCGGGAAAGGTCGAATGCAGGAAGTGGATGCTATTGTAGAAGCAGCCCGTTATGCGCTCACGAGCAAGGACTTAGCCGGTAAGCAAGTGCTCATCACTTCCGGTCCGACGCGCGAAGCGATTGACCCGGTCAGATATCTGTCTAATCACTCGTCCGGCAAGCAAGGCGCAGCGCTTGCGATGAGTTGCTGGCGTCACGGTGCCGATGTGACTTTTGTGACAGGTCCGAGTGCTGTCGAACCTCATATTCCGCAGTTTGTCGGAGTGGCGCAAGAGTGGCGCAAGGTCAGCGTAACCTCTGCTGCGGAGATGGCACAACGAGCGATGCAGCATTTTGCTGATTGCCACGTGGCTATTCTGTGTGCAGCAGTTGCAGATTTCACTCCGTCGGAAGTGTCGGCAGAGAAGATTAAGAAACAACCCGGACAGACTGAACTGACGTTGTCTTTGACAACGACAACAGATATTGCAGCCGCTTTGGGTGCAGTCAAACGCGAGGGACAGAAGCTCGTCGGCTTTGCGTTAGAGACCTGCGACGAAGAGGCATTTGCGTTGCATAAACTGCAGAGTAAGCATCTGGACCTGATTGTGCTCAATTCGTTGCAAGACCAGGGTGCAGGTTTTGGTGTCGATACGAATAAAGTGACGCTTCTCTTTGCCAACGGTACAAAAAAAGATGTCCCCCTTCAATCGAAGGAAGACATCGCTAATACAATCGTTGAATCGATTATCCTTTCGTAAAGCGGCTGAATAATCCGCGGCGAGGTTTCTCCTCTTCCTCAGCTTCCACCTCCACTTTGGTTTCATCGGCTTGTTCGGGCTCGTACGGTTGACGATCTTCGAAGTCTCCGAGTTGCCCCTTGACGTAACTGATTACATCCTCAAGACCTTCTACGAAATGAGCAAAGTCCTCTTTGTAAAGGAAGACTTTATGCTTCTCGAACTGCGGCGCTTCGTCTTCCCCACTGGCTTTCCGCTTACTCTCTGTGATACACAGATACAAATCTTCGTTGCGCGCTTTTTTTACATCTAAATAGTAAATGCGCTTCCCTGCTTTGACCGCGTGTGAATACACAATTTCGGGCTCCCGACGGTCATCATTTCTTCTCTCTTGCATAATAAAAACTATTTTTGTTTCAAAAAATCGCCACAAAAGTACTATTTTTTTTGTATAAACCAAAAAAAAAGTGTAATTTTGCGCGCAATTTTAATAAAAAGACGTATGATAACCAGAACTCTTGTTCGAACTCGCACTATTCAGACGCTTTTTGCGTACTATCAATGTGGCGACAAAACGCCGACTACAGCTCGTAAGGAACTGCTGCGTAGTTTCTCCGACACGTATAGTCTGTATATGCTGATGCTTGATTTTGTGAACGAGCTCACCACGTATGCGCAGGACCGTATTACGGAGATGTCTCAGCGCGCCCGTGTGACGCACCGGACTTTCACGCCCAACCGCCGCTTTGCGGATAACCTATTTGCCAAGCAGCTGTTTGAGAATCTCGCTCTCAGACGCTATCTCGATGAGCAACACCTGACGTGGGAAGCAGGCCGTACCGCGGTGGAGGCAATATACAACCAGCTGACTGAGATACCGTTCTACCAAGAGTACTTGCAGACAGAGCCGTCGTACGAGGAGGATAAGAAAGTGTGGCGTAAGATATTCTCGGATCTGCTGCCCGATAACGGCGAACTGCTTGGCGGTCTGGAGGAGTTGGAGATTGCTCTGGACGGACAGAACTGGACAACAGATTTGAACTATGCGCTCAGTTTTGGTGTGAAGACCATCAAGCGTTTTCAGGAAGAGAACGGCGCGACGCAAGAGTTGCTGCAGATGTTTGATCGTGAGGATGAGTTGCAGTTTGCCCAGGATTTGCTTATGCGCACGATAGAGCATCGCGACGAGTGTTTGGAGCTGATACATGGTCACTTGAAGAACTGGACAGCGGATCGACTTGCTTTTATGGATGTTGTCATTTTGCAAACGGCTTTGACGGAGATTATGTACTTCCCTGAGATTGCACTTGAAGTGAGTCTGAACGAGTATATCGAGCTGGCAAAAGACTATTCCGGCGATAAGAGTTATATCTTTATCAACGGTATTTTGAACGAGATTCTGCATGACTTGAAGCGGCAGAATAAGTTACTGAAAGCAATGACAATTAGATAATAACCAAATAAACAACTACATTATGTTAAACTTCATTTTATTACAAGACGCAGCCGCAGCTGCCGGACAACAACAAGGTAACAGCTGGTCCTTCTGGATTATGATGCTGCTTATTTTCGTAGTATTCTATTTCTTTATGATTCGTCCTCAGACGAAGAAACAGAAAGAGTTGCAGAAACAACGCGACGCCATGAAGAAAGGCGACAAAGTGATTACCGCCGGCGGTATCTACGGTGAGATTAAGGAAGTGCAAGACAATGCCCTCATCATCACTATCGCTAAAGACGTGACCATTAAGGTGGACAAAGGTAGTGTCTATGCTTCTGCCGAAGATGCGCAACAAGCAACTAAGGACGCTCCGGAAGAGAAGAAATAATGACCCGCGAACAGGTACTGCATACGATAAGGAACATCTTTGGGCGTTTCAGTTTAAGCGAGACGCTGGTGTTTGTGTGCTTTGTCATCTTCGCGACGCTTATTTGGTACGCGCACGCGATGAGTTCGGTGCGTAGTGCAGTGGTGCCTGTGACGGTGACGTATAGCGGTGTGCCGGAGGATTTTCTGTTGAGTGACAGTCTGCCGACGACTATCCACTTGGAGCTGCGCGACGCAGGACGACGACTGAAAGTGTACGGCGCTAATCCGTTGGCGTTCTCGTTTAATATCAGCGACCAGATAAAGGGTGAGAGTGGTTCGTTTACGCTCTCGTCGGATATCATTCACCACGCGGTGAACAGTCTGCTTCAAGGTACAACGAAGCTGCAATCCATCACGCCGGAACAGATTATCGGCACCTATTCGCGTCAGCATAGCAAGGAAGTGCCGGTACGCTTGGTGGCAGATATCACTCCCGCGCCGCAGCATCAGATAGTCGGTCGCCCGACGTTATTGCAAGACCGTGTAACCATCTTGGGCAGCACCAAACAGCTGCGCACAATAGACAGCATCGCGACACAACCGTTGGTTGTGAAGGATGTGAAAGACTCGGTTGTTGTTAAAGCAATACTGCTACCTGTCTCGGGCGTGCGCATAGCACAAGACGAAGTGCCCGTACAGATTATCGCAGAACAGTTCACCGAGAAAGTGGTGACGAAGAAGATTATCGCCAAGCATGTACCGGAGAATACACACCTGCGTCTCTTCCCGACCGAAGTGACGGTGGTGATGCGAATCGGAATGGCGCACTTCAATGATATCAGCGAAAAGGACGTTGACGTGACGTGCGACTTCCCACAACCGGAGATGGACAAACTGCCACTACATGTGACCTGCCGCAATCCGTACGTGACCTTCACGCGATGCACACCCGCAGCCGTAGAGTTCCTTATTGAACAAAAGAAATAAAACTGCTAAGTAATGAGAAAAATACAAATGGTCGACCTGCAAACGCAGTACCAACACATCAAAGCCGATATCGACAAAGGCATCGAAGAAGTGATTGCCTCCGCGGCGTTTATCAAAGGCCCGAAAGTGACAGCGTTCCAAGAGCACTTGGAGCAATACACGGGCGCAAAGCACGTCATCACCGTCGGTAACGGTACGGACGCGCTGCAGATAGCTTTGATGGCACTCGGTCTGCAACCCGGCGACGAGGTGATAACACCCACTTTCACGTTTATTGCAACAGCCGAAGTGGTGGCCCTTTTAGGCCTGACACCGGTGGTAGTGGACGTAGATTGGGAGACAATGAATATATCCGTTGAGGGAATCCGCAAGGCGATAACGCCCAAGACGAAAGCGATTGTGCCGGTACACTTATTCGGTCAATGTGCGAATATGGAAGCCATCATGACCCTTGCTCGCGAGCATAACCTGTTTGTGGTAGAAGATGCGTGCCAGGCCATCGGTGCCAAATACACATTCCGCGACGGAACAACCAAGCAAGCCGGCACAATTGGACATATCGGTTGCACAAGTTTCTTCCCCTCGAAGAACCTTGGCTGCTACGGCGACGGCGGTGCGATCTTCACGAATGATGACGAGTTGGCAGAAAAAATGAAAGCAGTTGCCAATCACGGCTGCTTTGTGCGCTACCACCACGATTTTGTAGGTGTCAACTCGCGTCTGGACAGTATTCAGGCTGCTATATTGGATGCCAAACTGCCGCATCTGGATGCGTATATCGCTAATCGTCAACGTGCTGCCACGTATTACGACAAGGCTTTTGCGCATAACGCGCACATACTCACGCCTGGTCGCGAGAAATCGTCAACACATGTGTATCACCAATATACGCTCCGTTTGATAGACGTTGATAGGGATGCTGTGCGCGAAGAACTGGCCGCCAGAGGTATTCCGGCAATGATATACTACCCTATTCCGCTTCATCTGCAGAAAGCCTACCAAGACCCGCGTTACCTGCCGGGAGACTTCCCCGTGGCAGAGAAACTCGCGGCGTGCGTACTGTCACTGCCGATGCACACGGAGTTAGACGACGAACAATTAGAATACATCACCCGTAACGTACTGGAGATTATCGGTTAATGGCATCACTATCCCTCACACAACAGCAGCGTCTACAGGCTAAACTGTCGCCTACGCAGATTCAGGTAATCAAGTTACTTGAACTGCCGTCGTGTGAGTTGCAACAACGTATCAACGAGGAACTGCAGGAGAATCCTGCGCTGGAAGAAGGTCGCGATCCGGAAGAGGTACAGGCAGAGAAGATTGAGGAGGAAGACTTCTACGAAGAGGATGACTACACCAACCCTCTCCAGAATGACGAGTTCAACTACGACGACTATGTCAACGATGACGAGACGCCGGATTACGCTGGCCGTCAACGCTATGACTCCTCCGACCAGCCTAACGACGAGACGCTGTATCAAGGCAGCGCTTCGTTTGTGGAATACCTCAAGCAACAAGTCTATCTGACCAAGATGACCAAGCCGCAGCGGCATATAGCCAAGTGGGTCTTAGGTAACATCGACGAGGATGGCTTCCTGCGCCGTACGGCTGAGCAGTTAGTGGATGACTTGGCGTTCCAGGAAGGCTTAGTCGTCTCGGACGAAGAGATGGCTGATATAGTGGGTCAAATCAAGGATTTCGACCCGCCCGGAGTAGCATCCGCCACACTGCAAGAGTGCTTACTCAAACAACTCAGTGTCAAGCCGCAGACTCCGTCAGTCGTGCTCGCACAACAACTGTTGGCGGATTACTTTGACGACTTCTCGCAGCACCGTTTTGACCGTATATCTGCCAAACTGAATATCGACGACGAAGCACTCAAACAGGCCATCGACGAGATAGTGCACCTCAATCAGAAACCTGCGAACACGTTCACAGGCAACGTCTATGAGGGACGCCAATCGACTATTATTCCGGACTTCTACGTTGAGAACCGCGACGGAGAGTTGATACTGTCGCTCAACACAGGCGATATTCCCGAGTTGCATATCAGTCACGATTACGAAGATATGCTCAAGACCTACTCCGACACCACCTCGAAGGACAAGAAGGATGCAGCGCGGTTCATTAAGAACAAGATAGATGCTGCCAACTGGTTTATTGAAGCTATCAAACAGCGCAACGAGACCTTGACACGCACGATGAGTGCTATCCTTCGCAAACAACGCGACTACTTCCTCGAAGGAGACGAGATGGCACTTAAGCCGATGATTCTGCAAGACATTGCCGACGTGACGGGTTACGACGTGTCCACTATCTCGCGCGTGTGCAACTCCAAGTACGTACAAACAGAGTTTGGGGTCTTCCCGCTCAAACATTTCTTCTCGGAGTCACTGACTAATGCCGAGGGCGAGGAAGTGTCCACCAAGGAGATTAAACTGATCATGACAGAACTGGTAAGCAACGAAGATAAGAGTAATCCGCTAAACGACGATGCCTTGGTGCAAGCCCTTGCCGACAAAGGCTACTCGATTGCCCGACGGACAGTGGCTAAGTACAGGGAACAACTGGATATCCCTGTGGCCAGACTGCGCAAACAACTATAGATGCATAAAGCGTTTCACATAGTATCTTTGACGCTGAGCGGATTATTACACCCGCTCTTTATGCCTACGTACGGCATTGTACTGTTCTGTATGGCCTTTAGTCAACAGATACCGCTTCCTGCGGCTTATTGGCTCGTGTCATGTATCGGCACGTTCTTCATGACAGCCCTGATACCGTTGTCGCTGATGATTTTCCGTCGGCTACGGGGTGAAATAAGCGATATCAGCATATCCAACGCCTCGGAGCGCACGCCGATATACGTGTACACAATCATCTGCTACGCCTTCTGGAGCTATTTCCTGTACAAGGTTATTCACGCACCATTTGTCAGCCTCATCGGTGTCGGTGCAACAATAGCTCTGGCAGTGGTGCTGTTCATCAACACCCGCTGGAAGATATCGGCGCACCTGACCGGACTCGGCGGACTATTAGGCGGCATATTGGCATATGTGTATAACTACACCTTGCCGCTGCCGATGGTGACCATAAGCATCATTTTGGGTATTGCTTTGGCTCTTATGTTCGCGCGCCTGTACCTGAACGCTCACACATCATTGCAGGTGGTGACAGGTTTCCTGCTTGGTATCATCATGACTTTTACGCCTACTTACTTAATCGCAACAATACATGTTTAAACTACTCGTTATATACATATCGCTACTCACCTGTACTCCCGGTCAAGAGCTCTACTCGCGTTACGGACACACCGCTATTCGGGTGCAGGACACCGAGAAACATTCGGATTTTGTGTTCAACTATGGCACTTTCACCTTCAACACGGACCATTTCTACTGGAAGTTCGTGAAAGGTGATACCTACTACCAGTTGGGCATCGACCCTACATCGTGGTTTATTGAGGAGAACACGCTCGAGAACCGCACCGTCTATGAGCAGCGACTGAATCTGACCGAAGAGCAGACACAGGCCATTGTCGAGGCGCTGTGGAAGAATTTCCGGCCGGAGAACAGGTCGTATCTGTATAACTTCGTTTTTGATAACTGCGCGACGCGACCGTATTATCTGCTCAAGAACGTGTTAGGAGACTCTATCTGCTCTACCTATTCCGAATGGGAAGGTGTTACGTACCGCAACTATATCCAACACTATACCGGCAAGAACTCGTGGGAAGATTTTGCCATCAATATGATTTTCGGTCCGCGAGCTGACCAGCCAATGACGAACGAAGACCGGCTCTTCCTGCCCGAGGCGCTGATGTTTTTCATGCAAGATGCTACGCTTACCGACGGAACGCCGTTAATCAAAGAGAGTAATATCGAGCCCTTTGTGATAGCGCCCACACCGTGGTATAAAACTTGGTATGTAGGACTGGTGGCGTTTATCGTCTTCTTCCTCACCATCAGCCTTATCGACCTCAGACGCGATAAATGGTCGTGGTATGTGGATTTGCCCTTTGTCATCCTTTATGTGCTATTATTTGCAATCGTTATATTTTTAACCTTCTTCTCCATTCACCCGCTGGTCGGATTTAACTGGAGATTGTTCTTATTCCCGTTGATTCATCTATGCTTAAGACTTATATACATAGTGCGCTAATCGCCATCTGCTTATTGGCTTCGTCCGTTCTGACAGCCGCACCGCGACTAACGGTGGTTATTGTGGTTGATGGTCTCAGACAAGATAACTTGGACCAACTGCGGCCGTATTGGCAACAGGGAGGTTTGAGGACGTTGAGTGAAGAGGCATACCAGACGACCTTCACTTTTCCGCACCTCGTTTATGGCGGTAACGAGACCACAGCAACCATCATGACGGGCACGACACCTGCCCATCACGGTTACGCGATGGACAATTATTTCTCGCGCTCCGACCGACGTGTTCACGGTCTGCTGGTGGACGATAACCAGAAAGGTATCGGCACTACCACTGCCTACTCACCCGCAGCACTCCTTGCGCCGACCATAGGCGACAACCTCCGGATGCGCGTAGGCGAGAAAGCCAAGATCTTCGCCATCGGTATCCACCCCGAAACGACTATCCTGATGGCAGGACATAGTGCGAACGCTTGTTGCTGGATCAATGCCGACAAACAGGCGTGGGCAAGCACCTCTTACTATCCGCTCGGATTACCTTCCGCCGCGGACGAGTTCAATGTGAACGGCCGCTTTGCCGAACTGGTTGAACGTGTGTGGACACCGCGGATGAACATCACCTCCTACACTACCCCTACGGCTGAGGAGATACGTAAACCCTTCTCCTACAAGAGTGCCGATGTGCTCACTCAGTCACCCGTGGCGAACACCTTAGTGATGGAACTCGCGCTCGCTCTCCAGAAAGCGGAATCACTCGGTACGGACGCAACTCCGGACTTACTCTTCCTCGAGTTTAACACCGTGACACCTAACGCACAAGCCGACCGTATCCAATCGGCCGAACAGGAAGATATACACCTCTGGCTCAACCAAGACTTGGGCTATCTGATGGACCAACTTATCAAACGTCTGGGCAAACAGAATGTGGAGTTCCTGCTGGTTGGACGTCCTGTGCTTGGTATCGGACAACAAACGATGCGATTAGCCGGTCTGCCCGCTAAGGACTTCAACGTCGATCGCGCCGCAGCACTCACTTCCTCCTTCCTCATGGCACTCTACGGGCACGAGAGATGGGTCAACGGCGGATACGGAAACAGCATCTATCTCAACCGCACCCTCATCGCGCAGAAGAAGAACTCCCTCGAGACTATGCAGCGCCAAGTGGCGAACTTCCTGCTGGACTTCGAGGCCGTACAAGCCGCTTTCCCGCAACACGAGGCCATTATGTACCCGGACCTTGCTACGTCCCTCAATAAGAAGCAAACAGGCGACATCGTCTTCACCCTTTTACCCGGCTGGAGACTGTGCGAAAACGATAAGAACGTCATTGATAACGTGCTCGAAGCAGACCCCGCCTCACCTGTCATGTACTGGTCGGCTAACTTCCTGCAGTTCCCCGAAGGACCGTTATCCGCCACGCAAATAATTAACTTTGTACAATAAAATTAAAGCATATGTTATTCTACGAAATTAAAGTTGTTTACCAACGCCAAACGGGTGAAGATAACCCCGCTAATGTCAAAGAGTCGTACCTCGTCGAGGGCCTTACTCCTGCCGATGTAGAGAAACGCCTCATCGAACAAATCAAGCCTCTTATCATGGGTGATTTGGAAGTGCCTTCCTGCACCAAGAAACAGTATTTCGAGATTGTCACCTCGCCCGAAGCCGATAAGTGGTACAAAGGTCGCGTCGAGATGATTACCATCGAAGATGACGGCAAAGAGAAACGTCACACCGTATCTATCCTCGTGCAAGCCACTACCGCTGCGCACGCCATGAAGAATCTCACACAGGCTGTGAACAGTTACGACTGTGAGATTGTCTCCATCGCTCGCACACCCTATATGGAAGTTATTCGCGCCATCAACTAATCGTGTCAACCATCGCCCAACATATTGCCGCTATTCGTGCCACACTCCCGCAAGGTGTGCAACTGATTTGTGTCAGTAAGTTCCACCCTGCCGAAGCTATCTTAGAGGCATATAACGCCGGAGAAAGAGACTTCGGAGAGAGTCGCGTGCAAGAACTATGCGCCAAGCAACCACAGCTGCCGGCAGACATACGTTGGCATTTCATCGGGCACCTGCAGACCAACAAAGTGCGGCAGATACTGCCCTTCGTACACCTTATCCACTCTGTGGATAGTGTTCATCTGCTGGAAACGATTAATAACGAGGCGACCAAGATCAATCGCGTCGTGAACGTCTTGCTCGAAGTGCATACAGCCAACGAGACGACCAAGTCCGGCTTCCTGCCGCAAGAACTGCAAGCGCTCGACTTGAACCAATACGACCACCTCAACATCTGCGGCCTGATGACGATGGCAACCAATACCGACGACGAAGACGAGATACACCGCTGCTTCCAACTGCTGAAAACGCTTGCAGACAGCGACCAACACTTTACAATTCGCTCGATGGGCATGTCGGATGACTACTTGCTTGCCATACAAGATGGCTCGAACATGATTCGCATCGGAACGGATATTTTTGGCGCAAGACAATACTAATATGAAAATACTGATTTGCGATAATATGGCCCTTTGCACGGACGCTGAAGTACAGCGCCTACTGCCGTTGGTATCGGCCCAGCGTCGCGAAACAGCCTTACGTTATAAGCACACCTTCGGTCAATGGACTACGTTACAATCGTGGCTGATGTTACGCGAACTCGGCTTACCCGATAAGCCCTGGTCCTACAACGAATACGGCAAACCCTTCCTGCCCGATGGTCCGTACTTCTCGCTGTCCCATTGCAAAACAGGTATCGCCGTCGCTATAGATACGCAACCCATAGGCATAGATATCGAATCCTACCGCGACGTCTCGCCCGAACTCATTGAGCATACAATGAACCAATCCGAGCAAGACCAAATCAACGCTTCCGACGATCCGATTCGGACCTTTACCGAACTCTGGACACGCAAAGAAGCCTATGTCAAATACCTCGGAACAGGTATCGCCGGCTTACCCGGTAATCCTAGACAATACCTAGACAATACCGCTGGGGCGAACATAGTCTCCAAGACCACCAAAAACTACGCTTATTCCATCTGCACAAAACAGTGAAACGCATATACGTCATATTACTCACTTTGCTCGGTTGCATACTGGTAACGCTGGGCCTGTCCGTCCTTTTCCTCAAATCGGGACGCATCCAGACTGCGGCTGTTCGGCTTGCTACCGACGAACTGAGCCGCGGACTGAATACACAGGTCTCCATCGGATCTGTGCAGTATGACTTCCCGATGCGTATCACCCTCAAAGACATATACATCGAGGACCAGCAGCAAGATACACTCCTTTATATCAAGGATTTCTACACGCGCTTCTCGCCGTTAGCCCTGCGTAATCAACACTTGCGCTTCCCGGCTATCGAACTCGATACCATTCGAGCCAACATCTATCAGCTGCCGTCAGGGGACTATAACTACCAGTTCCTCATCGATGCCTTTGCTTCGCAAGACACTACTACCAAGCCATTCGATTTGCATGTCGAGTTGCGACATATCAAACTGGCCAATGCTCATCTCACTTTCGACACCATCGATGTGCAACTCCCTACCGCAAACCTCGCTTTGCATCATCTTTGCGCAGACTCTTTGGATGCCGAGATACATAATCTCACGTCCACAGTCAACATTACGTCGAACTCGAATCCGCCGCTGCAGGTGGACAATATATCGGCGCATATCATCGCCACGCGCACCTCTATCTCGCTGCCAATTCTGCGACTCGAGATGCCACACTCCAAAGTCGACGCGTCCGGTGTGCACACCTCTTTCCCAACTGCCAAAGAGAGTGAGCAGTTTATCGCGTACCTCCACCATAATGCAGACTCTATCCTGGTGGCTATTGACGTCGAGCATGCACAAGTAGTGCTGCAAGACTTGGCGTACTTCGATCCCGAACTCGCTAAACTCGATGATGTGATTGCTTTCTCGGCACACCTCTCCGGCAGAGTGGATAGTCTGTCGGCACAGGACCTCGAGCTCTTCTACAACGAGAAGCGCCTCTTCCTCGGTAACCTCACGGCTTCCGGCCTGCCGCAGTTAGACTCCATCTACGTCAATGCCAACTGCCAGGACTTATACATCTATCAGCCTGCTATCCAAGACTTCATCTCCGACCTGCGTCAGCGGCCGTATCACCTGCCTGCACCGCTTCTCCGTTTAGGCGAGACGCATTACAAGGGCGAACTCAGCGGACAAGTGCGCAAGATGACTCTTCACGGCGCGTTCCGTACTGCTCTCGGCGTCATCACTACGGATGCCACCTATACCGCCAACCAGGACTTTACGGCTTTGGATGTCAACGGACAAATAGGCGCCAAACATTTTCAACTCGGACGCTTACTCAATAATAGCGACTTGGGAACTGTATCCGTCGCACTCAATACGGATTGGCACTTCGCCGAAGATCAAGCACCTTTCGGCAAGGCGAAAGTGGTCATCAATAAGCTATCCTACCGCAAATACACCTACTCGGATATACGCTTTAATGCCGAACTGAATGACCTGATAGCAAAGGCAACCGCTGCAATAACCGATCCAAACCTGCAACTCGTCGTCAATGCAAAGGCCGACCTGCGCGAGCAAGATAAGATTATCGATGCGGACATTCTCTTGCGCCGTTTCCGTCCGGATAACCTCAAGCTGATAGCGCGTTACCCGGAGTTTGACTTATCGGGTACGGCTTCGCTGCATTACGCCGGACACGACATTGACCACGCCACTTACTCCGCGCTGCTCAACGGTATCGAACTGAGTATTGCCGGCGATACGGTGCGTATGGAGACCTTCGATCTCAAATCGCGCTGGGCGAATAACAACCAGACACTTCGTCTGCGGTCGGATTATATCAATGCCGACGCCGCAGGTGACTTTGCTTACACCTCGCTCCATACGTCCGTCCTCAAACTTATCGCACAGCATATCCCGTCCGTCTTCTCAACGAAGTTCTACGATAAGCTGTTGGCTACACCGTCCGATAATGCCATCACCTTCAATGTGCGAGCACAGGATGTCGAGATGCTGCAGGCGATGTTAGAGTTGCCGTTTATGCTGACCGAAGACCCAGTGATAGAAGGTATCATCGACGAACCAAATCGAATATGGAATATCGAAGCACGCGTGCCGGGCCTTTTGGCGGGTAGTGCCGAGATGAGTAATATCGCTCTTGCTTCGCGTAACAACAGCAAGCTGCTTAACCTCCTCTTCTCGATGGAGTTGGACAGCACACGTTTCGACATCAACGCCGATGCACAAGAGGATGCGTTGCAACTCCACGCTTCTATGATGGCCTTTCCGCCGCATAAGAATAACGGCGTGGTGGATATCAACACCCGCTTCTCGCATTACGCGGGACTGCCGCTTATTGACACACATATACAGCCGTCCGTCATCCAGTTAGGCGACTCCATTTACCATATTGACGACTCACAACTTAGTTACTGCTTTGCTGACACCACACTTAATGTTCCGCACTTCCGTATCTACGGTTCCGACCAGAACATCTTGGCAGAAGGTGTGGCTTCACCACGCTTGGACGACTCGATTCATATCAATCTCAAGCACATCAATCTCGGCGTGCTTATGCCATTCGTGCTGGTGGAGAAAGCCTTTACCGTTACGGGAGACCTGACCGGTTGGGCAAATATCTTCGGAGTATTCTCCACGCCGGTCTTCGAGGCTGAAGTACGGCTTGACTCGGCTATCATGTGTGGTGCACACGTTGGAGACGCTGTCGCACAAGTATCGCTTGACCGAGAAACCAAATCTATCCTCATAGACGGAAACGTGGACAAAGGTGCCCACCGTGTAGCACACGTAGATGGTTTAGCCGAGCCTACCAAAGGACGCTTCCTTATCGATATCTTCCCTGACTCGATCAATATTGGTTTCATCAACCACTGGACTCAGGGCTTCCTGGACAATATCGGAGGTACGGCTTCCGGCCGCGTCACGGTCTCGGGCGAAGGCAAGAAAGTGTGGGTTATCACGCGTGTCAAAGCACACGATGCCCAGCTCACTATTCCGTTCACGGGCTGTACATACCATTTCTCCGACTCAGTCTTTATGGACTCAACGTCTATCATCTTCCCGGATATTCACCTCACGGACGACGAAGGTAATCCGCTGTACTTCAACGGCGTGCTTACTCACGACGAGTACTTCCGTAATTTCTATCTCGACCTTTCCGGACACTGCCGCCATACACTCGCGTTCGACTTCCCTGCTAAAGAAGGACAACTCATGGCAGGACATGTCTATGCCGACGGAGACTTCTTCCTCGAAGGTCCGGACTACGACCTTAAGTTCACAGCTGATGCCAAATCTGTCGGTAAGTCGAACTTCCGTATCTCGGTCGATGGGGCGTCGTCGGCTGCAGACAATGAGTTCATTACGTTCTTTGACCATAACAGACCCGACACGATAAAGATCAAACCTAAGCGACACGTCCTTCCCAAACGCAAACAGGCACAGGTTAATACCACACCTTCTCGTTTCCGCCTGAGCTTAGCCATTGATGTGGACCCGCAGACGCTCTTCCAACTCGTTATCAATGAAGCCACAGGCGACATGATACAAGCTCGCGGAGAAGGTTCGATTAAGTTCACCATGGATGATGCCACCAATGATTACAAGCTTGTTGGCACCTACACGCTTAATGGCGGCAAGATGGACCTAACTGTGGCCAATATTATCCACCGTGAGTTCACCATTGCCGACGGCTCACAGATTATGTGGAACGGTAACCCCGAAGAGCCGATACTCAACGTCGCAGCCGAATATACGGTGGTAGCCAACATAAAAGACTTGTTCGGCACAGAGACCCAGAACCTCGTTTCCGGCCGCACTTCTGTGCCGGTCACAACCGTCGTTTATCTATCCGGTCCGCTCTCCGATCCTGTGATGCGCTTTGACCTCAGACTACCTAAGTCCGACGAGGTTATCGCCAGCCAAGTGCGCTCCGTCATCAATACCGACGAGATGTTGATGCGACAAGTAGTGTACCTGCTTGTCTTCGGACGTTTCTACACGCCGGAATATATGGCCCAATCGTCGCAAGCCGCAGTCAACACCTACTCGCTGCTGTCCTCCACCATCACGGGACAGATAAACAACTGGCTGTCGAAGATAACCAATGTCTTCACACTCGGCTTTAACGTCCGCGCCGACGGAACAGGAGCGGATGCCTCTCAAGAATACGAGGCTGTCTTCCAACTGCAACCCGTTGACCAACTCATCATCAACGGTAACTTCGGTTATCGCTATAACGACGTATCCAACCGACCGTTCTTCGGTGACTTAGATATCGAGTATCTGCTCACACCGAACGGTAAGTTCCGACTCAAAGGCTATACCCACACCGTGGACAAATACTCCCTCCGACAAGCAACGATGATAGAGGGCGTCGGATTTGTGTTTAAACATGACTTTAACTGGAAGAAAGATAAGAATAAATAAAAAAGCCCTCCGAAGAGGACTTTGAGTTGCCTAACCAGGACTCGAACCCAGACAGACAGAACCAGAATCTGTAGTGCTACCATTACACCATTAGGCATCGCTTTTCGAAAGCGGCTGCAAAAGTACAACAAATTTTTGATACGCACAAATTTTTGAGCAGAAAAATGTAATAAAAATACAAAATTCGACCTTTTGCCAACTTTTTGCCTACCCTAACTCTACCGAAATAGTAGCATAGGATACGCATAGGATACGCAAGGGATAGGCTAAGGATAACAACTTGCAAAAAGAGAAATATTGTTAAAAAACAAAACAATGAACGAATTTTTAGAGAAAGAAGAACAAGTTTTGAAGATGTTGAAGACGGTTTTCGACCCCGAAATACCGGTTAACATCTACGACCTCGGACTGATTTATAAGGTGGACATCCAAGACGACGGTGTATGCAATATCGATATGACACTCACCGCACCTTCTTGTCCCGCGGCAGACTTCCTCGTGGAAGACATTGAGCAGAAAGTGCGCAGCGTCGAGGGCATAACCAAAGTCAACGTGAATATCGTCTTTGAGCCTGTCTGGACCAAAGATATGATGTCCGAAGAAGCAAAATTAGAATTAGGATTTTTGTAATATGATATATTTTGTAAGCGATGCACACTTAGGTTCGTTAGCCTTTACTAACCCCGTTGTACACCAAAATAAGTTCATCAAACTGCTCACTCACATGAGTCACGATGCGAGTGCCATCTATTTATTGGGCGACATCTTCGACTTTTGGTACGAGTATTTCTGGAAGGACCGCAGCAAAAGACAGTTTGAGGCCGTATTCCGCGCCATACGCCGGATCGTTAAGCAAGGTATAGAAGTGCATTTCTTTACCGGCAACCACGATATGTGGACATTTGGCGAATTGGCTCGACTCACAGGGATGTATATTCACTACGGCCCCTACACCGTAACCCTCAAGGGCAAAAGTGTCTATATGGCACACGGAGACGGACTCCTGCCTTCCGACTACAGCAAACTCTATTCGCCCGAGATACAAAAGAAGATACGCTCTTTCATGCGCCTGCGTAAGTTCTTCTACAATCCTGTTCCGCGCTTCTTCTACCGCTGTATGCCGCCTCGATGGGGTAATTCCTTTGGATATAACTGGGCCAAACACAGCCGCATGAAAGAAATGGCCAATCCGCTCGCCTACAAAGGGGAGGATAAGGAAGAACTGGTCCTCTTCGCCAAAGAAATGGAGCAAAGTACACACCACGACTACTATATCTTCGGCCATCGACATATAGACTTGGACCTGCAGATTGCTCCCTCGTCACGGGTAGTTATCTTAGGCGATTACTTCAAGCTCTTTACCTACGCACAAATGGATCACGACGGAAACCTGCAACTCAAAACAGCCGAATAATATGCACACCAGACAAGAACAATTAGCCGCTTTTGACCGGCTACTCACTATAATGGACGAACTGCGGGAGAAGTGCCCTTGGGATAGAAAACAGACCTTCGAATCGCTGCGTCAAAACACCATCGAGGAGACTTACGAATTAGCCTCGGCCCTTATCAAAAAAGACTACAACGAGATCGCCAAGGAATTAGGTGACGTACTATTGCACGTTATTTTCTACGCAAAGATAGCGTCCGAGACGGAGGAGTTTGATATTGCCGACGTCTGCAACCGACTTTGCGACAAACTCATCTTCCGCCACCCTCATGTTTACGGCGAAGAGGCTGCAAAAAATGCCGAAGACGTAAGCCATATCTGGGAGCAGGTCAAGCTCAAAGAGAAAGGTGGTAACAAAACCGTGTTAGCCGGAATCCCGGAAGCATTGCCTGCCCTTGTCAAAGCTTATCGTATTCAGGACAAGGTGGCTAATGTGGGCTTCGACTGGGAACACAAAGAGGACGTGTGGGATAAGGTCAAGGAAGAACTCTCCGAGTTCGAGCAAGAACTCAGACAATCCGATAACCGTGAGAATACGGAAGCGGAATTTGGCGACTTGCTCTTCAGCCTTGTCAACGTAGCACGCTTGTACAAGCTCAAACCCGATAATGCGTTAGAGAAAACCAACTCCAAGTTCATCAAACGCTTTAACTATATCGAGCAGCAAGCTGCGCTGCAAGGGCGCAACATCAAAGACCTCACATTAGACGAAATGGAGGCCCTGTGGCAGCAAGCCAAAAGATGCTAACGGATAGGCTGCGTGAAGGACAGTGTGGCCGGCGAATAGGTCGAGGTTGACGATAAGGTCATATCGACATCGGTCGTTCCCGACTTACGCGCAATATAAATCATCGGCACAATGGCGGCACTGTAACCGGTCTTGAAGTACAAAGCACCATCTGTCAACTTCGTATCGTCTGTCAGACCTTTTTGCAAATCGGCAGTCACGTTGAAGCGCATATTCAGATAGTTGGTATCGTTTTTAAACACAAAGGACGTAAGCGTATTCGTTACCGCATTAAGCAATAAGTCAAAACGCACCGTATCACCCACCGAGATAGTGTCAACGACATAGCGACCCTTGTCCGTCTTGAGCTCTAATGTATCCACTTTACCCCCACCGGACGGAAACGATACGAAATAAGACATATAAATACGCGGAGAAGATTGAGGCTCCTCACTGTTCTGCTTACAAGCGCTTAAAAGAAAAAGCACTATGGCGATAGTGCAAAAAATGTATTTCTTCATAGTGTGCGGCATAAAGGACTCGAACCTTCACTCTGTTAGGAACTAGATCCTAAGTCTAGCGCGTCTACCAATTCCGCCAATGCCGCGGAAATCGCAAATCTCGTCCTGCGAGATTAAGAATTCCTTAAAAGTGTCGCTTTTAGAAAAGCGGCTGCAAAAGTACAACAAATATTTGAAACATGCAAGAAAAAGATACAACTTTTTATAAAATTCTGCCAAATGGGCTCAAAATAGTGCATCGAATGAGCACTTCCGAGGTCGCGTACGTCGGATTTATGGTCGGAGCAGGTACTCGCGACGAAGAGCCGACACTCAACGGTTTGGCACATTACGTGGAGCACACAGTCTTCAAGGGCTGCCTTACTCCGCGAGGCGAAAATGTGACCGCCAGACAGATAATCAATAAGATTGAAGGTATCGGAGGAGAAATCAATGCCTATACCACCAAGGAAGAAACCACTTTCTATGCCGCTACGCCTGTGGCCCACTACGCGCAGACACTACAACTCTTGGCCGATATGGTGCTACGTCCTACCTTCCCAAAACAGGAGACGGACAAAGAGTTAGGCGTCATCTTGGACGAGATAGAGAGCTACGAAGATAGTCCGAGTGAACTCATCTACGACGATTTCGAGAACCTCATCTTTCACGGTCACCCGCTCGGAATGTCTATCTTAGGCACTAAAAAGACACTCCATAATATATCACGCACACCCACGCACGCGCTTAATTGGGTCGAGACGAACTACACCCCCGACCGTATGGTTGTCTTCAGTCAAGGCAAGATGTCTTTCGACTCCGTTTGCCACCAAATTGAGAAAGCTTTTGAGTCGGCAGCCTCTCGTTGGCGTCTCGTTAGCCGCTCGCTCAAACAGCCTGTTCCGAAGGTGGTTCCTTCGACCCAAACTTTCAAACGTCACACCCACCAAACGCACGTCATGTTAGGTGGTTTGGCATACCCCCTCGGACACGAGAAACAACTGGCAGCTTACCTGCTCAACAACATCTTAGGCGGAGGAAGCCTCAATTCGCGACTCAATCTCAGTCTGCGCGAACAGAAAGGCCTCGTCTATACCGTCGAATCGCAGTACGTGCCACTGAGCGATACAGGTTACTGGAATGTCTACTTCGCCTGCGATCAAAGTCAGCTCGAGACTTGCCTATCCCTAACGCACAAAGAGCTCAAACGCATGCAGGACGAGAAACTCAGCAGTTTGCAACTCCACCGAGCCATCCAACAACTACACGGTCAAATGGCTATCTCGGCGGAGAATCAGGAGAATAACGTCCTTGCAATGGGCAAATCCATGCTCTATCACAACCGCTCCCTCACATGGCAGGAAGTGTTCCAACGTATTGAGAATATCACATCTGACACTTTGCAAGATGTTGCGAACGATTTGTTTGCAGAAAATCACATTTTCACCCTCTTTTATGCATAATTTGACACCTAAAAAGGTCAAAAATATGCAAAAATGACAAAATGCATAAAAAAATCGCATAAATATTTGCATATATCATTTTTTTGTTGTATCTTTGCGCGATTTTTTCGTATTCGTACGAGAGGTATATAAACAGTGTAATTAATTAGTAAGTATAATTCAAACGTACAAAAGATGAAGAAGTTCTTTACTTTCTTAACCGCTGTAGTGTTTAGTCTTGCCGCGATGGCAAACATACACGTGAGCGGTACAGTCGTGGATGAGAAGGGCGAGCCCGTTATCGGCGCCAGCGTGCTGGTTAAGGGTTCGACTCAGGGTACCATCACCGACTTTGACGGATTTTTTGAATTCGACGTTCCTGACAAAGCTACGTTGGTCATTAGCTACGTAGGTATGAAGAACCAGGAACTTCCGGCCAAGCCCAAAATGAAGGTAACCATGACGGAGAATACCGAGGTTATCGAGGAGGTTGTGGTCACCGGTATGGTAAAGCAAGACAAACGTCTGTTTACCGGTGCTGCAACGAAGTTGGAGGCCGAAGAGACCATGCTTTCAGGTATGGCGGATGTCAGCCGCAGCTTGGAAGGTCGTGCCGCCGGTGTGAGCGTGCAAAACGTGTCCGGCACCTTCGGTACAGCTCCTAAGATCCGCGTCCGCGGTGCCACCTCTATCTATGGTGCATCCAAACCGCTGTGGGTGGTGGACGGTGTCGTACTCGAAGATGCTGTTGAGATGAGCGCCGACGACCTCAGTAGTGGTGACGCTAAAACCTTGATAGCCAGCGCAATAGCCGGCATCAACGCGGAAGATATTGAGTCCTTCCAAATCCTGAAAGACGGTTCCGCCACCTCTATATATGGTGCACGCGCGATGGCCGGCGTCATCGTCGTAACCACCAAACGTGGTCAGGCAGGTAAGTCCAGCCTCAACTACACATGCGAGATGACATACCGTATGCTTCCGTCTTACAAAGATTACAACATTTGTAACTCCCAAGAGCAAATGGGTATCTACCAGGAGTTAGAGCGCAAAGGTTGGCTCGAGTACTCCACCCTTTCATCTGCCAAGAACTACGGTGTCTATGGTAAGATGTATGAGCTCATCGGTAAGGCCGAAGCAGGTGGCGTAGGTCTGGAAAACACTATTCACGCGAAAAACGACTACCTCCGCGAAGCAGAGTTCCGTAATACCGACTGGTTCAAAGAGCTCTTTAACCACACGGTGATGCACAACCACTCCCTGTCTTTCTCAACCGGTACAGAGCGTGCACGTGTCTATGCTTCTTTGTCCGCCTTGCATGATCCGGGGTGGTATAAGTCCAGCGAAATGGCCCGTTTCACAGGTAACATGAACGCCAGCTTCGACATCCTGCCTTCTACTTCTAAGCAGAAACTGACGGCAAGTATCGCTACCATGGGTAGTTACCGTAAGCAGAAAGCACCCGGAACCATCGCTGCTCAGACTGACCCGATCTCCGGTGCCGTAAGCCGTGAGTTCGATATCAACCCGTTCTCGTACGCGATGAACACCGCACGTGTGATGGACCCCAAAGCTTATTATCGCCGTAACTACTGCGACTTCAACATCAACGATGAGTTGGAGAAAAACTATATTGACATTAAGGTGACAGACCTTAAGTTCCAAGGCGAATTGAACTACAAGCCTATTCGTGGTCTGGAGTTCAATGCACTCGGCGCTGTCCGTTATCAGATGAGCCGTCAGGAGCATAACATCACCGACGAGAGTAACCAAGCTCGCGCTTATCGTGCAGGTATCAATCCTGAAAACAACACGATTCGTGAGAGCAACTCCTTCCTCTATACGGACCCCGACGATCCATTGGCATTGCCTGAGACAGTATTACCAAAGGGTGGTATCTACGACCTGACTGAGTACTCACTGCTTTCAGCAGACTTCCGCGGTACAGTCGCTTATAACGCAGACCTCGGTCCTAACGGAGACCATATCATCAGCCTCTTCGGTGGTGGTGAATTAAACTCCACAGACCGTCAATATACATGGTTCCGTGGCTGGGGATACCAGTACAACAACGGTGGTGTACCTTATACCGACTACCATTTGTTCAAACAGAGCCAGGAAGAGAATACACAGTATTACTCCAATGACTTCACCTACTACCGCAACCTCGCCTTCTTCGGAATGGCAACATACTCCTACAAAGGACGTTACACCGTGAACGGCGTTATCCGTTACGAGGGTACGAATAAGTTAGGTAAATCCACATCGGCTCGTTGGCTTCCGACATGGAACGTTTCCGCCGCTTGGAATGCGCACGAGGAGCGCTGGTGGGCTCCCACATTCGATAAATGGTGGACCTACGCAAGCCTCAAAGCCAGTTATTCTCTTACAGCTGACCGCGGACCGGCAAACGTAAGTAACTCACTCGCTATCTTCACAAGCTACTCACCGTACCGTCCAACAACTACCGCCTCTGAGACAGGTATCCAACTATACGACTTGGAGAACTCTGAACTCACGTACGAGAAAAAGCACGAGCTCAATATCGGTGTTGCTTTCGGTTTCATCGAGAACCGTATCAACCTCGAGTTCGACTGGTACTTGCGTAATAACTACGACCTGATTGGTCTCGTACAGACTATGGGCGTCGGTGGTTCAACTACAAAGTATGCTAACGACGCTACCATGCGTTCTACCGGTTGCGAGTTCACACTCTCTACCGTGAACGTCAAGTATCAGGACTTCAAGTGGACAACCGACTGGATATTCTCTTGGGCGGAGAACAAGATTACCCGTCTGCAATCGTATCCGCAGGTGTACGAGTTAGTAGCTGGTTCCGGTGGTTCACGCCGCGAGGGCTACCCTGTAGGCGCTATGTTTTCTATCCCGTTCGCAGGACTGACCGAGGAAGGTCTCCCGACGTTCTATGTGGACAAAGAGCAAAAAGTTATCGCAGGTCCTGGCTCATATGACCTTATTAACTTCCAGGAGTACGAGGATATCGACTACCTCAAGTACGAGGGTGTTGTGGACCCGACCATCACCGGTTCGTTCGGTAACACCTTCTCGTGGAGAGGTATCAAGTTGAATATCTTCTTCACCTACAGCTTCGGTAACGTGCTCCGTCTTGACCCGCTCTGCTATGTGTACAGCAGCCAGTACAGCGACCTCACCGCCAGCATGAAGGAAATGAAGAACCGTTGGGTAGTGCCGGGTGACGAGAAAACAACCACCATCCCGACTATCGCTACCAAACGTCAGTACCAAGAGATCGACAACCTCTATTGGGGATATTCGGCATACAACTACTCGACTGAGCGTATCGCCAAGGGTGACTTCATCCGCCTCAAAGAGCTCTCTCTCAGTTACGACCTGCCTAAGAAATACTTGGAGAAACAGAAAGTAGTGCAAAACTTTGGCGTGAAGTTCACGGCTACCAACATCTGGCTCGCTTATGCAGATAAGAAACTTAACGGACGTGATCCTGAATTCTATAACTCCGGTGGTGTAAGCTCACCAAACCCGCGTCAGTTCACGTTCACTGTTAAACTTGGCTTCTAAAATTGTGTTGAGATATGAAAAAGACTACTATATACCTATTAGCTATATTGGCACTGACCTTGACCGGATGCAATTTTCTGGACAAGAACCCGGATATGCGTGCCACTATTGATACGAAAGAGAAAGTGCAACTGCTCCTCGTTAGCGCCTATACACGCGCCAACTCAGGTGCAATCTGCGAGTTCGCTTCCGACCAAGTCATTGACAACAACGCACCTAACGCAACAGGCCACACCTATGCACTCAACGCGTTAGACAAAATGTATGACGAAATCTTCGCGTGGGAGGACATTAAATCCGATGGACAACAAGACTCTCCGAAATATATTTGGGACGCTTGCTACACGGCTATCGCCACTTGCAACCAAGCACTTAAGGCTATTGAGGAATTAGAGAAACAAGGTGTTAACATGGACGCAGAGAAGGGTGAAGCCCTTATCAGCCGTGCCTACCACCACTTCGTACTCGCTAACGTCTTCTGCCACGCTTGGAAAGATGACGAGCGCAGCAAACAAGACTTAGGTATCACCTATATGACCGAACCGGAGACCACTGTCGCACCTCAGTACGAGCGTGGTTCACTCTACGATACTTACAAAGCGATCGAGCAAGACCTCATGGAAGGTCTGCCCTTAGTGGACGACAGCTACTACTCCGTACCGAAGTATCACTTCAACTCCAAAGCTGCGTACGCATTTGCTGCACGTTTCTACCTCTACAAACGTGATTACGACAAAGTCATCCAATGCGCGAACCAAGTGCTCACAACAGACGACAACGCTACGTTGGCTATGCTCTATCCCGCTAAGAAAGGTCGCGAACTCGGCGACCCGACGCAGGAACAGAAACTCTGGATTGACCCGACCGGCGCATGGAACTTACTGGTTTATACAACCATGTCACAAGCACCATATACCGTCATTCCTTCCTACGGACGCTACCAGCATAACGGCGAGGCAAGTGACTATTCCACCCTTGGCGACGGTCCATGCTGGACGAGAATGTGGAACGGCTTCCCACTCTGGCTCTATAACCAAGAGTATGGTTGCTTCTGCGCGAAGTTTATCTACCTGTTCGAATATACGGATAAGGTTAACGGTTATGGATACATCCACGGTGTGACCCGTGCATTCACCACCAACGAAACACTGCTCTGCCGCGCTGAGGCAAAAGTGTTCAAAAACGACTTTGCCGGTGCCGCCAACGACCTGCGTCTCTGGATGCAAGGATATAAGTGGTCCAGCCGTATCGACACGCTCGAGAACGGTAACGTGAACCTCTCGGAGGCGAAAATCAAGAGCTTCTTCCGTTCGACTGCGGATAAACACTACGTACCGGATCTGCACAACGCCGACTTAAGCCCGCGTTTCCAAGTGACAGATGACCAAAAGCCCTTTGTACACTGCGTTCTATTCTTCCGTCGCATCGAGACCCTACACGACGGACTTAGATGGCACGATATCAAACGCTACGGTATCGAGATCACCCACAAACGCGGTACAGAGCCCGTTCGCACTCTCGTCTGGAACGACGACCGCCGAGCTATTCAATTGCCGCAAGACGTTCGTATGGCCGGTATGACACCGAACCCCCGCGTTAACGTAGGGGACCACGTCAGCGGTGCTACATCCGTTACTATGCCTATAGACAACGGACAAGACATCAAACTGCCGTTTATTGATTTCACAAATGGTTTAACTAAATTAGAATTAGAAGATGAGGAGTAAGACTATGAAAAAATTCTATATTCTCCTACTCAGCGTTATCGCTTTAGGATTCGCATCGTGTAAAGACGATCAGTTCACGGACACTATCTTCGTTGACCCGGTAGTGGATGAGGATGCCTATACAAAGGCTTTTGACGCGTGGCTCAAAATACATTATACTGACAAGTACAATGTGGAGTTTATCTACAAGTTGGACGATAACGCCACCAACCCAAACTACAACGTGGTGCCTGTCAGCCTCGGTAAGGCCGATACAATCGCACACTTGGCGCTCTACCTCTGGTACGACGTCTACGACTCTATCGTCAGCCCGACCTTCCTCAAAGAGTACGGACCGAAGATGATTCAGCTCGTCGGCTCTGCGATGATCAATGCCGCACAAGGAACCGAAATACTCGGTTTTGCGGAAAATGGTAACAAGATTACTCTACTCAAGGTTAACAAAATGGAGACCAACAACATCGACCAACTCAATGAGTACATCTTCAAAACCATGCACCACGAGTTCGCACACGTCCTCCACCAGCAGAAAACGTATCCGAAAGAGTTCGGTCTCATCAACCCCGAGGACTACGACCCCAACCGCTGGCAAGACCGTGCCGACACAACCGCTTGGCAACTCGGATTCGTTTCCAATTACGGCAGTAGCCAGACACGTGAGGACTTCGTAGAGACCATCGCCAACTACATCGTCAAGCCCGACACAACGTGGAACTATATGATCGAGAAGGCAGGAAGCGTTGGTGGTCCGATTATCATCCAAAAACTCGAGATATGCCGCAACTGGCTCGCCGAGAAATGGCAAATAGACCTCGACGCAATGCACGCCGAAGTACAGAAACGGCAAAGCAACCTCGACTGGGATATGATTATGAACCTCGAGTTCTTGAATGAAAAGTAATGTTTAACGCGACAATTACTACGAATATGAAAAAAACATATATTATACTCTTAGCTCTTACAATGGTCTTCGCGGCTTGTAGTCGTGACGAGGAGAGCTTGTTCGACAAATCCGCTGCTCAACGTGTGGAGGAGGCTCTAACTAATGCAACCGACATCCTCACGAGCGCCGAGAACGGATGGGAAATGTTATACTTCCCCAACCAGGCGAACGCAGGCTATACCGTGATACTCAAGTTTGACGAACACGGACAAGTAACCGCCGCCTCACGCAACCCGCAGACAACCAAGAGTGTCTATAAAGAGGATAAAAACAGTACCTGGGCTGTCCGCGCCGACTACGGACCTATCCTCTCCTTCGACACCTATAACGATGTCATGCACGCGTGGGCTGACCCACATCCGGACGGCGATGGTTACCTCGGCGACTACGAGTTCCTTATCCTCGAAGCCACCCCGCAAAAAGTCCGCCTCAAAGGTAAAAAACACGAGGCGTACTGCGAGATGTATCCGATGCCCAAAGGTGCCAGTTGGACAGGCTATTTCGACGACGTATATAAACTCCGCGACCTGCTCGTTACCAAAAACAACGGCGCTGAGTTCAACTTCGTCAGCGGAAGCACCACCACCCGTATGACCTACAGCGACGGTATGATGATTGAGAACCTGGAGGAAGGTCTCATCTACCCGTTCGTTATCCGTCCGGGTAAGGTAACCTTCTACAACACAGGTCTCGAGGGGCAAGGTGGAAACGCCATCAACTTCGTCATTAACGACGCCATGACCGAGCTCTACTGCAACGACAGCGGCGTATCGGCTAAGTTCGTTCCCGCACTCACATTGGCTGAGATCTTCAACGTCAAACTCGCCCAGCGCATTGAGTGGGCAATCAGTAAGAAAGATATGGGGGCGACCTCGCAAACAGCCTATAACACCATTGCCAATGCCGTCAAAGCATCCGGTGGTGAACTCATTAGCATGAAGCTGCAACGCGTCGATAGCATACGTATTGATGACGGTGATACCATTGACTACAAGGTGGACCGTCTCAATATCGAGTTTAATGGTAGTGGAGGATTACGTAAACAAGCCTTCTTTATCATGGACTTCAAATTGGATGAAACAACATTAACATACAACTATAAGTATTATTCTGGCGAACCGGGTGACGAAGAAGTTGCTCTCGAGTTCCTACAACGCGCCGGTGGCGGAGCCGGTAAGCAAGATGTCGGACTCAAACGACTCAAAGACTTTATTAATGGCTCTTACGTCGTTTCCAGCGCTTCAGGTTCTACCCTCAACGCACAAGAATTATATCTTACAGGTACAAATGATTCAAAAAAGCGGTTGAGAATTACCGCCAGATAGTTAACTTATTTATTAACTTAAAAAACAACACTACAATGAAAAAATTGATTTCACTTTTGAGCGTGGCTTTCTTGGCAACTAGTGTTTTCGCCATCCCTGCCACTACAAAGAGAATGGCAATTGAACTGCCGGCTCCACAAGAGAATGCAGCTCAATTCCGCCAAAGTCCTTACGTCTTCGATGTACAGCCTACGCAAATGACACCCGCACAGGCTGCACAAACGAAAGAGGTTAAAAAGCAGGCTATGACCCCCGTACGCAAAGCCGTAATGGAGGGCGAGACAGAGGCTCCCAAAGCACTCTACTTCAAACCCATTGGTTCTTTCTTCCTCGGTATGGGAAATCTGGCAACTTCTTTGGTTCCTTCGTATGCAGAAGTAGTTTTTGATTTCTTTTACCCGACTGTTTATGGATCATGGCTTAACGGCTACGAATATTGGTTATGGCCCAATCTTAGCCAGAATGCTACAAACGTAACCTATCTTATTCTGGAAGACAAAGAATATCCGGATGATGCACCAGCGGGTTGGACAACCGACGCCCAAGGTAACTTTATCGATTCCACATCTGCTACCTCTAATAGAGACTTTGGCTACTATTCAAGTATCCGCGTGCCTCTGCAAATTGCTTCTAACGAAGCAGGAAATGATATGTTATATCTCATCGGAGAAGAAACTACACGTCCTGACACCATTCTTTATAATGCTCGCAATCAAGCAGGTAGATATAACAAGTATTCTTCAGATGGCATGTGGCCTTTGACAAATGCCATCTTCTCTACCCCAAAATACGGAGCAGGAACAAGTCTTGTATGGGATAGAGATACTATAGAAAAAACAGTATCCTACATCTATGGTACAGAGCCTATTGCGCTCGTCGTTGATTTGGACACCCTCTATGAGGCCGATGAAGTAACCATCGACACCATTATCCCTATCTACGACACCATCCAACCGTCTGTCCTCCAAGTTGACTACCAAAAGCCGATGTCTCCGCTCTATATCAAAGATATCACCGTTGCTCTTGGTAAAATTGGATATGTTGTTGACAGTGCTGATTGGATGTGGCAAGATATTAAGATTGACACGCTGCGCCTATACATTATCACCAAAGATGGCGTTGTTGCTGCTTCCCAAGCAACCAAAGACGACACCTTGAGCATGGCTAACTACCCCGGACAAATGGTTACGTTCAAACTGCAGAGAAAAGATGCTTATGGCAGTATCATTGAAGGTATTACGCTTAACGAATCATTCTCTGTCGCTATCTTAGGTTTGGACCGCGAGGGTAATAACTTCGGTATTTGGAGTGGATACAACCCATATCTCGGCAGCATGCAAACAACGGTTCTTGACACCGCTTATAACGACTACAAATACGCTCGATTTGATCCTTTCATCATGCTGAATGGTATATACTATACACTTGAGCATGCATTAGCAACTCATGATTTATACACTGCACCCGCGCAATATCAAGATACTATTAATATTAGTATGGATATAGAGGATGGCTATTATGTAGCAAACCACGCAGATGGTGCATGGAAAGGTTATACACCTATGCTTCGCGCCGTTGAATTGCTCTATGATACGATTTCTAAACAATACAACTACGACATCTCTGCACCCGCTTGGGCAGGATTAGATATGGATGGATACGATGAAATTATTTGGGAGCAGTATCCATCTTATACTTTCTGGAACACCTTCAGTGCATATTGGATTATCATTTATGGCGATCCGGAAGATACTTCTGTAGATGCACCGCAAGTAGGAGACGAAATTAAGATCTCCAAATACGGCAAGGAAATCGTCTTCAAAGTCGTAAATGTAGAAGAGCCGACCGCTATCAATAACGTAGTCCGCACCGTTAATGATAACAAACGCTACAACGTACTCGGTATGGAAGTGGACGAAGACTACAAAGGCGTAGTCATCCGCAACGGACAGAAGTTCTTGCAAAGATAAAAAAAACTTGGCAAAATTTCTACAAATTCGAGATCGCCGGACTCCCTCCGGCGGTCTCACTTTTTAGCAGCGGTCTACCCGATGAAGTGCGGAAACGTTCCTAACATTTTTACACTCCGATTTTTTAACACTTTTACCCTTTTCAACAAAAAAGTTAAAAAATATTTGTGTATTCCAAAAAAAAGTTGTATCTTTGCAGCCTAAACAGATCTACCATGGAAGAAGTGACTTATTATTGCCGGAAATGCGGTACCAAATTGCCGCTTAATGCCGACGCTATCCTCAAACACTATGAAAAAGCCCATTTCTCTGACTGGGCTGCTAATAAAGACCTTATCGCTCGTATGCCTAAGGCCTTCGTCGTCACTTCCGCACAGCACGTACAAACCGTCAAAAACGTGCAAAAAAGCGTCGCTGCTGAAGCGGAGGCAAACAAACCTATCGAGTCTCCCGACACCAACGAAACAATCGCTAAACGCGAAGCCAACAAAGCCTCCATTATGGAGCGACTCAAGAAATGTGCCGACAAACAACAATATAAGCTCAAAGAGCCCTATACATGCGAATGTTGCGGACGACAACTCAATATCGGTATGATTATCCTCTGCAGCCGTGAGCGCTTCCACCTCTGCTACGACTGCTACAACGTCACCCGCTTCGCCATACCACACAAAACCCGCGAAATGAAATAGTATAAACGAAATAATAGTAACAACTAACACATTCTATCTTTATGAAAACTCGTTATCTTTTCTTTGCGCTTGCACTCGTCAGTGCTCTCGCCACCGGTTGTAAGGATGAAGAAACCGTTCAAGCACCGGAAACCAACACTCAGAACAACTCCAATGCTATGACCGCCGACCAGCAGAAAGAGTACCTGCAGAACTCAGCTCAGACCATCCTCTCCACCTTCAAGACCGCTGACCAGAAAGAGGCAGTCGAACTGGCTGACGGACTGTACGACAAGTACCAAAACTACGACTGGCAAGCCATAGGCGAGAAACTCGCTGACATCGAAGATGGTCGCTACGAGAGCTTCTTCTCGGCTCCTAAACGTCTCGTCGCACTCACACAAGGCTTAGCTGCTCCGTCCGCTAACGACCTCATGGTCTTCTCTTTCAACGGATGCGCTTACAACTTCGAGATTGATGAGGCAAAGCAAACCATCAACTACAGCAAGAGTAACGACGGTACCTGCACCGCTACCTTCCGCGACAAAGCCGGCCACACATGCACTCTCCGTGCGTGGGGCGAAGGTAAAGTGTCCTCTTATAGCTACACATTCAGCACCGATAGAGGCAACAAGACTATCCAAGCAGACATTCCTGCTAAGACCTGCCTCTCGCTCAAACAGGGCAACACTGAGGTTATCGGCTTCGCTTTCGGTCTCGACGCTGCGAAGAATAATCACCTCTACACCACTCTGGACCTCAAGGTGACCAATGTAATCATCAAATACGACATCCGCGTTAACAGCACCAATGGTAGCGCCCTCTACGAGCTTAAATACGGCGACAAGAACCTCATCACCGCTGCGCTCGACCTGCCTAAGTACAAACTCATCGACAAAGCCGACAACCAAGACTGGGAAGAGTGGCTTGAGCAATACGAAGAGCGCTATGAGGAACTCTTCCGTGCCATCGGTTCCGGTTCTGGACAACTCTCTATTATGAACCTCATCACACTCAAAGGTTCCATTAATAGCGGAGCACAACTCTACGAAGACATCGAACACATGAATAAAATCGAAGAAGGTAGTAAGCAAGGCGTGCAAGACTTCTGCAGCAAAATCAACAAGAACTGCACGGCCGGTCTCTATTTCCCACAAGACCCCAACACCCTGCAAATATCTCTCAGACTCCAACCGCGGGCTCGCGAATACGAGCGTTATAACTACGAAACGCAAACGTATAGCACCGTTACGGAGTACCGTCCGGAACTTGTACTCTTCTTCCCGAAGGACCAAACATCCTACTCCTTTGCCGAGTACTTCACGATGGATCGCTTCTCGTCTGTTATCCAAATGGCGGAGCAGGTTATCAACTCCTATATCGACCTGGATAAAGAGTTCGGTTTAGAGCACGTTGACCTCTATTAATCTATGACCAGGCACTTGTGCCTCATAGTTCTATCCTTCTGCAGCTTGTCCCTTTGTGGGCAAGCTGTTGTGGCTACGGACTCCCTACCCGACACCTCTGGTAAGGTCGTCACCTACTCCAAGGAGATTGACGAGATCGAGGTTGTACAAACCCGTCAGGGTGGTAGTGTCGAGGACCAAGGCCGACGATATGTCGTCGATCTGTCCGACGTGAGCGCTATGCCAAAATTCCTCGGAACGAGTGATCCTATGCGCTTTGTGCAGACGCTGGCGGGTGTAACCACCAACTCCGAGTCCAGAGCCGGTATCCATATACAGGGCTGCGACGACTACCAGACCATGACCGCTATCAACGGCAGTCCCGTCTATTATCCCAATCACCTCTTAGGCCTCTACTCCACCTTTATCCCGGACCACTTCAGTAAGATGACGCTTGAGCAGTCTGAGCACCTCGGCACGGCGGAGAACCGCGTCGGAGGATTGATTAACTTAGAGACCAACCACCTCCAGCCCAAGCGGTTTAGTTTTCGGGGTAATATAGGTCTTGTGCACAGCGACCTTACTTTCCAGATTCCCTGCGGTAAGAAATCCGCGCTGTGGATATCTGCGCGAGCGTCCTACATCAACCTCCTCTACGGCAAACTCCTATCCCTCGGAGGCATGAAGTTCCGCTATTACTTTATGGACTATAACCTCACCTACTCCATCCACCCTACCGACAAAGACGAGGTGCTGCTTTACGGCTTCTACAGCCGCGATAAGATGGGGTTGAACGACACCACAGGCATGGATGTAGGTATATGCTGGCAGAATGTCGTTGGTGGCATCAAGTGGAATCATTCCCTACCAGGCGGTAAATGGCAGACCACGGCCTCTTTCTCGGGCTTTGGGAACGATATCTCTGTGGACCTGACCGAGTCCTCTATCCTTACCACCGACCGCTTTGCCTCGGTGGATCTTAAGAATCGTCTCTCCCTGCGCGTTCACGACCAAATAATGCTCAATGTCGCAGCCGACTACACCCACTATTTCTCCCATCCGCTACAGTTCGCCACACAAGGCATCAATATCAAGCTGCCGGAAGCGAAAAGCTACGTCCACCGCGACGAGGTGTCCCTCTCTGCCGATATACAACACGAGGTCACGTCCTGGTTTGCCTATAACGTCGGCGTACACGGCTCCGCCTACCACAGCAATAAGTGGTTCGGAGGCATCGACCCTCGTGTCTCGCTGCATTTCTATCCTGCCGAGAATCACGATATCTCTGTCCACTACGGCATGTACAGCCAGTATTTCCACAAGGCGGGACTGACCGGTGGTGGTCTGCCGACGGACTTCTTTATCTGCGCCGACTCCACTTTTGCGCCCGAGCGCGCGCACTCCGTCAGTCTGCGGTACACCTCCACCTACCTCAACGACATGCTCTCCCTCCACGTAGAGGGCTATTTCAAGCAGCTGTACAGCGTCGTTGAGTCCTTTGGTAATGTCTTCCAGCTCATCAATAAGGGCTTCCGCTACGAGGATTATCTCATGTCGGGTGACGGACGTAACTACGGCGTGAATGTCATGTTGCGAAAGAATAAAGGTGCCGTCACGGGTCACGTCTCCTACTCTTTAGGTTGGGCAGTGCGTAAGTTCCCCGCCTTAGAGGGCATACAGGACTATATCTACGCCGCCTCGCACGACAGGAGGCATGACCTTAATCTCGTCATTAACGGCCGTTTCTGCAAGCGATGGAGCGTAGGCGGGCAGTTTGTTTTGGCGTCCGGTTTACCTTATACCAAGGCCGAAGAGGCATACCTCATCAACGGCAAGATGGTCTGCCGTTACTCGACCTTCAATGGTGCGCATATGCCTATCTACCACCGCCTGGACATCACCGCCTCCTGCGATATCATCAAGACTGCTGAGCACGAGTTAGGCATCAACCTGTCAATTTACAACGTCTATTGTCAGAAGAACGCTCAGTTCGTCGTTTATCGCCAGAATATACACCCTGTGTACGGCACGTCCTTATCCACTATTATCCCCTCCATCAGCATCTATGGCAAGTTCTAAACCGTATATATGGCTCTTTGTGCTCTGCTTCGCGCTGTTCGCTTGCGAGAAGCAGGAAGTCACCACGCCCTCTTTCGTGGTCGAGGGATGGATAGAAGCCGGCAAAGCCCCTATTGTGATGGCGCATAAGTCTTTCGTCCTGGACGAGGACTCCAAGGCCAGTGTCTCCCTTCAGGATATCATCTCCGGGCAGATGGTTTTCTTCGGTCGGGTTGCTATCTTCGACGGCACGGACTCCGTTATTCTCACCGGTCGTGTGGACACCAACTATATGCCGCCGTATATCTACACCACCACCGAGATGGAGGGTGTAGTAGGCAAGCAGTACACTCTTGTTGCGCACTATCAGAGTTTCGACGTCAAAGCCACCACCACTATCCCTGCCGTGGCGAAGTTCGACTCTATCCGTGCGAACGAGCTTCTACCCGGGCAGATGCGCCTGACGGGATATCTCAGCGGTGTTGAGAGAGACAGCTACTACATGCTGATGGCGAAGAAAATCGAGGAACGGCAGTTCAAGCTCTGCCCTCTCGGTGTCATCAGTGGCGAACAGGCTATCAACGGTATGATGGCAGTCACCATCTACTGCCCCGAGTTCGGTAAGTTGGGTATCACCATCAATCAGGAGGACAAGAAAGACGAAGACTCCAATATGCGAATGACCTTCCCCAAGTCCAACACGCAGGGATACAGCATCAAGTTAGCTCGAATCGACTACCCTGCTTACCTCTATTGGGACCAATACGCGGCCCAGAGCACGACGCAGGGCGTCCTCTTTATGAGTGTCTATAAGAACCTTCCTTCTAATATCAATAACGGTTTAGGTGTATGGTACGGCGCCGGCTCTTCCGTCTATCACCTCCGCCTCACTCAATCCAAAACCTTCATCTTCTAACTCATCTTCTCTCCAAAAACCTTCATCTTCTAACTCATCTTCTCCCCAAAAAACGCCATCCTCTAATTACCCCATTTGCCTCCACTTCCCCTCCCGCTGGCAATATATGCTCAATATATGCTCAATGTATGCTCAATGTATGCTCAATGTATGCTCAATGTATGCTCAATGTATGCTCAATGTATGCTCAATGTATGCACAGCGGGACCATGTCCTAAGACAAACCCTATTAAACTACCTTTCGCCTATAACCCTTCGCCCTTAAAGTGACAGCGCTCGCACCGAACTTGACAGTGAAAGTAACTAGACAGGGACATAGCCTCAAAGAGGGAACTGACCTCGTTATTCCTGCGTCCGTGAAGTATATCGGCCAGACATTTGCAGTAAAAGAGATTGAGAATGGTCCTCAATTTGGCAATGCAAAAACGCTCTCTCTGCCTAACTCTATAACCCAAAAAGTTAATTGGTGGGGTGCTGATTTGAGCTCACTGGAGGCATTTATCGTAGAAGACGATAATCCTATCTACACGGTTGTAGGCGGTGTGCTCTATTCAAAGGACAAAGTAACTCTATACCGTTGCCCGGCGAAGAAAGCCTTCACATCTGCGGACTTCCAACCGGAGACCAAATATTTGGGTGGTCACGCTTTCTATAAGAATACCGCAATTAGCGACTTGGTTATCCCTAATACAATAACCAATACGGACCTCAATACATTCTATGCATCAAGTATTACCAGCGTTTTCATCCCGGCTACATTACCGAGTCTGTGTAATGGTATGTTTGAAGGGTGCTTGCAACTGGCTTCCGTTACGTTTGAGAACTCTGCTGTGATGAGTATTGCCTGGGATTCGTTCAATAACAGTAAGATTTTGAATGACCAAACAGGCGATTTCAAGGTTATCGACAGCGTGGCCATTAAATACATGGGTACAGCCGACACAGTAGTCTTTCCGGATAGCATCGTAAATATAGTGTATTCTTGTATCAGTTATTCCAGGGCTGGGTCTAAAACTATGACAACGGTGATACTGCCGGCTTCTCTCAAAACAGTTTACTATCAGTTCCTGTCATTTAATAGCGCAAGTGAAAAATACCCCTTGCTGGAAAAAATTATCTGCAAGGCACAAGATGTACCTAATGTTATTGGCTCACAACTCCAGCTTAATTCTGAAAAAGACGTTACGTTGGTCGTACCGTGCGGCAAGTTATCAGACTACACTGCTGCAACGATATTCTCTAATCCGTTCGCTACGATTGAGGAAGGCTTCGTCTATAACGTAACGCTCAAGCAGACCGCAGGCGGAACGATTGCTTACACTAAGAAGGAAGAATGCAACGAGATCGAACTGACCGCCACTCCGGACGAAGGTTATGAGTTCGTTAAGTGGAACGACGACAACACCGACGCTACACGCACCGTGGCTGTCAACAGCGATATCGAGTTCTCCGCTACCTTCCAGATTAAACCGACCGCTATCAGCCAAACGAATCAAAAATCCACTATCAATAATCAAAAAGTCATCAAAGACGGACAATTGTTGATTCTCCACGACGGCAAGATTTTTAACGCGGTTGGACAAGAAGTAAAGTAAAATCGTTATCACATTATAACGTTGTCCGAAGGTACTACATTATTTTGAAATACTCTAACAACGCCTTATAGTTATCTTGCGCGGTGAGACAGGTGTCACGAAGATAGCCGTTGATATCGCCCCAATTCTGAATGCCACGATAATAATAGAGCCGCAGTTCATCGGTAATGATAAACGGCACTTGAGCGTTTTGCAGACATTGCCAGAACAGCAATAAGCGC
>JAFSPA010000008.1 GCA_017443145.1 Paludibacteraceae bacterium
AGGCAAGTTTTCAGCCTGCAAAGTGACCCATAGAGCAATTTTTGATGTCGATTTTAGTGCTGAAAACTTTCAACCACCTCTCTGCCCTTATAAAATAGGCGATGCGGGCCTATCGCAGCCTGCATTTTGACCCATAAACCTTTTTTCTCTTTTCCCACCAAAAATATCACAAATTTCTACTACATAATCTACTACATAATCTACTGCATAATCTACAACAAATCTACTACATAATCTACTACATAATTTGCACATTCCACTTTTTTGTTGTACTTTCGCACTCCAATTCGTTACCAGTTTATAACGACGGTCGAACGACGGTGGAACGACGGTCGAACGACAGTCGAGCGAAAACAAAACGACACTCAAACGACAGTGAAACAACGGTCACACAATACCATAACGTGACCACAAAATGATTCAAGAATACGTAACAAATAACTTCAACCTCCTTGAAACCCAAGCCGACGTCCTCCGTTCCCAACTCAAAGCAAGGACTCTATGCTAAAAAATAGACCATATCCGCATTTTTTACGGCTAACATTTGCATATATGCCGCAAAAGTAGTAATTTTGCACCGAATTACACAATTGCAGCCATTCTTTGTCCAAAAATGTCCTGCTTTAGTAAAAATATTTGCCCTTTAGTAAAACGGCTTTAGTAAAAACATTATAATCGATTGATATATAGTAATTTACAGAAATAACCAATTTGCATTTTTAGTACTTTTTTATTTGGAGGGATACATGTTTTTGTAGTAATTTTGCATCGGATTTCAAAAGTTTTTTCTGGCGCCGAAAAAACTCCCAAATTCAACAATTAACATGTTTAACTTAAATAAAAAAAAGTATGAAAAAAATTATTAAAATTGTATTGTATCTGTGCTTGGGAGTATGTTTAGTATCATGCTCAAATGAGGAAGATTTGAAAGTATCTTCTCAAAAAAAGGAATGTGTTAACCAACAATCATTTACAACTAATGACATCTCGGGTGTGATGGACAAATTAAATGAACTAAATTTGACATATGGAATTAATCCTGCTCATAGGATGTTGAAACGTTCACCAACTATTCCATCCAATTTAACTTATCTACCGGATATGTCTGATTGGCAACTTACAATGTCTGGTAGTGGAAAAGGTTGGCAAATTGCAAAAGAAGATGGAATGGGTGCTGCAGCAGGAGCTTGTGGCGGAGCAGCATTTGGCTCTCCTGGTGGACCTACAGCAGTGATTGGCGCTACTATTGGAGCAGTGGTCTTGGGAGTAATTGCATCTATAGCTGCAGCCCAAGTTGATACTGCACAACATTGTATGGCAGTTATTGAATCTCCTATGCTGTATAATTCGCTACCAGGAAGTATAAATATTGAATATGTTCCAGAAGAGCATATTCCATCAGGAATGGAAATTGGCAGATATCATAATGCTTTATGCGCCTATATTATGGAAACAAATGCTCTTAGTAATGCATGTTCAATAGATGATATCTATGATATAGTTGTTGAAAATGTTGATGATGGATTGGATTCCTATTTTTCAACGGACGATTTGGATGCAATGCAAAGTTACTTTATGGGGAATAGAGATGTGATGTTAAGTCATATGCAAGTAAATATTGATAGTTATTTAGATTCAATAGGCATGGCAACAGAACATGAAATTTTAAAACATTATACCTATAGTGTTGTCTCCACAGAAACGTATTTTAATTTACATGCATATACATTAGACTATATCAATATCATCAATTCTGCTCAACAAACAGGCATATTAACGGAAGAAAGCGCATTATGTATTAATGCTTATATTTCCACATTTGAGAGTAGTAAAGAATTGTGGAATTTAGCGACTCCGAATCCATATGTTAGTGACTTGTTTATTTTATGTTCTACAACTGGTGATTGGTATGTCGCAAAGGGAATTACTGAATATGAAGAGTTGATTTCTGAACGTAATTATGCTTTTGTCGGTTTTCCTGTGTTCTCAAATGGAACTCTAACGCGTGTCTATATCAAGGAAGATTTTTCTTACAATACAGAAGTCGCGAGTGCATTTATTTCGAATATCTTCACTACGAATTCCATTGCTATTCAAGAGGCTCATTTATACTATCAACAATATGGAGATTATATAACAGGAGGAACTTATGAATTACATACTGTTGCAGGGTATGAGGATTCGTATAAGTATATTGATTTTGCTGAAACATATTAAATAATAAGTAGATAATATGAAAAACTCTAATAGTCTTTTGATTTTTGACAATCAATTTAAATGGCAGTACGTCGGAAAATGTATGCTCATCTTTATCGCAACAATCCTCACATTATCTGTTCTAATAATCTTTTTTAGATTTGTCTTTCCTGCGTTATTCTCGCTAATGTCTCACCAGGAAATAGTACAGAGTAAGACCACAGACAATATAACTTTCTGGTTTGTAGTTATTATAGCTGTTCTCATATTTGTGAGATACGTGTTTTATGATTTACCTCAAATGTGTACCGGCACATATCGTATTGATTCGGAACACCTTCTTGTAAAAGAAAAAATGCTTGGATATACGACGGCTGACATGTATATTCCTTTATCTGCACTAACAAATGTATCATATAAAAAGGATATATGGCGGTGGTTATCGTTTCCATATAAGGAAATAGAGATAGAGGTTAACGGTATTACATATGACTTACACTGTTTGGCTCATCAAAATGAATTATATGAACACCTCTGCAAGGCTGTGGAAAGAAATAAAAGTAACAATTAATCTTCACAACTATGGACTTTACATTGTATATTGTTATTATTGAAAATATCATCATTTTCATTTTAGTAATGATCTTGGTATTTAGAATGGATATCCTTAATAAAAAATTACAAGGGATGTCGTTCTCCCAAAGAGTCTCTGAAAAGGAAATCGAGGAGTGGCGCATCAAACTGCTTGAAAAGGTAAAAGAGAAAATCAATATTACCGAACAAGCCCAAGATAAGCTGACTCGCGGCGAAGACCTTGTTGCGCAATTCATCTATCGTCACAACGATATTAAACAGTTAAGCGACGAACTGAACGCCATCTTCAAGCAGCCGCTTCAAACTCTTAAGGACAAATATCCGGATCTGACAGAGTTAGACCTTTTGGTAATCTCTCTTATCGGCATAGGGATGGACAACGACGAAATCTGCACACTCCTGCGCATGGAAAAACGCACCCTGTATCGCCGAAGACAGCTTATCGCACAACGCATTGGCATGTCAAGCACCCAATTGGATATGTTTGCCATGACGATTTTAACGGAAATGTAATAAATAGTACAAATCTTGTTTATAAGAAAATGCGGTTTTGACAGAAAGACCGCATTTTTTATGCAAAATATTTGCATATATGCAAAAAATGTAGTATCTTTGCGGCCAAATTGGGAAATGTGCGAATATAAGATGATTGCATTAGTAACTGGAGCATCGAGCGGTATAGGCTTGGAGTATAGCAAGCAGTTGGCACGGGACTACGGATGTGATGTGGTTTTGGTGTCCAATCAGGAGAAGGAATTAGGAGTTGCGGCGGCAGAGATTGCGGCAGAGTTTGGCGTAGCGACGCGAAGTCTGTACATGGATTTGTCGAAGCAGGATGCCGCAGAACAGGTGTATGACTTCTGCAAGAAAGAGGGATTGGAGATTGATGTGCTGGTGAATAATGCGGGAATGCTGATCTTTGACGGTTTTTGCCACACGCCGATGCGGAAGATTGAGACGCTGGTGATGTTGCACGTAGTGACCATGACCAAGTTATGCCGATTGTTTGCGGCTGATATGTGCGAGCGCGGCAAGGGATGGATACTGAATATGTCGTCGATGTCGGCTTGGATGGCGATGCCCGGAATACAATGCTACAACGCATCGAAAGTGTATGTGCTGAGTTTCAGTAAGTCGCTATGGTATGAGATGCGTCCGCATCATGTGCGCGTACTCGCTGTGACGCCAGGTTCGACGGATACGGGATTACTGCCTTTTGGACCGAAGTTCGGCAAATTCTTGCGGGCAATGGGTATCACGATGCCTGTGCCGCGTTTGGTGAAACGGGCGTTGAAAGTTTTGTTCAAACGGCGTAAGAAAACATGCATGCCGGGCGGATGGAATTATATTATTGTGCCAATCATCAATCACTTGCCTGATTGGGTAGTGAAAGTGGCGATGCCGAGGCTGATAAATTGTTGAATGTGTAATGTGTAAAATATGAAACGTAAGATTGCGATAGTAGCAGGAGGCGATAGTAGCGAACATGATGTGTCGTTGCGTAGTGCAGCAGGTATCTTGTCGTTTTTGGACAAGGATAAATACGACGCAGAGATAGTAGAGTTGCAGGGCAGCGACTTGAAGACGCTGAACCGTTTGGTGGATTATGACTTTGCGTATATCACGATACACGGAACGCCGGGAGAGAACGGTTTGCTGCAGGGATACTTGGAGATGATGCATATTCCGTATTCGTGCTGCGGTGTGCTGGCTGCTTCGCTGACGTTTAATAAGTTTGCGTGCAACCATTATTTGCATGGTTTTGGCATCAATATCGCGAAGAGTATTTTGCTCAGAAAGGACCATGTGCCGACTGATATTGAAGAGCAAGTGGAGCGTGAACTGGGCTTTCCGTGCTTTATCAAGAGTAATGTAGGCGGAAGTAGTTTCGGTTGCACGAAAGTGAAAGGGCGCGACAAGGTGATGTGGGCTATTGAACGTGCTTTTGCGGAAGGAAATGAAGTTATTTGCGAATCGTACCTGAAAGGAACGGAAGTGACTTGCGGCGTATATAAGACGAAGGAAAAAGCGGTTGCTTTCCCGATTACGGAAGTAGTGACGAAGCGCGAGTTCTTCGATTATGAGGCCAAATACAACGGGCAAGTGGATGAGATTACTCCTGCGCGCGTGCCGGATGAAATGCGGGACAGAGTGCAAGCGATGACGCTGAAGATTTACGATATCATTGGCGCACAAGGCATTATTCGTACGGACTATGTGCTGATTGGTGATGAGATTTACTTGCTCGAAGTGAATACAACGCCGGGAATGACAGCAACAAGCTTTATTCCGCAACAAGTGCGTGCCGCGGGATTGGATATAAAGGATGTGCTGACGGATATTATTGAAGATAGTTTTTGTTAGTGGATATAAACGCTGAAATAGGGAAGTTGGATTGGTCGCACGAACCAAAAGGGCTGTACGAACCGATTGGTTATACGTTGGCTGCAGGAGGCAAACGTGTGCGTCCGCGGCTGGCTATTTTGGCTGCGCAGTTGTTTGGCGGCAAAGTAGAGGATGTGCTTCCGGCAGCATTGGCACTCGAGGTGTTCCATAATTTCACGCTGTTGCATGACGATGTGATGGATAAGGCGACAGTGCGTCGCGGCAGACCGACAGTTCATGTGAAGTGGAATGAGAATACAGCTATTCTGTCGGGCGACCAGATGATGATTGAAGCGTATAAGCTGCTGAGTCAAGTACCGGAAAAGAAGCTCGCGAAGACGCTGCGGCTGTTTAACAAGATGGCTACGGAGATTTGTGAAGGACAGCAATATGATGTGGATTTTGAGTCGCGGGACGATGTGACGATTCCGGAATACATGGAGATGATTCGCCTCAAGACGAGTGTACTGTTGGCGACGGCTCTGCAGATTGGCGCGTATATCGGTTATGCCAACGATGAACAGCAAAAGAAGATTTACGAATACGGCATCCATGTAGGATTGGCTTTCCAGATTCAGGATGATATGTTGGATTGCTATGGCGACGAAGCCACTTTCGGCAAAGCCATCGGTGGCGATATAGCCGAGAACAAAAAGACGTATCTTTGGCTGACTGCCGCTGCGAAAGGTGCGAAAGATGAGTTGGCGATGCGGATTGAGAGTCGTGAGGAACGCTTTAAGCGTGTGATGGCTGTTTACAAGCGTTTGCGCGTGAAGGCCGCAGCACAGAAAGAGATTGCGAAACAAACGGATGCGGCATTAGCATGTTTAGAGGATTTGCCGAAGAATGAATATACGAAGCAACTGCGCGATTTGGCGCGTAAGTTGGCCGAGAGAAGTAAATAGAATTAAATACACACGATTATGCCATACAGACGATTACCCAACACGGACCAAGCACGATTGAGTGCGTTACAGAATGCCGTACAACGTGCGAGTGAAGCGGATTTCATGGAGCAGGTATTGAATTACCGCACGCTATCCAATGCGCAACGCTTCCTGCTGCAGTTTGAGAACCAAGTGTCGCAATACCGCGAGAACTTCAACGGTCGCGTATCGGCCAATAAGCAGTATCGCCACATGGTGCAGAATGCGCGCATGTACATCTCGCACTTTATTCAGGTGCTGAACCTGGCTGTTATCCGCGGCGAGATAAAGAAAGAACTCAAAGAGTTATACAAGTTAGACACCGAATCGCATGTACTGCCGGATTTGAGCAGTGAGGAAGATATTCTCGTTTGGGGACAAAATATCATCGATGGCGAACAAGAGCGCACGCGCATGGGCGGATTCCCGATTTATAATCCGTCTATCAATAAAGTCAAAGTACATTACGACATCTTTAAGGAGCATTTGATGAACCAAAGGATGCATCGTAAGACGACGGATCGTGTGTATGGCGATTTGGAAGAACTGCGTAAGCAAGCGGACGAGATTATTCTCGATATCTGGAACCAAGTAGAGGCATACTACAAGGATAAGTTACCGTACGAACGTTTGCGTAGTTGTAAGAACTACGGATTGATATACTATTACCGGACGGGCGAGAAACACCTGACGCCGGAAACAGATAAGGCACTTCAGCGGAAGATAGCCAGCGAGCCTACAATCCAATGGACTGACTAGGCGTAATCACACCATTAAGCGGATGGTCGGAGAAGGATTGCGGCAGTTCGTGCTTCTTGACTTGGAAGTCGTAAGCGACACCTATTTGCGTAGTTTTATTATGCTTCCTTAAGAAACGGTCATAGAAGCCTGCACCACGACCAATACGATTACACTTGAGGTCAAAAGCGACACCCGGCACAAGAATAAGATCAATCTTACCTTTGTATTCGGAAGTCTGCGGCTCAGGAATTTGATAATTTCCGCGTTGCATCATCTCCTCGCCGAGATACTGCCGCGGCTCAATATAACGACGGTGCGTTACCGGCAAAAGAAACGTCTTTTGACCCTCGTAACGCTGAAGCAAAGGACGCAAGTCCACCTCGTTATGAATAGGATAATAAATCATGATAGTTTGAGCCTCCTTGAATAAAGGCAACTGCTCGAGACGCGCCATAACGGCTTCGGAATCGGCTTTGGCCTGCTCATGAGGATAAATACGGCGTTTTTGCTCTACGAGCGCACGAATAGCCTGTTTTTTCTTACGAGTAACCTGCCAGGGAAACATGCTTTTTAGATCATGTAATTGACTCTCAAATAACATACCTATTGTGATGATTTATCAAAAAACGGCGCAAAAGTACAAAAAATATATTAAATAAGCAAAAAAAAAGTGATTTTTGTCCAAATATGAAAGCATTTATAGCACATATTCTTCTCGCCTTAAGCGTTATAGGGCTTGTGTCGTGCAATAAAGAATCGAATACGTCCCAGACGTCCAGCATCGCGAAACTGAAGTCTTTTTACTTCGCTCCGATAACTGACATGCCGGGATTGGCAGAGGCGACATTCAAGATAGATGAGCGTTTGGACACAGGTCTGGTGACGAACCAGATTACAACCGCAGACTCGATGCGTTACGGCACTTCGCTCAAGCGGGTTGTGCCTAAGTTCGCGTTCGAAGCTTCGCCGGGAAAGGTAACCATGGAATTGGCGGGAGAGCAAATAAACTTGAGCGGATCGGATACATTGGATTTCACCAAGACACCTATTTATCTGACTATCCAGTCATCCGACATGACCACCATCAAGACGTACGAGATTAAGACAACCGTTCACACGGTGGATCCGGACCTGTACAAATGGCAGACTCTCACGCCAACCGCCTATATAGCAGAAGATGAGGAACAGCAAGTAGTGATTGCTAATGACACCTATTACTGGTTCAGCAATAACGGCTTCTCCACCCGACTCTATGCTTCCGCGGACACAAAGTCGTGGAGTGAGAAGACACTGTCCGGTCTACCCAAAGGTTGTCACGTAAAGGGCATCATAAAGCATGGCGACACCTTCTATTACGCGGATAGCACGCATCTGTATATATCGGACGATGTGATGAATTGGCAGGTCAAAGACTATAGTAACAAGAAAATGCGGATGGTCACGATGCTGATGTCGTTCAACGACACGGCGTGGCTGGTAGTTACCGACTCGGTTAGCACGTACCACTTGGGTAAGATTGTGAAAGACAGTGTGCATATGACCAATATGGTGCTGGATAACGATTTTCCTGTGAGTGGTTTCTCCACCGTCACTTTCGAGAGTTTCAGCGGACGTAAGCGCGCACTCATTCTCGGCGGATACACTAGCAAGGGTGAATGTACCAACAGCCGCTGGAGTATCGAATATGCGGTAACGATTAAAGGCCTGTACCGACTGATGAACTACTCGAACGGACAAGATGAATTCACGACCTTGACGGGCGCATCGGTTATATGGTATAAGGACCGACTCCTACTCTTTGGCGGTGTGAATAAAGATATGGCTTTCCGCGGACGCGATATCCTGTATTCGAAAGACGAAGGCTATACCTGGTCGCCGATGGATAGCGAGAAATGTGACTTGCCGGAAAGCTATACCGCACGACAGAAACAGACGGTGTTCGTACACGACAATAATATCTATGTGTTTGGTGGACAAGACCTGAACAAGACCTATACCGATGTCTATTGCGGGCGCCTGAACTCCATCACATGGCCGTTATATTAGCAAATAGTAACCAACTAAATATTTACAATTATGACAATTGACAACTACAAATTCGCAGGTAAGAAAGCGATTGTACGCGTGGACTTCAATGTACCACTCGACGAAAATGGTAACATCACCGACGATACCCGTATCCGCGGTGCTCTTCCAACCCTCAAACACATCCTCGAAGAAGGCGGTGCGCTCATCATCATGAGCCACATGGGTAAACCGAAAGGCAAAGTGAACGCTAAGTTCAGCCTCAGCCAAATCGTTGATGCCGTTAGCAAAGCGTTAGGCGTAAAGGTTCAGTTCGCTCCTGATTGCGCCAAAGCTAAAGCGCAAGCTGATGCCCTCAAACCGGGTGAAGTGCTGATGCTCGAGAACCTCCGTTTCTACGGCGAAGAGGAAGGTAAGCCTGTTGGTATCGACAAAGAAGATCCGGCTTACGAAGAGGCAAAGAAAGCCATGAAGGCCAGCCAGAAAGAGTTCGCTAAGACTCTCGCATCCTATGCTGATTGCTACGTGAACGACGCTTTCGGTACCGCTCACCGCAAACATGCTTCGACAGCTGTTATCGCTGACTACTTCGATGCTGACAACAAGATGCTCGGCTATCTCATGGAGAAAGAAGTACAGGCTGTAGAGAATATCCTCAATAACATCAAACGTCCGTTTACCGCTATCATGGGTGGTTCGAAAGTATCGACCAAGATCGGTATCATCGAGAACCTGATGAATAAAGTGGACAACCTCATTCTCTGCGGCGGTATGACTTATACGTTCGCAAAGGCACAAGGTGGCCAAATCGGTAACTCCATCTGCGAGGACGACAAGCTGGATCTCGCGCTCGATATCATGGCGCAAGCCAAAGCTAAGGGTGTGAACCTCGTGCTCGGAACAGACTCTGTGTGTGGCGATAAGTTCGCTAACGATGCAAAGCAACTCGTTTGCCCGTCCAACGCTATTCCTGAAGGTTGGGAAGGTCTGGATGCAGGTCCTGAAAGCCGCAAGGCCTTTGCTAAGGCTATCGAAGGTGCAAAGACTATCCTCTGGAACGGTCCTGCCGGTGTGTTCGAGTTCGACAACTTCACAGGTGGTAGCAAAGCCGTTGCTGAGGCTGTTGCTAAAGCAACTGACAACGGTGCGTACAGCCTTATCGGTGGTGGCGACAGCGTTGCATGCGTGAACAAGTTCGGTATGGCTGATCGCGTAAGTTATATCTCTACCGGCGGTGGTGCTCTGCTCGAGGCTATCGAAGGTAAGGTACTTCCGGGCGTTGCAGCAATTAAAGGAGAATAAGTATGGAAATAGTAGGAAAAATCACTCAAGTGCTTCCGGCACAAGAAGGCGTAAGTAAATCGACAGGTAATCCCTGGAAGATTCAGTCGTATATCCTCGAGACCCTCGAGCAATACCCGCGTAAGGTGTGCTTCGAGATTTTCGGAGAGGACCGTATCAAGAATAACCCGTGCGAGATTGACCAGATCGTAACGGTATCCTTCGATATCGAGAGTCGCGAGTTCAACGGTCGTTGGTACACCTCTATCCGTGCTTGGCGCGTACAACAAGGTGACACCACGGCTAATGCTGCCGCTCAACCCGAAGTACCGGGCACCCCGGCTGCTGCACAGACACAGCCTGCTGAGCCTATGACGGGCAACGTGCAGACTTTTGATGCCGCTGCTGCACAAGACGATGGAACAGACCTGCCCTTCTAATGCGTAAAGTCTGGATAGTCATATTAATCATCATTCTAACGGGTGGCATAGTGCTATGTGCCATCCGCTGGAATGCGTGGTTTGGCAATCCTCCTGAACCCATCTGGACAGGAGACACCATTCAGTACGTCTTCCCCACGTTTGGTGAGGACAGTGTACCAGGCTTTGAGTTCACGGGCCTCGATTGGGCGGATACCAAACAACCCGACACGCTGGAGATGCTCGTTTTTGGCGATGTGCATAACAGTTTGCACCGAGCACAATGGCTTCAAGTGGCACAACGCCATCCGAACGCCGATTGTTACATGCAAATAGGTGACTTCGTCGAGCGCGGATACGAGTACTATAATCAGATGCTTTATCACGAGATCACGGGTACACCGCTGGACTCTCTGCCGATAATCAATGTCCCCGGCAACCACGAATATCGCAAGGGTGTTATCCGCACCTTGCCTGACTATTGGACCAAGACGTTCAAGCATCCGCATAACGGCCCAATTAATTTTGAAGGTACCACTTATTACGTCGATTTGGATGACGCGCGCGTTATTGCCATCAACACCAACGGCTTGCAGTACTTACATGACTTCACGCGGGTGAACACATGGCTCAAACGCGCTATCAACGGGGCAGAAGGACGGTTTATCATCGTCATCATGCACCACCCTGTTTTCTCCAGCGGTATGGGGCGGCAGAACATCAACGTCATGCTCACTTTCGCCCGTGCGCTTGAGAAAGCCGATCTCGTTTTTGCGGGACATGACCACACGTACGCGCGGCACTTACCCTACGTCAATCTCAACTCGGCCGAGAAATTCTACCTGCATAAACTCAGTTCGCGCTTCACGCGCGTCGGAGCAGGTATGCAGCTCTACGGAGACGTGCGCATCTATGGAGACACATTGCACCTCCAAACACGCTATATCGATAATGGCGAGTTGTATGACGATGTGCTCATTATTCGTACCGAGAACGGAAAAGAGATTATCGACAACGCAGCGCACTTGCCGGAAACAATCGATGTTCCCGACCGGTATGCGCATAAGAAAAACTGGAAAACCAAACAGTTTGCCAAACGGCGCATCAAACGATTGCACCCCGTTCCTAAGGAAAAGGAATCAGCAATCGAATAATTCGCTTAACACATCTATAGATTTAGGTCGCCGAAAGTCCTCAAGATGCAGCTGGTAATAATCGCACCACTCACCAATCAGACTTTGACGATCTTTTCTATTTTGCGGCACACGCAGCAGCGGACTCTCTTCGTCGGCATTGATGCCTATACCTAATGCCGTCGCAAATCCTGCCAAGAACCGCAGATGCACATTCTCCACATCTTCGGCTTCCATCAAGTCGTGCACCGTTTTCTCCAAGAAAGCATACACCGCCTCATCCTGCATCGGGTGCTGCAGAATCAGATACAACACCTCCGCAATAAACAGCGCCACCGATTGTCGGCGCATGTCCATCACATCGGGCACATAGATTAACCGCGCCTCCTTAACTGCCGGCAAAGGTCGGTCGGGACGAATATCGGCTGTCAGCTCCACTATCGACAGCGGCGCATAGATAGCAGACGACTTCTTTTTCGAACCTGCGCCGTACACCATATAATTAACACGTCCGCACGCACGTGTGTACGCGTGGAGCACATGCGATGTGTCGCCGCGACGCTGCAGATTCAAAACGATGGCCGAAGTAGTGATTAACATGCTTTTTTCGATATTTGTCGCAAAATTACTGCTTTTTTTTCATATAATTAGCATGAAAATGCAAAAAAATGCAAAAAAATTTTGTCAGTTCAGAAAAAAGCAGTACCTTTGCGCGCTTTTTTGAACAAAAACGACTAAAAAATATGAAACGAACATTCCAACCTTCACAACGCAAGAGACGTAACAAACACGGTTTCCTTGAGAGAATGGCATCCGCTAACGGTCGCCGCGTTTTGGCTGCTCGCCGCGCTAAAGGTCGTAAGAAATTGACCGTTGCCGACGAGGGACGCCCTAAATATTAATTAGTTAATACACTAATTTCATAACAATTACAGGGAAAAGAGATGCGTCTCCTTTCCCTTGTTTTGCACTTAGTATGGAAACAACAAGACAACACAAAATCGCGCGTCTGATACAAAAGGACTTGAGTGACATCTTCCTGCGTTTTGCCCGCACCCTTTCCGGAGTGCTTATCTCCGTGAGCGAGGTGCGTATATCGCCGGACTTAGCTATCGCGCATGTCTATCTGAGCATCTTCCCGCAAAATAAAGAGCAGGAAGTAATGGAGCAGATTGAGAACGAGAAAGGCAAGATCCGTGGCGAGATGGGTAATCTCGAGCGCCATCAGCTGCGTATCATTCCCGAACTGCACTTCCATCTCGACGAGACCATCGATCGTATGGAGCGCATTGACGAACTGCTAAAGAGCTAATAGTGAGTCAGTTAGAGCAACATATAGCCTGGCGGTATATCTTCTCCAAGAAGAGCCATAACGCCATCAATATCGTCAGCGGCGTGAGTGCTGCAGCGGTAGGGGTGGTCACAGCCGCTATGGTCTGTGTGCTCAGCGTGATGAACGGTTTTGGCTCGCTCATTGAGACGATGTTCTCGCAGTTCGACCCGCAGCTACGCATCACCGCTACGACCGGCAAGAGTTTCTCTATCGAAGACGAAGCCATCCAATCCGTTATCGCCCTACCCTGCGTCGAACTGGTCTCGCAGACCGTCGAAGAGACGGCCCTCATTCGCTACAAAGACCACCAACTCCCAGCCCATTTAATGGGTATAGACGATAACTTCCAACAGCTGACGCAAATCGACTCTATTATCACGGACGGAACATTCTCCGTCTATGACGGAGCTTTCGAGCGCGCTGTACTCGGACAAGGCTTAGCTAACCAGGTTGGTATCAATGCCCATTTCGTTGGAGGAATACATGTCTATTCGCCCAAGCGCACCGAGCGCGTCAATCTCATGCGACCCGACGAGAGCTTTAACGAAGCCACTGTCTTCATCTCCTCCACCTTTGCCGTCAATCAAGTTAAGTACGACGATACTTATATGCTTATCTCGCTGCCCTTGGCGCGCTATCTGTTTGACTATGACTCCGTTACGGTCACGGCGCTTAATCTGCAACTCAGCCCGGACGTCACGACACGCCAAGCAAAGAAACAGATTCAGCACATCCTCGGCGATAACTTCCGGGTCCTCGACCGTTACGAGCAGCAGGCGGACTTCTTCCGCATCCTTAAGATTGAGAAACTGCTGACCATATTGCTGATGGCCTTTATCCTCCTCATCGCATGCTTCAATATCATCAGCTCGCTCTCGATGCTCATGATTGACAAGAAAGAGGATATCCGCATCCTCAACAACTTAGGCGCTGACCTGCCGACTATCCGCAAGATATTCCTCTACGAGGGTTGGCTTATCTCCAGCCTTGGAGCCGTCATCGGACTTATCGTCGGACTCATCCTGAGCCTTATTCAGGAACATTTCGGCCTCATCAAACTTGGTAACGGAACGCAATACGTCATCTCAGCTTATCCCGTTCAGGTCCAAGGGTTAGATATCCTTATCGTAGCCATTGTTGTGCTACTCTTAGGCTTCGTCGCCGCTTGGTATCCTGTCCGCAAACTGCAAATCGACCAATGAGAAAATCGCTCCTCTATATGGCCCTCATCTGCCTGGCTGCGTGTACGTCCAAGAACACGCCGGCCAAGCCCGATACTATCGCTACCGAGATGACCTACGGCAAGCTCGTTTACTACGGTCAGTACTACGACAGCATCAAGTACCACGTCCTCGCGCTCGACCTCTATTCCGACGGCCTCACACTCGATTCTACGGATCACATGGTCGGCAGTGGCACGAATCTCTACCTAAGCGATATCTTTGTGCCGATGACGGACACCACCTTAACCGACGGTAAGTACAACTGCGCCCAGACACCCGGCAACCAGACTTTCTACCCGGGCAAGAACTTCGAAGGCACACCTACCGGCACCTATATTCTCCAAGTCGATAACGCCAAAGTCGCGCAGATACTTCTCTGCACCGACTCCACTTTTGTTGTTTCCCATAACGGCCAGACAACCGACCTGCTCTTCCACCTCAAATCCGAAGATAAAAGCTACAATATCCACTTCAAGGGCGTCTTGGACTATGAAGACCGACGGCATCTATAAGGAGTACCACACTTACCTGCGTCTCGAACGCTCGCTCTCGGAGAATTCTGTCTCGGCCTACGAGCAGGACTTAGTTAAACTGCGCACATACTTAGAGGCCAAAAATATCGACATAGTCAAGGCGAAACTGTCTGATTTAGAGGACTTTGTGTACAACTATTTCGGTACGGACAGCAACACTCGTTCCCAATCGCGCATCATCTCCGGAATACATAGTTTCTACCGCTTTCTGCTCTACCACAACTACATCGATTCCGACCCGTCCGAGCTTCTCGCCATGCCGAAAAAAGAACTTCACTTGCCCGATGTACTTACCGTTGAGGAAATCAATGCGATGGTCGCGCAGATAGACATGAGTTCGAACGAAGGCCATCGTAATCGCGCCATCATCGAGATGCTCTACGGCAGCGGTCTACGCGTGTCCGAACTGGTCAATCTGCAGCTGAGCAATATGTACCGCCAAGAGGGCTATATGCTTATTCAAGGTAAGGGTAGCAAACAACGTCTCGTGCCCATCTCACCCGAGGCGGAGAAATGGTTCGGGTACTGGATGGAAGACCGTGCGCACCTCGATATCAAACCCGAGTTCAAGGACATCGCTTTTCTCAATCACTACGGCCGACAACTCACACGTGCGATGATCTTCACCATCATCAAACGCCTCACCGCTGCGGCAGGAATCCACAAGACCGTCTCGCCCCACACGCTCCGACACTCGTTCGCTACGCATCTTCTCCAAAACGGTGCCGACCTGCGTATCATCCAACAGCTGCTTGGGCACGAAAACATCACCACCACCGAGATTTATACCCACGTCGATATCCAAGACCTGCGCCAAGCTATCCTCCAGTTCCATCCTGCCAACCGACATGATTAAACGGCTCGCCATATTATTTTTAGCTCTCGGCTCGTGGCTTTTGGTTTTCTCCCAAGAGACCGTCATCGTCGGCGATGTTACTTGCGCCGAAACAGGCGAACCCATTCCCAATGCCAATATCTACTATCAGGCCTCGTCCGTCGGCACGTCCTCTAACGAGGAAGGCTCGTTCGTAATCAAGTCCGATTTCAGCAAGAAACGCGTCCTCGTCGTCTCTGCTGTCGGTTACCGCACCCAGCGTTTCCAAGTTGAACCCGGTATCATGGCGGGTATACAAGTCGCCCTCAGCGAGAAAACATCCGTCCTCGAGGAAGTCTATGCCACGCCCGACGACTCCTATGCCCTTGCCCTTCTTGCCCGAGTCAAGAAGAATAAACCCGTAACCGATAACAGAACTTCGTCCGCGTCACCCGTTACCCAAACCAAGGAGCTCTACGTCAGCGACATCGGATCCCGCCAACTCAAGCGCCGCCTCTGGAAAAGCCTCCAATCGGGCATGATTACCACCGAGGACTCCACCCTTATGATGCCGCTTTATGTCAGCCGACAAACAGGCGACCAAAAGGACGAACGATCCATCATCATGTCTCCAACCGACTACTCCGCACTACTCGGCAGCAACAACAACCTCAACTTCTACAACAACACCGTCTCCGTCCTCGATCGCGCGTTCCTCTCGCCTCTCGCATCCGCGTCCAACACCTACTATAAGTACTATCTCGCCGACTCCGTCACTACCGATGCCGGCAAACAATACATCCTCCATTTCCGCACGAAGAACCCGTACTATGCCACTTTTAACGGCGAAATGACCATCGACTCAGCCACTTCTACGCTCCGTGCTATCACGGCCTCTGTGCCCCCACAGACTTCCGTCAACTACCTCAAGTCGGTACATGTCAACCAGACCCTAGCCGACGATAACTCCATCCTCTCCGAACAAGTCACTTCCATCCTTGACTTCGGCGTCAAAACACAAGATACCCACGTCTTTCCCACCATCCTCCTACGCACTACCACCAATGCCGAGGGCGTGGATACTTCATCAATCACCAATCATCAATCATCAATAGCTAAAGTGGACACCACGCTGGCAACTTTAGATTCATTGCCTCTCGTCCGCTTCGCCCAGTGGACAGCCACCATCATCAATACCGGCTACATCCCCACCGGCACCTTCCTCGATATCGGTAACATCCAGGAGATTCTCCAAGTCAACGACCACGAGAAAGTGCACGTCGGTTTACCTTTCCGCACGAACGAGAAACTCATGAAGCACGTCTCCCTCGAGGCCTCCGTCGGCTACGGCTTCCGCGACCGTGCTTTCAAAGGTATGGGCCGCATCAATGTCCAACTGCCCACACCACGTCGCCACGTCTTCTTCTTCGAGTACCAGGACCACTATGTCTGGACCGAGGTCGACGATTTCTCGCGACTGCTCCGTGAGAACGGCATCGGCTTCAAAACCATGGACTTCACCGCCTACGCCTTCGAAGCCCTGCACAATAACCCCAATATCGTCAATACAGCCACTCGCCAGCGGCAGTTCCAACTCCATTTCGACAACGATTGGACCGATAATATCGAGACCCAACTCTACGTCCGCGTCGGCTGGATGGGTTACGGCGACCCGCTCGTCGGATACCATAATATCCCCTCTATCCCTTATCAGACCGTCGGAGGCATTCTGCGTGTCGGCTTCCGGGAACGCAAGATAGACGGATATTTCTCCCGCTATCACGTCTATAGCCACCTCCCAGTCATCTATTTCGGCTTCGAGGCCGGCTCCTACAAAACAGCCGATATGGCACGCTACCAGATGTTCGCCAAACTCCAACTCCTCCTCCGCCACAAAGCCGATTTAGGACTTGGCGGCACCCTCGACTATGCTTTCCAGGCCGGTATCATCTTTGGCTCGGTACCCTATCCCTTCCTCCACCATTTCGAGGGCAACCAAGGCTATGCCTACGACCCGTTCCGCTTCACACTCATGAACAACTTCCAGTATGCTGCCGATAAGTACCTCGCCCTTCACGCCGAATGGAATGGACAAGGCATACTCTTCAATCTCATTCCCGGTATCCGTTACCTCCGCCTCCGCGAACTCGTCACGTTCAAACTCGCCTATGGTGGACTATCGAACACCATTGCACCATTATGCAAAGCGGCACCATTAACCATTCCTTACGCCGAACTCGGCTGCGGTATAGGCAACATCTTCCGCGTCCTCGACCTCTATTCCGTTTGGCGGCTGACCAACCGTGACGACATCGCCGCACCTCTCTGGGCACTCCGTTTCCGACTGCATATCTCGCTGTAAAGGACATCAAAACGTGCGCGTTTTTACGAAAGTTGCACTTTTTTTTGCGAATATTTGCGTATCTCAAAAAAAAGCTATACCTTTGCAGCGTTGAATATACTTTAAATCGAATAGCATGAAAAAACTGTTCTCCCTGCTTGTATGCGTACTGGCTGTAGTATCGGCCTATGCAGCTACGCTCTTCCCCTCACGCACGGACTTCCGTGACGAGCAGATCTACTTTGTCATCACAACCCGTTTCTACGACGGCGACCCGTCTAACAACACCCAGTGTTGGGACAACCAGTCCAAGAATGCCGGAGACCCTGCTTGGCGTGGCGACTTCAAGGGCCTCATCGAGAAACTCGACTATATCAAAGCCCTCGGCTTCACCGCTATCTGGATTACGCCTATCGTCGAAAACGCTTCCGGTTACGACTACCACGGCTACCACGCGCATGACTTCTCGAAAGTGGACCATCGCTACGAGTCGCAGGACGTGAGCTTCCAGACGGTCATTGACGAAGCGCACAAGCGCGGCATGAAGGTCATCTTGGATATCGTGCTCAACCACTGCGGTAACTTCGGCGAAGCGAACCTGTGCAAGCTCTTCAACCGCGATTGGACTAAGGACCAGAGCCAACTCGACGAGTGTATGGTCCCCTACACAAAATCGCAAGGCGGTAAACTGCCCGATAACTACCAGTCGTTAAATGGTGACGGACAGTACTCGGCACGCTTGTCGCAGATGAAGAACACCACCGGCGTCAACTACGACACGCATAACTACTGGCACCACTACGGCAACTTCAACTGGGACGAGCCTAACCGCTGGTTCGCACAGATAGCAGGCGACTGCGTGGACCTCAACACCGAGAACCCGCACGTCTATAACTACCTGATTAACTGCTACAAGACGTTTATCGCCATGGGCGTGGACGGTTTCCGTATCGATACCGGCGGACACATACCTCGTCTGACCTTCAACAAGGCGTTTATTCCCGCTTTCAAGGCCGCTGGTGAAGCGGCATCCAGCAAGCGCGGCGGAACACCGTTCTATATGTTCGCGGAGGTATGTGCGCGCTACAGCTCCATCCTCTATCGCGACCAATCCTGCCTCAGCCCGTTCTACTACACCTGGGCAGAGAGTCGGTCCTACTCGTGGGACACCAACGAGAGTTCGTGGAACAGCCTCGTAGAGATGGAAGGGTCCGGCTGCACATCGCATACGAACTGGCAATCCTGCTGGCAACAAGCGCAAGATGACAAGGGCGGACTATCAACCCAGCCGACATCCAATAACGCTTTCCTCTCTGGCAACGACTACCACACACCCGACTATTCCAAGGCTTCCGGCCTACATGTCATCGACTTCACGGAGCACTGGAACTTCGGTAGTGCTTCCGGCGCATGGAACATAGCTAAGCCCTCTAACGATAAGTACTACAACGATGCCACATGGAACGTGGTCTATGTCGATTCGCACGACTACGCGCCGGACGAGGTGCAATGCTGCCGTTTCAACAAGGACGAAAGCGTATGGGCTGAGAACCTCAGTCTGATGTTCACCCACCGCGGTATTCCGTGCCTCTACTACGGTTCCGAAGTGCAGTTCCAGAAAGGCAAGAAGATTGACGAGGGCACCAATATCTCCCTCTTCGAATCTGGCCGTGCCTACTTCGGCGGATACATCAAAGGAAGCATTAAAACAACCGACTTTGCTGAATACAACTCCGCCACGGGCAATATGGCTGCTACCCTTTCCCATCCGCTGGCACAACATATCCAGCGCTTGGCGAAGATTCGTATGGCGGTGCCTGCACTGCGTAAAGGTCAATACTCCGTGGACGGCTGCAGCGGTTCGTTTGCTTTCAAGCGCCGTTATACCGACAGCTCCACCGACAGCTATGCACTCGTCTGCATCTCCGGTGGCGCCACTTTCTCCGGTATCCCTAACGGCACCTATAAAGACTGCGTGACGGGTGACACCAAAACCGTCAGCAACGGCACTCTCACTGCTTCTTGCAGCGGCAAAGGTAACCTCCGCGTCTATGTCCTCTCGACCTCCAAAACAACTGCTCCCGGTAAAATAGGCGACGACGGTAAGTACATCTACACCTCGTCCTCGAAGAATATCCCGCAACCAACTTGGGATGGCACCGAGATGGAAAAGACCGACGACCCAAGCGGTGGCGGCGGTGGCTCAACAACCGACCCGATTGACCCGTGCCTCACTAACGCCAACGAGCATGCCGTGTTCTTCACCAAGTCGTCTGACTTCGGTAACAGCATCTATTGCTACATCTGGCACACCGGTACCGGCAGTACAGTAGAAGTCTGCGGCAAATGGCCCGGACAGAAAGCCACGTCATTAGGTAATAATAACTACAAGTTCACCATTCCCGAAAATGCCGGAACGATTGACAGTTCGTGGAAGATTATCTGGAACGACGGCAGCGGCAACCAGACGCAAGACCTGACGTACAAAGACCAGTATATCTATACCGGCGCGAACAAAGGCTCCATCTCGCCCACCTCTATCATCACCGCTATCTGCGAGCCTGTAACCACCAGCGTCGAACAGATAATCAACCGCCCTGCTACTACGATGAAGATCATGCGTGACGGTATGCTCTATATCCTCCTGCCAGACGGCACTATGTACAACATGCGTGGACAAAAAGTGCAATAATATGGATTTTATTTTTTAGGAGAATTATTTGTCCCTTTTCTATAAAAAATGCAAAATAAATTTGTATAATCCAAATAATTGTTGTACCTTTGCAACTTGATACGACGAAGATAATATTTATATGCCACGGGAATATCTGCCGGTCGGTAATGGCAGAGTTCGTAATGAAGGAGTTATGCCGACAGGAAGGCTGCGCGGACGCGTACGAGATTGCTTCGGCAGCAGTGTCCACTGAGGAAATAGGCAACGACATTTACCCTCCTGCCCAGCGTAAGTTACGCGAGAAAGGTATTCCGTTTACGCATCATGCGGCGCGGCAGATAACGCAGGCTGACTATGCATACTACGATTATATCATCTGTGCGGACCACTCGAACTTGCGCTGGTTAGACCGAATAATTGGTGAAGACCGGGACGGCAAAGTCTCTCTGATGATGCAATGGGTAGGAGCAGAACGGGATGTGGCTGACCCGTGGTACACCGGCGATTTTGAAGCCGCATACCGCGATATCGAACAGGCGTGTAGAGCGATATTGCAGCACTTGACAGAACAATAAAGTACAGATTTCGTGAAAAACCTGCACTTTTGTCGCTAAACGCTAAACGTTAATTCGTTAATTCGTTAACTCGTTACCCCTGGTAATTGATCCCGGAGCGTCCTCCCGCCAAACGGGAGGAGCGGCATCCGCCTAGGAGGGCATAGGGATTATCCTTGGTAGTTCTCCCATTTCCTATGCCATACGTAGTCACGCAGTTTCTTGTAGGTGGTCTGTGCCTTGAACTCGGTTTGAGCGGTGTTAAGGCTCGTCGGGTTCTTCATCACAGCTGCCACGGCGCGCGATACGGAAGCGAACTTATCGAAGCGTGCCAACTCATCCGCACTGTACGGCGTCTTGCGCTTTCCGCGTATCTGCGTGAACCTACGGTCACTCTCATTCCGGTAACAATACGTCACACGACTTTTCTTAAGGTGGTCAGCTGACTGCGTCAGCGGGGGTTGGCTATTAAGGCGCGCTGCAAACTCGTTTGTGAGCGCGATTTAAGAGACTACACTCAAGGCCGTGTAGGCCGTTACCACCGTGTTTTTGATTTCCTAAAACGTCTTCTTACTCGCGTCATACGACTCGTCCGTCTTGGCGAACTTACGTTGCACCGAGTCAAACG
>JAFSPA010000009.1 GCA_017443145.1 Paludibacteraceae bacterium
TACGCAAGTTTTAGACTGCAATTTGACCAATAGAGCACTTTTGATTATCGATTTTTGCTTCAAGCTAGCTTGAGGGCTGTAACTAACTATCTATCAGTACGTTAAACCACATATCAGACTGCAAAATGACCATTACGCCAATAAAAATGATTATTTTGCGGAAAGGGTTGATAAAATGAAGCCGTAGAGGGTGGTGGGTGGTTTGGTGGGTCGGAGGTCCTTGGGGATGGGGATATAGGGGGCTTCTTGTGGGGTACGGATGTAGTTGATGTAGTTGGTGAGGGCCTTGCGGTATTGGCGGGAGGCACGGAGGCGGTCGAAGCGTTTTTGCCACTCGGCGAGCTGTTGCGGGTCGGCATAGATAGCCTTTACCTGCTGTGTGAGGTCACGGAAGGTGCTGCGTGCGGCTTTTTGCGCGTCGGAGCCGTTGCCCTTATAAGGATGTTTGACGACATAGGATTGTTGAATGCCGTCCCGGACGCGGAAGATGACTTTATCGCCTCTGCGGAGTGCTCCGCGGATGTCGGCGATAGGGGTGATAGTTGTTACTTTTGCCATAGCTGTTGGGTATTACGTTGTTATTACGATAAGTGCAATATGTTATGGGTATCGTACGGTTATCCTACGGTTATCGTACGGTTATCCTACGGATGCAAGTTGGGTCAATAGGATAACAAAACTACACCTAAAAAATAAATAAAAGATACCTCAGAGACAGCCAATAGACAGCCAGAAGACAGCCAGAAGACAGCCAATAGACAGCCAATAGACAGCCAGAAGACAGCCAATAGACAGCCAGAAGGCAGCTAAAAGACAGCCAATAGACAGCCAGAAGGCAGCTAAAAGACAGCCAATAGACAGCCAGAAGACTGCGAAATGGCAACCAATAGGAAGCCGAAAGATACCTTGTAGGTGTAGTAGTTAGCCAAGCACCTAATACACGCGCGGGAACGCGCGTATATTTAGGTGTAGTTGGGTATTAGCGGAGGTAGTTCTCCCACTTGGTGTTGCGCATGTCGCCGGATTTGAGGAACTCCTCGTGCATAGCGAGTGCGCAGGAGAGCGTATGCGGCGTGTGAGCCGTTTTGGACATCTCGAGGTACTCGTTGAGCAGTGGGCGATATTGCGGATCCACACAGTTGTCTATTATCTCGTGTGCACGCTGTATCGGGCTCTTTCCGCGCAGGTCAGCAATACCATGTTCGGTGATGATAATCTTCACACTATGCTCGCTGTGGTCAAGGTGTGACACCATCGGAACGAAGGCCGAGATAGCTCCACCCTTGGCCGTAGAAGGCGTAGTGTAGATGGAGATATAAGCGTTGCGGGTGAAGTCACCGGAGCCACCGATACCGTTCATCATCTTCGTGCCGCAGACATGGGTCGAGTTGATGTTACCGAAGATATCAGCCTCGAGAGCGGTGTTGATGGTGATGAGTCCCATACGACGAGCGAGCTCGGGGTTATTGGATATCTCTTGCGGGCGGAGGACGATCTTATCACGGAAGAAATCGATATGGTCCATGATATGCTGCAGTTTGTCAGCGCCGATAGTGAGTGAGCAACCGGAAGCGAACTTAATGCGTCCTTCGTCCATGAGCCCTACGACCGAGTCTTGGATAACCTCTGTGTACATCTCAAACGGGGGGATGTGCTTGTTCTCACCGAGTGCGCCAAGGACAGCGTTAGCGACGTTACCTACGCCGGATTGGATGGGGAGGAAGGAGGCAGGAATACGTCCCGCCTTCATCTCCGCCTCGAGGAAAGCGGCTACGTTGGCGCCGATCTTCTCTGTTACCTCGTCCAGCGGGGTGAACTTACCGACTTCGTTCGGACGGTTGGTTTTGACAACGGCAGCGAGTTTGGCACGCGGAATAACGATACAATCGGTACCGATGCGGTCGGAGGGTTTGTAAACGGGAATCTCGCGGCGTTGTGGCGGGTCAGCCGGCTCATAGAGATCGTGCATACCGCGCATGGTTGCCGGCATGGCTTCGTTGAGCTCGACAATGACTTTGTCCGCCAGGCGGCAGAAAGTAGGCATGTTACCTACGCCGGCCGTGGGAACGATTTCGATACTGTCACCTTTTTCGACAATCTCGCATGACTCGATGATAGCAAAGTCGGGCTTAGGCATGAAGCCATAACGCAGGTCTTGCGCGAGTTCAGAGAGGTGCATGTCGAAATAGTGTGCGCCCTGAGCGTTGAGTTCGGTACGCAGGTCTTTGTTTCCCTGGTAGGGTGTGCGGAAGAGGATGGCGTGCGCCCGTGCGAGTGCACCATCGCAGCTGTCGCCGGTCGAAGCGCCTGTGTACATACCAATCTTGAAGGGTTTGCCTTCGGCATGCAGTGCTTCGGCCTTGTGTGCGATAGCCGTCGGCACATCTTTCGGAGCCCCTGCGGGGGTGAAACCACCCATACCGCAGATAGCGCCGTCAAAGACTAATTGAGCAGCCTGGTCGGCTGTCATAAAAGGTAATGCCATGATTAAGCCTTTCCGTCAGAACCGAGAACGTTGATGATTTTGTGCTTATAGAGTTCCTCCATGAGGTCACGAGCCGGACCGCAGTATTTACGCGGGTCGAACTCAGCAGGTTTCTCGGCGAGGACTTTACGAACAGCAGCTGTGAAAGCAAGACGAGAGTCGGAGTCGATGTTGATCTTGCAGACAGCGCTCTTAGCAGCCTTGCGGAGTTGCTCCTCAGGAATACCTACAGCGTCAGGCAGTTTGCCACCGTATTGGTTGATCATGTCCACATACTCTTGTGGAACGGATGACGAACCGTGGAGAACGATTGGGAAGCCCGGCAGTTTCTCCATAACAGCGTCGAGAACGTCAAATGCCAATGGTGGAGGCACGAGGCGACCGGTCTTCGGGTCACGGGTGCATTGTTCGGGTTTGAACTTGTAAGCGCCGTGGCTGGTACCGATGGAGATAGCGAGAGAGTCGCAACCTGTGCGGGTTGAGAAATCAATCACTTCTTCAGGTTTGGTGTAGTGGCTCTCTTCAGAAGCTACTTCGTCTTCAACACCTGCTAGAACGCCAAGTTCAGCCTCAACGGTTACATCGAACTGATGAGCATAGTCAACGACTTTCTTGGTGAGGGCGATGTTCTCCTCGTAAGGCAGAGCAGAACCGTCAATCATAACGCTTGAGAAACCGCTGTCGATGCATGATTTGCAGGTCTCGAAGCTGTCACCATGATCGAGGTGGAGAACGATTTGAGGTTTCTCCCAACCGAGCTCTTTAGCATACGCTACAGCACCTTCTGCGAGGTAACGGAGAAGCGTACCGTTTGCGTAGTTACGAGCACCTTTGGATACTTGGAGAATAACCGGGGACTTCGTCTCAGCCGCAGCCTTAACGATAGCCTGGAGTTGCTCCATGTTGTTGAAATTGAAAGCGGGGATAGCATAGCCACCCTTGATTGCCTTAGCGAACATCTCACGTGTGTTCACGAGGCCGAGATCTTTGTAATTTACCATAACGTTAAATTGTTAAAGTGTTAAAGTGTTAAAGTGTTAATTATTTTGTTTTTTTGCTTGCAATAACGAAGTAAGCGATGAGTGCGATGTAGGCGACGATAGCGGTTATCTGTGCGCCGGCACTTGCGGCCCAATCGGTGAGGTAACACTCTGCGCCACAGAACTTAACCAGTGCAGAGACAACGCCCATGAGTGCGCCACCTGCGATGAATCCGCTGGCGATAAGAGTACCTTTCTGGTTGGCTTCTTCACCTTTCTTGCTGACGAAGTAAGAGATGGCGCCACCGACGAGCAGCGGGGTGTTGAGGTGGAGCGGAATAAACATACCGAGAGCGAAAGGTAGTACGGGCACGCCTAAGAAATTCAGGATGAGTGCGAGTACGGCTCCTGCGAAATAGAGCATCCAGGGTGCGCCTTGTCCCGACATGAGAGGCTCGATGACGGCAGCCATAGCGTTGGCCTGCGGAGCAACGAGGGCATTGTCGCCTACGAAACCGTAGGTCTTGTTGAGGATAATCATCACACCACCAACGGTAGCCGCAGAAACGAGTGTGCCGAGGAACTTCCACGTCTCTTGTTTAGCGGGTGTGGTACCGATCCAGTAACCTATTTTGAGGTCAGTGATGAAGCCTCCAGCCATAGCTAATGCGGTGCAGACGACACCCCCGATGACCATTGAACCTACCATACCACTGGCACCTTTCATGCCTATAGCGACGAAGACTACGGAGGCGATGATAAGGGTCATGAGGGTCATTCCGGAGACGGGGTTGCTGCCGACGATAGCAATGGCGTTGGCCGCAACGGTGGTGAAGAGGAATGATATGATGACCACGACGATGAAAGCGACTAAGGCTTGCACGAAGCTATGCAGCACGCCGACCCAGAAGAAGACAAGGGTGATGACTAATGCGACGGCGATAGCGATAAGTAAGAACTTCATGCTCAGGTCGCGTTCGGTGCGGAGTGATGCTTGCGCGACGGCTTTGCCCTTGCCACCAAGTTCTTTTCCTGCGAGCCCGACAGCGGATTTGATAACACCCCAGGACTTGACGATACCGATTAGTCCTGCCATGGCGATAGCACCGATACCGATGTTACGACCGAAATTGGCGTAGATGAGTTGCGGGTCGACGGCCTGCATCTCGGGCATAGAGCCTACGAGCGGTAGGATGACCCACCACGTGAAGAACGAGCCAGCACAGATGATGGCTGCGTACTTAAGGCCGATGATATATCCGAGTCCGAGCACGGCCGCGGAAGTGTTGATAGAGAAGACCAGTTTGAGCTTGGTAGCGAGCATTTCTCCCCATCCGATCATACGTGTTGAGAGGCTCTCGGTCCATAGTCCGAAAGTAGATACAACAAAGTCGTATAGTCCACCTATTCCAGCAGCCCAGAGGAGCGGTTTGGCCTGTGAGCCACCCTGTTCGCCCGAGACGAGGACTTGTGTGGTAGCGGTAGCTTCGGGGAAGGGATACTCGCCATGTTTCTCCTGCACGAAGTACTTGCGGAATGGGATGAGGAAGAGTATGCCCAAGCATCCACCGAGGAGGCTGGACATGAACACTTGCATGAAGTTAACCGTTATCTCGGGGTACTTGGCCTGGAGGATATAGAGCGCAGGGAGGGTAAAAATGGCACCTGCTACGATGACACCTGAAGAGGCGCCGATGGACTGGATGATGACATTCTCGCCCAGTGCGTTCTTGCGTCGCAGGGCTGTGGAAAGTCCCACGGCGATGATAGCGATAGGGATAGCAGCCTCGAAGACTTGGCCTACTTTGAGTCCGAGGTAAGCCGCAGCAGCGGAGAAGATAACCGCCATGACAACGCCTAAGATGACGCTGTAGGGTGTTACTTCGGGGAAGGACTTATTGCCGGGCAAGATGGGTTCGTATTTTTCTCCGGGTTTGAGCGGTCGGGAAGCGTTTTCGGGAAGTTTGATATTGTCTTGTGCCATAGGTTATTCCTTATATATATTAGTGTATTAGTCGCAGGAACTCCTCTCGAGTCTCGGGTCTAGTGAAAGCGCCCGTGAAGTCGGAGGTAGTAGTTACGCTGTTCTGTTTCTCTGCTCCGCGCATTTTCATACAGAGGTGTTCAGCCTCGACAACCACCATGACTCCGAGGGGGTCGAGTGTACGTTGGATGCAGTCTTTTATTTGGGTAGTCATGCGCTCCTGAATCTGCAAGCGGCGTGCATAGACATCGACTACGCGGGCAATCTTACTAAGTCCCGTAACTCGTTTGCCATTAGGGATATAGGCTATATGCACCTTGCCGAAGAACGGCAGCAGATGGTGCTCGCAAAGGGAGTAGAAGTCTATGTCTTTGACGACGACCATGTGCTTGTAGTTATCCTCAAAGAGGGCAGAGCGCAGGATGGCATCGGGGTCCTCTTTGTAGCCTTTGGTGAGGTATTGGAAAGCCTCCCCCACCCGTTCGGGCGTGCGTTGCAGGCCCTGTCGGTTGACATCCTCTCCGAGTGCGGAGATGATTGAGGATATATGCGTGGCGATGTTTTTGGTTACGGCCTTATCTTCGTGAAATACTTGTAAGTTCATTGTTTTACGGTTACTTGGTCACGCACAACATAGGTATCGCCCATTAGTTCGGGGAACTGTTGCACGAAATTGGTTTTAAACTCTTGTGCCTCGGTATAGGTAGCGAAGTCGCCGACGCGCACTTTCCAGAAAGGCGGGACGTATGTGACGTAGATGGGCACGTCGATTTTGGACTGCATATCTTTCTCAAGTCGGATAGCCTCCTGCTTAGCCAATTGTTGGTGGTTAGAGGAGTATATCTGTACGCGATATCCTGCCACTTCGACCATCTGGGAGGCTTTGCCCGTAGCTTTCTCTCGGAGCAAGCGTTCGACGGCATGGCTCTGGTGGACCTGCACATTAGGCATCATATCCGTTATGAGGGTGTCGGTGATAATGGTGTTGGCAGATTGTTGCAGGGTATCGGGTTGTACGACAAGGATGCTATCCTCCGCATAGAGTGCTACGCAGAGGACGAGGCTGAACATTATTGCTATTTTTCTCATCATATTAATATCTAAATGAGCTACCTCCGACGAACTCGCGCAAGAAGGACGTAGGCGGAATCTCTCTTTCGGGAATAGACTCGAAGTAACTGAGGAAATTGAGCATTCTGTGCGCTTCACCATACTCGTCGCAGTATTTAGGCACTTCGGCGAGGATGGGCTCGGCATGACGTTTGAGCACAGCCAGTTCGAAGAGGAGTGCGGAGTTGAACATAACGTCTGCATTCTCCTGGAACGGGTATATCCATTTCTCTTCGCCGCGGCGAACAGACGGGCAACGGGCGATAGTCTCGCGTGCCGAATAATTGCGGTAGCGATAGTCGCGGACGATACGTCTGATGAGGCGTAAGTCGGTGGTAGGTATCCAGTTATGATTATCTAAGTTGACTGTTGTCATCGGGCTGACGAAGATACGGAAGGTAGCCTCTTTGGGTGTATCGGGCAGTAATAGCGGGTTGAGTGCGTGCAAGCCCTCGAGGATGACGATGGTGTCTTTCTCGAGTTTGAGGGTGTTACCTTTGTATTCACGTTTTCCTGTCTCGAAGTTATAGGTCGGAATCTTGACTTCCTGTCCTTCGAGGAGTGCTTTGACATTCTCTTGCAGCAGCGGGAGGTCAACGGCATTGATGTGCTCAAAATCGTAGTCGCCTGTTTCGTCGCGCGGTGTGTCGTCACGATTGACAAAGTAGTTGTCAAGGGAGATGGCGACAGGACGTATTCCGTTGACCATGAGTTGGATTGTCAGACGTTTGGAGAAAGTTGTTTTACCAGAGGAAGAAGGACCTGAGATGAGCACGAAGCGTGGACGATGCTCACGTCCGACAATCATATCGGCAATCTGCGCCACTTTCTTCTCGTGCAAGGCCTCGCTGAGTTTAATCATCTCGAAGGAGCGGTTGCTCTTGCATGCCTTGTTGAACTCGCCCACATTGCTGATACGGAGCAGTTTATTCCATCCGATAAACTCTTTGAAGATGTCGAACATCTTATCTTGCTGCACGAAGTCCTCGAGTCTGTTGGGGTCTTCGCGGCAAGGGATGCGCAAGAGCATATCGCTATAGAGCGGCTCGAGGTCGAAGATATTGAGGTATCCCGTTGAAGGCATGAGCACGCCGTTGTAGTAGTCAATATAATCGCCGATGCGGAAGAAGCGGCAGTACGGGTTTCCGAGAGTCTCTAAGAGGGAGGACTCGTAGTCGGGACGCTCGTGGAAGAGTTGCATGACCACTTTCGTTTGTTTCTCCTCCACCTCAATGGTGCGGTCCTCGGCGATGATTTGTTTCATGCGCTCTTTGATGGCGGCGATTATTTCGGGATGTATTTGCATCTTCTCGCCTTTGTTATCGCGGAGTGTGCAGAAATATCCTTTGGATATCGGGTGCTCGATGCGGAGGGACCACTCGGGGTATAGCTCATTGACGGCACAGCCCATCACCATGCATAGTGTACGCACATAGACGCGCATTCCATCGGCACAACTGGCATCGATAAACTCCACATCCTTGGGTTTATACACGATATAGCGCAAGTCGTGCACCTTATAGTTGACACGTGCAGCGATTACCGGATACTTAAGTTGGATGCCGGACAGACGGTAGAAATCCATAATCGACGTTCCGCGTTCAACTTGATAGAACTGTTTGTCGTTCTTGCAATACAAAGCGATTGTCTGTGTCATAATCAATTAATTAAAGTCAATAATATGGTGAATTGAGATTATTCCAATTATATCCTGTGAGTCTGGTTTTTCGGTAACGGCTAAGGTGGTGATGTTGAACTTATCCATTATTGCCAGTGCATCCGACAAGAGGGCGTCCTTGTGGATATGCTTGTAGGACGGAGTCATAACGTCTCGGGCGGTTATATGCAAGTCGTCGTACTTCTGAATGGCGCGTCGCAAGTCACCGTCGGTGATGATACCGATACATCTTTTACCTTCATAGACCATGGTCATACCCAGGTGCTTATCGGACATCTCGTGGACGAGGTCCTTGAACGAGTCTGTCACTTTGACCCGCGGTACGTTAGTTGTCATGAGGTTCTTGACCCTACCGAGCAGTTGTCGTCCGAGGGCACCACCGGGATGATAGACGGCGAAGTTCTCAGCCTTGAACTGATGTTTCTCCATGAGGCAAACCATAAGAGCATCACCCATGAGTGCTGTCGCGGTAGTGGAAGTGGTAGGAGCTAATCCGAGTGGGCACGCCTCTTTGTCCACATGGATAGAAAGGACCAAGTCAGCCTCTTGCGCCAGGCGAGAAGAGACATCACCCGTCATAGCGATGATGGTGCAGCCCAGTTTGCGGACGGGTTCTATCACGTTGAGGATTTCGCTGGAGGAGCCACTGTTGCTTACCAAGAGGACGATATCCTTGTGGTTGACTATACCTAAGTCTCCGTGAACGGCCTCAGCGGCGTTGACAAAGACAGCGGGAGTGCCGGTAGAAGCTAAAGACGAGGCTATCTTATGGCCGATGATACCAGTTTTGCCGATACCCATAACGACTAACTTGCCCTTGCACTTCTGGATAAGGTCGATAGCCTTATCGAAATTATCATCGATTAAGGACTCCAGTTTATGGAGTTCTTCTATTTCTTCCTCAAATATCTGTTTAGCTCTTTGCGAATATGTCATATTCTTTTGCTTGTTGTAGTATTTGTTTTATTTCGCTTAATCTCAATTGGTTGGCTGCATCGGAGATGGCTTTCTCGGGTTCTGGATGCACTTCGACAAAGATTCCGTCCACGCCGACAGCGAGGGCAGCGCGTAAGAGGTAAGGAACCATGTCTCTATTACCACCTGTGACACCTGCTTGTGTGCTGGGTTGCTGGACACTGTGGGTAGCATCGAAGACGACAGGGCAACCGAACTTACGCATCTCGACGAAGGATGTCATATCAACTACTAATCGTCCGTAGCCGAAAGATGATCCGCGCTCTGTAAGCCATATATCGTTGTTATTGCCTCTCACGGCAGCGATTTTTTCTATGCAACCTTTCATGTCCCACGGAGCCATGAACTGACCTTTTTTGACATTGACGATACGCCCTGTCTTGGCGGCAGCTTGTAGCAGGTCAGTCTGTCGGCTCAGGAAAGCGGGAATCTGCAGCACATCTGCCACTTCGGCAACGGGTTGGCATTGCCACGACTCATGCACATCGGTTAAGATGGGGAGTTGGAGTTGGGTTTTGACCTCTTGTAAGATGCGTAATCCAGCTTCCATTCCGACACCGCGTTGGTTATTGGATGTGCGGTTAGCTTTGTCGAATGAAGACTTGAAGAACAGTTTGATGTTCAACTCTTCGCAGACTTGCTTGAGTGTCTCCGCAGTGCGGAACACCATGTCGCGACTTTCTATAGCACAAGGTCCTGCTATTAGGAACATAGCTGCTTTGTTTTTATTAATCTACACTACGATAAACTCTTGCCCATTGCACTTTGAGTTTGCCGGCACCGCCTTTTTCTTTAGTTGGTAACCACGATTGTGCGAGGTAGAACATAGCCTCTTTCGGCAGTTTATTCGGCATACGGAGCAGCTCCATATTGTTCACGTACCAAACCAGTTCGTCTTTGGTCCAACGGAAGGTGTAGACGTAGTACATAGAGCGTAACATGCCGGTAAGGTCAGCCATTTTGGTGTCTTTGCCATTGACTAATCCGAGCTGGTGAACTTTGCCATTGTAGTGATAGATAGCCACTAACGGGTTACCGGGTTTGCCGGTGGATAAGCCAAAGAAGTGGTGCGGCGTACCCTGGCTGCGCACTTTTGCCATGAACATACCATTTTCTTGCGAGAAAGCCTCTTTGGTGTTCATTACGTCGGAAGTGTATTCAAAGACGTGGTTAAGGAAGCCTTTTTTCTCGTCCCAAGCAACAGCTTCTTTGCTCTCCTCGCGTGTCTCGAGGCTCATACGTCCTTCTACGAAGAATGTGTTCTTGCCATTGTTGTACGCCTGACGATCGGTGGTACGTGAGAAGCCGTCTTTGGCTTTAGGGTTGGCATATCCATATCCAGGTTTCCAGTTCTTGGAAGATGACATGTCATCATCGAAGGCAGGACGGAAGAGTTCTGCCCAGTCGATTTTCTCACCACGTTGCGCATAGTAGAACTTGATATCGCCAGAGTTCTGCAGCGTCAAGAAGCGTTGTTCGGTCTTATACTCCTCGGAGTGTTGCCAACGTTTCTCATCAGCCCAGAGGGCATGACGTTTTTGGAAGTCCTCGGTATTGATTTCCTTCTCAAGCTCATTTATCTGCTTCAACTCGTCTGAATTGAGCATTTTCTGATAGTTCTTATAGAAGGCAGAGCGATATATCATGTTGTACATGCGCAGTTCACTCGATTTGAGGCGTTCTTTCATGCTCATTATCTTCTGGAAGTCGTCCGAGTCACGGAACTTAAGGAAGGCTTGGAAGGTAGGATTATCCAGAGCATACTTATATCCCTTCATACGCATGGTAGATGAGATGCGTTCAAAGGTGGTCATTTTACGTCCTTCGTCCGTATCTTTATACTTACGCTGTGAGAGTTCGCGTTTTGTTTCCTGGAACTTCGGGCTCTCAACGATTTCCTTCAATTTGAGGTACTCAGCCAGCTCTGGTGATTTCTCAATTTGACGCCAGCGGTTGACACGATCTATCATGTCTTTGATGGATTTCTCGAATTGCTCTGTGGAGAGCATTTTTCCTGTTAATCTGGCAGTGAATAGATTCATATTGTTTACTTTTTAAGATTAGTTATACAAGTATATAGTTCATCGAGGGTATTGACAAATACGGGTTTGTAGCACTCCTCTTGCGGTAAGAAGTCTAACGCGCGCATATGTTCCGTTTCGGTTTTTATTCCCTCGTAGAAGCCGTTGTAGTTGAGGATAAATATCGGTTTGTTATGCTCTCCGACGGTACCTGATGCGACAGCGTCGAACATCTCGTCGAGTGTACCATAACTGCCCGGCAAGCAGATAATCGCCTCAGCGATGTCGCGCATGTGTTGTTTGCGTTCAGACATATTCGCCACTCGTATCAACTCGTCACAGTTCGATGCCAATCGTCCAGCAGCGATGATACGCGGAGGTATGACGCCGATGACATATCCGCCGGCAGCCTTTGCCGCATTACTAGTACGAGACATAAGGCCACCTGTAGCGCCACCATAGACGAGTGTGTGTCCATGTTGTGCGAGCCATGTTCCAAGAGCGTCTCCTAACTGGAGATATTCCTCCGGAATAACATCTTTTGCGCTACAGTAAACGGCTATTTTCATTATGCATCAATATTAGCGTAGGTTGCATTCTCTTCTATAAACTCACGACGCGGAGCCACATCATCACCCATGAGCATAGCGATGGTACGATCAGCCTCAGCTGCGTTCTCAATCGTTACTTTCTTGAGCAAGCGGCGAGCCGGGTCCATGGTTGTTTCCCAGAGCTGTTCGTCCGACATCTCACCCAAACCTTTGTAACGTTGCGTCTTGATCTGTTTCTCGTCGCCGTTACCGTATTTCTGGATGAAATCGAAACGTTGTTGGTCGGTCCAGCAATACTCTTTGTAGTTACCCTTTGAGCACATGTAGAGCGGAGCCATTGCGATATAGAGGTGTCCTTGCTCGATGACTTCTTTCATATGGCGGAAGAAGAGTGTCATGATAAGGGTTGCAATATGTGCACCATCGACATCGGCATCGGCCATGATGATTACCTTGTGGTAACGAATCTTGCTGAGGTTGAGCGCTTTCGGGTCATCTTCTGTACCGAAGGTTATACCGAGAGCCGTAAAGATATTACGCACCTCTTCGGACTCGAACACTTTGTGCTCCATGGCTTTTTCCACATTCAGGATTTTACCGCGCAATGGAAGAATAGCTTGGTGAACGCGGTCACGTCCTGTTTTTGCGGTACCGCCTGCGGAGTCACCCTCGACGAGGAAGAGTTCGCATTCGGACGGATCTTTGGAAGCACAATCGGCGAGTTTGCCAGGCAGGCCACCACCGCTGAGCGGCGATTTACGAAGTACGCTCTGACGTGCGTTACGTGCTGCAATACGTGCCTGAGCAGCAAGAATGACTTTCTCTACGATTTTCTTGGCATCATCAGGGTGCTCTTCGAGATAGTAGGTTAATGCTTCGGCTACGGCGCTGGAAACCATACCTGCTACTTCGGAGTTGCCGAGTTTGGTTTTGGTCTGTCCTTCAAACTGCGGCTCTGCCACTTTGACGGAGATAACAGCTGTGAGGCCTTCGCGGAAGTCATTCGGATCGATAGTAGCATTACCGTCTTTATCTTTGAGTTTGGCTTTCTCGAGCAGTTTGCTATCCTCGGCGTATTTCTTCATGACACGAGTGAGTGCAGCACGGAAACCTGCTACGTGTGTACCACCTTCGATGGTATTGATATTGTTCACGTAGGAATGTACATTCTCGTTGAAGTCGGTGTTGTAAATCATTGCCACTTCGACAGGCGTGCCGTATTTCTCGGTACTGAGGTGAATTACTTCGCTGATAAGCGGAGTACGTGTTTGGTCGATATAACGGACAAACTCACTCAAACCTTTTTCAGAGTAGAACTCTTCACCCTTATATCCTTTGATATTTGGGAACGGATGACCTTCCGAGTCTTTCAAATTCGGGTCAACCGGCACACGCTTGTCTTTGAGGATGATGCGTACACCTGCATTAAGGTATGCGAGTTCGCGCATACGGTTTGCGAGGATGTCGTAAGAGTAAACGGTTTCGGTGAAGATGGTATTATCGGGCCAGAACTGTACGAACGTACCTGTTTTACGCTGTTCCCAGTTACCAATAGCCTCAGCCTCGGTAATAACGTGTACCGGAGCGAGCGGTTTACCTTTCTCGTAGTCTTGGGTATGGATTTTTCCATCGCGATACACTTCGACGTGCATTTTGGTAGAAAGGGCATTCACGCAGCTCACACCTACACCGTGGAGACCACCAGACACTTTGTACGAATCCTTGTTAAACTTACCACCTGCGTGCAGAACGGTCATAACCACCTCCAAGGCAGAGCGATGCTCTTTCGGGTGCATGTCAACCGGAATACCACGACCGTTATCTTGAACGGTAATGGAGTTATCCTCGTTAATATGCACCGCAATTTCTGAGCAGAACCCAGCCAAAGCCTCATCGATTGAGTTATCGACCACCTCATACACCAGATGGTGCAAACCTCTTCCCGAGATGTCGCCAATGTACATAGCAGGGCGTTTGCGCACTGCCTCTAATCCTTCGAGCACTTGAATACTCGATCCATCATACTTTTCTTTTTCTTCCATTTATGTTGTATTTAAATTATGTTCGATTGTCTATTTTGTTCGCATAATGCACGCGCATATGCGTGCGCACGACATTCAGGCTGCAAAGGTACAAATATTTTTTTGTATACGCAAATAAATCTTGCATTTTTTTTCATTTTGCAAGATTATTTGGTGTTTTTTGTTATTTTTCTATGAAAAATAGCCTATTCGACGACTTCTCCTTTGAGTGTAGCAGCAGAAGCGGAAGTGATGCGGACTTGGATAAATTCGCCAATATGTCGTCCTTCTCGCGGAAAGATAACGGTTTTGTATTGGGATGTTCGTCCGAACATTTCGTCCTTGCTGCGTTTAGAGAATCCTTCGACGAGGACTTCTCGCGTTTTACCTATTTCGCGTTGGTTGGAAGCGAGGGATAATTCGTTTTGGAGAGCGATTATTTCGTTGAGGCGTCGTACTTTTTCTTCCTCGGAGATATTATCGGGCAAGAAGCGGGAAGCGAAAGTGCCAGGTCGTTCGCTGTATTTGAACATAAAGGCTGTATCAAAGCCTACTTCTCGCATGAGGCTTAGTGTTTGCGCGTGATCTTCGAGAGTCTCGTCATGGAAGCCGCAGAAGACGTCGGTGCCGATAGCGGCATCGGGTACAATGCGTCGAATAGCCGCTATACGGTCGAGATACCATTCGCGGGTATATTTGCGGTTCATGGACTTGAGGATGGCGTTTGAGCCACTTTGTACGGGCAAGTGAATGAACTTACAGATATTATCGTGCGAGGCAATTACTTCAAGCGTTTTGTGCGACATATCTTTAGGATGCGAAGTAGTGAAGCGGATTCGCATGTCTGGAACTGCTTCGGCAACAATAGCAAGCAGTTGCGGGAAGTCGATATTGTTGTATTGGTAGGAGTTGACATTCTGTCCAAGGAGTGTTACTTCCTTGTAACCTTTGGATTGTAAATCCTTGACTTCTTGCAAGATAGAGTCCACGTCGCGGCTTCTCTCTCTTCCGCGCGTATAAGGTACGACGCAGTAGGAGCAGAAGTTATTACATCCTCGCATGATACTCACGAAGCCGGAGATAGTTTTACCTATTCGGGCAGGTAGGATATCGCGATACGTCTCGGTTGTGCTGAGTTCGACGTTGATAGCCTTGTGTCCTTGAAGACTTTGTGCCAGAAGATTTGGAATATCGAGATACGCGTCAGGACCTGCAACAAAGTTGACTCCGTAGGAATCGATGAGTTCTTGTCCCATTCGCTCTGCCATACAGCCTATGACGCCGATGATGGCTTTGCGTTTGTGCTTATTGAGCAGGGCTTTGAGTTCTTGCAAGCGATGCTGAACTGTTTCCTCTGCTTTTTCGCGAATGGAACAGGTGTTGAGGATAAGTATATCCGCTTCCTGCAGATTTTCTGTCAGTTCTGCATCGGTGGTATTGAGTATAGCAGCAACGACTTCGCTGTCTGCGACATTCATTTGGCAGCCATATGTCTCGATGTAGAATTTCATTTAGCGGACAGGTATTCGTGCATAGCCGCAGCGGCTTTACGTCCGTCAGACATAGCGAGAATAACGGTTGCTCCGCCACGAACGATGTCTCCACCCGCAAAGATTGTCGGGATGTTGGATTGCATAGATTCTTCTCCGACGACGATAGTTCCTTTCTTGGATATCTCGAGTCCTTCCACGGAGCGCGGAATAAGCGGATTAGGACTAACGCCAACAGCAACGATGACAAGGTCAACGGGGATAGTAACTGTTTTACCTTCCACGGGCACAGGACTGCGACGTCCGCTTTCGTCCGGTTCTCCGAGTTCCATTACTTGCAGGACAGCTTCGTTGACGCGGCCGTTTTCGTCGGCATGGTATTCTATCGGATTGTGAAGAGTCATGAACTCGATGCCCTCTTCTTTCGCATGTTTCACTTCCTCGATACGAGCCGGCATTTCTTCTTCGGAACGGCGATAGACGATGGTTGAGTGCTCGGCGCCTAAACGTTTGGCGGTACGGACAGCGTCCATAGCTGTATTGCCACCACCAACGACGATGACGTTTTTGCCGTAGAGAAGCGGCGTGTCTGTAACATCATTGGAAGCGTCCATGAGGTTGACACGCGTAAGGTATTCGTTGCAGGAGAGCACGCCGTTGAGGTTCTCTCCCGGAATATTCATGAAGCGCGGCAGGCCAGCACCTGAACCGACGAAGATAGCGGCATAGCCTTGCTGCTGCAAGTCGTCGATGGTAATGGTTTTGCCGATGATGGTATCCTTGTGGAACTCTACTCCCAAAGCGCGAAGACCGTCTATTTCTTTGTCCACAATGCGATTGGGGAGACGGAATTCAGGAATGCCGTATTTGAGCACGCCACCTATTTCGTGGAGAGCTTCGAAGACGGTTACTTGGTAGCCGTATTTGGCCATGTCTCCAGCGAAGGTGAGACCGGCAGGACCGGAACCAACAACTGCAATCTTTGTTGCATTCGTTGGATTGGTGATTTCTGATTTATTATTTGTGATTTGTTGGGCATTATCGGCAACAAAGCGTTCGAGGTAACCGATTGCGACGGGTTTAGAGTTCATTTTGAGGTGAATACACTTGGCCTCACATTGTTTCTCCTGCGGGCAAACACGTCCACAAACGGCTGGTAATGAGCTACTTGCGCTGATAACTTTGTATGCGCCTTGCACGTCTCCAGCTTCGATATGTTTGATGAAGGACGGGATGTCTATGTTGACGGGACAGCCTTGTACGCAGCCAGGATTTGGACAATCGAGACAACGTTTGGACTCGAGGAGAGCCATTTCGGGTGTGAGGCCTTGGTTCACTTCCTCGTGCAGTACGGTGGCGCGGTAAGCGGGATCGAGTTCCGGCATTTGGCAACGCTCGATAGCTACGCGGTCCTTGGGTTTGAGTGTTTGGCGCAGTTCAGCTCTCCAGGCCGTGTCGCGGGTTTCCGTCTCGTTGGCGTCGGCTTCTGGAACCGATCTGGAACCTATCAGAAACCTATCAGAAACCGATTGCGGCTGGTGGTTAGCCGGTGGGCAAGTGGTGGTTGTCGGGTTGTTAAGAGCAGCGTTGTAGGCTTCGTAAGCAGCGGTTTCTTCGGGTTTATAGGAACGGAGGCGGGACATCATTTCATCCCAATCGACTTGGTGCGCATCAAATTCGGGACCATCGACGCAGACGAAGCGGGTTTTGCCTCCGACAGAGACGCGGCATGCTCCGCACATTCCGGTTCCATCGACCATGATGGTGTTGAGGCTGGCTTCTGTCGGGATGTTGTATTTCGCGGTTGTGAGTGCCACGAATTTCATCATTATTGCGGGACCGATAGTGACGCATTTATTGACAGTTTCGCGTTGGATGACTTGCTCTACGCCAACGGTTACGACACCTTTCTGTCCCATTGAGCCATCGTCGGTCATGACAATGAGTTCGTCGGAGTATTGCGCGAGTTCGTCTTTGAGGATGATCAGGTCTTTGTTTCGTGCGGCAAGGACAGTGATGACGCGGTTGCCTGCAACCTTCATGGCCTGCGCAATAGGCAGAGTGGGCGCAGCTCCGACTCCACCACAAGCGAGGACGACTGTTCCATAGTTACGTATATCTGTAGCCTTACCGAGTGGTCCGACCAAGTCAGCGAGTTCATCTCCCGGATTGAGTGCACAGAGTTTGGCGGAAGAGACACCGATTCGCTGTACGACGAGATTGATAGTCCCTTTGACAGAATCTGCGTCGCTTATAGTGAGCGGCATTCGTTCGGAGTTTTGGTCCACACGTACGATAACGAAGTGACCGGCCTTTCGGCTTTTTGCGATTAGTGGTGCTTCGACAACAAACTCGGCAACATTGTCCGAGAAGAAGCGTTTGTTAATGATTTTATTCATTGTTTTGTGTGTGTTTGCGCGTAAAGCGTGCAAAATTACAACTTTTTTTTGATATATGCAAATTTTTTTATATTTTTGCGGCGAAATTGGAAAGTTATGGGAAAACGAATAGTTTTTTTTCTCCTATTTGTAGGTGCGTTTTTGAGTAGTCAAGGCGCCGTTATAACGCTTAAGGGCGGTAAGAAAGTGTATGGCGAAGTGCTGATGCAGAATGCGGACGTTGTTATTGTTCGAGATAACACGGGCGCTCGTTTTCAGTATCCGTCGTCAGAGGTTTTGTCGGTAGAGGATGAGAGCGCGCAGGAAGAAGAGGTTGTGATTGAGGAAGAGAAGAAGAAACCGCAGGGAAAGAAAATGACGTTTTTGCTGGATGTTGGTGGCGGTGGAGCGTTTGTTCCGCATGACAAGAATGGTGGTTTCTTTGGTGGTGAGTTATTGATTGGTTCGCGCTATATCGGTCAGAAGGAGTTATTCCTTGGTGGCGGTTTGAATGTAGAGTGTATGTTTATGCCCAATAGCACGTATGTTTTTCTGCCTTTGGAAGTGGCGGTTAAGGTGCCATTTTTGGAAGGCAAGCACAGTCCGTTTGTGGGTGTGAACTTAGGATATGGTTTTGGTGTAAAGAACTGTAAGGGTGGTATTTATACGAGTGCGGAAGTAGGTTGGCGGTACATTATTAATCCGCGCGCGAACATGTACGTAAGTCTGCGTGTTCAGTTCCAGCAAGCGAGTGTTGCAGCCACCACTACTATTGGCGAAACAGCGTTTAATGACTATTCGGGCCGCAATTTTATTATTTTCGGCTCCCAATTCGGCATATCGTTCTAATGGCAATACAGGGTAGTAATAAGAAGTTCGCGAAACAACAACGCACACATCGCGTGAGTATCATGTTGAATGATAGCGAGATGCGTGCGCTGAATCGTTATTGCGAGAATTATACAGTCAAGAACCGTAGCCGATTGATACGCGAAACGCTAATGCGCAATATCTTGAAGCGGTTCGATTTGGATAATCCTACTCTCTTCGATTGATTTATTACCAGATGGAGACTCGTTTGTCTTCCGGGACATAGAGCGGACTGGATTCGGTCACGTTCCATGCGTTGTACCATGCACCTATTTGCGGGAGAGCACCGTTGACACGCCAGCGTCCGAGCGAGTGTGGGTCGGACTTGGTGCGTTTGAGTATTTCTTCAGGACGGATATTCGCAGCCCACACATTGGCATAAGCGAGGAAGAACCGCTGTGCGGGTGTGAATTCGCATTCGGTAGTAGGTTGCGGCAGTTTGCGGAAGGCGTTGTAGGATATCTGGAGTCCACCATGGTCAGCGATGTTTTCACCCAAGGTGAATGCGCCATTGGCGTGAACGCCAGGAGCTACTTCTATCTTGTTGAATGCCTCTTCCATGACTTTGGTTCGTGCTTCAAAGTTAGCGCGATCCTCTGCAGTCCACCAGTCGTTGAGGTTTCCGTCTTTGTCGAACTGGCTACCTTGGTCGTCAAAACCGTGTGTCATCTCGTGTCCGATAACTACGCCGATGGCGCCATAGTTGAAGGCATCGTCGGCCGACATGTCGAAGAACGGGTATTGGAGGATACCAGCTGGGAAGCAGATCTCGTTGCTGGACGGGTTATAGTAAGCGTTGACTGTTTGCGGGAACATGTACCATTTGGCTTTGTCCACGGGTTTATCGAGGTAGCTGAGGCTGTATTCCTGCTCGAACTTAGCGGCCCGTTGGATGTTGTCGTAGTAGGACAGTTGGGGATCGATGTCGAGTGCTGAATAGTCGCGCCATTTGTCGGGATAGCCGATTTTGATGGTCATAGACATAAGTTTGTCGATGGCCTTGGCTTTCGTCTCGTCGGACATCCAAGTGAGATTCTCGATACGGTCTTTGAAGGACGCCTGGAGGTTGTGAACAAGTTTCAACATGCGGTCTTTGTTCTCTTTGGGGAAGTATTTCTTCACGTACATCTGTCCAACGGCTTCGCCGAGTGTACCTTCTACCATTCCAACTGCACGTTTCCAGAGTGGGCGGGGTTCTTCGCTACCACTGAGGACGCGGCCATAGAAGTCGAAGTTAGCCATGTATATCTCGTCGGATAAGAAGGAAGCAGCGCCATCGATGGCTTGCCATAAGAAGAGTGTTCTGAGGTCTTCGATGGGCTCGTCGGCCAACATCTTACCGCACTCTTTAAGGTGTTCAATTTGTCCGATGCTGATGCTGTCAGTATGGATCTTCATAGCGCTGAGGAAGGTGTTCCAGTTGATTTCGGGAACCAATTCCTGGAGTTGCGCGATGGACATCTTATTGTAGTTGCGAATCGGGTCGCGGAGTTCGACATTATTGAGTGCAGCTCCAGCGAGACGTTTCTCGAGACGGAAGACTGTTTGTGCGCGTTGTTCGGCATTGTCGTAGCCAAAGAGTGTAAACATGCGCGCGATATGTTTAAGGTAAGCCTCGCGGATGGAGGTTGTTGTCTCGTCCTCGTCGAAGTAATACTCTTTCTCGCCGAGGGCAAATCCGGCTTGTGCCTCGTTGAGGATGTTCATTGCGGAGTTGCGTGCGTCGGCTTCAACATAGAGGGCGAAGAGTCCATACTCCATTGCACTACCGAGTTTAGCGCTGAGTTCCTCGCGTTGGAGGTTCTCAATCTCGGTGAGTGTCTGGCGGAGTGGCTCTATGCCTTCGGTATTACGGCGTGCGGTATCCAGAGTGAGATTGTAGATGTCCGCAATCTTCTGCTCTACGGTACCGCGTTTATGTTGTGTCTCAGCAATTTCTGTAATGAGTCCGTTGACTTGTTCGAGGTTACGGAGTCCGAGTTCGTCGAACGTACCGAAACGGCTATACTCGGCTGTCAGCGGATGATTAGCCATCCAACCGCCACAAGCGTATTGATAGAAGTCGTTTTGGGGGATAGCAGTTGTGTCTAAGTTGTCGGTATGAATACCGATTGAGAGAGGTTTGTTACATGAAACCATAGTGATCGTCATCAAAGCGATTGTGAACAAATGTTTTTTAGTCATATAAGTCGTTTGTTAGAATTTCCAACTTACACCTGCCAGGCCGTTGATTAGGTAAGATTGATAGCCATAGAGTGTATGGTTACGGCGGCAGATGATATTATTGAGTTGCAGGAAGACAGCGAGGTGGAGTTTGGTGAACTCGTACTGTGCGCCGAGGTTCATGTCGATGAGTGCGGGTAGTTTGACTTCTCCGCCAGTGGTAATAGCCCAGCGTGTTCCTTCAAAATGGTTGTCGGAATAGAGTGTCCAATGCTCGTCGATACGTCCGTCGATGCGCAAACTAATCTTCCAGTCGGGACGGTCGTAGACGCGGCCGGGAGTAAGGTCGATGTTTTTGGCTATATCCTCAAGCTTGGCACTATTAGCGAGTTTCTGTATCTTCCAAGCGAAATAGTCTCCCGACAGGTGAATAGAGATGATGTCGCGGTAGTGGTAGAAGAACTGTCCGCCAATCTTAACGCATTGGTAGTCAGAGCGGAAGTCGCTGAATGTACCGGGCAGGATAGTATGTCCAGGACTATAGGTGTAGGCATCCAAGAAAGCGACATAGGACTTGCTATTTAGGTAATAGGCGTATCCACCGTGGGCTTCCAAGAGCAGGTGTTTGTGCGGCCTGAGGTGAAAGCCTATTTCGGCATCAATAGGTGTATAGGATGCTACACTATGCGAAGTGACGCAAGGAAGTACCTCCATATAACGGTTACTCTCTAAGTAACTCTGGAGGGAAGCCCATCCGAATCGTCCCTCTGCCTTTCCGTATAGTGTTACCCATTTGGGTGCCAGTTGTGCCTCGAACTTAACGTTTGGTGACGGAGCAAAGCTGATGTTTTTGTTGGAGGAGAGCATCTGTCCTTTACCGATGTTCACGTCTAAGTTCACACCCGCATGAATCATGAAGCGTTTGCCGTGGTAGGCATAGAAGGGTTCGATGCGGAGATTATGTCGGTCATTATAGCGGTTTTCCGCCAGCACTGCTGTATCCACAGTATAGAAGTTATTCTGCATAAACAACTTCAATCCCAAACGATGGCGCTCATTCGGAAGACGAGCATTGAGGTTGAAGGCTGTACGAATCTGGTGTTCTGCCGCGATAGAAGGTACGTCCAGAATCTGGTATCCCACTTCGGCTTGGTATTGTACTTGCTCTTTGGGGTTGGACTTCAGACCGAAGAAGATACGTCCGCGCCATTGTGTTTGTTTATCCTCGGGCGCAAAGTCGGCAAAGGAGCCAAGCGTAGTAACGAAACCGCGGTTTTTACCGTATCCATCGGAGCCGTTGATATAGTAGCGTCCATACTTGGTATAGAAGACGTTTTCGCCTTTGACACCACAGTAGAGGGAGAGTTTGGGCATATCGTGCGTGAAGCGGAAGCCCAAGTCTGTTTCCGAGAGTGTGCGTCGTCCCCACTGTCCATTATGATCGGCATAGAGAACTAAACTATTGCGTTTGGAGTCCTTCACATCGTAGGCGAAGTTGAAGGTGGTGAGCGGGTGTCCAATACCACCGCGTAACCAGCCGTGCAATTCTTCAGGTTGTTTGAAGCGTGTCGGTTGGCTGAGCAGGGAAGTCATTTCGGTATTGGTTTGCGAGTTATCCGAGATGAAGTCGGAGTACTGCACTTGTGTTTCCGGCACGTCTGTCTGGACGGTCTGCGGAGCGACATTGACTTTGCCTGCATCTTGAATAATTGGCTGATAATCGCGTTCGACAACGACACTTCGGTTCAGCACGGTGTCTTGTGCACTCAATGAGGCTGTAATAGCCAGAACGAGTATTAGTATCTTTGCTCTCATAATCAATCCTCCTCTTCTAATGTAGGTTCAACACTCTTTGGCGCGAGTTGGTTCAGTTTGTCCTCTACGCGCTGCAGGATATCGTCCTTGTTGGTATAGTTCGCTTTGAGCGACAGGAGATATTGTTGTGCTTGGAAGTCATCCCCTCGTCTGTGGCTAATATCAGCGAGGACAATGAGGCAGCGAGCTAACCAGTATTGTTGTTGGGTTGGTTGCTGTGCGAAGGACATTATTTCTGCCTCGGATTTGTCCAAGTCTCCCAAGCCGTAGTACGCTTGTGCTAACATATATTTAGCTTCGGCTCCAACAGTTGTTCTGACGTCGGCGCTGATGAGTTGAAGGTCAGGGATAGCCGCAGCGTAGTCCTTTTTGTCGAAGTTGGTTTTAGCGCGGGTATATAGTGCTTCCTGTTTTATTGCCTCGTCCACAGGTGTATCGGATAGGATGGTGTTGATTGTTTCCATCAACTCCTTGGTTTCGTTGAGCTGTTTAGTACAGCGCATAACACCAACTCGGGCGGTTGTGGTATTCTTACGACTTGAAGCGACCACTAAACTCTTGCGGTAGAAAGGCAGCGCGTTGGTGTAATCCTTACGGTCGTAATACAGTTCAGCTGACTGCATCGCAGCAGGTTCGGCATATGGGCTACCTATCCGATCGGCAAGCGGAGCGAACTGTGCCAACGCAGCATCTATATTTCCTTGTCGGAGTTGCATCTCGGCAGCTACGTAAGAAAGCGAGTCGTCTTTGGTAGCAACTTGCATGTTGAGTTTCGACAGTTTCTTGGTGTAAGCTATGTAGTCGTTGACACGGTTGGTCTCTATGCAGACAGCCTCGAGTCCATCAACAGCCATATATGCCTCTTTGCTGGCAGGGTAATGCTCGATGGTGTGTTTGTAGGCGGTAATGGCATGGTCATAATCTTTCATGTTACGATAAGCCATTGCGCGTTCGAGACTTGCACTACGGGCAAGGTTACTACGCGGGTATTTATTAAGCAGGGTCTCGTATGATTTCACCGCGTCGGCACTCTTCTCTTGCGCCATCTGAACACGGGCAATCTCGTAGAGGGCATCGTCAGCATAGTCGGATTTTGGGTACTTATTGACCAGTTGTTGCAGCACTTTGATTTTCTCGTTCGGCTGTTTCATCAGACCTAATGAATAGCCTTGTTGGAAGAGTGCATAGTCGGAGCCGTCGGTATTGAGGGCCGCCACTCTCTCGTAGGCTTTTGCGGCATCGTTGAACTGGCGTGCGTTGAAGCAGCAATCTCCTATGCGGTTGAGTGCGTCAGCATAAGTTGGTGCATCGGACTTGATAGCGGCAATGTGGCGTTCAAAGGCGATACGAGCACCCTCGTAGTTCTTTTGTCCGAAGCTGACATAACCTTGCAGGTAGTCTGCAGCGGCGCGATTAGGCGATTGTGCTACATCGGGGCGCGAGAAGTAAATCACCAAGTCACGTTGGCAAGCAGCACAGTCTTTGAGCCGATAATTGGCTTCTGCCCTCCAGTAGTAGGCATCTGTCAGCACGGGAGAAGGAGTCGGGTCTTGTATGACCGCGGTGAAGGATGCGACAGCGTCCGCATATTTATTCTGCACGAAAGCATCGGTACCTAACTGATAGCGCAAGTACTGTTTTGTTTCGCGCAACTGTTTGTTGGGATTATCGATGGAGTCGAGTGCAGCTAGGGCTGCTTTGTAGTTTTTGGATTTGCGGAAGGCATTACTGAGGAGCATGTATATCTCGTCCACATGTTCTGAGTTCGGGTACTGACGGATGAAATCGGTAAAGACAGATTCGCTTTCGCCGATAGAAGAAGATGACTGATATACGGCTAATGCGTAGTTGTACATGGCTTTGTAATGCACTTTCGCATCAAGGTTATAGTGCGTTGCGTCGAGGTAAGCCAACTTAGCCTGCTCCATGTCGTTTAGTTGTCGGTAAGCGTGACCGAGACCAAGGCTTGTGCTCTCGGAGATGGTATCTTCCTTCATAGGAACACGCTTGAAGGTTTTCACAGCCGCATCGTAATCGTCGGTTTTGTACTGTGCCAGACCGAGCATGTAGATGTCGGCACGGATGGGTTCCTCCTTCTTTGCGGTTTTCATCCGGTTGTAGGCGGAGAGTTCCGTAACAGCCTCTTTGTATCGCTGTTCGTCGAAATGCATCTCACCTAATATGCGGTGCAACTCGGCGTTGTTGTCGTTGTCGGGTTGTTCGGCGAGTAGACGTTCTGCGCGTTGTTTAACATCGTCCTTCAGGCCGCGGGAGTAGTATATCTGTGTGAGATAATAAGGTACTGTTTTCTTGTACTCGGGTTTATTCTCCAGCTCTAAGAGTGTCGGCGTGGCTTTATCGTAGTTGCCAAGTTTATACTGGCAGTATGCATAGTAGTAGGCAGCTTTCTCTTTGTACGGAGTGTCGTGTTTCTCGAGGTTGGAGAAATACGTTATTGCCCGGTCGTACTCTTGAAGCATGAGGTGTGCATAGCCGCAGTAGAACTGCATCTGCGGCTGGTAGGGACGCGGCAGGGTTTTGTAGTCTGATTTATCAAACTCCTTGATGGCCTTTTTGTATTGTCCGCGTTCTGTTTGGAGCACACCTTGCATGAAATATACCTCGGCTTCGAAAGTCGTATAGGGGTATGCCTCTATATAGTCACGCAACTCGCGTAATGCCAATTGGTTACGCTGTTCAAACAAAGCAGCCACACGATTGTATTCGGACTCCATTCTGCTAATGTTTTGTCCGAAGATAGGCGCAGAAAGCGTCGTTACTAACAGGGCTGCTACGAATGATCGAAGGGTATATCTCATAGTTTATTTTTGGATTTACGTTTATCTTTTGGATTTACGTTTGCGTTGCAAGTTTTGTTGTTTGCGTTGGTTAATCATGTGCATCACAGCGAAGAGGACGATTGCCAATACCACTACAATTATTATGCCAAGCATGACAGGGCTGAGGTTATCACCTTTGACACGATTCCACATGGCGAGCAGGTCTTTGTTCATATCGCCAGCGTCATGCATGAGTGCGCAACGGTCGATGATAGCCTTGTCGGGATAGAGGACGGGGTTAGCGTGAACGGCTAATGCTTCCGTTCCGAAGAAGTAGCTCAGGTCAAGCGGTTCGGGCCATTGTTGAATTTCGTCCACCCAAGCGCGGATCTCCGGGGTAGAGATAACGGATACGTAACCGATGAAGTCCATGTTTTTGATAGCGTTCTCGGGCAAGCAGAGGTAGTTAATCCACCACGTAGCGGCTTTGGTGTTGACTGCATATTTAGGGATGCACCATCCGTCGAACCAAACGTTAGAACCTTCTTCAGGCACGATATATTCGAGTTTGATGCCCATTTCTTCTGCTTCGTCGATAGCCCATTGTGCGTCTCCCGACCAGCTAAGGTTCATCCATGTTTTACCTTTTGTCATTTCTTCCTTACCGAAGTCCACTTCCCAACCGGCGATGTTAGCTTTAGCAGCGGTGAGGATTTCTTCTACGCGGGCGATACGTTCTGGAGTGATGTTACGAACGAGTTCGTCACGAGTCACTTCACCGCGCTCTATTTCTTCGCGATACGCATATAGGACGATAACGGAATAGACGTCACGGAAAGCATCCTTCATGTAGATGCGTCCTTCGAATTTCGGGTCTAAGATAGCGCCCCAAGAGTTGAGGTCTTCGCGGCTTACGAAGGCCGGGTTGTAGATGAAACCGGTTGTTCCCCACATATAACCGACGGTGTAGTCGCTGACGTTTTCAGTCTCGGACATCTGTTGGAACTTATCGACTACGAATGGAGCGACGTTGTCGAAGTGTCGTTGTTCTTCGGGTACGATGTTTTTGTCGATTTTCTTGAGAAGGTTGGCTTTCAACATACGCTCGATGATATACTCAGACGGGCAGATTACGTCGTAGTCTTCGTGTCCCACTTCTATTTCGGTGAGCATAGACTCGTTGATGTCGAAGGTTTGGTAGATAACTTCCACATCTTCGCCGGTCATTTGTTTGTACCATGCGGGGAAAGCGTTGAGCACGTCTTCGTCGATGTAGTCGGCCCAGTTGTACACTTTGAGTGTGTGTTCGCGATCAGCAGCGAACGTGCCAAGCGCCATAAGCGCTACGAGCAAGAGAGAGAAGATTTTTTTCATACGTTGTATTATTTTGAGTTATTGGTTAATAATCAGTTCATTTTTGTTTGCTTTGCTGCTCTCCAGTTGATTATTATCAATAGGACGAGCATAGTAAGGAAGATGAGAGAGAACAGCGGTCGCAGTTCAGGCGTCAATCCACCTTTGCGGGCATCGGCATAGATAAATGTACTGAGGGTGTTGAGTCCTCCGCTACCTTTGGTAAAGAAGGTTACACCGAAATCGTCAATACTGAGTGTTATGCTGAGGATGAATCCGCTGAGCATTCCGGGCCATAGTTCGGGCATCATCACTTTGCGTAGTGCTTGGAAAGGTGTTGCTCCAAGGTCGAGTGCTGCCTCGTAGATGTTGGGGTTCATCTTGGTTAGTCGTGGCATAACGCTGAGAACGACATAAGGCGTACAGAAGACGACGTGCGCGATGATGACGGTTGTTAGGCCGCGACTGATACCTAAGAACACGAAGAGCAGGAAGAGTGAAATACCCGTTAGGATGTCGGGGTTAATCATTGGAATGCTGTTCATGAACTGTATGGCTTTGCGGCTTTTCTGTCGCATATTGTATATGCCTATAGCAGCGAGTGTACCGAGTAAGGTAGCGAATGTTGCCGCTATGAGTGCGATGATGAGTGTGTACCAAAGCGCGTGGTACATATTCGGGTCTACGTGTACTTGTGCCACACGGTCGTAGCCTGTGAAGAGGTTTTCGTATAGTCCGAACGTGAAGCCTGTCCAGTTTCCAAGCACTTTGCTGCGTGTGAAGGAGAAGAAGATGATGAGCACGATTGGGGCATAGAGCAACACCAGAAGGAGCCACAGATACGATTGTGCGAAGATGCGCTTCGTAGTCAAGTCTCTTGCGCGTTTTTTCGCTTCGAGTTGAGCGGAAGATAACTCTTGTTTCATCATATGACGCTCTGAGCCTCCTGCTCGTCTTTGTTTCCGAAGAAACTGGTTAAACCGATAATAAGCAGCATGATAAGGGACAATGCTGCGCCATAGTTCCACATCTGCAATCCGCCTTCGCCAAACGCACGCTGAATGAGCGAACCGAAGAGGGTTATTTTATTGCGCGTGAGCAATTCGGATATGGCAAACGTTGAGACGGTAGGCATAAAGACCATGATTATTCCGCTATAGATACCCGGTGTGGATAGAGGCAGAATGACTTTTGCGAACACTTCTCGTCCGTTGGCGCCAAGGTCATGTGCTGCTTCGATGAGTGAGCGATCCATTTTTTGGAGCGTGTTGTAGATGGGGTAAATCATAAACGGCAGGAAGTCGTAGCACATACCGTATAAGAGAGCTCCTTCGCCTAACGGAATAGAGAACATGTTGAATAGTTCCACTGTAGCGAGCGTGCGGAGGAGGAAGTTTATCCACATGGGCAGGATAAAGAGCATTGCCATGACAGCAGGTGTTTTGAGTTCGGCAGTTGCCATGATATAGGCGGCAGGGTAACCGAGCAGCAAGCAGATAATCGTTGTGAGCAAGGCAATCGCGATTGAGTAGATAAAGGTGTTGACAGCCTCTGACGTGTTAAAGAACTGCACAAAGTTCTTCAGGGTAAACTCACCTGTTGGCGTGGTGAACGCGTAGACGAAGATGAGTAATAACGGCAGGAGGACGAAGAGGATGAGGAAGAGCACATACGGCCAAGCCCATGTGCGTCGCGCTCCTATTATAGCACTTAGTTTCTTCATTATTCTGCCTTTGCTAAACGGATACTACTTGGTGCAATCTGAATACCGCAACGATCTCCGTCGTCCCAGACGTCGTTGGTATCTACAAAGATATCATCTCCGTCGTCGGTACGGATAGTGAGATGGTAATGGTCACCTTTATACAGGATGAAGTGAACATCTCCTGCGAGTACTCCGTCATCCTCGTGGTCTAAGAGTGTGACGCGCTCGAAGGGCACTCGAACTTCCACTTTGTCTCCGGGCGAGAAACGTTCTGCGACGCTATCGCTCACGGGCCAATCTTCGTCCAAGAAGCGTACCAGTCCACCTTCGAGCATCTCTCCGTCAAACGTGTTCCACAGGCGTTCTTTTTGCATGACTTGTATGTCTTCGGGCTTGACGAGCATGCCCACTTGAGTACCAGGAACGAATTCATGGTAATCTTGAACCATAAACTCGTAGCCATTTTCGGTCTTGACGCTCATTTCGTAGTGTACGCCTTTGAAGATACAGGTCTCAACGGTTCCATACCACTTGGTGAAATTGCCTTTAGGCACGCGATCGTCAGGATCCACATCCTCTTGTTTGTTGTTTTTGGCTCCTTGTTCCCAGATATAGATATCTTCGGGTCTAATGACCACATCAACAGGTGCATCTTCGCCAAAACCAGTATCTACGCAATCGAACTCTTGGTCGCAGAACTCCACTCGTTTGTCACGAATCATGGTTCCGTTGAGGATATTACTCTCGCCGATAAAGTCCGCTACGAAGCAGTTGACAGGCTCATTATATATATCCGTCGGCGTACCGATTTGCTGTATTTTTCCTTCGCTCATGACGACGACACGGTCTGAAAGTGTGAGTGCCTCTTCCTGGTCGTGCGTGACGTAGATAAAGGTGATGCCGAGTTTTTTGTGCATCTCTTTGAGTTCGAGCTGCATATCTTTACGCATCTTCAGGTCAAGTGCAGCAAGAGGTTCGTCGAGTAGGAGCACTTCGGGCTGATTGACGATAGCGCGAGCAATAGCTACACGTTGTTGTTGTCCACCGGAAAGGGAATCGACGTCACGGAACTCGTAGTCACTCATTCCTACAGTTTTGAGTGCCTGTTTGACGCGCTTCATAATGGTGTCCTTGTCGAGTTTCTTGAGTTTGAGTCCGAACGCCACGTTGTCATAGACGTTGAGATGCGGGAAGAGCGCATATTTCTGGAAGACGGTGTTAACAGGGCGTTTGTGCGGAGGCGTTTGGGTGATATCTTCTCCTTTGAGGAGGATATCGCCTTCTGTAGCCACTTGGAAGCCGGCGATACAACGTAGGAGTGTTGTTTTACCGCAGCCGGAAGGGCCGAGTATGGTTACGAACTCGCCTTTTTTGACCTGGAGACTCACATCGTCCAGCACCAATTTTCCATCCTCGAAGCGTTTCGAGACATGGTTCACTTCAATGATATAATCTTGCTTTGTCATTCGTTGTTTATACACGCGCGAGCGCACACTCACGCAAATTACGCCGCAAAAGTACTGCTTTTTTTTTGAATATGCAAATAAATTGCATTTTTTTGTGCAGAAATTGTGATTTTCTTGGTTTGGAAGAGTTTTGGAGTCTTCTTGTGAGCCCGTTATGATAACGTGTGACCGTCGTGTTACCGTCGTTCGACTGTCGTGTGACCGTCGTTCGACCGTCGGGTGACTGTCGGGTGACTGTCGGGCGACCGTCGGGAAAAACGGGAAGGGAATGGAATAGAAAAAGCATGGGATGGGGAAACAAAAAGTAAGGGGCAAAAAACTTGGGAAATGGGGTTAGGGGCAAAAAACTTGGGGAATGGGGTTAGGGACAAAAAAAGAGCCCGTCTCACGACGAGCTCTCCCCAAAAAACACTATTTATTAAATAACACAATTAAGAAAAAACACTAACTCTTTTTGTTAGCCTGTTATGAAAAAACTTTACTTTATGTTGCACTTAGCATTGTTCGAATTTGGATTAGCTTTGTTCAATCAGTTTATAGCCTCTTTTATTCACGGCCAGGATCTTGAGGTTTGTGTTGGTCAAGATATGTCGTAAGCGGTTGATATAGACGCTTAGTGATCGTGAAGCGAAGTAGTTATCTTCTTTCCATAGCGAGCGAAGGATCTGATGGCGGTCAACCAGCTCTCCCTTATTTCTCCACAGCATGAGCAGCAGGTCGTTTTCCCGTGCGGACAGGCGTTGTCCGTCGAAGGATTGTTGTACGCCATCAAATATTTTTCCGTTGTATTCAAAGATCGTTTGGTCGTTGTGGTTTTGTTTTCTGCATCGACGAAGGATAGCTTCGATTTTGCAGATGAGTATTTCCACTGCGAGAGGTTTTTCGACGTAGGCGTCTATACCGTTTTTGTAGGCGTTGATGATGTCGTTTTGCGACAGGTGATCGCCCATTAGTATGACGGGGATGTCGAGTATATCCAGGTTGTTAATGTCCACTGTTTGCGCGTCGAGGAGGCAGATGTCGAATGGTTTGTTCGTCTCTTTGTCAGTCGTAACTGCGTATCCTTTTTGTTTGAGGTAATCTGCGAGAACTGCTACCAGATTCGCATCGTCGTCACAAATGAGGATATGTGTTTTTGTTTCGTTCACGGCGATAGTTACTTGACGCATAAAACAAAGTACAAAAACTGTGCCAAAAGGTAAAAAAGAGCAAAAAAAGATGATTTTTTTTGATTTTTTTGTGTATATAGAGTTTTTTTTGTACTTTTGCGAGGAATATGTGGTTGCGCTATGAGTAAAGTGCTAATTATATTAACGGGTGGGACTATTTGCATGGTCCAGAACAAGGCAACAGGTGCCTTGCATCCGGCAGGTTTGCGTTTTGCGGAAGATGTTATTCCTGAGTTAGGAACGTCAGGGATAGAAGTGGAGTCGTTGTCGTTTGATCCGCTGATTGATTCGTCGGATGTTAATCCGGATAATTGGGTTCGCATGGCTCAGGCTGTGTATGACCATTATAACGGTTACGACGGTTTTGTGATTTTGCACGGAACGGATACGATGTCCTATTCGGGTTCAGCGTTGTCGTTTATGTTGCGGAATTTGGGCAAGCCGGTCGTGTTTACGGGAAGTCAGTTGCCTATGGGAGTGATGCGATCAGACGCGAAGGAGAACCTGTTGACAGCCATAGAGATAGCGGCAGCGAAGGATGAGGATGGCGAGGCGTTAGTACCGGAAGTGACGATATATTTTGAGGACAGTTTGTATCGTGCGAACCGAACGACGAAGCGCAATGCGGAACATTTCTCGGCATTCAATTCCTATAATTATCCTGCGCTTGCGGTTGCGGGTGTGCATATAACGTATCAGCCGCACCTGATTCAGTACAACGACCCGAGCAAAGAGTTGGAGTTATGTTCGAAGACGGATTCGCATGTAGCGATATTGAAGTTATTTCCGGGTATTACGCGTGAAGTGGTTCATGCTGTTTTGTCGGCGCCAGGTTTGCGTGGTGTGGTTTTGGAGACGTATGGTGCGGGCAATGCCCCGTCGGTAGGATGGTTGTATGAGGAGTTGCAGGAGGCAGTTCGGAAGGGGTTGATTATTGTGAATAAGACCCAATGTAACACGGGATCGGTTGAAATGGGTTTGTACGAGACGTCGATTAATCTGCTGAAAGCAGGAGTGTTGTCGGGATACGATATCACGACGGAGGCGTTACTGACGAAGATGATGTGTTTGTTTGGGGAGTTTGGTGATGACACGGAGAAAGTGAAGGCGCTGCTACAGACGCCGTTATGTGGGGAATTGACCATTGATTAACGGTCTGTGACCGAGATGGAAAGCGGTCTGTGACCGAGACGGAAAGCAAAAGTATAAACAATAGGAGATATGAAGAATTTAGAACCTAAGGGTGTGTGGGAGAATTTCTACAGCCTTACACAGATTCCTCGCCCGTCGGGCAAGAAGAAAGAGATTTCGGAGTTTTTGGCCAATTACGGTCGTAGTCTTGGTTTGGAGACGGTAGTGGACCAGATTGGCAATGTGATTATCCGCAAGCCGGCTTATCCGGGTTATGAGAACCATCCGGGAGTGATTTTGCAAGGCCATATGGACATGGTTCCGCAGAAGAATTCGGACGTGGTGTTTGACTTTGAGAAAGATGCTATACGCGCGTACGTAGAAGATAATAAGGAGTGGGTGACGGCCGATGGCACGACTCTTGGCGCAGATAACGGTATCGGCGTGGCAACGGCAATGGCCATTTTGGCAGATAAGAATGTGGTTCATCCGCCGTTAGAGGCTTTCTTCACGGTGGACGAAGAGACCGGAATGTACGGGGCGTTCGATTTGAAGGGTGGTTTGCTGCAAGGTAAGTACCTGCTGAATCTGGATTCAGAGACGGAAGGTGAGTTGTATGTTGGCTGTGCAGGTGGTGTTGATACTACTGCGACGTTCGATTTTCAGCCTGTTGAGGTTGAGGAAGGCGATATCGCGTATAAGATTAGTCTGACGGGCTGCAAAGGAGGTCACTCGGGCTGCGATATACACTTGCAGCGTGCAAATGCGATTAAGTTGCTGTTCCGATTCCTGAAAGTGGCAGTTGCCGAGTATGAGGCACGTCTGGTGAGTGTTGATGGCGGAAGTCTGCGTAATGCTATTCCTCGTGAGGCGTTTGCAGTTGTGACTATTCCGGCAGAAGGAAAGGACGAGTTTGTGGAGTTAGTGGATGAGTGGGAAGACCTGTTTATCAAGGAATATGACGGCATTGAGGATAATATTCATTTGAGCGCAGAGGAGGTTGCATGTCCGAAGACAGAGTTGCCGGAGGATGTTCAAGACTTCTTGATTCATGCTATTACGCTGTGTCCGCACGGAGTATATCGCATGATTCCGGAGATGCCGGATATCGTGGAGACGAGTAATAACTTGGCGATTATCAAGACCGAGGGTGCAAAGGTGCAGGCCTTCTGCCTGACGCGTTCGAGTGTTGAGAGTCGCAAGGAAGAGCTGAAGCAAATTATTCACTCGGCGTTTGCGCTTGCAGGAGCGGATGTGCAGTTCTCGGGCGCTTATCCGGGCTGGAAGCCGAATTTCAAGAGTCAGTTGCTTGCGACGACGAAGGAAGTGTACAAGAAGTCGTTTGGCAACGAACCGCGCGTGGTGACTATTCACGCGGGATTGGAGTGCGGTATTATCGGACGCAATTATCCGGGAATGGAGATGATTTCGTTTGGTCCGACGATTGAACATCCTCACTCACCTGATGAGCGTGTTAATATCGCGACCGTGCAGAAGTTGTACGATTACGTTGTTGCGATATTAAAAGCGATATAAAAAAATAAGCGGCTCGGAATCCCCAGCCGCTTATTTTGTATGGTGAAAGATTATTTTCTTTTCTTTCCTTCTCCCATTTCGGGGTCAACGAGGATACGTCCGCAGAACTCGCAAACGATGATTTTCTTGCGTTGGCGGATGTCGAGTTGGCGTTGTGCGGGGATTTTAGCGTGGCAGCCGCCGCAACTGTCGCGTTCTACTTTTACGACAGCGAGGCCGTTGTGCGCATTTTTGCGGATACGTTTGAAAGCGGTGAGAAGGCGTTCGTCGATATGCTTCTCGAGGTCAGCGGAACGGAGCATGAGTGCTTCTGTTTCGGACTTAGTCTCTTGAAGAATGGTCTCGAGGTCGTTCTTCTTTTGGTTAAGATCGACGGTTTTTTCCTCGATGTCAGTAATGGTTTTCTGTTTGTCAGCTTGGCATGCTTCGAGGTCTGCGGTGTAGTTACGGATTTTCTTCTGGCTGAGTTCGATGTCGAGTTGTTGGTACTCAATCTCCTTGCTCAGGTTGTCGTACTCGCGGTTGTTGCGTACGTTGTCCTGTTGCTCTTTGTAACGAGCGATGGAAGCGTTTGCGTTCTCGATGCGTACGCGGTGGTCGGAGATTTGCGTTTCGAACTCTTTGATTTCGTTCTCAATGTTGGTGAGACGTGTTTTAAGTCCTTCGACGATATCTCCCATGTCTTTTACTTCCTGCGGCAGTTCGCCAGCGAGGGTACGTAACTCGTCAATTTTCGAGTCCACTTGCTGCAACTCATAGAGGGCTTTGAGTTTCTCCTCTACGGTGAGTTCTTTTTCTTCTTTTCTTGCCATAGTTATATTGTTTTATTCGTATATTCGAACGGGTGATTTATCTTCTTGTGAGATAAGAGTTTGGACATGGTTAGAGAGCAACTCCTTAAATATATCGCGCGTGAAGTGCTCGCTGACCCAATGGTCCATATCGATGAGCGCGATGCTTCCGTTGACATCGAGGAAGTCGTGGTATTTGACATCGGCTGTGATGAAAGCGTCGGCAGCTTGGTTGATGGCCGCTTGTGCGAATTCTGCTCCTGCTCCGCCACATAGAGCAACTGTGCGGATGGTGTTGGTTGGTCCAGGCACATACCGTAGGACGGGAGCATCAAAAGCGGCTTTGATGTGTGCCAAAAGCGCTTCGAGAGACATCGGTTTCTGGAGTTGTCCGATGACGCCAAGTCCGTGTTGTTCCTCGTTTTCGCCGACAGGCTCGAGGATGCGGTAATTGGTGATGCCTATTTTCTCCGCCATACGCCCTGATACACCTTTGAGCCACGAATCCATCGCGGTGTGGGAAGAGTAGATGGCTATATTGTGGCGGATGGCTATTTCGACACAACGGGCTTGCGGTGTTTGTCCGCAGACCTGTTTGAGTCCGTGGAAGAGCAGCGGATGGTGAGAAATGATAAGATCGCAATGAAGGTTAACAGCCTCACTGACGACGGATTCAGTTATATCTGTCGCCAGCAATACTTTTTGTATCTCCGCATTGCGATTACCTACCTGCAGCCCCGAATTATCCCACTCCTCTTGCCACCTCAGGGGTGCCACAGATTCTATGATATCAATTATATGTTGAAGTAACAAGTTACCCTTTCTTAGCGCCTACTCCGGTTTTAGCGGCCGCACCTGCGGCTTTACCGGACGTTTTGGCTTGCACTTTCTGTGCGGCTTTCTGTTGGTCTTTGTCCACATTTTTTTGCGTTTCGGTAGCCACTTCGCCCTCTTCCTCTACGGTGAAGTCGGTGATACCAGCGTTGATGAGGATATTATACCAGATGATGAGTTTGCGGATGTCGGACGGATAAACACGGTCACGGTCGTAGTTTGGCAGCACCTGAGCAAAGAAAGCGCGTAATTGGTCGTTGTCGGCTTTCTTTGGATCGATAGATGCCACTTTCAATCCCTCTTTCTCGCCGAGTTTGGTCAGCACTTCGCTAAGAGCGATATCGTCTGCGTCGGTGAACATACTAACATCTGCGAGGGAAACGATTTTGTCGCGTGCGTACGTAGGCATGCGTTTTCCGTCTAATAAAGACTCTACGATGAGCATGTTATTACCACGGCTGACTAACTTAAAAAGTCCTGGTTTTCCGGTTACGGCGAGAATATTTTTCAACATAATGTATAATTTTTTATCAATTCGGCCGCAAAAGTAGTACTTTTTTTGTGAATATGCAAAAAAAAGTGTATTTTTGCGCGATTTTTATGCGTTTAAAGAGTGACGTTAATATTAAAAACCGTCGTGCGACGTTCGATTACACGATATTGGACCATTATACAGCAGGTATTCAACTGTACGGAACAGAGATTAAATCTATCCGTGAGTCGAAGGCTTCGTTGGCGGATACGTATTGTCAGTTTGTGGGGAATGAGTTGTGGGTTAAGCAGATGAATATCGCGGAGTATCGTTTTGGTTCGTACTCTAATCATGAGACGCGTAGGGACAGGAAGTTGCTATTGCAGCGGAAGGAGTTGCGTAAGTTACAACGCCAGACGAAAGAGACGGGAAAGAGTATTATACCGCTGCGGTTGTACATTAATGACAAGGGCTATGCGAAGTTGGAAATTGCTTTGTGTCAAGGTAAGCATGCGTACGACAAGCGGCAAAGTATCAAGGAGCGTGACGATAAGCGCGAATTGGACCGTTTGATGAGACATTAGACAAATAAGATAAGTGCATATGAAGACACGTTATCATTACATATTACTTCTGTTATCGCTTATTGGTGCGATAGTGTGCGGTATTTTGATACCTCGCGTTAATGTGAACAGCGATATGACGAAGTACCTACCGAATAACTCGCGAATGCGTAGCGGTTTGGAGATTATCTTGAATGACTTCTCGGCAGCCCAGTTGCAGAGTGCGGACGTGAAGGCTATGTTCCCGGATGTTCGTTCGGACGAGCGCGAAGTGTTGATGAATCAGTTGAATGCGTTACCGGATGTATACGGCGTGACGTATAATGTGTCAGCGGATAGTGCATATACGCTGTTTAATATGGTTGTGCCGAAGGACATTGATCAAAAGGCGTTGGGTAAGTCTATTTGCGAGCGCTATGGTGATGATGTGATTGTTGAGACGAGCCAGGATGGCGCAACTCCGCCGTTTTCGGTTATAGTTATTGCGGCGATCTTTATTTTCACGGTTCTGTTTTTGATGGCCCAATCGTGGCTTGATCCGCTGTTGATATTGATTGCAACCGGAATTGCGGTGGTGATTAATGTGGGTACGAACTATTTCATGCCGAGCGTCTCTATTACGACGAATTATATTGCGCCGATATTGCAGCTTGTGCTGAGTTTGGACTATTCTATAGTGCTGCTTAACCGTTATCGTCAAGAGTTAAGTCTGGGTCTTGACAGGACATTGTGCCAGACGATTGATGCGGCGATAGCGCGTGCTATACCGTCTATTATCAGTAGTGCGTTGACGACGGTAGTAGGCTTGCTGATGTTGCTGTTGATGCGGTTGAAGATCGGAATGGATATGGGTATTGTGCTGGCCAAAGGTGTATTGTGCAGTTTGGTTTGCACGTTCACGGTGTTGCCTTCTTTGCTTATTCTGTTCCACAAGGCGCTACAGAAGACGAACAAGCGTGTGTTTGTACTTCCGACGGATAAGATTGGTCGTTTTGTGACGCATCATAAAGTAACGTTGGTTATTTTCATTGTACTCCTTTTCGGCGCATCGTATTATGGATCGCGTCAGACGGAAATTACTTTCTCGACCAATGGCGAATCAAAAATAGGCGAAGTCTTCCCTCGGCTTAATCCGATGTTGGTTGTGTACGACACGCAAGACGAAGCGGGTGTGATGGAGTTGGCAGATAGTCTGCGCTCGGACGAGAATATTCTTAGCATTGTCTCCTACCCCACCTTGCTTAAAGAGCAATACACGGCGACGGAGTTGACAGCGCACATCAAGCGGCTGACGGTAGATATGGCGGATTATATGCCGGCGGTTGATAACATGAGTTTGTTGACCCCAGAGTTGATGCAGGTGGTCTATTATCTGCATTCAGGTAGCGGGGATACGGTGACTCTGCCTTTCCCGGAAGTGATGCGGTTTATTAAAGATGATTGTCTGAACAACCCCCTGTTTGCAGGTGTGATTGATAACCGAATGCGTAGTCAGATACAGCTATTAGATGGATTGTTGGCTATCTCAAACAACACAGATGACGAAGAAGAGGAAGAGGAAATAGCCGACGTAGAGCCGACGGTTATTCATCGCCAAGATGTGGATGCGCATGTTAATCCTGTAGAGCCGAAAAATGACGCAGGTTCTGAGGCGAAGAACACACGTCACGGCAAGGGAAAGATGGAGGTAGGTGGCAAGATTTCGGTTATTCAGTTTGCTAATATACTGGATGCTATTTATGATAACGAGTCTTCTAATTACCTGCGACGCATAACGGATACGACGCAGTTGCACAAGGACATGAATATCCGTCAAATGGCCGATTATATCGGTTCGACGAATAGTCAGACGAAGCTTATATACTCGATGAGTGATTACGGCAAGCGTATGACTCCACTTCAGTATGTGCATTTCCTGACGGATGATTTGTTTCTACGCAAAGGTCTGCGTTCGATGGTTAGCGATGAGCAAAAACGCGAGTTGACTATTCGTGAACGGTTTATGGACGATGCGGCTTTAGACACGTATTTGTCGGTAAGTGAGTTGTCGGAGATGTTGATTGAATACGGATTCCCGACGATGACGGAAGCGCGTGTTTTGGCAATTGCTCGTGGTCAAGACTTATTGCCGGAACAGCCAGAAGAGGAGTTGTATGCCGAATTAGAGGATGACCAATTACTATACTCGGATGTTGATTCGTGTAAGATTATAGAGGAAGAGGCTATGTCCGTTGCTGCGACTCCTAAAGTGAAGAGTCAAACCGACCAAAGGGCCGAGTTGATGGTAGAGTTAATGGAGTCGGATAAGGAATATACCAGTGCCGAGATGGTGAAGATCTTTAAGTCATTAGGCGAAGAAATCTCGCCATCAACGGTGAACTTACTGTATAATTACTACGGAAGTCAGCACTATTACAACGACAGTTTGCAGATGAGTTTAGAGGGGCTGCTGTATTACGTAGCGGATACGCTGATTAAGGACCAGCAAGTAACAGCGTTCTTGGACGAGCCGACGCGCAAGTTGATAGAGAGCATTCCTGACCAGCTCAAAAATGGTATTGGCATGCTGAGCCATGAAGACTACGCTTTGATGGTGCTGATTACTAATCTGCCGGATGAATCGAAGGAGACGTATGCCTTTGTAGAGCATCTGGATACGTTATCCGCAAGTCTGCTTAAAGAGCCGTGTTACCTGGTAGGCGAGTCGGTGATGTTTGACGAGATGAAACAAGGATTCAGCGCAGAGATGACACGTATTACGCTGTTTACCATTTTGGCCATTTTCCTTATTGTGGCGCTGACGTTTAAGTCTATCTTGGTGCCGATTATCCTTGTGATGACCGTGATGACAGCGGTGTTTGTTAATGTAACGGTGAGTGGTTGGGCATCAGGCGGCATGTTGTATTTGGCGTATTTGATTGTGCAGAGTATATTAATGGGAGCCACTATCGACTATGGTATTTTATTTACCCATTATTACAAGGAAAACCGTCGCACTTTAGACGAATACGATTCCAGTACGCAGGCTTATCGCGGTTCGATACGTACTATTATGACTTCGGGTCTTATTATGGTTATCGGTCCGGGTGTGATGGCCCTGTCGGTAGATGATGTGGCTATTTCGTCTATTGTAGGCTGCTTGGCGGTTGGATCGGCAGTTTCTGTGCTGCTTATTCTGTTTGTATTACCCGGAATCTTAGTAGCCTTCGACAAGTTGGTTGTTAAGAAAAAGAAAGATAAATAGTTCCATGCGAGGCAAGAAGAACGATACTACCTATATAGTTAAGGATGCGAACGAGTTACTTCCGTTTCTCATGCAACAGATGCGTGGCAAGAGTCGTAACAGCACAAAGTTACTTCTCTCTCACCGGCAAGTGTTAGTTAATGGCGTTATTCAAACCCGTCACGATACTCCGTTAGCGGCGAATGACACCGTTACTGTTCGTGCGGGGAAGGGTAATGTCGAGTTACATCACCCCAAATTGAAGTTGGTTTATGAGGATGAGTATCTGATTGTCGTTGAGAAGAAACAGGGTTTGTTGACGGTGCCCGTATCGCAGAGCAGCAAGGAGACTACCGTTTTTTCTATTCTGAAGGCATACGTGAAGAAGCAAAATCAGCGAAACGGCATTTACGTGGTGCATCGTTTAGACCGTGAGACGAGCGGTTTGCTGGTTTTTGCCAAGTCGCAAGAGTTGCAGCAGTATATGCGGACGTATTGGCGAGATTTAGTCAGGTTGCGCACGTATATTGCGCTTGCAGAAGGGGAATTTGAGAAGAAAGAGGATACTATCACGACTTGGTTAACCGAAGACTCGCGTAATGCAGTAGTCTATTCTTCGCCGGTTGACGATGGGGGCGACAAAGCAGTAACGCATTACAAGGTGCTGCGTGAGAAGAAGATGGAAGATGGACATATACTGTCCGAAGTGGAGTTGCATCTGGATACAGGTCGCACAAATCAGATTCGCGTTCACTTGGCATCTATTGGTCATCCTGTAGTTGGTGATCGCAAATATGGACACGGGAACACCTATAGTCCGCTGGATCGTCTCTGTTTGCATGCACGGGTGTTGGAATTTATCCATCCAGCGACGGAGCAGATTGTGCATTTTGAGACTACACTTCCTAAAGAATTTACGCAGAAACAGGTCAAAAAAGCATAAAAATGCATACAAAAGTGATTTTTTTGTGAAAAAATTTGCATGTATCACAAAAAAGCAGTACTTTTGCACTCGAAAACAAACAAATTTTCATAGTTAAGGTTTAGGTTTAAGGCATCAGGAGGCTGTGAAGTTTCCTGATGTTTGTGAAAAAAAGTCCACTTGTGAGAGCGGTGCTTATTTTTTTTACGACATAAATAAGAAAGAGAAATGAAGAAAGACGAACAACAGATAAAGAACGAAGGACCACAAAATACTCCGCTAATTCCGGACCTTTCGGATGCTGATGAAGCCCGTAAGGCCTTTATTGCGAGTGAAATATTTAATCGAAAATACTGATATAGAATACTATGGCAACAACTTACATGACAGCCGAGGGGCTGCAGAAATTAAAAGACGAGCTCCAATTTTTAGAGGGCACAGAGCGTCCTCGCGTTATTGCTGCAATTGCAGAAGCCCGCGATAAGGGTGATCTGAGCGAGAATGCGGAATATGATGCAGCGAAAGAGGAGCAAGGTCATCTTGAGACGAAGATTGCGATGCTCAAGACTAAGATTATGGATGCTCGCATCATTGACGAGAGCACGATCACGACCGACGAGGTACAGATTCTCACAAAAGTGAAAGTGCTGAACTTGAAGAACAACCAAGAAAAGGTTTACCAACTCGTAACTGAAGGCGAGGCCAATATTTTGGAGGGCAAGATAGCCGTCACCACGCCAATCGCCAAGGGCTTGATGGGTAAGAAAGTGGGTGAGATTGCACAAGTGCAAGTGCCCGCAGGTATTATGGAGTTTAAAGTATTGGAAATTAGTCTATGACCATCTTCACACGTATTATCAAGGGCGAGATTCCGAGCTACAAGGTAGCGGAGGACGATCGTTATTATGCTTTCTTGGATATTAATCCGATTAAGAAAGGTCACACTTTGGTAATTCCCAAGCTGCCCGAACCGGAAGCTGATTATATCTTCGATTTGGAGGATGAGCTGTTGGGTGGCATGATGGTCTTCGCCAAGAAAGTTGCTGCAGGCATCAAGGCTGCAACGGGTTGCAAGCGTGTAGGTGTAGCGGTATTAGGAATGGAGGTGAATCATGTACATATCCACCTAATTCCATTGGATTCGGAAAGAGACATGCTGTTCACGAACCCGAAGTTACAACTTCCCGCAAGTGAGATGGCAGAAATAGCCAACTCTATTGCTCAAGCTATTGATCCGGTTTAATTGGCCTTAATCCAGGTTTGATTACGACCAAGGAATCCGCGTTTGTCAAGGCTGCCTCTTAATACCAGGCGGCCTTCTTTTATATAGATTTTGCCATAGTAGAACTTACCGGATTCCGGGTCAAGGACACGGCCTTCACGCAGTTCGCCATCAATGGCTTTCATATCGCGGATAATGACTAAGCCTTCCAGTGGTTTGTTGTGATCATCGCCCTCGCACTTATCGCAGACCTGGTTCGCCGGTCCGACTAACATCTTGGCAATCTTGCCATAGTAAAGTCCATTAGAGCCTTTATAGATCTCAACGATGGAGAAGTTATCACCCGTTTTGTCATCTACTGTCTTCCAACTTCCAACGATTTGATTCACTTGTCCAAAAACACATACAGGCAACCAAAATAGTACCGTAAAAAGAATAAAATGTCTCATATTGTTTCAATTTTTGCTGCAAAATTAGTTATTTATTTGCAAATGTGCAAATAATATAGTACTTTTGTGGGCTTTTTGTAACCATATCACACAGAAACATGTCGAAATCATTGGTTTTTGCATCGAATAATGCTCATAAATTAGAAGAAGTGCGTCGAATTTTGTCTCCACGAGAAGTGCTGAGTTTGAATGATATCGGTTTTTTGTCGGATATAGACGAAACGGGATCCACATTGGAGGAGAACTCACGCATCAAATCGTGGGCAGTATATCAGTGGCTCAAGGAGCGAGGTAAAGCCGATATATATGATATCTTCGCAGATGATACGGGTTTGGAGATTGAGGCCTTAGGTGGATCTCCGGGAGTATATACGGCTCGCTGGGCAGGAGAGCCGGCATGTGATGCCAACAACAGAAAGAAGGCTTTAGCAGAATTAGAGGGTAAGGATAATCGTCGCGCTCGTTTCCGCACGGTGATTACTCTTATTCGGGACGGTCAAGAGCAACAGGTTGAAGGACAAGTGGCAGGAACTATTGCTACATCCGAGGCAGGAGAAAGAGGTTTTGGGTATGACTCGCTTTTTGTGCCAGAAGGTTACGATAAGACCTTTGCTCAACTGCCTGCAGAGATTAAGAATAACATCAGTCATCGAGCGAATGCGTTGGTGGCACTGACTAAGATACTATAACTGATAACTTATGAGAAAAGGATTATTGATTCTATTGATATTCGGTTTAATTGCTTCCGCATCTGCAGAGACGGAATACGGAAGTATGGAGCAATGGAAATTACATCCAGCGTATTCGAATGTGGAGGTTATTACTACATCTGCGACGGATGTCTATGCCCTTTCGGAGGGAGCGCTGTTCTCGGTTAATAAACAAGACGAGACCATGTCCTACTACAATAAGTTGGAGGGTCTTTCGAGTGCGGACATACAATATATCGCGTTTAACAGAGCCGTTAACAAGCTGGTTATCGTCTATCGTAACGGCATGATTGATGTTATTGCGGACGGGAAGATCACCTCGCTCTCTGACTTGTATATCAAGCGCGAGACAACAGAGATGAGTATCAACAGCATCACTTTATATGGGCAAGATGCGTATTTAGGTACATCGTTCGGTATTATTGTTGTGGATGTTAAGAAGAACGAGATTAAGGACACTTATTATATTGGTCCGGATGCAAGTGAGGTCTTTATCAAGGATATTGCTATTTGTGCCGACAGTTTGTATGCAGCGACGGATTCGGTGTTATACAAAGGCGCGCTGAAAGATAATCTGATTGACTACCATAACTGGAAGAACTGCCAGTTGCCCAAGCAAGGGAACTTAAGTGCTTTAGTTGCTTTGGAGCAATTATACGCGTTGCAGGACTCCACACTTTATGTATACTCAAAAGGCAGTTGGTCTCCACTCAATGCAGGCAAGTATCGTTGGGTTCGCGAGAACAGTAACATGCTACTTGGAGGCACGTACTCTAATCATTTTGTTTCTATTCAACCGAATGGGAAAGAGACCGTATTGACGAATGCTTATGAGGTGAAAGATGCGGTGTATGAGAATGGTGAATACTGGTTATCTGCAGGCTGGAAAGGAGTCGTGCGGTACAGTAATGGCAGTTTTCAGGAGTTTTCTCCCAATGGTCCGTTTACCAATTTACCATATCGCATACAATATGTCGGTGGACGTATTATGATGACCCAAGGTGGCCGTTGGTCCGCGCAGTTCATGCGTCCGGGTCACGTGATGTGGTTTCATGATCCCTCCAGCGAATGGAGAGTTGTCACATATAACAATACGGCACAACATCTGAATAATACCTATATTTTCGATATTATGAATTACGCTGCAGACCCGAATGATGATCAGCATATCTTTGCCACCACTTACGGTAACGGAGTTGTTGAGTTCAAGGATTGGGAAGCAGTTAGGTTGTATAACGAGAAGAACAGTACGCTACGCTCGGCTATCAACGATGACGTGAATCAGCGATATGTTCGCACGGATGGTGCTTTGTTTGATTCACAAGGCAATCTCTGGGTGCTTAATACAGGTGATCGCGGTACTCCTATTAATATCTTGTCTTCGGATGGAACGTGGCATCAACTACCTTTGCGCGTCAATGGGCAAGCAGTGGTGTTAGGCACTCCCGGTCCGTTAGTAGCGGACTCGAAGTATCCCAACAGTAAGTGGTTTATGGATTGTCGTTCTAATCCTGCAGTATATGTGATAGACGATGGCGGTACGCCGTTTAATGCGAGTGACGACCATGTCATGAAGCGTACCACTTTTGTTGACCAGAACGGAACATCTTTTACGCCCGTTAACTTCTACACGATGGCTCAGGACCACGATGGTTTGCTGTGGGTTGGTACTAATGCCGGTTTGTTTATGATTGAGTCGGTAGAGAAGTTCCTTGAATCAAATGCTTGTCAGCGTGTTATAATCAGTCGTGAAGACGGAACAGGTTTGGCTGACTACTTATTGGCAGACGAGCAGATTAACTGTATCGCTGTAGATGGTGGTAACCGCAAGTGGATTGGTACTGCTACGTCGGGTTTGTATCTAATGTCTGCAGACGGGTTGGAAACGATATACCACTTCACAACAGACAACTCCCCGATACCATCCAACCAAGTTATTTCGTTAGCCATCCATCCTATAACGGGTGATGTATATATCGGAACGGCTAACGGTCTGGCCTCTTTCCGTAGTGATGCCTCTGAGCCGGAAGAGAATTATGATTTTGTTTATGCCTATCCTAATCCGGTTCGTCCGAACTACGAAGGAGTTATTACCATCTCTCGATTGATGGACCACTCGTATGTAAATATTATTGATGCAGGTGGCAATCTGGTCTGCAAGACACGTTCTAATGGAGGTATAGCTGTTTGGGATGGTAAAGATCTCAACGGCAAGCGTGTTTCGTCAGGTATTTACACGGTCCTTTGCAACTCCGTAGAGGGAGGCGAACATAAAGTTACGAAAATCCTTATTCTGCATTAATATGTATTCGAAGAAGAACATTATTTACTTAAGCGCACTATTCCTTTTATTGCTGCTACCGACTATTTTTGCTTTTTTCACAGCTATAGATATACAAGCTTCGCTCTTCAAAAGATTGGCGTTTTTGTTTTTAGTTATTTTGCTGTTAGCTATTCCGGCTACTTTCCTAAAGGCGAGAGTTTATTTTCTTATTGAGGGAATATTCAATTTTCTATTTTTCCCAATTGATATCGCGAGTCTGTATCTCAATGGCCAATCGACGTCGAAAGCGTTTTTGGAGAATATATACAATACCAATATCGGTGAAGCGATTGAGTTGCTGTCTATGTTCTGGTACTTGGTGATTATTGTCGTTGCGCTGTGGGTGCTGTATTTCTGGCTTGCTTTTCAGGTTAAGAACGAGCGTATTATTCCGGTTAAGATAGCTAAGTATATATTAGGTTTAACGGGTGGTTCGTTTGTTATTTTATTTATTGCCATGATGACGCTTATTCTTCGCGTACACAACGAGCGCACCATAGGTGTCTCTATCCGCGATGCATTTGAGTTGGTAGGTAATAAGTTCTACAAGATTTATCCGTATAACCTGTATATTGAGACAGCAGATATCATCAGCGAGCGTGCGACGAACAGACGGTTGGCGAAAGAAGTGGCTTCTTTCCGATTCGGCATTCCCAAAATTGAACAGCCGGGAGATGAGTTATATCTGTTTGTTATAGGCGAGACGGCGCGTTACGACCATTTTGGATTTAACGGATACGACCGTCCGACGACTCCTTATTTAGATAAGCGTACTAACTTTATTTCGTACGATAGTGTTTTCACGCAAGCTAATCTAACGGCTAATTCTGTTCCGTTGCTCATCTCTCGCGCCAATGCGCAGCATCCGAATATTGCTTATGGAGAGAAGTGCGTAGTTGAGGCCTTCCAAGAAGCTGGCTTTGAAGGTAGTTGGCTGACCAAACAGATTCCTAATCCTTTCATTCGTCGCATTATGAGTGCCTGTGACCGCGCTTACTATTACTCCAAAGGCATGGAAGTTGAGGGAAATTATGATATGGAAATGATTGATAAGTTGAGAGAGTGGAATCAAGATACGGCACAGTTTATTGTGCTGCACACATTAGGTAATCACTTCCGCTATTCGCTTCGCTATCCGAAAGAGTTCGAGGTATTCCAACCCGCATTAGGTGAAGACTTCAACTATGCTATGATTGCTGAGAGCAATAAGGAGTTGTTTGTTAATGCGTATGATAACGCTTTGCTTTATACCGACTATTTCCTGAACGAGCTGATTAACTATGTGGACAGTTTGGATAAGGTAGCGGCCATATGCTATATCTCAGACCACGGCGAGAGTTTCTGGGACGACGAGCGTAAGATGTCTTTGCACGGGTCGTATCAGGTGTCTGAGTTTGAGTATCATGTGCCGATGCTTTTATGGTACTCGGACGAATATGCAGCACGTTATCCGCAGAAAGTGGAGATGATGACAGCCAACAAGTCTAAACTGGTTGCCAGCGATGTGATCTTCCACTCGTTACTGGATATGGCTAATATCACTTCTATCGTCGATTCGACGAAGAGTTTCTGCTCCCCTTATCTTGAGGCGCGTGACACCATTTTTGTCATGACAGGGTCCGGAGAAGTTTTACCGTGGCGATTTAGAAAAGAGTAAACAAAAGGTGCAGTCGGATTGGCTGCACCTCTCGTTTATTGTCTAGGTATTGTCTAGGTATTGTCTAGGATTTACTTACCTTCAGCGAAGTTGTTCATTTCCTCTTCGAAGACTTTTTTGAATTTCTCCAACTCGAAATCGGTGCGGAGTTTCTCGTCGTTTGAGATACGTTTGTTGCTTTCTTGTGTGAGAGCCTCAAGGAACTCGTTGCTGGTGAGCTCGAGAGCTACGTAAGCGTGATACATAACGCCTTCTTTGTTCTCGGTTTTGGTTACTTTGTCGCAAACAGGCACCGAACCACGGAGTGTTTGGTTGGTAACGATACGAGCCATATCTTGAACTTTACCGCGGAAATCTGCAACATCGTCAAGATCATAAGAGGAAGCGTAAGTTTCGGTTACACGTTTGATAACAGCTTCCACGCTGGTAGCCATTTCACGACGAGCAGCTGCGATAGCTTTGTCGGTAGCGTTTTGCATGTTAGGAGAGATAGCGTTACCATTTGCGCGGAGAGTCTTTTTGTCGGTTTTGAACTCTTTGCAAGGAACATTCACTTCTACTTCACCTTTGGTAGGAGTTACTTTTTTGTTGCCGCAGCTAACCATTACGAGTGCAGCAGCCATGATTAACAGTACTTTTTTCATAATAGGAAAAATTTTAAGTTAATTAAGTTAATAAATTGGGTTAATTGTATAACTTTATTATTTAACAATAAAGGTATTCTTTACTTTGTTTCCGGCGATGTTGAGTGTGACGGTAATGTCGTTTTGCTCACCATCGTAGCAGGATGTTTGGTAGTCGTAAGTCACAACACATTTACCATTCTGGGGCACAAACTGCATATCGTTTAGGCAGTTGGATTCCAATTTCGGTTGGATAGTTGTTGTGAGTTGCTTTTCGCCATAGAAGGGCGCGAACACGAGTTGCTGTTTGTTGATAGACAGTTGTCTGATAACGATGGTTTTGAGGTAACCGTTATAGACTTTCTCTATATTCTGGCACGTTGCGCGGCGCGGATCTTGTTCCATCAAAGAAGCACGAAGCATACGTACTTCTTGCATGCGCTGGATCATTTCCTCAATCGAATTATAGGATGTGAAATTATCCTTGCTGAAGTCGTCGAGCTTCTGGTTGATTTCACGCTCGTGAGTTAGGAACTCGTCGGAGAGACGCATCAAGTCGAACTGGTTGAACGGGTACTTGATGTGGTAGCGATAGACGTAGCTCTTACCGCGTTTGAGTTTCTCCCAGTAGTACTCTTCCACTTTTGCCTCGCTCACTTCGCTAAGGAACGGAATAAGCGCACCTTTGGTCTCAACGAGGTTGTTGTACTCCTCTAAGATATTGTACTTACCGTTGACGCCTTGTTCGCGCGTATTAATAGAGGAAGAGGATTGAACAGACTCGGCAATCGAGCTGAGGATTTGCTTTTTGACCTGGGTCATCGCTTTGTCCTTAGCGGATTGGATGTCGGCACCTTCAGCGGACACGGTAATATAATCCTTGCCGGTTGAGAAGACCCATTTAGGTTGTCTTCCGGATTTATCCACCACTTTCTCGTTATTTCCGGCAAAAGCAGGAAGCACGGTTAATGCGGCACAGAGGATAATAAATAGCTTCTTCATGATTATTGCCAGTTAGAGGTGTTATACTCGGGTTGTTCAGCCGGTGCCGGTTGTTCTTCTTGAGGAGCCGGCTGTGCGAGGAGTTCCTCGATGATACGCTGTTTGCCTTTGTTGAAGAAAGGTTTGAAGGCCTTGTCGTTAGCCGAGATAGCCTTGATAGCGTTGAGGTAAGCTTTCTCTTCGGAAGCGCCAACACCTTTGCGAGTCATCGCGGTTGAAGCGTAGAGTGTACCATCGACGCCGTTACCGATAAAGAAGTGAACTTCTACCTCCACCACCCAGTTTTGTGGCACGGTAGCGGTGAGTTGTTTATCGATTACGTTTACAGAGCATGTAACGATATAGACTTGGTTGTCCATAGCGCTAAGTCCGTTTTTGAGAGCAGCCTGGCGCATGCGATTGAGGAGCAGAGCCTCAGCGTCCGGTGCCATATTGGTCTCCTGAGAGATATACGCTGTCAGCGGAATAATCTCGTAGAGTTTCTGGTTGTCTTGTGCGCACAATCCGATTGTTGCACAAAGCAGCATAGCTGCGATAAAGATGCGTTTCATATTATTTGCTTCCAAGTACGATTAATAATTCACCCAATCCCTTCGTTGAGATATTGGCAGGGATGGAATAGTCTTCTTTTAGTTTGTTTCTCAATCCGCGAGCCCAGCGTTTCGGATCGTTGTCACGACCTTTGGCGTCTGTGAGCGGCATACGCACTTGCTCGATGGTCATCGATTTGCCGGACGGGCTGATAGCAGGAGAGCCGAATTTACCGCCTACGGTGTTGTCAGCGAGCCAATCTTCGATGATTTCGTTGAGTTCGTCACCATCATATTCTTCCATGAGGTTACCATCCCAATCGTCCCAGCAGAAGACGCGCACTTTGATAGCACGACCTTTGGCGCCGAGGGTCTTGAAGTAATCAACCATCGTATTACAGAACGGATCGAACTGACCTTGGATAGCGGACTCAATAGCAAGCGCGATATTGAAGCTTGAACTGAAAGAGTTGTGGCTAGTCGTAGGAGGAATACCACCGACCACGAAGTCTGTATAGGAGTCGATAGCGCTCATCGAGAAGGTGAGCGTCTTCTCGCTTCCACCTTTCATAGTATTCTCGTTCCAGTTAATCTCAATCCAGATGTCGGCATTAGCTACGCGGCGCAATACATCAATCGGAGTCTCGGCTACGGAAGCGCCACCTTCGATACTCATCATAACGGCTGTCTCAGCTTTCTCGTTCTTGATGGAGTTGAGTGCAGATTGCAGGTTCTTGGTCTCGAAGCCACGAGCCACCAGACGCGCGTTGAGCGCCGTGATGGCTTGGTTGAGGTCATTATCGAGCAGGGCTTTCTCGTAGTCTTGGATATACTCTGTTTGGCCTTGGTTATTGTAGGTCTTCATGCACTTATGGTTGTTGCAATATACCTTGCTGGGCACAATCATAACAGTCGGCATCTTACCTTGTACGGTAGTTGTCGGGGTGATGATCTTGTCGTTCTCGAGGCGTTCGCGCAGTTGGTCAATCATGATCACCACGGTGATACCGATCTTGTACTCTTTGTTCACTTTGAGGATTTGGTCAGGCACTCCGTTGTTCACGAAGGATACATAACGTTGGTAAGCACCGCCTTCTTTGAAGAACTCTGCGAAATACTCCGCATTCTTTTCCTCGATGTTGGGGTCAGCGATAAGAGGCTCGCGTCCTACGATACGAGTACCGTCGTTGGAAGCGGGATATCCCTTGAACATGATTGCGTGAACAGCATTCTTTGCGGCTTGTGAGATAGCCACTTTGTTGCTCTTGGAATAGGTCCAGATACGTACGAGCGCTGTACCTTGAGCGGCTTCGCCGACTACAGGTTGAATTTCATAGCGCCATTGAGCGGTTTGTTTGTCCGCTTTCTTCTGTTGCGCAGAAGCACCAAAGATGCAGAGTGCTACTGTGAGTAAAGTAAGGATTTTTCTCATTGTATAATAAATTTAAGTTGTTAGTTTGTTTTCTGTTCTCTAATCAACATACCTGGTTGGATTTGTTTGGAAGCCGCACCGACGAGGTTAAAGAGTGTGCCTTCTGTTCCGTCCACATTATTCTCCATCAAGGCATTGAATCGGTTGTCCCAAATCTGGTTATTGACGGGTTTGATAGTGGCTATACGGTTGTAGTTCACTTTGCCCTTGGCGTTGATAACGGTCTCGAGCACCTCGTACTTACGTCCCTCGGTCACACCTTCTTTTTGTCCGACGAGCGCACGATATCCAAGCAGTTTGCCTTTGTTGTTATACTCAACACCCATTATAGGTGTTTTGATCTTGAAGGGTTCGTGTTTACTCTGCAGCTCGGCGATGTTCTTATCGATAGAGCGACGTGTAATCATCTCCAGCAGGCCGGTACGAGAGTATTTGCCCTTCTTCTGCGTCTTTTCATAAACAGAAGACTCGGCACCTAAATATTTGACTTTGAAGAGCGATTTATCGTTCAAGAAAGCACGTATCCGCTCGGGGTTCGGCGTCTGGGTGTAGTACTTGTGGTAGAAGATATTGGATATACTATCGTTCCAAATCAGTTGGAAGAGGTAGGAGTGCGTCATTACCTTAAATCCGGTAAAACTATCTGCAATCTCTTCTCCGGCAAGTGCCAGATGGTCACCAACATTCGCGCCGGTAAATACACCATCAATCACTTCGCCTAATCCGCTGAGAAATTTCTTTGCCACATCGGCACGCTGTTCGGCCGTGATGTAGGTCATGTCACTTACGAGAATAAACGAGTGCTCAATCAGGTCGTTACTGATGGTCTGCAGTACGTTGATACCCTCGGTGGTATAGCGGGCCATCATCGCTTCAGAAACGGTGACGTTGTAGTTAGTGCGCTCCTCGAGGATGCGGGATGAGAACGAAGCCGAATCGATGGAGTTACCTTGCAGGTCAAACCACTTGGCCACCATTCGTTTACCCATTTGTGCCTCGTTAAGCAGTTTCTCCAGCACCACCGCGTTTTTCTGTTTCTCGGCCGAGGTAAGTACCAAACTGCCGCCGTAATCCTGGCGATGGAAGCCTTGGTCTTTGCCTTTCACACCGGTAACGGCATCGTTATTGATGACGCGCAGATCCACATCGTGGTTATCGAATTTCTCAAGCGCGGGCAGGTGGGTGAAGATCTTGTACACATCGTATCCGAACTCATCTTCCGGATGGTAAATCATCATGCTGGTGAGCGCGTTGCGATAATACGGCGTGTTCACGTTGTTCGTTTGTGCCCAACTTGTTACCACGAACAAAGTACTGATTAGTATGTAAAGTATTTTCTTCATGGCTTACGGTATTGAGTAATAAAATTCGTTCACATCTGCGATAACAAAGAGGAAGTCGCCTCTTTTGCCATCGTGACCATCGGCACCTTTTTTGCCGTCAGCCGCTTTGCCGGAACATCCGCTTCCGTCACCGTGACGTCCTCCTTTGCCACCAGGACCACCTTTGCCACCTTTTCCGCCTTCAACGGTAGCGGTAACGGCTTCAAGGCCGAAGGTATTGAGTAGTGCATCACTCACGCAGAGCAGGAAAGTGCCGCCGGGTGTTCCGTCACCACCGGGGTGTCCATCTTCGCCGGGTTTACCACAGGTACCTTTGACGAAGTGCTTCTTGCCATCACTGTCGGTCCACTCTTTTTGGTTGGTACCGTTAGCGCCGTTGACGCCGCGACGACCGTTGCTACCGTTATATCCATCGGAGTCGATGGTAAACGGCAGACGAACCACCTCGAGCTCTTTGGTGTTCATGTTGTACATGAGCGCCAAATCCGGGAACGTGTCGGACGGGAACACATCAAAGCAGTAGGCTCCGTCGTCTCCGCTACAGGTTATCTCGTCGCGCCAATCCATGTGTAAGTCGAAGATATACTTCGAGTTAGACGGCACGTGGACACAGGTTATCTTGTAGTCGGACGGATAGAGTCCTGCGGCTATGTGTAGGGCCGGCACTTGGAGCACAATCTTGTTGCCTTCCATTTTGATGGCAGGGTTATTGGCCTCGAACTGGAAGTCAGCCATCGAGCACTCCTTATCGTTACGGTTGATGATACGGATATACTGTCCTCCCGTGATGATACCGGCGGACATGCGATCTTTCTTGGCATTGAATTTCTCGCTGCCGGATTTCCAGCCTTCTTGTCCGCGAGAGCTGTTCTTGAGGCTGTAGATAGGCGTTTTGATCTTGATATCCTTATTGCTGCATCTAAGACGATAGACACCATTCTTGCCATCGATAACGAACTTACCTTTACTGGTCAGTACTCGGGAGTCGACAGTGGGCACGGACATGCCTTGACGGACGATTTTCCGTGCTTTCTCTGCCTCGAGTTTGGCTTTCTTTTCCGCCATTTCTTTGGGCAGGGGAGCGACTTTGCATACCGCAGTAGGAACCTTGCCCATCTGGTCATAGAGCGTCTGGGCAAAGGTTGGTCCTGTCAGTACGGTTAGAGTTAACAATATGGTTACTATCGGCTTCATCGCTTATTAAATCCAGCGAACGTAAGCAAAGTCCATACGATGCGGCAGCAGCTCATGTTGTGGATAAACACGCATCGCGAACTTCATACTTCCGGCATAGTTGAGTTGGTATTCGAGTTCAAAGAACAAGCGGCTGCCTTCTATCTTAACCAGTTTCAGCGGCTTTGTCGCATAGAGTTTGTCGTTATTGTGCATCGACGTGCGCATAGCAACCAGCTCAACGCCGATGCCGTTCTTATCCTTGATATCTTTCACATCGAGCTCGGCGTGGAAGATGAGTTTCTCACCTACGCTCGGCTGCTCATACGATTTGTTGCTACCTACACTCAACACCTCAATCTGATCCCACTTGGAAGCCACATCCTCTTTCCAGGCAGCAATCTCTTTGGCTTTCTTGAAGTGATCGGCCTCGAGCAGCGCGTGACGTTTAGCGAGTTTATTGTAGAACTTATCGAAGTAATCGTCCATCATACGCTTGGTCGTGAAGCGCGGAGTAATCTTCGTCACGGAGTTCTTGATGTACTGTACCCACTCAGGGCTGTAACCTTTACTATTGCGCGCATAGTACAGCGGAATAATTTCGGACTCGAGCATCTGGTAGATGGTTGCAGCATCGAGCTGGTCTTGGTGAGCTTGGTTCTCGTATGTACGATGTTCGGTCAAAGCCCAACCTGCACCTTCTACATAACCTTCATACCACCAACCATCCTTGACGGAGAAGTTAAGCACGCCGTTCATTTGGGCTTTCTCACCCGATGTACCGGAAGCCTCGAGCGGACGGGTCGGCGTATTGAGCCAGATATCCACACCACTAACCAGACGTTTAGCCAGACGCATATCGTAGTTCTCGAGGAAGATAATCTTACCGAGGAACTGCGGCATACGGCTAATCTCAATAATACGCTTAATCAGGCCTTGTCCTGCGCCGTCTGCCGGGTGCGCTTTACCGGTGAACAGGAACTGTACCGGATAATTCGGGTTATTCACCAGTTTATCCAGACGCTCCAGATCCGTGAACAGCAAGTGAGCACGTTTGTAGGTTGCAAAACGGCGTCCGAAACCGATAATCAGGGTCTTCGGGTTCATCTCGTTGAGTGCACGAACGATGCGAGCAGGATCACCTTGGCTCTTCATCCAGTCCTCGCGGAACTGCACCTTGATATAGTCGATCAGTTTCTGTTTCAGCACCATACGCGTCGCCCAGATCTCCTCATCCGGAATATCGGCATACGCCTTCCACATATTGAGGTTCGATTGGTCTTTCCACCAGCCTTCGGGGAACTTAGCGTTATACACTTCTTTCCACTCCGAAGCGGCCCAAGTCGGCATATGCACACCGTTGGTCACATAGTCCACGTGTAACTCTTCGGGCAGGTAACCCGGCCAAACGGGAGCGAACATCTTCTTCGACACCTCGCCATGTAACCAGGACACACCGTTGGCCTCTTGGCAGGTATTGAGCGCGAACACAGACATCGAGAACTTCTCGCCCTTATCGTCCGGATTCGAACGGCCCAGACCAATCAGGTCATCCCATTCGATACCCAACTGTTTGGGATAGCTGCTCATATACTTGTAGAACAAGCCTTCCTCGAAGTAGTCGTGACCGGCCGGCACAGGAGTATGACAAGTGTACAAGCCGCTTGCGCGAACGATCTCCTTCGCCTCATCAAAGCTCAGACCCTCCTCGGTTACATAATCCACGAGACGTTGCAAGCCCATCAGCGCCGCATGTCCCTCGTTGCAATGGTACACATCTTTCTTAATGCCGAGTTTCTTGAGCGCGAGCACGCCACCGATACCGAGCATAATCTCCTGTTTGAGACGGTTCTCGTTGTCGCCACCGTAGAGTTGGTGCGTAATCGAGCGGTCCCATTCGCTATTGAGCTCGTTGTCGGTATCCAGCAGATAGAGACTGATACGACCAACCGCTACGCGCCACAGGTACGCATGCACTTGACGATCCGGATAAGGCACATCGATAACCATCGGTGTACCATCTGCTTCCTTCACCTGTTCCATCGGCAGATTCTGGAAGTTCTGCGCCTCGTAGTTGGCAATCTGTTGGCCTTCCGGACTCAGCGTCTGGGTGAAATAGCCATAACGGTACAGGAAACCGATAGCCGTCATATCTACATTGCAATCCGATGCCTCTTTCAGGTAGTCACCGGCCAAAATACCCAGACCACCGCTGTATATCTTCAGGACGTGCGTCAAACCGTATTCCATCGAGAAATAAGCGACAGACGGTTTTTTCTCGTCACGCGGCTCGTCCATATAAGCACGGAACTGCGCGTACACGCTGTTCAGGCGATCCATAAATGCCTTGTCCTGACTTAGTTCTACCATCCGCTCGTAACTGATGATATTGAGCAGCATCACCGGGTTCGATTGAGCACGATGCCACACATCCAGATCGATGTCGCGGAACAAGTTCTTCGCTTCCGAATTCCAAACCCACCACAGGTTATAGGCAATCTCTTGTAGTTTCTTAAGGTTCTCCGGCAGATTTGCATGAATAGTCATCTCGTGCCAAGAGGGTTGATTTACATTACTTACTTTTACTTGCATATAGTTATACTTTTAAACTTTTATTCATTTTCTTTAGAAAAAGCGCGCAAAGATACACAAAAATTTGTATATACGCAAATATTTTCGTAATTTTGCAGCGAATTTATGAAAAATGTTACCTCGATAGCACAATTTTCTGTCCCTGACATCGAAACGGAGGTTATTCGTCGCCGCGATATGCGGAGTGTTTTCACCTTCACCATCGACCCGAAAGATGCCAAGGATTTTGACGATGCCCTCTCGTTCGAGACGCTGGACGATGGTACCTACCAAGTCGGTGTACATATAGCCGATGTTACATTCTACGTCCGGCCCGATACCGATATCGACAAAACGGCGTACCAGAAAGCGACGTCTATCTACTACGTAGATCATGTGCTGCCTATGTTGCCCGAAGAACTGTGTAACGACCTGTGCTCGCTGCGGCCAAACGAAGACAAACTGACCATGTCCGTCATCTTCACTATGGACCAAAACGCCCGAGTGCTCAAGCACAAAATCTGCCGAACCGTTATCCGCTCGAACTTCCGTTTGGCTTACGAAGAGGCCCAAACTATACTCGACCATTTGGCTACGGATACGCTACCCTTGCGCTACCCTTGCGAACTGGAAACGGCACTCAAGAAGATCAACGATTTGGCTAAAATCCTACGCCGTGAGCGGATGAACAACGGCGCACTCGATATCGAGCAGGAAGAGCTGCAGTTTGAACTCGACGAGAACAAGCACCCCGTCAAGATTATCTTTCACAAGCCTACGGACGCCAATCACCTCATTGAGGAGTTTATGTTGCTGGCTAACAGGACTATTGCCACCGAGATGGGCAAACGCGGACATGAGTTCGTCTATCGTGTGCACGATAAGCCCGACCAAGAGAAACTCGAGCAAGTCGGCATGTTCCAAAAGCGTTTCAAGGACACTATTCCCGCCTCCGTGATTGAGATGCTCACTATCCGCGCGATGGCAAAAGCAGTATATGATACCCATAACATCGGGCACTACGGCTTAGCGTTTGACTATTATACGCATTTCACGTCGCCTATTCGCCGTTATCCGGATATGATGGTGCATCGCTTAGTAGCTAAATTTATTCTTGGAGAGCGCACGCGCGGAGCAGTTGCACCTGAAGAACTCAAAGAAGCGTGTCTCCATTGTTCCGAGATGGAGCAGTTCGCACAACAGGAGGAGCGCGATTCCGTCAAAGCCATGCAGACTATCTGGATGGCTGACCATCTGGGCGAGGAGTTTGACGGCACCATAGTCAATGTCACCGACTTCGGACTCTTCTTGCGTCTCGATGACAACTGCTGCGAAGGACTCATCCACATCACCGACCTCGTCAAGGACGATTACATGCTCTACGACGCCAAGAACTTCCGACTTATCGGCGAGCGAACAGGCAAGACCTTCACTATTGGCGACAGACTACACGTCCAACTCACGCGGGCCGATATCGACAAGAAACAAATTGATTTCCAATTAGTTAACAAGGATATTAACAACTAAAAACAAACAATTATGAAGAAAATTATCGCATTATGCATTGTAGCCGTTTTGGCTATCACCACCGCTTCTGCAAAGAAGTACGACGTAGCACTTGGTTTGGCTACAGGTTTTGAGTATGGTCCATCTCTGAAAGTTAATTTCTCGGACAACTTCACCCTCATCAACGACTTGGCGTTTGTTCTCATGCCCAACACCGTCTTCGGTGCTAACGGAGGATCGTTTAACATGGGTTGGATGGGCTTAATCGACAACGCTAACCTTGCTTACGAGAAGCGCCTTGCTACCGGCCGCAACATCGACTGCAGCATCCTCGCCGGTGGTGGTCTGAGTCTTGGTTATGCCGATTTAGGACAAGCTCCCGGTGGTAAGTTCGGTATCAACGGCCTCATCGGTTTTGAAGCCGATATGACCAACACACCTATCGAGTTCACCTTCGATTTCCGTCCGGGCTATGCCATGCTCTTCGCTAACGGCGGCGCGATGCACGGTCTCGACTGGGCCTTCGTCCTCGCCGTTCGGTACACGTTCTAAACTATTTTTTCTGCATTAGGGAATTACCGGACTTGGATTGATTGACGTTATTTCCTTTGGGGATAACAATCTGATTGGCAGCAGGCTTATTGGTAGTCTGCTGCTTATTTGTCTGTGTAGGTTGCTGCGGCTGTTCCTTTGGCTGCTCTTTTGGAGCACTAGGTTGACTGGGAGTTTCGACTTTTGCGGGCTCTGTCGGCTTGGCAGGAGTTTCGACTTTTGCGGGCTCGGCTTGCTTTGCAGGAGCTTCGACTTTTGCTGATTCTGCTTTAGGCGCCTGTTCTACGACCGCAGCTGCAGCGTTGGTGCTAATCTTTGTTGGTGGTTGGATAGAGCAGGGTTTCTTGCTAACTTTCATGTCGTAGAGGACGAATTGTCCGGAGCGAGCGGGTCCTGGTTCGAGCCAGAACATAAGCGAGTGGCACTTGAAAATAGGCACCGTAATCGTTTGCGGTTCCATCTTATTCGTCAGCCACACTTCGCCTACTAGTCGTTGGTCGGCAAAGATATTAAGTTTGAACGGATGGTCTACCCGTTCGCCGAAGTTCTTGAGTTTATCCACCTCGTCCCAGTATTCGGACTTATTCGCCACGGTAAAGGTGCAGGACTCGTATTCGCCGAATGGATTAAACGCTACGACAGAGGCTTGTCCGCCGTTTTGGCTATTCATGAGTCGCGTGATAGCCCATTGGCCTGTGATGCCGCCACCGGCCGAGACACCTGTGTATGCACTTACATCGCTTGAGCCGAGCGCACTTCCCGCACCGACAAAGAACATCATGACAGCATCAGTTAGTGTAATATCTTCCAAAGCAAGTGGCAGATTGGCTTCGAGCATGACACCTTTGTAAATTTTCGAACCGTCTTTCATCTGGAAGAAGTTACGTTGCGAGCCACCGGGAATGAAGCAATCGTTAAAGTCGAAGTTTGTCAGCGTGGACAAATACCGTCCCACGTAGTGGAAATACGGACGTGTACACAAATCAATCAAATCCGCCTCATATGGACATTCCGGTTTTTCGTGATAGAACAGATCGTTCTTGACGGGTTTGCCGCGATAGAGCGCTATATCTCCGACGCCGATAAAGCATTGTTTTTGTTTCTTATTGCCGGGTTTAGCAAAACGGAGCGAGCGGCATTTATAAATCGGCACTTCGAAATACTGATTCGGCCAAGTGCAATGGATAACGGTATCGAGCACTATCTTATCGTCGGCATAGACACGCAAACGGTCGTCCTCCAAGACGCGGCGATTAGTGAGCATACCGGAATAGAATGAGATATAATCAAACTCTCCTGCCAAATCGAAGGTCGCATAGGCATCGATGTTATCGTCGAAGAGTGTTGCTCCCGAAGCGAGGATAATGCCTTCGGAGAATTTCTCACCGCCCATCGAGAAGGTTATATAGGACGATTCGCCGGTAAACATCGTATTTTTGGCTTTCGCTACGCCACGAACCGAATACGGTTGAATATTGGTCATCAGGGACGCAGGAGACTTGATTTTTGCCACGGCGTCCTTGTTGATATTGGCTGGACCTTCTTTCGGTACGGAAGCTAAGTCGCTTTTCGGATAAGCGTAGATTTCGACCGCACCAAAGGTGATAGAGCCAAGGAAGTCGCTTGAGCGCAGTTCGCACGAGAAACCAATAGATTCTTGTCCGGAAACATCTACAACCACTTGTTTTGGCAGGTCTTTCTGCGTCACAATACCTTCGTAGAGAATCTTCTTTTTGTCGCCGTAGACAACGAGCCAAGCGGAAGAGTTGGAACTCTGATTGTCACGCGGGCCAACAATGAAAGACAGTTTCTCATAGCGTTTACCCAGCCAGAAATAGGAGTAATAAGAGGGATTACCGATGAGTTTCTGGTCCGAGGTGAACTGTAGTCCGCTTTTGAACTCGTGGCGAGACATGCTGATACTCTCCTCTACATTAGGATACTCCTCAAGCGAGCTGGGAGCTTTGTCTTTGGGCTGAATAGGATTTATATATCCGGTGGTGTAGTACGGCATTAACTGCTCAACCAACTTGATTTTGCCTTGCGGATATGTAACGGGCAGTTTCGGTTGCACGACAGCCACTCCTTCTTTCCAGAGTTGGGCATAAGCGAGTGCGATATCGAGTTCGCCTACCAGCACCTTGAACTTTATTTCGTTCACGCCTTTGACGTCAATAGTAATGAAACGCGGAGGGTCGTAGTTAAAGACGGGTTGGTCAAAGACTCGTTTTCCATCGGCAGTGATGGTGAGAAGTGATTTGGCACCGAATCCTCCTGCGCGATATGTAGGTCCCAACCAGAAAGTGAGTTTCGAATAAGCGCCATTAAGCTTATAGGTGGCGTACGCATGGTCATCACTACCTACAAGTCCGTGCGCTGCTCCGGAAAGGACAAGTGTTGCGTTGACGTGGTAGATATGCGCAATACGCATTGCGTCATAGCTTTTTGTATCCGCTTTGGAAGTCGTAGTTTTCAATCGGTGTTCCTCAGAGGGTTTGAGTACATCCGTCAGATACACTTGCGCCTGAAGCGCGATAGTGCCCAACACAAGGGCAGCTATTAAAAGAACCTTTTTCATATTGGTAGTATTTATTGTTCAATTCCTACATACAGTTCGCCGTAGGCATAGCTTAAGCCTACTTGTTCCACTTTTTCGCTTTTGCCGAATTCGACTAAGATATCTCTTTCTCCATAATGGAAGCGTGCGCCGTTATCACGCAGCTCGACAAAGGTCAACTTGCCGAACTTGGGACCGATAGAACTCCGCCACCACGAATTGGTAATCACTTTCTCCAAGTCCATGTCGGGTTGGATGTCGTTAACATCAATTTCGCCTTTGTAGGAGGTTATATTATTGATGCCCGGGTCGCAGGAAACTTCGTAGCCGGTAACTTTAACTACTGCCATATTACACTACTTTTACGCATTTGAGGATATAACAGCTCACACCGTACTCTTGTGAGAATGGGGAGCTATCGATTTGTACTTCTTCGCCGGAAGCGATAGTGATTTGTTTGCCATGATATTCCAGTTCGAGCAAGCCGGGCTTATAGCCCTTCACTATCGGTCCGTCGTAACTCGGCCATTGCGGGAGCTTTTCGCCTACTTTGATTTCGGACTCATCCACTTCGGAGCTCTGCCATAAGCCGGATTGCACGAACGCCCCGCGGTCAGAGTAACTCTTGTACAAATTTACATAAACTGCTGTTGCCATAATATTGTCGATTTGTTGTTATGTTGTTTTGCTGATTTGTTGTCATGCCCAGGCGTCGTAGCGTCCGTCATCGTCTTCGGGTTCATCGTCGCCGAACTGTTCGTCAATGACGTCACGCCAGTCTTCGTCGTTATCCAGACTGAACTCAGGCGCATCAAAGATGGGGTCATAGAAGCGTTCTATCTCATCGGCATACTCGGCGAGCCGTCCTTCCTGGTGAATGATGACTGTTTCGGCGAGCAGCCGCTTGGAGCCGCAGCGTGCCCCTTGTAAGGCGATAGAGTCCACATAATCCAGCGGGCGGTCAATAAGGTGGTCATGCATCATCTTCCATAGTTTCTCAATGGAGTTGACGGCATCATGTATAGCACCGTTGGAGTAGCAGGTGAAGGCTTTCTTATAGTCCTTTTCAAAGCCATACGAACCTTCGTAGTAACAATCGCCAAGTTGCTCCCACGCGGCTTTGTCGCCCAGTTCGGCAGCATGTGACAGCCGCGAGTGAATCAGTTCATGACTTTGCTGCATCAGGTTGTATCGAATAGTATGCCGCTGCACACCGTCCTCGTCATGATAGAGTTCTTGAAGCGTATCGTACCGCCTCATTTCCCGTGCGGCGTCCATGAAGAAAGCACCCGAACTGAGACGTTCCATACCTTCGTTCAGGTACTCGGTGTATTCTTTTGTCTCGACGAGCGTATTCGTTTCATCTCCATAGCCGTGAGCGATGATAAGGTCGGTGCAGGCAGTTAAAATACCTAATTTGTATGCTTCATCGTAGTCGTCGATGACGCGCGTGCGACCTATTCGCCCTTCATTAGCGACAGCGCGGTAGAAGTACCACCAGCCGTTTATTTCCATTCCTTTCTCGAAGTCACGCGCAATCAGTTGGTTAGCCAGTTCAACTGCCTTGTCGGGTTGCGCAAGCCCGAAATGCCGTCCGAAGCAGTAGTCCTGCAACTTATACATCGCTGCCAGTTCGCTACCCATCTCAAAGGCGGTATCGATTAGTTCGTTCTCTTTTTTCCAGTCCACTTGTCCGATGTCGCCGTATTCGTACGTGATAGCGAGTCCGGCAATGGCGTCCGGCAGTCCTTGGTCCGCTGCGGCTTGCATGTTGTGGTACGCAATGCGGATAGAGTTTTCACCGCCTCTAACAAGTGTCTGCCAGCGGGCGTAGGCATATTGGGCGTATTTATTTCCCTTTTCCGCCTCATCTTTAAGCGGCTCTATCGATTTATGGAAGTCCAGCAGAAAGACATTGTCTTTTGCCATAAACAAACGCAGGAAAGCACACCGTGCCTCTTCGTCTGTTTCCAACAGAGGAAGTGTTCGAACAACAAGGTCGTCGTATCGGCCGAAATATAGCAAGTCGAAAATTCTCGTCATTGTTATTTAATAATATTGTATCTATCAGTCAAACATTACTCGTGGGTTCATAATATTAGGGCTGCGCCATTCGATACCGCGTTTAGCGAGTGCCGCACGTTTTTCCGCCCAGTACGCAAAGCAGAAACCCATGCCATGAGGGACGTCGGTCAGGTTGGCATAGGCTTCGCGGTCGGCGTCGTCAATCGCGTCCTCGTACTGCCGGGTCCATTCGACGGGGTCGGACTTGAGCATTCGGCCGTCGTGTATATCGCCGAAGCGTCCTTCGTCAGCGGCTTGGATATTGCTCTTGAGTTGTTCTATCTCTTTGCGCAGGTCATCGGTTATGTTGAACTCGTGCCCTTCAATCGCCTCCGCGTAGTTGACCAACTCCAGTTGCAGCAGTTTGAGTTCAAGCATGAGCCGCGGGTGTTCGTATAGGCATTCTTCTATGCGTTTGGTCACGGTATAGGCCTCAGCGAGCGTGTGTTCGAACTGCCCGAGGTGACGGGCGTAGTAAATCACTTCCCGCACCATATTAGCTATCGGGCTCGGGTCGTCCTGCTCTTGCAGGATATGTTCTGCTTTCTCACAGCACTTATCACAAATTTGCCCGTAACGCTCCAGCGCATCAGGAGTCGACTCTAATTTGGTTTTCTCGAAATGCATAGTCTTATTTTGTTAATAGTTCCCACATGCGGTCCTCGTCGTCATGGAATTCGCGTTGGATACGTAGGGCGCGGTCGTAGTCTTCTTCGCAGCCGATACCGTTTTTGAGATAACGGCAGAGTAAGTCTACGGAGTCTTCGTAACTGCTGTCGTACGGACTGGCAGAGGAATGACTCCAGACATATTCCGCCAACTCAAAGGCTTTCTTCTCGTTCTTCTCGCAGCCGCGACCTTCCTCGTACCATTTAGCGAGTTTGAGGGTATATTCGTGCGTGTGGTATTGGTCGGCAAGGCGTACGAGGTAGTTGAAGGCTTTGGTGTCATCTTTGTCTTCGTAGTGCCGGAACAGGCAAAGCAGGCAATCTTTATTGTCCTTTTCGGCACCTTGGTCTAAATATTTCCAGCCGAGTGCTTCGTCTGCTTCGTTGTTTTTGTCGAAGAGAACGGAGGCTGTTTCCCAGCAAGCTTCGGGGATATCGGCATCGGCAGCACGTTTGAGCCAAGGGTAGGCTTTGTCATGGTCCGCCTCTAAGATGGTGACGTTCGGATTACTGTATTTGGTACGAATACCATGCTTAAGCAAGTAACCTACTATGTACATGGCAAATGGGTCACCTTTCTGCGCGTAAGAGAGTGCTTCGTGATAGATAGCCTCTTGGTTTGACGAACAATCGTCCCGGCGGTATAGTCCCCTCCAATAGTTTATTGTCTTTTCGGGCACGCAGTTGTTAATAGGTATCTCGTCGATAGGTGCTTCTGCGTTGGATTGACGGCCTACGTTATTGAGGTATGCGCGCAGGAGAGCGGGTTCGGCATCATCGAACAGGCTGTCAGGAGTGCCGGGTGCGCATAAAGCATTCTCGAACTCAACTGACAAACGAGACTTGTACTTTTTTTCATCTTCATAAATCTCTTTGGGCCATTTCTTTGCATCTTTGATAATTTGGCTAAGTTTTTGCCAAAGGGGAATGAAGGAGTCATCGTCTGTATCAATCAGCATATCCATCAAATCCATTACATCTTCGGGCTCGTGGCATTTGATAGCCAGATAGAGCAGGACCTGCAGGCACTCAACATCCCGCACGGCGGCTCCTTTCCACAGGGCGGTCATGTAACCGGTGATATCTGATTTGGCGGCATATTCTTCGTAAACAGGAGTCACGAAGGACGGGTCGTCGATACGCTCTTTATTGATTGGCAGGGACTTGGCGCCCGATGCCGCTTTGTGTAATTCAGGTGAGAAGATTGCCATAAAACTATTTACAATTTAGTCATTTACAATTTACAATTCTTAATAGGAATAGAGGACGCATTTGACACGGTCGAAGTTGCGTGCGGCGAGGTCTTCGGGTTTGATGAGGAAGAAGAGCGAACCGCAATCGTAGAAGCGGAGGTTGATATCGTCATCTTCCTCGAGTTGGGCGAGGACTTGGTAGTCGGGATAGTCCTGCGCGAGTTCGTCGGTCCAGGTAGTGGGTTGACTTAGGACTTTGGAGTCGTAATCCTCCATCTTGCGTGGTTCGGGCACGGCGGAAGTGCCGTCGGCATAGCGGATTTCGTGTTCGTGGAGATTGGTTTGTGTGGGGCTGTAGAGCACTTTGTAGAAGTTGGTCGGCCATTCTCCGAGATTGCCGCCTTCGACATCGATGTCGCCGAAGAAATAGTCCAAGTCCGCAAATACATAGACGAGGCCTTCTCCAAGTTTGAACTGACAGATCAGGGTCATCGGATTATCCTCGCTGTTAGAGGGATATGTCATATTTTCGGGCATAGTAGCAAAGCCCCACCAGTGCTCAATCATATGCATTTGTGTTATTTTCGCGGCAAAGGTACGACTTTTTTTTGGAATATGCAAATAAATTGCAGTTTTTTTGCAGAAATCGTATTTTTCTTGGTTCAGAGGTATTCTTGCGTCGTATTGAGGTCTCGCTATGATAACGTGTGACCGTCGTGTGACCTTCGAACCACCGTCGTTCGACTGTCGTTCCACCATCGTTCGACCTTCGGGTGACCTTCGGGTGACCTTCGGGCGACCTACGGGAAAAAGAGGAAGGGGGTGAGGAGTTAAGGGGCTAAAGTAAGGGACGCTGAAGGTAGAAGCACTGAAGTAAGAGGTACTGAAGCAAGGAATGCTGAAGGTAGAGGCGACAGAATTAGAAGCAATAGAGTTGAGGTGAGAAGTTAAAGACAAAAAGTTAGAGGCGTTGAATATGCTTGTGGAGGAAGCGCTCGATACGTTGGAAGAAGCGTTTGTCTTGGTCTGAGACGAGTGTGATGGCTGTTCCGTTGTTCTCGGCTCTGGCTGTACGGCCTATGCGATGGACATAGTCTTCGGCATCGCGGGGGACGTCGTAGTTGATGACAAGCGGTATATCGTCCACGTCGATTCCGCGGGAAACGATATCGGTAGCGACGAGGACTTGGACTTTACCGTTACGGAAGTCGAGCATAACGGCTTCGCGATCTTTCTGGTCGAGGTCGGAATGCATCTGTCGGGCGTCGAGGCCTTTGTTGCGCAAGGCATGAGTCAGTTCTTTGACGCGTTGCTTTTTGCCTGCGAAAATGAGTACTTTGTTGAGCGATTTTTCTTGGGTCAGCAGTTCGACGATTTTGTTGGTTTTGTCGGCATCGTTGAGGTCGATGGCGAGTTGTTTGATGGCTTCCGGCGGGCGTGAGACGGCGATTTTGACCTCGACGGGATTGTGCATAATGGTTCTTGCCAGCTTGCGGATATCGTTGGGCATAGTGGCAGAGAACATGATTTTCTGGCACGTTTTGGGCAGTTTGCGGACGATGGTCATGATATCGTCGTAGAAGCCCATGTCGAGCATTCTGTCGGCTTCGTCGAGGATGAAGTACTTGACGCCGGAAAAATCCGGGGAATAGATGTTGATTAGGCTAAGTAAGCGACCGGGTGTGGCGATGATGATGTCGGCACCTTTGGTGATACCGGATGTTTGGTTTCCCCAAGTACCGCCATCGTTTCCGCCGTAGATAGCAACCGACGAGAAGGGAACGTAGAATCCGAATCCTTCCATCTGTTGGTCGATTTGTTGTGCGAGTTCGCGTGTTGGCGCCATGATGATGGCGTTGAGTTTGTCGGGATCATGGTTGTCTTCGGCGAGTTTGGTGAGCAGCGGCAGTATATAGGCAGCTGTTTTGCCTGTTCCGGTCTGGGCGCAAGAGATGACATCCCGGCCATCCAGGATGACGGGAATGGTTTTCTCCTGAACGGGCGTGGGCACGTCAAAGTGCATATCCCATAGTGCGTCCAAGACGTCGTCGGAAAGAGGTAGTTCGTCGAAGTACATGGATGATTTTTGATTTGGGATTTTTGATTTTTGATTATTCCCAGCCTTCGAAAATTTCGGGTCCGTAAACGTTATCTTCTTCGGGTGAGTGGAGCGGAGCCCACAGTTGTGCGAAGAAGGGGTTTCGTTTGGCTTCTCTGTCCCATTGCCACGGACGTGGATTATCGTCTTTGTATGGCCAGGGGAAGCAGTCGGGACACCAGTGTCCGCCAAGGAGAATGAGTCGGGGCGAGGCCTTGAACTTGTGTCCTTCGGCGCATTGCCACTCGAGTTGTGTGTCGAGATCGCCTTTGACCATTGACTTGGAGAGACATTTGCCACCGCGGAACTCGGCGGTTTTTTGCATGTCTTGGAGATCGAGTTCGCTGAGCGGCTTGGTCTCGTCGTAGCCGTGGTTGAGGAGGACGGCATCTTCGCTATTGTGGGATACGTCGAAGTGCTTCCAGTCGGGAATGGCTTTGTAGGCCTCGAGGCTGCCGTAGTAAGCGTTGATGCGTTTGGTGACGTTGTTTTTGATCCACCACTGTGTTCCGTGCTCTTTGCTGTTGGCCATAGCGCGCATAGCGAGTTTGACACAATGCGGGAAGAGTTTGGCGATATGTGTTTTGGATGCGAACTTAATGCCACCGGGAACGGACGGAGCCTGTGCGAGTTGCTTGAAGTAGTCCTTAATAGGTACGTTTGCGCGGAAATGTAGGAATCCTTCGAGCTTGTCGCTATCGAGATACCACATACCGTGGAAATTGCGCGTTGTGAACCAGTTGGCGTTGAAGATCTGCTCGGGTTTGGGACAGCCTATGGCATCAAGCAGGAGGCACTCGAACTCGTAGTTGGAGATGCGGTATTCGGCACCGGAACCGATATTGTAGTAGTTCTTCCAGAACTCATCCGGGATATTGGGTCGGCAGATACGCTCAAGCAGTCGGCCTGAGTCTTCGACGGTAGCCCACTCCAAGACGCCACGGATAGGCACATGGAACATGATCGGGTCGTAGTTCTTGAGGATTGCGGGATAGAGGATACCTGATTGACGGAGAGATACCCAGTTCTTGATGCCGGAATCTGTAATGATGCGCTCTGCCCAAGCTTTGGTGATGCCGTAATGGTCATAGGCGCTGACACAGATGGGATCGCCTGTTCTGCCCCAATGGAGCGGTTCGCGACGGTCACCCATTTGTGCTACTGAACCGACATAGACAACCTTTGGTTGTTTGTTCTCGGGTTGTGCCAGGACAGCGTCTCGAATATATGTCGCAGCGGTTATGTTCGTTTTGCGGGTAGCGGTTGGACGATAGTCGGCCTGCGGGGAAACCATTCCTCCGACGTGCAGGACGATGTCGGCGCCAGTGACGCCTTTGAGGATGTCTTCGTATTTGGTCAAATCACCCCAGATAACGTTTAGCGTTGAATGTTTAGCGATTAGGGGTGTAAGTAGTTCTTTGTTTTTTTGGCTTGGTCTTGCGAGTATGCGCAAGTCGTATTGGTCCGGGCGTTTGAGTATTTCCTGCATTCCGGCAAATCCCATTGTGCCGGTAGCACCTGTTAAGAAAACAGTTGTCTTCATGTGACTATGTTTTAGTTATGATTTTTCTTTTTATTGTTGTCGATGAGGCGTTTCCATCGTGTGCGAACAAACTTGCCGGTATGCGCCACGAAGTCCATCCACCAGTGTGTGAGAATCTCGGCCTCTTCGTCCTCGCGTTCTTGGACGGCTTTTTGGGCGTTGTTGTCGGAAATAACGAGCAGTTGGTCGCCGAGTTGCAGTTCGGTGTCGCCTGTAGGGACGAAGAACGTATCCTCGCGTCGGACCATGATGACGAGCGTGTGCGGCTGGATAGTGAGCTGTTTGAGCTTAGTGCCTTTTTCCAGCAGTTTCTCGTCCACGACGCGTTCCCAAGAAGAGGATTGAATCTCGTCCGGTAGGTCGATGTCGAAGTATTTGAGTTTGTGTTGCGGCGTTTGCGGCGTGGCGAGTTTGAGTTTTGCAGCCAGCGTTCCTAATGTTGTTCCTTGGATGAGCAAGCTAATGAGCGTGCAGGTGAAGACGACGTTGAAGAGCAAGTCAGAATGTGGCACGTTTCCTGCTTCGCAGAGGATGGCAAAGATAATAGGCACAGCGCCTTTGAGTCCGACCCAGCTGACGAAGATTCGGTCGTTTTGCTTGAACTGTTTGCGGAAGGGGAGTAGGCAAAGTGCCACGCTCAGCGGACGAGCGATAAAGATCATGATGACACTAACGATGAGGCTGAAGACCCAGACGTGCCAATCGAGCAAGTCATGGATATGCACCATGAGACCTAACATCAAGAACATGACGAGCTGGCTGAGCCAAGTGAGTCCGTCGAAGAAGGCTTTGGTCTGACGTTTGCGGTAGAAACGGCTGTTACCGATGATGAGTCCTCCGATATAGACAGCGAGGTAAGGATTACCTTTTAGGTAATATGTTGCGGAGAAGATAAAGATACAAGCTGTGAGAACCATGATGGGATAAAGGCTATCGTTGGTGAGAGCACCTTTGTTAAGCAGCCAAACAACCACTTTACCGAAGATGAAACCGATGACAGCACCCATTACGAGTTGGATGAGTACGTCTTGGAAGATTTGCAGGGCATTGATGTCGGTAGATGCCGTCGTGACGATACCGATGAGTGTGATGGTAAGGATATATGCCATCGGGTCGTTGGCACCGGACTCTAACTCCAACAACGGACGGAGATTATGTTTGAGTTTGACGTTGTTGGTTCGGAGTATAGAGAAGACACTTGCCGAGTCTGTGGAAGACATCGTAGCCGCCATAAGCAGTGCGGACCAGACAGACATGGTCAAGACTCCGTGGAACCATCCGAAGACTACCCAAGCGAGCACGCCAGTGATGACACAAGTGAAGAAGACACCAATGGTGGCCAGCGTAATACCCGGTGCCATAACGGGCTGAATGTCCGATATTTTCGTGTCCAAGCCACCGGAGAACAGTATGACGCAGAGTGCGATAGTTCCGATAGCTTGTGCCGTGGCGATATTAAGGCCGTAACTATAATCGGCACCGAGCCATGTACCTAATCCGCTTGGACCAAAGAGCATACCGACAGCCAAGAACATAAGCAAGGCCGGCACTCCGAACTTATAACCGATACGGTCTGTGAAGATGCTCGCGAAGAAAAGCAGGGATAGGACGAGTAAAACGAATTCAACTTGCATAGTTTACTTGATTAGCAGGTTGTCGTCAATAATCTCCTCGATAGTTTCCTTGGGCTGCAAGCCGATTTGCATCATAGGTTTTTCCTTAACCGGGATGTATAGGACGCGCGGGAAACTGGTTATCTGGAAGGCTTGCGCAATCTCACGCTCCTGCTCCACATCAACTTTGTAGAAATAGACTTTTCCGGCGTACTGTTTAGCAAGTTCCTCCATAATAGGCGCCAAGCGTTTGCAGGGTCCGCACCAAGTGGTATAGAAGTCGATGATACAGGGTTTGTCGCCTTTGTACTTCCACTCTTTTTCGGTGGTATAGTCAAACACTTTGGCTTTGAACTGCTCCGTTGTGAGGTAGCTTACTGTTTGCGCGTTAGCCGTCAGCGAAAATATCGCAACGAGGGCCAATAAAATGAGTTTTCTTTGCATAATTATCCAATTTGGGCGCAAAAGTACTACTTTTTTTGCAAATATGCAAGAATTGTTGTAATTTTGCGGCGATTTTATTAAAAAAAAGTACAATGCAAGCAGAATTAGATGCTATTTTGCGTCAATATGATGCCAACCAAGTGTTCGCTATCCGTAGCGCAAGGGTAGCGTATCCCTTGCTAAATTCGTCGTATGAATTGGAGGATGGCGAGGCAGCAAAAAGTTTGTCGAACGCGGAGAAGATTTGGCGTTGGTTGACGGAACAAGGAGCGACTCGGAAAGCGTTGTTGATTAATGTTGGTGGTGGCAGTATTTGCGACTTGGGAGGATTTGTGGCCGCAACGTATTTGAGAGGGATTGATTACATCAATATCCCGACGACATTGTTGGCGATGGTAGATGCCGCTATTGGTGGCAAGACGGCAGTTAACTTGGACGGTTTGAAGAATCGCGTAGGAGCTTTTTATCCTCCAAAGGCGGTCCTGACGGATGCAGCATTTTTGCGTAGTTTGCCTGTTGAAGAGATGCTTTCAGGCTGGGGAGAGATTATCAAATGCGCTTTGTTGGAAAGCGAAGAGGCATTGGATAGCGTTCTGCGGGCATTGGAGTCGTATATGTCTGATGACAAGGCAGTTATGGATATGCAAATTGTTGCTGCGGCTCGGGGGTTTAAGGAGCGAATAGTAGCGCAGGATCCGACTGAACAAGGTCTTCGCAGGGTGCTGAATTTCGGACATACAGTTGGTCATGCTTTGGAGGAAAAAACACAGGCAAGGCATGGGTATTGTGTGCTGTGGGGAATAATTGTGGAGTTGTATTTGAGTGTGTTGAAGTTGGGCTGTGAGAAAGATGTTTTAACAAAGTTAAGTCATGTGATGCTGAGTTATTACGGAAGGCCGCAATGTAACTGTAAAGACGTGTCGGAATTGGTGGAGTTGATGCGTAAAGATAAGAAGAATTCGCGCGAAGAGGAGATTAATTTTACGTTGTTGCGCAATGTGGGTGAACCAGTCATCAATCAGACGGCAAGCGAGGCAGAAATTAATGAGGGAATAGAATATCTATTCAGTTTATAAGTGTTATTTTCGCCAAGTTTAGGTTGCAAAATACATGTTTTTGTAAGAAAAATGCACAAAAATTTGCGTATATGAAAAAAAAGCAGTACTTTTGCGGCCGCTTTTGAAATTATTAACTTAAAATTATACGACTATGTCAGAAATTGAATCGAAAGTAAAAGCAATCATCGTTGACAAACTTGGTGTTGAGGAATCTCAAGTAACTTTAGATGCAAGTTTTGCTGCAGACTTGAATGCAGACTCGTTGGACACTGTTGAGTTGATTATGGAGTTTGAGAAGGAGTTCAACATTACTATTCCTGATGAGGACACTCGGAAGATTGCTACCGTAGGCGATGCAGTTGCTTACATTGAGAAAGCTGTTGCTTAATCGAAGTTTTTTAAAATAGCACTTTACGAGTTTGCGGGTAACTGTAAGCTCGTAAATTGTACAATAATGTTATGGAATTAAAGCGAGTAGTTGTTACTGGTTTGGGAGCCGTGACGCCCATTGGCAATGACCTTCCAACCACGTGGAATAATATGGTATCCGGCAAGAGTGGAGCCGCAGAGATTACCCAATTTGATGCTTCGAAGTTTCGTTCTCACTTTGCTTGCGAAGTGAAGGATTTCAACTTTGACGGCATTATGGATCCGAAGGAAGCTCGTCGTTTGGATCGTTATTCTCAGTTCTCTGTGTATGTGGCGAAAGAAGCTTTGGAGGACTCGGCTTTGAATTTAGAGCAAGAGGATAAGGATCGTATCGGCATCATCTGGGGCAGCGGCATGGGTGGTTTGAAGAGTTTTGAGGAAGGTGTAGTGGAATTTGCTATGGGTGACGGCACGCCGCACTATAATCCGTTTTTCATTCCGAAGGCTCTGCATAGTATGGGTGTGGGTCATATCTCATTGGAGTTTGGTTTGACGGGTCCGGCATTTATTGTGTCGTCGGCATGTGCCAGCTCTTCCCACTCTATCGCACAAGCGTTTGATGCAGTTCGTTTGGGTCGTGCAGATATTATTCTGACCGGTGGAGCGGATGCGGATATCACGGCTTCGGGTATTGGTGGTTTTAATGCGATGCGGGCTATCTCGACCCGCAACGAGAGTCCCGAGACAGCCAGCCGTCCGTTCTCCAAGTCGCGTGACGGATTCGTGTTGGGCGAAGGTGGAGCGTGTCTCATCCTCGAGGAATACGAGCATGCGAAAGCTCGTGGTGCAAAGATCTACGCCGAGGTTGTTGGCGCAGGTGCCACCTCGGATGCATACCATATGACAGCTCCGGATCCGGAAGGCAAAGGTGCTATCAAGGTGATGAAAGCCGCTTTGACCGATGCAGGTTTGCAGCCGACAGATATCGACTTCATCAATACTCACGGCACGTCTACTCCGCTTGGCGATATAGCCGAATTAGGTGCTATCCGCGCTGTGTTCGGTGACCATATCTACGAGATGAACCTGGATTCGACCAAATCGATGACTGGGCACTTGGTAGGTGCAGCCGGCGCTATCGAGGCTGTGGCTTGCGTTAAAGCTCTTGAGACAGGTATCATCCCGCCAACCATCAATCACGAGGAAGGCGACGAAGACGAGCGCATCGACTACAAGGTGAACTACACCTTCAATGTGGCGCAGAAACGCGATATTCACTATGCGCTGTCGAATAACTTCGGCTTCGGTGGCCTGAACGCGTGCTTGATTTTTAAGAAAGCAGAAGATTAAACCGATTCCATCGGTATTGTTTGTTAAATTTAAATTTTAAGGTATTATGATTACAAGTAAAATCGGAGAGAATGCCGGCCTCGTTTGGGCTGCTCTGCAAAACGGCGCTCTCGCACAAAAGGCTCTTAAGAAAGCTACCAAACTGAAAGACGCCGACCTCAATATGGCTCTCGGTTGGTTAGCACGCGAAGGCAAAGTGGCTTTCGACGTACAAAAAGCTGACACAGTTATTTCGTTACAATAAGCAATTGTCACGATTATGGTAGTAGCGATAGTGGGCGCGTCAGGCGCCGTAGGTCAAGAGTTATTGAAAGTGCTTGAAGAGCGTCACTTTCCTGTTACCGAACTGCGATTATTCGGTTCCGTGCGTAGCGCCGGGACCGAATATTCATTCCATGGAAGCACATATAAAGTCAAAGAACTCACACATGGTGACGACTTCCGAGGTGTGGATATAGCATTCACATCTGCCGGAGCTTCCGTCTCCCGCGAGTATTGGCAGGATATCACCCGTTTTGGAGCTGTGATGATTGATAACTCCAGCGCGTTTAGGATGGAAGAGGATGTACCATTGGTTGTTCCTGAAGTAAATGCAGCCGATGCGTTTGTCCGTCCGCGTGGTATCATCGCCAATCCTAACTGTACAACGATTCAGATGGTGGTGGCGTTGCAAGCAATTGAGCAACTGAGCCATATCAAGCGTGTACATGTCGCCACGTATCAGGCCGCTTCCGGTGCTGGTGCACAAGCGATGAAAGAGCTGGAGACGCAATACCGTCAAGTGCTTAATGGAGAAGAAGTTACGGTCAATAAGTTCGCCTACCAATTAGCATATAACCTCATTCCGCAAATAGACGTCTTCACCGACAATGACTACACCAAGGAAGAGATGAAGATGTACAACGAGACGCGTAAGATTATGCACTCCGATATCCAGGTGAGTGCCACCTGCGTTCGTGTTCCGTCCCTTCGTGCTCATAGCGAGAGTATCTGGCTGGAGACCGAGCAACCGATTACGGCCGAGCAGGCCAAAGACGCTTTCCGTCACTCAGACGGCTGCGAACTATTAGACGACCCTGCCAATAAGAAGTATCCGATGCCGCTTTTCTTAAGCGGAACAGATAAGGTCTATATCGGGCGCGTACGCGCAGACATAAGTAAGGAGAACGGACTCACTTTCTGGTGCGTCGGCGATCAGATACGCAAAGGTGCTGCGCTCAATGCCGTGCAGATAGCGGAATATATCATCCAACAATAACGCCTTACGACGAACACGCAAATCAATATTATGGCCCCGGTCGGTTGCTGGGAGAGTCTCACTGCCGCCATCGAAGCAGGCGCTAATAGCGTCTATTTCGGCATTGAGCACCTGAATATGCGTGCTCGCTCGTCGGCTAATTTCACTACATCCGACCTACATAAGATTGCGGACATCTGCCATCAAGCCGGCGTACAGACGTACCTCACACTCAATACGGTTATGTATCCCGAGGATCTGCCGCTGATGCGAACGATTGTGGACAACGCCAAACAAGCCGGTATAACAGCCATCATCGCGAGCGATATTGCTGTGCTGCAATATGCGCATAGTCAGGGTGTGGAGGTGCATTTATCTACTCAACTCAATATATCCAACACCGAGGCGCTGCGGTTCTACGCACAGTATGCCGACACCGTCGTTTTGGCGCGTGAACTCAACATCCAACAAGTCGCAGCCATCCACCGCGATATCGTCGAACAGCATATCTGCGGCCCGAAAGGCGAGCTTATCCAGATAGAGATGTTCTGCCACGGAGCACTCTGTATGGCGGTCAGCGGTAAGTGCTACCTGAGCCTCAATAACCTCGGCGCAAGTGCTAATCGCGGAGCTTGCATGCAAGTCTGCCGACGCGGATATATAGTCAAGGACAAAGAGTCTGACCTCGAGTTGGAGGTGGATAACCAATATATCATGTCGCCCAAAGACCTCAAGACGATCGGGTTCCTTAATAAGATGCTCGATGCGGGCGTCACCATTCTCAAGATCGAGGGTCGAGCTCGCGGTCCGGAATATGTTCAAACCGTTGTCTCCTGCTACAAAGAGGCTGTCGAGGCTTGGCAAAACGGCGAATATGCGCAAGACAGCATCGATGCCAAAATCGACAACTGGAACACCCGTCTGGCACGCGTTTTCAACCGCGGTTTCTGGGACGGCTATTATCAAGGACAACGTCTCGGCGAATGGACTCGCCACTACGGCAGTCTGGCAACCCGTAAGAAAGTGTATGCGGGCAAATGCACCAATTTCTTCAAGAACATCAGCGTAGCTGAATTCCTTCTTGAAGCTATTCCGGTACTCAACGAAGGGGACGAATTACTGGTTACGGGCGAGACGACAGGTGTATACGAAACTGTTGCGACGGATATTCACAACGACGCCCAACAGGTCACTTCGCAAGTCAAAAAAGGCGAACTATTCGCTCTCAAAACCGACAAGGTCCTACATCGTGGCGATAAATTATATAAAATGGTAGTACAAGACAATGACTAAACTCCCGCTGATATCATCTCCGATCTCCGAAGCGTGGCCATCCTGGCTGATGCTCGGACTATTGCTCTGCATGGTCATGGCGGAAGTGCTGCAGCCGGAAACCATCCGAACCAGTTTTCGCACTACTTTCTCGCGTATGCAACGCATGTTCGGAGACAGTGCTGTTAACTTCTGGGGAGCGGTCGCGCTAACGGTCTTCCGCGTTTGTGTCATTGCCCTTACGCTCTATCTCGCTTGCTATGAAGAGGGCGCGTTCTCCATCCTCACCTTTGGATGGATTATACTCATCGTCATTGCTTTCGTGGCTATCAAGTCGGTGAGTGCTTGGATAGTGAGCTATACCTTTGATTTAAAGCGGGATACGGCGCTATATATGCCACAGTACTCCAACCTTTGGACAGCACTGTGCATCGTGTTATACCCTATCTTGCTCGTCACAATCAATATTGGCCACAACGGTGTTATTCGCTGGATTATTCTGGGTATCGCAGCCCTGTTCTGCATTGATGTGATAGTCAAACTTATCCAGCACTTTTATAACGGCCTGCAATCCATCGGGTATATTGCACTCTACACGCTCACGCTCGAAATCATCCCGGCTGCGGCGATGTTTATCGGCGTGCAACAAATAGTTTAAAAATCGACTATAGCAACAACAGATATGATACAAAAGATTCTCATTTCTCAACCGCGTCCTATTACGGAGCGTAACCCATACACAGATATGGAAGCCCGTTTCGGAGTTCATTTCGATTTCCGGCCGCTCATTCGCGTAGTCGGCTTGGATGCTCATGAGTTTAGGAAACAGCGTATTAACCCGCTTGACTATACCGCAGTACTGCTCAACTCGCGTTTGGGTGCAGACCATTACTTCCGCCTCTGCGAAGAACTGCGCGTACAAGTGCCCGATAGTATGCACTACTACTGCATCTCCGAGGCGGTCGCTAACTACCTGCAGAAGTATATCCAGTATCGCAAACGTAAGGTTTTTTTCAGCGAGCATAATAACTTCGCCGACCTGCTCCCGACGATGTTTCGCCGTCCAAACGAGAAATACCTCATGGTGATGTCCGACGTGCACAACGACAACACTATCAATATGTTCGCCGAGCATAATATCACCATCAAACCAGCTGTGATGTACAAGACTGTGGCTGCCGAATGGCCGAAAGACCTGCCTTTTGACTATAACATGGTAGTGCTCTTCACACCGACCGGAGTCTCGTCTATTCACACCAACTTCCCCGAGTGGCAACAAGGTGATACCGTGATCGGTTGCTTTGGACAAAACACCGTCGCTGCCGCCAAAGAAGCAGGATTACAAGTCAACATATCGGCACCCACACCCGAGTGCCCAAGCATAACTACCGCTATTGAGCGATACCTTGAGCAACAACTTTCCTAAATATGAGCGTCTCTGCGGCCAACTGCGCATTGCAGACCTCTACAAACGGGGCAAACGTCTCGCCGTGTGGCCGCTGCGCGTCACTTATCTGCCCGCCGATGACACACAAGTACTTATTTGGGCTCCTAAATCGCTCTTCAAACATGCGGTCGACCGTAACCGACTACGCCGACAGATGCGCGAAGCGTGGCGACTAAACAAACACAACCTCAACAACCACTATCTCATCGCGTTAAACTACATGGACAAAACGCTGCTCGGTTATTCGGTTATCGAAAAAGCAATTGCGAAGACTATTATAAAACTTAATGAAGAAACTAATTCGTAATATATTCCTGCTGCCTGTATATTTCTACAGATACTGTATCTCGCCACTTACACCTCCTTCGTGTCGATACACCCCGACATGTAGCCAGTACATGGTCGAAGCGGTACAGAAATACGGTATCTTCAAAGGTACATGGCTAGGCATTAAACGAATCCTACGCTGCAATCCCTGGGGAGGCAGCGGATATGACCCGGTCCCATAACGATTTAACAATTTAACGTTTTAACAATTTAACGTTTTAACAATTTAACGTTCTAACAATTTAACGTTTACAAAGTAAACTCTATGCGCATCGATATCATCACAGCTTGCCCGGAATTACTTGAGTCACCTCTCAACCACTCCATCATCCAACGAGCCAAAGACAAAGGACTCGCTGAAATCTATGTGCATAACCTCCGCGATTATACCCTCGACAAACATCGCAAAGTGGATGACTACGCTTTCGGGTTCTCGGCCGGTATGGTGCTGCAAATCGAACCCATCGACCGATGTATCTCAGCCCTCAAAGCCGAACGCGACTACGACGAGATTATCTTCACCGCTCCAGACGGCGAACCCTTCACCCAGAAAGCCGCTAACTCCCTGTCACTCAAGCAGAATATCATCATCCTCTGCGGACATTACAAAGGTGTAGATCAGCGCGTCCGCGACCATTTTATCACCAAAGAATATTCCATTGGCGACTTCGTTCTCACCGGAGGTGAGATGCCGGCTGCGATGATGACTGATGCCATCGTACGCCTCATCCCCGGTGCACTCGGAGACGAGACTTCTGCACTCTCCGACAGTTTCCAAGATGGCCTGCTCGAGGCCGGCGTCTATACCCGCCCTGCTGAATACAAAGGCTGGAAAGTGCCCGAAATTCTGCTTTCCGGACACCAAGCCAAAATCGAAGAATGGCTCTACGAACAAAACCTCCAACACACACAAGAACGCCGTCCCGACCTCCTCGCTTCCACCCTAAGCGAAACTCCGGACTTGCTCAAACCCCAAAAATAACCTCCTCGCCTCCAGTTAGCCTCCCGCTCCCAATGGCTGCTCAATGGCTGCTCAATGGCTGCTCAATGGTTCCTCATCCCAAGACGAGTATAACTCAAACCTAACTTCAACCCAAGAGATTCCCCCGACCGCGGTCTTTTTTTTCTGTTTTTTGCGAAAAAACTGCAAATTTATTTGCACATGTGCAAAAAATGTTGTAATTTTGCGGCGCAAAAAACGTAATCCCCGTATTACGGAGTACTAACCATCAAATTTTAAACACATGAAAGTGAAAACTATCCTCTCCCTATTCGTTGCTATCGCAATGGTAGGTTCCATCCAAGCACAAGGACTGGGTGGCCTGATTCAACGTACTGCCACAAGCGCAGGCAACACGGCTATTGAAAAAGCGCGCATGGACGCCGGACACAACAACAGCAGCAACCAAACACAAACGCAAGCTGCTAAACCCGTAGGTAACGCAAAAATCTACTACGTTTCCAAAAACGGTTCCTCTCGTGGTGCAGACGGTCTGACTCCGGCTACTGCAAAGAAAGACATTCAAGCAGTTCTGAACATCATCAAAGAGAACGGTGACAACGGCGCTGTCGTTCGCGTAGGCGAAGGTAACTTCCTCGGCTACACTAACCAAGGTTACATTGAGATTTATAACTTCATCACCCTCGAAGGTGGCTGGAATGAAGATTTCACAGAGCGTGACCCGTTCAAATACATCACCCGTATTCAACCGGGCGAAGAGCAACGTGGTACGAATGGTTCAAAGGGTATGATTACCACCTCCCGCGACCTGGATGTAGCTACATCGAAGACTCCGCAAGGCACACTCATTATTGACGGTATCATGCTGGATATGGGTCTGGAGAACTTCTATAAACCCAATAACCCGAATGATGAGCGCAACGGTTGCCCATCGGCTGCGTTTGAGACCGGTCGTATGGAAGACGCTACTCCTCCGCAAATCCAACACCAGATTTTCCACTCCGACGGTGCTATTGCCGGTAACGTGATTATCCGTAACTGTCTCATCGCCAACAGTACCTATTTCGGTCTGCAATTCAACACTCGCTGCGGCGAAATCGAGATTTACAACAACGTAATCATCTCAAACCGTTACGGCGGCGTTCGCATCGACGGTTGGGACAAAGACGGTAAAGCTTCGCACGTGAACTTCCACCACAACACGGTTGCCTTCAGCTGGTGCCGCGACAAATACATGGAAGATATGGGTTATGGCTATGAGTTCATGAACAAAGTGAACGGTGATGTACACCACAACATCTTCATCGGTAACAACTACGCAGCTGTTGCACGTACCCGCATCGATACCAAAGAGTACGAGGCTATCAAGAAAACCAACCTCTACGACAACTACTTCTTCCTCAACGCAGCTGACCTGCAACTCCCGTCCAGAGGTGGAGGTAAATGGACCAATATCAAATGCTCCGATATCGAAGATATGGTTGATGAGCAGACTCTTCCGAAGGCAGAGAACAACAAAGAGCTGCCTGGCGATGCTCCTGTGCTCAAAGCAATGGACCAAGAATACCTCAAAGCATTTGCTAACCTGAAAGTTATCTCTGAGTCGCAAAACTTCAACCCGAACTCCGCTTCCAACCAGTTCCGTCAAGCTATGGGTATGAACATGCAAGGTTCTGAAACCCGTCGCGTTTCGATGTATGGAAACCGCTATAACTTCGACAAAGCAATGCAACTCTTCGGAGCTATGCCTGGTTACGGCGCACAGAAGTAATACGAATAACTTTCAGCAATCAGTTATCAGTGGCCAGCCTGCTGATAACTGATTGCTGATAAAAACAATTAAAACTTTTAATTTATGAAGAAACTTTTATCAATTTTCGCTGCCATCCTTTTTGCAGGCAGCATGTTCGCCGCTGAATATTGCCAAGTAAGCGGACCTGGCGACATTAAATTCAAAGCCAGCAGGATTATCGAAGGAACCAACAACGCCGTCCTCGTCTTAGTAACTAATCCAGAGTGGTTGGAGGAAACAGAACCCTCTTCAAACGGTACGCAAATAGGAATTCAATTTATTCCTAAACAAGGCACACTTACCGACCTCAGAGGAGCCTACGACCTCTCCGAAATAGACTACGTCGGCGATGTGATAGCAATCATCAAAACCGGTTCTGTAATCGAAAACTATAAGGCTAAAACCGGTACCTTCGGCATCTGGGCTAACGAAGATGAAGACGCATACGATTTCGAGTATGACCTTACTTTCATCATGGATGACAATGAACCCTACAACGTCTCTGGATATGTGTACGACATCTGCTCCGAGGATATCAATATCAAATACTGCCCTGTAACCAGCGAAGCAACCGAGGCAGAGTTCGACTTTGTCGCTGCTGAAATCAGTGGAGACGAAACGGAACTTGAAATAGCAGCAGCCACCTCGCCTAATTCACTCCTTCCAGGCTACACGGTTGCTGGCTCTCGGGTGGTATTCAAACCCGCTTTCAAAAACCGTAAAGACTTAAGAGGCACATACGCTATCAGCGATACGAAAAATAACGTCAATTTAACTATCTATGATAGCGGATCACCTCTCGATTTTACACCTGCAGGATCGTTCACTATTGTGCTCAATGCCAATAAGACAACATACGACCTGAATTATAACTTCACGGTCACTGTCGGTAGCGAAACACAGAAATTCAACGGCAAAATCAAAGGAATCTGCGATAGCGAAATGGATATTGAGCAAGCTATTGAGAACGTCTCTGCCCAAAAAGTGAACGGCAATAAGATCCTCCGCAATGGACACCTCTTCATCGAGCACCATGGACATCTCTACAACGCTAACGGTATTCAAATCCAATAAGCGCATCTAAGAGAAACTAAACACTCTAAAAAAATGCGGTTTTCTTAAGAAGGCCGCATTTTTAAAACAATTAATCCATATGAAAAAATCATTACATTGTTTCATCGCGTTGGCCACCTTGCTGTTCGCTGGCTGCGGACCGAAAGTACCGCAAACAACGCCAACTTCCTATGCAACGCTTACCGTAGCTAAATCCGACATCACCGTTCCCCTCAAATACAGCGCAACACTCAAAGGTACAAACGACGTAACCATCAAACCGCAAATAAGCGGACAATTGATGGAAATACACATCACCGAAGGACAACAAGTGAAGAAAGGAGATGTGCTCTTCCATATTGATGACCGCGACGCGAAGTTAGAGTTAGAGGTTGCAGAAGCAAATCTTTTATCCGCTGAAGCCGCTGAAAGCAGTGCAAAATTGGAGTACGAGAGCAATAAAAACCTCTATGAGAAAGGTATCGTGAGCAAGTATGTGTTAGTAAATGCTGAAAACACCTACAAACAGTCTCAAGCTTCAGTGGCGCAATTTAAGGCAACTGCCAACCGCGCACGTGTGAACTTGGGCTATTGTACCATCACTTCCCCCGTAGCGGGTGTCATCGGTTCTATTCCCGTCTTTGCAGGAGACCAAGTCAACACCGGAACCTATCTAACCATGGTTAGTGGCAATGCACAGATGTTCGCAGAGTTTTCCGTCAACGAGTCGGTATTGGCAGAACGTGAGACACACGAGCATGTGAGTAATCTCTTGGATAAGTTTCCCGACGTGACCTTCGTGTTTAAAAACGGATCAGAGTATCCGATAAAGGGCCGTATCACCAGTATTACCGGAATGGTGGACCGTACGACAGGTACCTTGACTTGCAAGGCTACGTTCCCAAACCCGGACGGAGGCTTGTATTCGGGTATTCAAGGAACCGTCGTTATTCCGTACAGTGCCAACAATGTAATAGTCATTCCGCAAAACGCCGTAGTTAGACTACAAGACAAATCACTGGTCTATCAAGTCGCGGCCGATAGTTGCGCGTATAGCACTATCGTCCAAACAGTAAGTTTCAATAGCGACAGAGACCTCGTCGTAACGGATGGACTCGAAGTCGGAGACGTCATCGTCGTTGAAGGTGCCAATAACCTCGTAGAAGGACAAAGAGTGCTTTTCTAAATCGAAAACTATGGCAAAAGGCAATATCTTTATATCCAAACATGTGATGGCGTGCGCGATAGCTATCGTCATCTTACTCGTCGGATTCATCTGTCTCAAAAGCCTTTCGGTGGAGCAATATCCCAATATAGCTCCTCCGAGTGTGCAGGTAGCTACTGCCTATTCGGGCGCTGACGCCAATACCGTGATGAAATCCGTCATCCAACCGCTCGAGGAACAAATCAACGGCGTGCAAGACATGACCTATATGACTGCTACCGCCTCTTCGACAGGTGAAGTGTCCATCATGGTCTATTTCAAGCAAGGAACAGATCCCGACATGGCAACCGTCAATGTACAGAACCGCGTGTCGCAAGCGGAGTCTCTACTGCCAAGCGATGTGACGCAAGTCGGCGTGACGGTTAGTAAAATGCAAAACAGTATCCTGCAAATCGCCGGACTCAAATCCACCGACGGCAAGTACGACGATAACTTCATCTCTAACTTTATCGACATCAACGTCAAACCGCGTATTATGCGTATCACGGGTGTAGGTGATGTGAACAACCTCGGTAACACCTACGCCTTGCGCGTTTGGCTCAAACCCGACGTAATGGCGCAGTACGGACTGACACCCGACGATATATCGTACGCTATCAGCTCGCAGAGTTTCGTATCGTCCACCGGTACACTCGGCCAACAGTCGGAAAATGCCTACCAATACCCTATGGAGTACAAAGGTACGCTCAAGTCGATTGAGGAGTTCAACCATATAGTTCTTCGCTCCGGAGAAAGCGGCAACTTGCTATACCTGGAGGATGTGGCGGATGTGGAAATAGGCGCTAAGAGTTACACCATGAGTTCGTCTATTGACGGCCAACCGGGTGTGTTCTATATCATCAACCAAGCTCCGGGGGCAAATGCCACCGAGGTGAACAATAAGATTGAAAAACTCTACGAGCAACTCACACCTACACTGCCTGCAGGACTCGAGTTTGTCGTGCTGGAGACATCGAACGACTTCCTCAATGCCGCGATTTACAATGTCGTAGAGACACTTATCATCGCTATTCTGCTCGTGATTATAGTCGTCTATTTCTTCCTGCAGAACTGGAAAGCGACACTTATTCCGTCAATATCGATTATTGTGTCCCTGCTCGGCACATTTGCTATTGTGATGGTGGCGGGTTTCTCACTCAATATCCTCACCCTCTTTGCGTTGGTACTGGCCATCGGAACGGTCGTCGATGATGCGATTGTCGTCGTCGAGGCGGTGATGGCGAAGCTCGAAACAGGCAAGATGAAAGGAACACCCAAAGACAAAGCCGTACAGGCAACACGCGAAGCTATGAGCGAGGTGTCCGTAGCCGTTATCTCATGTACGCTCGTCTTCATGGCGGTGTTCATACCTGTCACCTTCATGAGTGGAACATCCGGAACTTTCTTTACCCAGTTCGGTATTACCATCGCCGGTTCCGTAGGTCTGTCCTGCGTCAGCGCACTCGTACTATGTCCTGCCCTGTGCGTACTGCTGATGCGACCAAACGATGAGTCGCAAACCCAGGGTAAGAAATGGAAAGGCTTTGATTATTACACCAAAGTGGCGTACGATGCTGCCTACAATGCCGTTCTCGGCAAATACAAAGGCGCTATAGCTAAATATATCAAGCGTCCGTGGGTATCCTTCCTGTTATTAGCCTGTGCGGCTGTCCTGTTCGTTATCTTCATGCGCGTTATGCCGTCAGGTCTGGTGCCGCAGGAAGACCAAGGTGTTATCATGTGTGAGGTGCGTGCACCCGAAGGAGCTACGCTTCATGAAACGGAAGAAATAATGAAACAGGTCGAAGAGAAAGTGAAAGCCATTCCGGAAATGGAGAGTTACGGTATCTGTAGCGGATACGGTATGATATCATCCGCCGGTTCAAGCTTCGCTACACTCATTATTCGTCTTAAGAACTGGGAAGACCGTCCTGGATTCGAACACTATATCGACCTGATTATCTATAAGTTCTATCTGGACTGCCAGAATATCCATAACGCCAAAGTGCTGCCCTTCCAGATGCCGCAGATTCCGGGATATGGTACATCGAACAGTATTGACCTTCAGGTGCAGGATAAGAGTGACGGAGACATGTCGGACTTCGGTAACAAAACCAATGCTTTCCTCGCTAAACTGCAACAGCGTCCCGAGATATCCAGTGCCATGTCCACGTATTCGGAGCGCTATCCTAAGTTCAAGGTCGAAGTGGATCCTATTCAGTGTAACCGTGCCGGCACATCCGCCAGAGCCGTACTCAGTACACTCGGCGCGTACTGCGGAGGTTCCTACGTAGGTAACTTCAACCAGTTCAGTAAAATCTACCGCATCCTCGTCGGCGCTGCTCCTGAATATCGTCTCGATCCGTCTTCGTTGAATAATATGTATATTAAGGTGGCTGACGGTAAGATGGCGCCACTCTCGCAGTTCGTCACCCTCAAAGAGATTGTCGGTTCGTCATCGCTCAAGCACTTCAACCTCTTCCAGACCATTGCCTGCTCCGTCACACCAGCTAACGGTTACTCGGATAGCCAAGCGCAGCAAGCAATAGCGGAGGTGTTCAGAGAGACGATGCCTACCTATTGTGCTTACGAATACGGCGGTATGTCGCGTGAGGTGGCAGAGAGTTCGCAGAGTAATATGACTGTGCTCATTTACGGCATCTGCGTCATCCTCATTTACCTCATCCTCGGTTCGCTCTATAACAGCTGGATCACGCCGTTTGCCGTGCTCTTATCCGTTCCGTTTGGTCTGATGGGTTCCTTCCTCTTCTCATGGATTGGATACAAGATGGGACTGCCCGGTATGGAGAACAATATCTACTTGCAAACGGGTGTCATCATGCTTATCGGCTTGCTCGCTAAGACAGCCATTCTTATTACAGAGTTTGCTGCCGAGCGGCGCGCACAAGGTATGTCTATTGTGGAGGCTGCACTCGAGGCATCGCGCGAACGCTTACGCCCAATCCTCATGACCGTTATCACGATGATTGTCGGTATGTTACCGCTCGTGTTCTCAGGCGGTGCAGGAGCAAACGGTAACCGTGCTCTCGCGCTCGGCGTGGTAGGTGGTATGAGTATCGGAACACTCGCACTCGTCTTCGTCGTTCCAGCTTTCTTCATCGTCTTCCAGACACTCGAGGAGAAAATCAGCGGAACACCCGTCGCTAAAGAAGAAAAGGAGGTAGAGAAATGAAAAAATACATCGTTATCATACTATTCGGCTTCGTGCTAAGTTCTTGCGGTATTTACGGCAAGTACAAGCATAGTGATGAACTGAAGGACCGTACCGACCAAATCACGCCTACACTCTTCGGCGACACGATTCCTACCGACTCGGTCCAGATAGCCGCTATCTCTTGGCGCGAGTTCTTCACAGACCCGCTTCTGCAGCAACTCATTGACTCGGCTCTGGCACGCAATACCGACCTCTATTCGGCACGTATAGCCATCGAGCAGTCACAAGCTTCGCTCAAAGCTGCCAAACTCGGTTTCCTGCCCTCCTTCAGTCTTGCACCACAAGGCAGTTGGAGCTGGAACAACAGCAGCAACGCTTGGTCGCACTCCTATGCTGCCAACCTGCAGATGAACTGGGACCTCGACCTATTTGGTGCCAACCTCAATGCGATGCGCAAGTCCAAAACTGTGCTGCAACAGGCGGAGTACAACAAGCTTGCCACACAAGCCAATCTCATCTCTACCGTCGCGCAGCAGTACCTCATGCTACAGCTACTCGACCGAGAACTGGAGATTCTTATCAACACCGATAGCCTCTGGGAAACGTCACTCGAGACCGAACGGGCGCTCTTCGAGAACGGACAAGCCTACTCGACAGCCGTCAACCAAATGGAGAACTCGTCCCTCGGCGTCAAAACACAGATTATCGATGCTAAACGCCAAATACGCAGTACAGAGAATGCCATCTGCAGAATCTTGGCTATCACGCCCAGACATATCGAGCGCAACGCTTGGGATGCTTACGAACTGCCGGAACGCATCTCTACAGGCGTGCCTGCACAGATGCTGGAACTCCGACCGGATATCCAATTGGCAGACAAGGCACTCGCCGAAGCGTTCTATAACACCAATGCCGCACGATCCGCTTTCTTCCCGAAAATATCCCTGCAAGGTATTCTCGGTTGGGGCAATAACGGCGGTGTTATCGCTAATCCGGGAGCGCTGCTCTTCAATGCGCTTGCTTCACTCACGCAGCCTATTTTCCAGCACGGCAAACTGGTCGCACAGCTGAAAATCAGCAAGCTCTCCATGCAGGACCTACAGCAACAATACGTCCAAACCGTGATTAACGCTGGTAATGAGGTCAATGAGGCACTCGCGGACTGCCAGGCTGCCAAAGAGAAAGATGTCTATTACAAACGACAAGTCGAAGTGCTACATGATGCATATGATGGCACCCACGAGCTCATGAACGCCGGTAAGGCTAACTACCTCGAAGTCCTCACCGCACAAGAGTCCCTCCTCTCCGCTCAACTTAACGAGGCAGAGAATATCTATAGCGGCACTCAAGCTCTCATCGCCCTCTACATCGCCCTCGGCGGCGCCACAAAATAGTCTGTAGTGCATACAACAAAAGTGCAGCTTTTTCACGAAAGCTGCACTTTTGTTTGCGGATTATCTAAATAACTGCTCAATATTCAGTGTCAGAAATTGCTCCAAGCTAAAGGCTTCTCCTCCGACGACCAATTCAACATCAGGATGGAACTGTTCACTAAAGATTGGTAAACCTTGATTATTCTGTCGTCTGCCACTCTTGACTTCTATGGCTACCAACTTCTTTGAAGATTGGAGAATAAAGTCCACTTCATTACCGTCATGACGCCAGAAATAGAGTTTGTACTCCAATCTATCTGCATGATTAATCAGATATGCGCCTACGGCGGTTTCTACCCATCGTCCCCACTCTTGAGGATCTAAATACGCATCTTTAAAACACAAAGAACTTGTGGCACTTAATAGACCTGAATTATATACCTGATATTTGGGAACTGATTTATATTTACGTGCATCATCAGCGGCATACTGCTGCAAACCTGCCAGCAACTTGCTCTCATCCAATAGTTGCAAATAATTTGCTAAAGTTGTTGTGTTTCCCGCATCTTGCAGTTGTCCCAATATTTTATTGAAGGATAGCAATTCACCGGAATAAGAGCAACCAAGTAAGAACAGTTGGCGTAAAAGCGCTGGTTTGAGGACGCGCTTGGTTGTCAAAACATCCTTGGTAATCGCAGGTTCAATAATTGCATCATGCATATATTTGCGCCATCGTTTCTCATCGTCAATGAGTGAAAACGCGCCTGGGTAACCACCATAATATACATACTGATTTAGTGTCATTCCGAACGCCTCGCGCATCTCATTATACGACCAGTGCTCCATTTCAATAATTTCATAGCGACCGGCAAGTGATTCATCAAGACCATCTTTAATTAGCAAGCGAGAAGAACCAAGTATAATCACTTTAATGTTGACATCGCGCATGGAGTCCGCATCCCATTCGGCCTTAACGACCTCACTCCAGTTGTCTAATTTGTGAATCTCGTCAATAACAAGTAGAAATTCGGGATAATTATTCAGTTGTAAGGCTTGCCTGGCTTGCTGCCATACATAGCGAATCCATGCAGGATTCTTATCCGGTGCTTCCTCTGCAGTGGTCAGCAGATGAGGGATGGTTAGCTCATTTACGACTTGCTTTACCATAGTTGATTTACCGACTTGCCGTGCACCTGCAACGACTTGAATAAACCGGCGTGGTTCGCCGATTCGAGAGAGTAAAACGGATGCTTGTTGACGTTTAAACATAATAGCACTTTTTAAAATTCGCTGCAAAGGTACAACAAATTCTCAATATATGCAAATAAAATTCGCAATTTGCGTCAAAAAAATTCTCAAAGTAGGACGTAAAAATTCTCAAAGTGCACCTTTGACACTTCAAAATTAACATAGTGAAATAATACAAGTAGGATACAAGTAAGATGCAAGCACAATACAAGTTTTAGGAAATTCAAAAAGGGAACAAGGTGTTGGCGCTAAGATAGGTGGATAAATCGAGCCGTCTCGGTGTGAGGCGGCTCGATTCATGCAAATATTTCCTGCCAGCTGTATTATTCTACTCTTGCACCTTGGGCATTGAAGAGGTGGCCGTTATGCTCGATATATAGTACACCGTTGATGAAGAGCTTACGGGCGGGAACTTTAGATTCTACATTATTTACACCCGTTGAGAACTTCTCTGTCTTCGAATACAAAACATTATAAGTTGCGTTGCCCGTGACTATATCTGTAGGCTCAATATTTTCAAGACCTTCATAGGTATAGATATACTTTTCATCCTCGAAAGTATCGCCGCCTAAAGCCTCTTTCGCTTGATTTATCAACGACGAAATCAATGTGCCATAAGGAACGTTCTCTATCGTATGATGCTTTGTTGGGTCATCTTTGACTACAAAGGTGATAGTATAGGTATTAAGCACGGCAGAATAAGTGGCAATATAGTCCGCGTTAACGGTAGCCACAACGATAGTTGGCGTCCAACCGTTGAAGGTGTACGTATATTGCGCATTTTCGAACTTGGTAGGTGTTGCACCAGTATATACAGGTAGTGTATTTTCCAGAACTTGCCCGCTTTGTAGCACAGTATTATCCCAGTTAAGGAAACGGATGGTGTAATAGACAGGGTCTGGAGTGACAGGTTTGGCAGTGGCGGTAAATTGTGCCGTGTAGTCTGCGTTAGCGGTAGCGGCTACGATGGTCGGCGACCACCCCTTGAACTTGTACGTGTAGTTGCTGTCTTCCGGCCGCGTGGGTGTTGCGCCTGTGTATGTAGGAAGCGTGTTCTCCAGAACCTGACTGTTTTGCAACTCTGCACCGTTGTAATTCAAGAAGCGGATGGTGTAATAGGTCGGCTGTGGAGGAGTCACACCTGCACATACTGCGTCCAATTTAAGGTTCCTAATAATCCAACTGCCATTCTTTTCGGAATAATAAGAGAATCCAAAAACAGTATTCTTTCCAACAAATCTTAGTGGCACATTAATTATTACATCAGTAAAAGTCGAAGAACTAAACTTTGATATAGCCAATTCCTCCCATGTATCATCATCCGTATTTTGAAAATTCGCACAAATCCATAGTGTTAAATTATCAGTTGATGTCGTTGCATAATGGCTAAATGACAACGTTACAGATGACATATTGGTCAGATTTTTAGCTGGAGTATATAGAAAGTCTTCACCTTGCCCAGATGCAGCGACTCCGCTTGGGACATTGTGCCATTTACTACCTTCTGCTATCATCTCACCCAAACTACTTTCGCCAGGCTGTAACCAGAGAGTGTGAATATCCTCGCAATCGCCTGTTGGTGCCTCTGTTACAGAATATTGTGCTGTGTAAGTTGCATTTTCGATGACGGGAGCCAATGCTGGTATCCAACCTGTAAACGTGTATGAATAAATGCCATTAGACGGTTTAGTCGGATTCTCATGAGTAGGCATTGCCCCGTAAGGCAGTTCTACTTGGTCAATGACAGAGCCATCGTCGTCCTTGAATGTAATGGTATATGTTTTAGGCTCAAAAACAGCAGTAAAGGTGGTATCCTGCGTGATGGTTACGGAATGCGAGTTGCTTGTACTTCCATCGGACCACTGAACAAACTTATAACCTGTATTTGGAGTCGCGTATAATGATACGTTGTCCAAATATTCAGCCTGTGACGGATAGGTCACTGAACCTCGTTCCGAATCATACTCTACCTGAACGGAATAGATATTCTTGGCAAACCAAGCCCAATAGTTCTTATCCTCCGTTACCGTAATGGTTCGTGGGTTATCTGTATTGTCATCCCCCAGCCATTTTACAAAATGATAGCCATAATTTGGCTCTGCTGAGATTACTGTCGTGCTTCCGTGTTCATATTCTCCTGCACCGATTAGTGTACCCCATGTTTGCTGCGCCTGATACGTATAGAGATTTATCGTGTATACGTTTATTGCAAACTCAGCGGTAAAAGTAGTATCTTGCGTTATGATAACGGTGCGTGGGTTATTGCGATCTCCATCAGACCATTGCGAGAAGTGGAATCCCACAGAGGGGACAGGTGTTAGTGTAATTTCTTGCATATGCTCCGCTTGGGAAGGCCCCGAAATACCGCAAGAATCAGGGTTGGTGAGTTTCGTAATTGTATAGACATTCTTTGCGAAATTAGCTATATAATTCTTATTCTCGGTTACCGTAATAGTACGCGGGTTATCGGTATTGCCGTCATTCCATTTTTCAAAATGATAGCCCTCAATAGGAGTAGCGGAAATTTCTATTTGCTCTAAGTACAATACAGACGTATCGCCTTCTGTTGTTCCGCAACCGGAGGGGGTCGACCCTGTTGTAATGGTATAAGTGTTCTTTGCGAACTCTGCTACAAACGCGGTATCTTGCAAGAATGAGATAGTACGCGGGTTATCGGTATTGCCGTCGTTCCATTGCTCGAAGTGATAACCTTGGTATGCTATGGCAGTTATCTTTACCAATTCACCTTCCGTATATTGACCGGCACCAAGGACTTCTCCCATATTTGCATCATTGACAGAAAGAGAGAGAGTTCCAAATCCAATAACGATTATTGTCCGTTCTGCATAAACGCCGGAGCCGTCAATGGCAGTAGCGCGTACGCGCACTATACCGCCCTTCCCTTCAGGATTTGCGACAAGCAAACCATTGTTATAGATGGTGGCAAGTTCTTTACCGCTGACGATAGACCAGCGCACCTGTTTATAAGTTGCATGACACGGGGTAATCTCCACATAGAGGTGCAGTTTCATTTGCGACGGAGAAAGCGTATAAGTCTTCTCCATAGATAATATCGTCATGTGGGTAGCTAAAGTCGTTTGTACAGAAGCGGATGACTCCATCACATTACTTTGTCCTGTCCGCAGGATACTATTTTTCTTCGCTTTGCGTGCAGGAATATTGGCGGCAGTACTGCCATATACCCATTCGTTTGTAAAGGCTTCATTGGAATATTTGATAGCGTAGTACCCCTCTTCGATAGGACTATTGTCTGTATAAGTACACTCATCACCAGCTACCGTAGCAAGGACTTGCATGTTAGACGAAGAAGAACCTCTCATTATTTGATAGGAGTCCACTACATCACCTTGATAATAAGTCCAGTAGAGGTTGATTGCGCCATTTAGACCATAGTTAGTCTGCAAGTGCGGTGTCTTGTGGGCAGTACTCTTCGGGCTTTCGCCGCCATAGATAGAGGTGTATGCGATGCAGTAGGCATTGCTCTTGACGGACGGGTCAGAAGCATTGTCTATCCATTGTCCTACGGAAACAGGCACTTTGGCTTGCATTACCCAGTTATTGGTTTTTCCTTCCTCCTTGTAAACAATCATACTGTCTATATATGCGGGCAGGTTAGCCGGAGTGTCCCATGTAATCATGTTCTTTCCTGTTGCAGCATCCACCATTATCAATGAGATTGCAGGTGCATTACCGCTGCCTATAATCAGCGTTGAGTCGCGGAAAGTATTCACTTCGCCGCAGACCGCATCATTCTGGTAGAACTCGACCCAGCCCATCTCGAAGTCATCGCCAGATGTACTCTTGAAACAGATTCGGAAGATGCGAGAGTCTTTTTTAGGCAATGAATACCCCGTGCAGTTATCGGAAGTGCGAATTGCCAGATTAGCGATATTCTCATAGTTAGCAGGCAGCGTAACCTCGATCCAGGAATTGCTCAGTACCCTTTCAGGAAGAGCGAGAGTGAGGTCTTTCTGAGCGTTCTGCACATAGATAACGCGGGAATAAGTATTGCCGCTTAGCGTGGCAGTAACATTTTTTATTCCTTCCGTTGTCCAATAGACGGAGTATGTCCCGTCTGCGTTTTGCGATGCTGTACCGCCGTCAAAGTTCCATGAAATGCCGCCGTTGTTTGTCCCTGTATATCCCACAGTTACGGGGGCGTTCAGACAGGTTTGTGCCGGCATCGAAATCAGCACTTGCGGTTGTACCGTAAACGTGTAGGCGGCAGACATAGGGCTATGCGCGTTCCAAAGGTCGATGGACTGGATCTGGAACTCGTATGTCTGACCGCCTGTCAGCTTGTCAATAGGGATGAAGTAACTGGTTCCGTGCGGATAGTAATAGCCCGGCACGATATTCGCTTCGTCGTATAGACCGTTCATCGGAGAAACGATAAAGGCATTGTCTGTTCCTACAGCTACTCCTTGTTTCTTGACGGAGATATTATATCGCATCTGTGCCGCTGGTGTCTCTTTGTCTTTAGCGGCATCCCAATAGAGATAGATGCCATCGTTTTCTTGCACGGCACGTAAGTTGGTTGGCACGGAAGGAACTTCATTGGCGATATTGCTTTTGAAAAGATACTCCGTTAAATCAGGCACACCATCGCCATTCAAATCAACAAATGGATAGGTATCTATATCATAGATTTCAGTATATATGCTTCCGTCAATATACTGGCATGTAACCGTATAATCATCGTGCATATAAATAATAAATGCATCATTGTGGGCGGCGGTCACGTGACCCGATTGTTCTACCGATATAAAATCAAGATACCCATTGTTGTCAAAATCAGGACCAACTTTTAAATACTTGGATTCTAATTCATTTAGTTCGAATTCACTCGGCAGATATATTTCCACAGTTTCGATACCTGCTTCTGTGTTTAGGTGCAAGAGAATAGTATGTTTATTCTTAATCGAGTAAGTGTCTGCCCTACCGTCATTATCGAAATCATAAGTTTCGGCTGGCTGCTCGGGGAATGTGTATGTGTCATTTGAAAACTCTACATCAAAATCCTCCATATTATACATGACAGAACCTTTAGAAGTTTGAGTTACCACATCCGGCAGACCATCCATATTCACATCAGCAAAAATACATTCACCAACCGGACCTGTTACACTTAGGTCTGCATTGTATGTCTTTGCCAATTTGATAAATGATCCGTTACCTCGTCCTTTATAAAATCCTTCTGTTCTTTTCCATGTTCCCAATCGATTGGTTTTATAGCCGATGCCGTCCATTACGCCATCCATGTCCATATCGAAATAAGACAAGGTAAGATATTCATCTCCTTCGGGATAATTCGGGTTTTTCACAATTTGAAGGGGAAGCACACTCACGTCTTGTGTTACAAGCGGAGACTTGCGCCCATCTGATGATGTTATTTGTAGAGAAATGTGTTTGTCTCCTTGAGTCGTATAGATAATAGTATATGTCTGCCCGGTCTGTGAGAGAACAACAGCACTATCTCCAAAATTCCAGTTGTACGTACTACTCTCATCTATAGCACCGGCAAACTGCACCGTTATTGTGTCCGCTGTGGTAATATTATGATTGGATATATTGAATCCAAAAGGCACAAGAGCATGGTGGTAGACCACTTCATCACTCCACTCTCCGCCTAATCCGTTCGGGTCAATAGCTTGCACTGAAATATAATAATCACCCTCTCTCCATGTGGATACATTTACTCTTTGATTAAGATAGGCTCCTACATTTGCTCCCCATAAACTGCGCTGTGTGCCGTCTGCGTTAGCGGCGGCGAACCACATATCGCAAGCACCGGGAGTAGATCCTATACGAATAGAATATTCCAAATCCAATGAAGATGTCTGCGCATCACTACCTCTATCCCAATCGATATTCAGCATTGCTTTCTCTGCATCCACACTTATGCGTGGCTGGGACATCTTTGCAGGCGGAGTATTGATTGCTGCACATGGGAAATGTGCCAATGTATAAGGACCATATTCTCCATTAGTATAGTAAAAATCGTTAACACCGTTATTATCAAAATCTCCATAGACAAATAATGGAGTATAATAATAGTTAGAATTTAGACTATTTACCACGAATGGATCATCCATGGTGACCTTAAACCGGTTGTTATAACGGATAAGATAATAACTGCCATTGTGAATCTTATCCGCCGTATAATTATCTAAAGAATCACGAGCAATGATTTCGTATTTTCCGTCATTATCCACATCCCGGCAATCCAAGAATTGGAAGTGTTTTACCGGATCATCAAATGCATTCTCAATTTTCTTAAAGGTATTATTTCCGTCATTGCGCCAAAATACCAAGAATGCATATCCCGATGTTGAGTTCCAGTCAAACGGAAGCAGAATGTCTACATCACCATCATTGTCAAAATCATAACACCACACATTGGATATACTCATATTCTGCATCAATGTTTTGGTTGTCACATTGCCATTTCCCTCATAAATCTGCAAAGAGACCGTTTTGGTGGTTTTGTTATATATCACATAATCTAATATACCATCCCCATTTATATCTTTGGGTGTAACACTTCCAGGGAATGAGCCTTTTACATAAGTATTGTCTCCCAAGTTATAAAGTACTACTCCCGTGGAAGATGATAATAAATCCATCAGACCATTTCTATCCAAGTCTATCGCCATATCTATAAAGTCAAAGCCGGTTGAATTATAATCATCCGGATCTCCGGGTGCTATAAACATAGTATTACGCAGGCTTATCTCGTCCCAAGTGGAAGTAATAAAGAAGAGTTCCTCAGAAACAGTCTCCCACTTCTGATAGATGGCACTATCTATAGCAGCCGTATCAGACAAAACATTCAGTTCGGATTTGAGATAAGAGCCGTCCCATTGACGGAGTTGGAAATAATGTTTATTATTCTCATATATATAGAAGTCTTGCAATCCGTCTAAATTGGCATCCAGTTGGAAGATGTGGTTGTATTTTTTAGGTGCACCATCGTATTTCCCGGGAGCAAGGAATGATAAATCGTGTCGGTTATACCCCCCATTCCCGTCGGACTCATAAATAATGCTATCCAAATGCAAATCGATAATAGAGTCATTGTTTATATTGCAGGCATTCCAATGTTTGGATGTGTAGGCTATATTGGAGATGAGTGTATCTATCGTTGTACCATACAGATTATTTACAAGAATATTATAATTATTTTGCGATATGATAGCATCCATCTGCCCAATCCCTTTTGTGTCATATAGGTTCGTTTTGATAGCAGCACTTGGAATGTTTGTGACCACCGTCATCGGATTTTGGAAGATGACTTCTTTGGCGGGTATATATTTGATGTTATTGGCTGTGATTGTATCACAAACATTGCCAAACACCAATGTATCAAGAACAACTGGAAAGATGTTGCTCTTACTACTCACTTCATATTTATGGGTGTTCCATTCTACATAACTCAAACTATTACATCCTGAGAAAGCATAATTTCCGATACTCGTAATACTGTTAGGAATAGTTACAGAAGTCAAACTGCTGCAACCATAGAAAGCATAAGCCCCTATTTTTGTGGCACCTTCCGGAATGATCAAATCTGTCACTAATACACCATTTAAACTCAAGTTATGAATATAGCTTAATGGGTTTTGACCATAACTTCCAAAATTGATTGCACACCATGATGCCAAGTCGGTTATGTTCAATGCCGTTAAGCCGTTGCAACCCTTAAAAGCATCCACTCCAATACTTGTAACACTGTTAGGAATAGTTACAGAAGTCAAACTGCTGCAACCATAGAAAGCATAATTCCCTATCTTAGTAACACCATCCGGAATAATCAAATCAGTAATTAATACATCATTGACATATAAATTTTGTATGTAACTTAATGGATTGCTACCAGAAGATGCAAAATTAATTGCACACCAAGCAGCTATGTCAGAAATGTTTAACCTTGTTAACTTAGTACAATTAGAGAAAGCATTATTTCCAATGCTTGTGACACTATTAGGGATAGTTACTGAGGTTAGTTGTGTCATTCCGTAGCACAAATAAGCAGGTATGTGTTCTACTTGATCTCCAAAAACGACGGAAGTTACAGGTGGTACATAATCATCTAAATCATAAGATGAGTCGAACGGAGATGCCGAAAAATTACCACTATTCTTTGCGTTCCATACAATGGAAGTTAGATTTGTACATTTAGCAAACGCTGTCTGCCTGATACTTGTTACGCCATAGGGGATAGTAAGTGATGTTATCGGCAATCCATAACACAAAAAATCTGGAATACTCTTAACATTTTCACCAAAGGTAAAAGTGGTGATATTATTGCAACCCCAAAATGGTCCATTAGGCGTGGTTTTGTAAGTATATTTGCAGTTCTGTGCGTTCCATACCACAGAGGTCAAGCCAATACAACTTTCAAAAGCTTTCTCACCAATGTTTGTAACGCTCTCGGGTATAGTTATAGAAGTCAAACCACTACAACCCTTAAAAGCAGATTCTCCAATAGTTGTAACGCTACCGGGAATAATCACTTCTCCTTCTGCTGCTTGAGAACAAGCAAGGAGTGTTGTCTTTGAGGCATCTGCATACACAAGCCATCCATCCACATAACTATTTACACTCTTTGCTCCCCATGGAGAACCGGTAGCAGTACCACTATACAAAATATTAGGAACACTAGAGAACGCATATTCACCAATACTTGTGACGCTGTTGGGAATAGTAACCGAACTTAATTTACTGCATCCTGAAAATGCCCTAACTCCGATGCTGGTGACGCTATTGGGAATAACTATTTCGCCTTCTGCCACTCTTGAGCAGGCAAGTAGAGTTGTCTTTGAAGCATCTGCATACACAAGCCATCCATCCACATACCCGTTCACGCTCAATGCTCCCCATGGCGTACCGGTTGCCGTACCATGATATTCAATATTAGGTACATTATAAAAAGCATAATCTCCTTTTATAATACTTACACTATTAGGAATAGTGATTGACGTCAAACCACCGCAATTATAGAAAGCATAATCTCCAATGCTTGTGACGCTATTGGGAATCGTCACTGAGGTCAAACCGCTGCAACCATAGAAAGCATAATCACCAATGCTTGTGACGCTATTGGGAATCGTCACTGAGGTCAAATTGCTGCAATCACGAAAAGTAGAACCTCCGATGTTGGTGATGCTATTGGAAATACTCACTGAGGTCAAATTAGTGCAACCAAGGAAAGCTCTATCTCCAATGCTGGTGACGCTATTAGGAATAGTTACTGAGATTAAATCGGAACAACCATAAAAGGCAGATTTTCCAATGCTGGTAACGCTATTGGGAATAGTCACAGAGGTCAAACCACTACAATTTTGGAAAGTTCCTTGCTCAATGCTTGAAACACTATTAGGGATAGTGACTGAGGTTAAACTGCGGCAAGCAGAGAAAGCGCTATAGCTAATACTTGTAACGCTATTTGGAATAGTCATGGATGTCAAATGGGTACAACCGCTGAAAGTTTCCGATTCGATTGTTGTGATTGTATTGGGAATAGTCACAGAGGTCAAACCAAAGCATTTTTCGAAAGCACTATATCCAATACTTGTAACACTATTTGGAATTACCACTGAGACCAAACTACTACATTCATTGAAAGTATTAGGTCCAATACTTGTCACATTGTAAGTTTGCCCTTCATAGGTTACCGTAGAGGGAATGGATAAGTTTCCTGAGTACTCGTTAGAATAAGAATAATAGTAAGTACCACGATAAGTTACCGTTGCTGTTTGTGTACTACTGTTAAAATTGTACCAAATACCATCGACTTGAATGTCGGAAGCGAATAAAATTCCAGTACTTGCCATCATCGCAAGCAGAAGTGTAAATAATTTAGTTTTCATAGTTATTATATTTTCACAAATGAGCCATCGTCTAAACGCTCATAGGTATTGCCGTCATTATCTTTATATCGGTTACTTAACGAGTTTATACGTTTGATTTCCGTTCCGTCACTTAAGACATACTTGTCCCATCCTAATTTATCCTTGATAAGGAACCAGATAATGTAAACGACAAGAACCGCCATACCAAGATATAACATCGCGTAGCCAATGAGCAAACTCAGAGCGATACTGACGATTGTAATGGAAATTTTTGTGCTCGTAGAGTCCAATGCCTCGTAACTTTTATATGATATATAGATTGCGTAAAGGAGAATAACAATTCCAAAGCCTCCTATAATGAGCCATATATACAAATCACGTAAGTGTACTCCAAAGGAACAAATCATAAACGTTACACATGCAACGAATCCCATGATGGCAGAGAACTTAGAAACCTTGAGAGAGGTATAAATTATCGGGTGGTTATCTAACGTAACTGAGTTATGACGCAGCCAATAAAACGCATAACAGAAGACAATTAGGATGAGTCCTAATAAGATATATGTGACGATGTCACCGACTTTACTATTGCCTTTTTTCTGCGCGTTATTCACTGCGGTTTCATCCTCATATTCATCAAAATAGCCTTCCTCGCCTTCAATCTCGATTATTTCGTCATCCGATTGAACATAAGTAAGGATATTTGACGAAACATATTTGACTGGTTGAGCGGCTGTTGCCGGAAATGCCATGCCCTTTATAGCGAGCATCAACACAAAAATCTTGAAATATTTGGTCATAGTGCTATATCATTTTTGTTTTACTAACTCTGTTATTCTTATTTCCCGTGTTCTTTGTTATATTTTGCCTTTTCTGTGGCAGGGATTTTATGATTAATACGCTCTACTCGGAGATACTGCTCCTTGTCAAAATTATCGCCTTCCAGAGCGGCAAAAGCTTCATCTACTAACAAACAAGCCTTTTGGTAGTCCTTGGCTTCATAGGCAGCTTCCAAGTCGTTAGCTAATTGTTCTGGAGTTTTTTTTGCATTACAGGCACTAAAAGTTACTGCAGCCATGAGAGCTACAAGATAAATGATTTTTTTCATTGCATTTACTATTAATAGTTTTGCCTACTCTTTATCGGATTTTCGGCATCTTCCGTATAATTATTGTTTGCACGTATACATAGAAAAAGCGTGGGCTTTACGCTCGCTTCATTTGATTTGTTGAGGTCTTCGACTACCTTAGATATTCAAACTTACGCACGGAAAACTCACGCTAACACGTGAGCGTGCATAAACCGTACTTGAATATCTAATCAGATTTGTGAAAGTGTCGAAGTTTCAACAAATCAAGTTTGGCTTATTACGCTATATTTCATTATGTCCTTCTATTTTGCGTCAGTAAGTGACGGTCGCGAAAACCTCGCGGCGGGGTATTATAGTGCTACACCTGTGCGCATCACTTCGTGATAGATAGGTGTATTCTCATGTTCTTCTAAAAGAATAGGTTCAATACGCAGACTTATGTCATCAACAGCCAAACCAAGAGCAACGGAAGTCTCCAACCACTTCTTCTCATCGACTTTCGGCACAATAACAGCTACGTCAATATCACTCCAAACATTTGGAGTTCCTTTAGCATAGGAGCCAAATAACATAACTTTCGGCTGCGAGCTAAACAAAGATGATATAGCCTGTTTGTACTGACGAACCAGACTTATTGCTTCGTCACGGCTGAGAGCTTTTGAAGTATCCATTGTTGCATTTGTTTGGTTTGTTCAAGAATTTGTAATGTCAGTGGCTCGTCAAGCATCGCTGCTATGCGACTTTTATATTCGCGATAACGAGCTTCAATATTCATTTCGCGGATGGTTGTAAGGAAGATACGCTGCTCTTTTGTCATTTCAGAGAACAGACCACACTCTTCCGCCAGACGTTTATGGTCATGGATATAAGGAGGATCGTCCTCACGCGTGGCTGTCCAATAGGCCTTAAGCGCTTTTTCGATGACTTGATGGCACATAAACGCCACGTACAACCAATGCTTCGTTTTGTACAAATCTTCGGCGACAGAGAGGTCTTCATTAACTATCTCTATCCACCGCTTTATTACATCTTCTTTTGCCATATTTTTTACTTCGTTCTACCTTTGACGCGGCAAAGGTACAACATTTTTTTGATATTTGCAAATAAAATGATAAAAAATATAGGAAAATGATGAAAAAGTGAAGAAATAATTTGGACAAAAAGGTGAGAGGTTGACGGTTAGAGGATGGTTAAGACATCTTTGAGTTCGGGAATGATGTAAGTGGCGGTAGTGGTAGCGGTGGTGGCAGTGGGGGTGGCGGTGTCGGTTGTTTCGGCCGTTTCGCCTTTGTGCAGCCAAATTTGGTCGATGCCGGCAGCCTTGGCACCTGCGATATCGGACGAGTAGCTGTCGCCGATCATGACGGCCTCGTCAGCTGTGACACCGTTGAGGTCTAAGGCGATGCGGAAAATCTCAGGCTGGGGTTTATTGATACCCACTTCTTCGCTGATGATGGTGTGGGCAAAGCAATCTTGCAGGCCTGAGTGTGCGAACTTATAGTACTGCACTTCCTTGAATCCGTTGCTGAGGATGGTGATCGGGTACTTCTTCGCCAGCTCGCGGACGACTTCAGCCGCTCCGGGTAGCACGGAGAAATACTTGTTCGTCAGTTGCAGGAACATATCTCCCATTTCATGCGCGAGTTGGGTCTTGGAACGGCCGCGGAACTCGGTGTATTGATTGACCATAAGCGGATAATAAAACCGCTCAAAATGCAACTGTTCTTTGGTGACTTCGCCCCGTCCGTACTTACCCCACAGCTCGAGGTTATAGGGCTCGTAGGTATTGAAAAACTCGGAAACGGTGTCGTACAGTTCGTCGAGATGATAGTGCGCGTATAAATCCTGCAACGCCTTCTCTGCGGCATGGGTCCAATCGCCAATTGTATCGTCCCAATCCATCAATATAGCTTTATACTTACTCATTTCGGGTGCAAAAGTACAAAAAAATTTGTACATATCAAAAAAAAGTAGTAATTTTGCGCGCTAAATATGTGGATATGAAACGTTTTAACGAATACAAACAACTAAATTTGCCCGAAATGAGCCGCGAAGTATTGGCTCATTGGGAGCAGGAAGACCTGTTTCACAAGAGTATAACCACCCGCGAGGGACATGAACCATTTTACTTCTTCGAGGGTCCTCCATCGGCAAACGGCAAGCCTGGTATTCACCATGTGCTGGCGCGTACGATCAAGGACACGTTCTGCCGCTACAAGACGATGCAGGGCTATCAGGTATATCGCAAAGCCGGTTGGGACACGCACGGCCTGCCTGTGGAATTAGGTGTGGAGAAGATGCTCGGTATCACCAAAGAAGATATCGGCAAGAAGATATCCGTGGACGAGTACAATGCCGCTTGCCGTAAGGAAGTGATGAAATACACGGCCGAGTGGACTGAACTCACCCGTCAAATGGGCTATTGGGTGGATTTGGAGCATCCGTATATAACCTACGACAATAAGTATATCGAGACCCTGTGGTTCTTACTCAAGGAGCTATACAAGAAAGGCTATCTGTACAAAGGTTATACGATACAGCCCTACTCTCCTGCCGCAGGAACGGGTCTGAGTTCACACGAGCTCAACCAGCCGGGTTGTTACCGCGACGTAAAGGACCTCACGTGTACGGCTAAGTTCCACCTCAAAGACGGACGATATATCATCGCTTGGACCACCACCCCTTGGACGCTGCCATCTAACACCGCTCTCTGCGTAGGACCTAAGATTGACTACGTCGAAGTGAAGGTCGGTGAAGATCGTATCATTCTTGCCGAAGCACGTATGGCAGCCTATGCCAAAGAACTTGGCGAGGAACCGGAGATTGTGGCGCGATACAAAGGTACGGACTTGGTAGGACTGGAATACGAGCCGCTATTCCCGTGGGTACACCTCGAAAACGCTTGGCGAGTTATTCCGGGCGACTACGTGACAACAGACGATGGTACTGGTATAGTGCATATCGCGCCCACATTCGGTGCGGACGATAAACGCGTTGCCGACGCAGCAGGCGTGCCGGGACTATATATGCAGACCAAAAACAACGGTCCGCGTCCGATGGTGGACTTCACCGGTAAGTACTGGAAAGTGGAAGACCTTGACCCCGAATGGTATCAGGCTAACGTGAACGACGCACTCTATAGCCGTTACGCAGGACGGTTCGTGAAGAACGCCTACGACCCGAACCTGACGGACAAAGACGAGACACTGGATCTGCACTTGTGCCTCGAGATGAAAGCCGACGGACGGATGTTCAAAACGGAAAAACACGTGCACACGTATCCACACTGCTGGCGTACGGACAAACCCGTGTTGTACTACCCGCTGGACAGCTGGTTTATTCGTTCCACCAAAGCTCGTGATGAGATGATTGCTCTCAATCAGACCATCAACTGGCAGCCGGAATCGACGGGCACGGGCCGTTTCGGACAATGGCTGAACAATCTTAACGACTGGAACCTCAGCCGCAGCCGGTATTGGGGCACACCGCTGCCCATCTGGCGCACAGAGGATGGACAGGAAGAGATTTGCATCGGTTCCATCGCAGAACTGTTTACAGAAATAGACAAATCCATTAAGGCCGGCTTCATGAAAGCCAATCCTTGGCCGAAACATATCGTCGGAGATTATTCGGAAACTAATTACGCGCCGGAAGTGATTGATTTGCACCGTCCGTACGTGGATGGAATCGTGCTGGTATCGCCAAGCGGCAAACCGATGAAACGCGAATTGGACCTTATCGACGTATGGTTTGATTCAGGCGCTATGCCTTATGCGCAGAATCACTATCCATTCGAAAATGCAGATGCGCAACGCACGGCGGACTTTATCTCGGAAGGTGTGGACCAGACCCGCGGATGGTTCTTTACACTCCATGCTATACACACGATGATAGAAGGTACGGTCGCTTATAAGAACGTGATCTCCAATGGACTCGTTCTCGATAAGAACGGCGCGAAGATGTCCAAACGGCTTGGTAACGCTGTGGATCCGTTTGAGGCCATCGGTAAGTATGGCGCAGACCCTGTTCGCTGGTATATGCTGACCAACTCTTCGCCATGGGAGAACCTGAAGTTTGACCCGGAAGGAGTGGACGAGATACGCCGTAAGTTCTTCGGTACACTGTATAACACCTACGGCTTCTTTGCGCTTTATGCAAATGTGGATGGGTGGACTCCTAATACCGGAATACCGGAATACCGGAATACCGAAATAGACAGATGGATCTTGTCCAAACTCAATTCGCTGGTGAAGGAAGTGACTGAAGCCTATAACGCGTACGAACCGACAAAGGCCGGCCGTGCTATAAGCGACTTCGTGCAAGACGACCTCTCCAACTGGTACGTACGCCTCAACCGCAAACGTTTCTGGGGAGGTGAGATGGACTCCGACAAACAAGCCGCTTATCAGACGCTGTACACCTGCTTACGCACAGTGGCACAACTGATGGCACCGAACGCTCCGTTCTATGCAGACCGACTCTATCGCGACCTCACAGGCGCGGTCAGCGACCGAGGCGGACAGAGTGTTCACCTGAGCGAGTGGCCGAAAGTGGATGAGGCACTTATCAACAAAGACTTAGAGCGCTCGATGTCTCTGGCACAACAGGCGACGTCGATGATTCTCAGCCTGCGCAAACGTGCCGAGAAGAATGTGCGTCAACCGTTGCAACGTGCGGTTATACCGACTCCGGATGCACAAACAATGGAGGCGCTGCAGCATGTGAGCGACCTGATTAAGAGCGAAGTGAACGTCAAAGAGTTGCTTATTGTTCGTGCCGAAGACAGCGAAGTGAAACTGGTGAAGAAGATTAAGCCTAACTTCAAAGTGCTCGGTAAGAAAGTGGGTGCGAACATGAAAGCCGTTGCTGCCGAGATAGCCGCTATGTCACAAGACGACATTGCTAAAATGGAGGCAGAAGGACAATATCAACTATCAACTGTCAACTATCAACTAACCGCTGAAGATGTGGAGATTATTACCGAGGATATGCCTGGTTGGCTTGTGATGAATGAAGGCCAACTGACTATCGCACTGGATATCGAGTTGACGGACATCCTGATTGAAGAAGGTATCGCCCGCGAACTGATTAACCGTATCCAGAACCTGCGTAAGTCTTCCGGACTGGAGATTACGGACCGCATTATTGTGAGTCTGAATAGAATGCCACAGATTGAGAATGCAGTGCTGCACTTCAACAAATACATTGCTTCGCAAGTATTAGCAACTGAGTTAAAACTTGTGGATAACCTCACCGAAGGTGAAACTATTGAGATGGATAACTATAACGTGATTATTAACATTAAAAAAGCATAATTATGAGAAAATCATTTATTTGGGTGGCTCTGATAGCCATCGTAGCAGGCTTTGCCTCATGTACTCAAACTATCACCTATACGGAAGATGACTTGCATGGTCGCTGGCAAGAAGAGGACAAGAAGGCTTACGTCGTTTACACGACAGAAAAGGACACGGTAAGCGATATCAAGGACAAGGGTTATCTTTGGGGCTATGAATGGGACGAGAGTGATGCGGTGTACGAAAAAGACGTGTTAGACGAGAAATACGGCAACGGTTGGTTTGTGTATAACTTGAATGGCTCTCAGTTGACACATATCCATATGCAATCGAACAGAGGTGCTGATATTCCGAAAGTGTACACGGTAAGCGTGCTGACGAATAGCGATTTGAAGTATAAAGATTCGGAAAAGGTTGAATTCTCCTATAAAAAAGTGCAATAATGAAACCTGCATTAGCAAAAGCGTTGAAGATTACGGGTATCACGTTGGCATCTATCGTCGGCGTGGTACTGATAGTGGTAAGTGTACTGTGCTACGTGGTGTTTACGCCTAAACGTTTGACGCCGATCGTGGACCAGGTAGCGGACTCGTTACTTACTTGCCCTCACGAGTTGGAAGAAGTGAACCTGACGTTCTTCCGCACGTTCCCGAACTTTGGCTTGTCCGTCAAAGGACTGTATATCATCAATCCAACCGAAGGGGCACAAAGCGATACGCTGCTGGCAGCTCCGGAAGTGGTAGCCTCCGTACAACTATTCAAAGCCATCAAAGGCGATATCTACGTGAATCAATGCTATATCACCAATGCGGAAGCGAATATCTATATAGCGGAGGACGGAACAACTAACTTCGATGTGTTCAATCTGTCGCCGGACACGGTGGAAGAAGAAGTGGACACCGTTGGCGGTTGGCGTCTTAACTCGATTGGCTGGGACGAAGATATACGTGTTACAGCCTGCAAGCTGACGTTCATTGATAAGAAAGACGCTATTGATGCTTCCTTGCGCAATGCGGATATTCGTGTGGCAGCGCTGGAGAAAGACACGATGGCCGGTGCTGCTTTGACACTCAAGGCAGAAGATATCAATGTGAACCTAAAGGGTGAGCAGTACACGAATAACCTGCAACTGCAATTATATCTGCCGGCGTTACTGGCTAACGGCACAGAGCGCGTTATTATTGACGGCACGAAACTGCAGGTTAACGAGTTTGCTCTGACGCTCGATGGCAAAGTGGGTACACCTTGTTTGTCCAGCGGGGTGTACAACTGCGACGTGACACTGAAGACAGACGAGTGGCAGATTAAACCTCTGCTGGCTCTTGTTCCGACACAATTTACATCGGCTCTGAAGGATATAGATGTGGACGGCGCTCTTCAACTGGAAGCGAACGCACAAGGCACTTACAGCGATTCGATTATGCCTCTCGTCAAAGCTCATGTACTGCTGAACAAGGGCGAAGGACAATATAAACCGCTGCCGTACCAGTTGCAAAATATCGCGCTGGATGCAGATGCTACGCTGGATCTGAATAATAAGAAATCTTCCGCTGTTAAGGTGAATAGTCTGAAGGCGAAAACAAAGAACACGACTGTAAGCGCCAAGGGTCAAGTGAGTGAGTTGTTAGGCGACATGCTGCTGAATGTGCAAGCTAACGTGAATGCTAATATTCCAGACTTTGCGTATTTTATTCCTGAAGGAATGAATGTAACCGGCCACGCTAAAGGTGACGTGAAGGCAAAGATTCGTCTGTCCGATTTGACGAATATGCGTCTTGAGAAAGGCGTTATATCCGGCGATCTGGCCTTGGATAAGATTCATTATACGATGGACAGCCTGGAAGTGGATTTGCCGGCTAATAAGTTGACCTTCCGCATTCCGAATGCTCAACCGACCTGGCGCAAACTGACTTGGTTGGACGCCAAACTGCAGATGGAGAAGTTAGACTTCCAGCAACCGAGTCTGGCGATAGCTAAGCTTGGGAAATCCGACTTGCGTATTGAGTTAGGCAACGTGCTCAAGACGATGCCTATTATCTATGCCAATATCGATTTGGCGTCGGAACAGGAGTTGATAGTAGACATGGATACGATACGTGCCACTATTGCAGGTCCGAAACTCACGGCTTATGCTGAACTGGATACGAAAGACACGACAAATGTGCCGATTGTTAATGCGAAGATGTCCTTTAACGATCTAAAGGCTAACTTCAACGAAATATATGCCCACTTGCGTCAATCGGAGTTGGAGGCTAAAATGAGCGGAGCAGCGCGCCTTAAATCGGCTCCTCGTCTGAGTGCATCTATTCGCTCGGAAGCAATGCAAGGCAATGTAGGCAAGGATGTGGTACTTGCTACCAACAAGTTCAATATCAAGGCTCAAGCAGCATACAACCCCCAAGCCAAGGAGAAGGAGGAGAATATCCTGCTGCAATGGAATCCACGTTTGCATTTTGACATGAACAAAGCCGAAGTGGATATTGCTGCATTCCCGCAACATGTGTCTGTGCCGCAGGTAAGCTTCGACTACTCGAACCGCAAGTTCTCGATTGAGACCTCGCAGATTAAGTTAGGCGATTCGGACTTCTCGCTGACGGGTGAAGTGTATAATATCGGTAAATGGTTGCAGAACCGCGACACACTTACGGGTGAGTTGAACTTTATATCCGAGCACACAAACGTGAACCAGCTGCTGGATCTTTTCTCGGCAGACTCGGGATCGGAAGAGACTCCAGCTCAAGCAGCCACCGAAGCGCCTGAAGAGAAAGACGGTAACGGTCCATTCCTTGTGCCTCAGCGTGTGGACTTGGTGCTGAAGACCAAGATCAAAGAGGCAAAAGTGTTTAACGAGACGGCTTACAACCTCGGTGGACAAGTGTATATCCGCAATGGAGCGTTGGTGTTGGAAGAGATGGGTTTTGTATGTAATGCAGCGAAGCTACAGCTCACGGCCATGTATCGCACGCCGAGACGCAACCACATATATCTGGGATTGGATTATCACATGTTAGATGTGGATATCGAAGCGTTAATCAGTATGCTGCCGCAGATTGATTCGATGATGCCGATGCTCAAATCGTTCAAAGGCAATGCCGAGTTCCACTTGGCAGCTGAGACCTTCCTGAACCAGAACTACCAACTCAAGCCATCGACTCTGCGTGGAGCTTGCTCGCTGTTCGGTAAAGACTTGGTAGTGCTTGACTCTGAGACGTTTGACCAGATAGCCAAACTGCTGATGTTCAAGAAGAGTACCGAGAATAAGGTGGATAGTATCTCGGCTGAGATTACGCTCTATAAGAAAGAAGTGGATGTCTATCCGTTTGTGGTCAGCATGGATAACTACATGGTGGCACTTGGCGGACGACATAACTTAGATATGACATTTGACTACCACGTTAACGTACTGTCGCCGATATACTTAGGCGTCGATGTTAAAGGTAAGCCGGATGACTTAAGTATCAAACTGGCGAAGTGTATCTACGCGAAGGATTTCCGTCCGATTATTCACAAGGATGTGGACAAACAATCGGCAGAGCTTCGCTCCATCATTCGCGAGTCGATGCGTAAGAACGTGAAGATTAAGTAAGGATGCGTAGAAGCCTATTGGTCATCGTATTTACGTTGGCATATGTAACTGTTTGGTCACAGACGGTTACTAATGCCGATTGCTATGAACAAGACCAAAAGGCAGTTATCACGTACTCTTTGGACAAAGAGGCTAATATTGACTTAGAAGTATCGGTTAACGGCCAAGTGTTCGAGCCTGTTGACCGAACGCATTTGAGTGGTGATGCGGGCGTGAACGTGTCGAAAGGTAAGTCGAAGAAGATTGTGTGGGATGTGCTGAGCGAACGTTCAGCATTAGTTGGTGATGTACAATTCCGCGTTGTACCGTCGGAGTCTTACAATAACTACAACAAACGTATTCGCAAGGAGAACTACTACAAGAGCGGCTATCCGGCTTTGTGCAACAAATACTTCAATACTAACGGCACATTCTCTTTGTCCTTTGCAGACGTTGGCATAGCTGCGGGAATACGGGATAAGAAAGGTGTAGCACCCTTCTATTTTGGCGCAGCGACCATACGGTATAAGTATTTCGAATTAACGCTGGTGTCGTTTGCTATCGAGTTGTCCTCTATCACTACAAGAGCGACAGATGAGACAGAGATTTACTGGCGTCCGCAAGCACGCTTTGTCATACCGATGACAGAGGATTGGGCGTTTGTGTTTTCCGCCGGTCCGTCTTACGATATCCTTGACGCATGGGGTGTGTCGGATAGTAAACGTTGGTCCGTAGCGGCAACAGCTCGCATACGATATGGAATCAAATTGGCTCAAGTAGAGTTCTATGCAGGTTATGAACATAGCGCTATTATTGCCGGAGCTGCTTTGTCATTAAAATGGGGAAGATGATGAGACGGAAAGTGAACATATTGTCTATTGTGTTGCTGCTATCCACTTGTTTGATGGCACAACAATCTGCGACTACTCCGAAGAAATTCTTCAATATCCAGAAAGTGGTGATTCCTGCTATTCTGCAAGTGGTAGATGGTTCGGTGGTGTTCGAAGATGCTGACGGCAACCAGACTATTAATGCGTTGGAGACTTGTTATATCCGCATGAAAGTGACGAATACAGGTCGTGGAGACGGATACGGTTGCAAAGCCGTTATTCAAGCGACGGGAACAGTAGATGGCATATCTACATCCAACCAGAGTCTGCCGGTTATCAAACCGGGACAGACGAAAGATATCACGTTCCCGATTAAGACGTCGATGCTGACAAAGAACGGTCAAGTGCGTTTTACGGTTCAAGTGACAGAACCGAACGGTTTCGGAACGGAAGAGCAAAATCTGGTGATTGCGACACATGAGTTTGATGCGCCAAACGTGCAGATTGTAAGTTATAAGATTCTGGGCAATGCTTCGGGCGTGCTGAAGAAGCGCGATATCTTCACGCTGCAAGTGATGGTACAAAACACAGCTCACGGCAAAGCGGAACAAGTGCGGTTCGATATTCATTTCCCGGAAAATATCAGTTGGATGGCAGGAGACATGCAACGGATTGATATTAATACACTTGAGCCGGGAGAGACGAAGATTTATGAGTTTGAGTTAGCGGCAAGTGCTAATGCGGCAGATGTAGTTACTATTCCTATTCAACTGAGCGAGAAATACGGCAAGTACGCGAAAGGCACGGAGATAGTTATCAAATTCGGACAAACGGTATCCGGCAAAGATATTGTTGTAGAGTCGCACCAAGAAGAACACAAAGAGATACAGAAAGGTTCGCTTATATCGGATGTGGATGATAATATTCCTGTGACGAATAGTAAAAACAGCAACACGTTTGTGCTTATTATCGCCAACGAGAAGTACCATTCGGTAGGCAACGTGTCTTACGCACTTAATGACGGAAGTATCTTCAAGAAATATTGCGAACTGACGTTAGGTGTAGATGCCAAGCGGATTCACTATCTGCCTAATGCGACAGGCAATCAGATTAAGACTGAGATTAACTGGCTGCAGAATGTGTTGAGTGTGTTTGATAACGCAAATGTGATATTTTATTACGCAGGCCACGGTTTGCCGGATGAGAGTAATCGGACATCGTATCTGATGCCTATTGACGGAACGACTAAAGACTTAAGTACGTGCTATAAGTTAGATGATTTGTATGCGTTATTAGGCGAGATGTCGGCTAAGCAAGTGGTGATCTTCATGGATGCTTGCTTTAGCGGTAGCAATCGTGGTGAAGGCATGTTATCCTCTGCTCGTGGCGTAGCTTTGAAGTCCAAACCGGGACAGCCACAAGGTAATATGGTTGTGTTCTCTGCGGCTCAAGGAGACGAAACGGCATATCCTTATTCGGCTCAACAACACGGTATGTTTACCTATTTCCTGCTCAAGAAGTTGCAGGAAACAAAAGGTGATGTGACGTGTGAAGAGTTGGGTGATTATATCAAGACGAAAGTGAAACAACAATCCATTTTGGAGAATAACAAGTCTCAAACACCTTGTATTACTCCAGCAGCTGATGTGGCTACGGAATGGAAAACTTGGAAATTACGTTGATGAAAAGAGTACTATTGATATTACTGTGCGCGATGTCACTACCTTTGTTTGCAGCAAAGGAGAAATTGACTAATGTCTCGATTACGTATGACTATCTGTCGAACGATAGAAACGAGTCCAAAGCTGAGGCTGAGATTCATGCAATTGAGAAAGCTAAACGTAGAGCGTTGGAGAAAGCTTTTGGTGTAGACGTGAGCAGTATTGTTGTGTCGATGGACAGAGAGAACTTCGAAGAAGGCAGACTCTTTAGTGACGAAGAGTTTTTCTCGTTGGGTAGTACAGTAGCCAAAGGCGAATGGATTGAAACCGTAACGGAAAAGATTCTGAGCATCTATCACGACGGCGACGTTTGGCACGTGCGCGTATTTGTAGAAGGTAAGGCGCGTGAGAAAAGTGGTGTGCCAATCGATTTGCAATATGCTTTCATCAATAATTCGCACGACAAACAAAACCGAACGACGTACTACGATAACGACGATATATTTCTGCGCTTTACTTCTCCCGTAAGTGGCGCATTGTGCGTTTATTTGATAGATAACGAGAAAACGGCTTACTGTTTGTTGCCGTATATGCGTAGCGAAAAAGGTTATCAAGATGTTCGTGCGAACAGGGATTATGTGTTTTTTAGTTCGGATAGGGATAAAGAAGCGGATGAGTATGTGCTAACGACACAAACGGCCGTGGAACACAATGTATTGTACGTGATTTTCTCTCCGAATAAGTTTACGAAGGCTCGCGATCGTAAAGGAGCTCGCAACTGGCGTAAGCAGCAGGTTCCTCGCAATCTACCGTATAAAGATTTTGTCGAATGGCTTGCGAAGGTTCAGACTGCGGATAAAAACATGCAAGTTCGTACGGAAGTCATATCGATTTTCCAATAATCAAAAGTGGCGTAAGAGTGGCGTAAGAGTGGCTGCAAAGGTAGCGTATCCCTTGCGTATCCTATGCGTATCCTTTGCTAAAAATTAAGAGCGCGAAAAGCGCTCTTTTAGTTGCGGAGGATGGGATCGAACCACCGACCTTCAGGTTATGAGCCTGACGAGCTACCACTGCTCTACTCCGCGAAATCGGCTGCAAAAGTACTGCTATTTTTTGACATACACAAATTTTTTTGCAAAAAAATGCCATTTTTCGTTGATTTTTAGGAATTTTATTTGCACGTTCCAATAAAATGTAGTAATTTTGCACGCTTTTTGTGCGTGGTGCGCAGTCGCGCGCATGAGAGCAACTAATTGGTAAGAGAAATAAATTATTAAAAATAACTATTATGCAAAACAAAGGACTTGTTAGAATTTTGGCTGTGTGCCTTGCGTTGGTATGCGCCTTCTACCTCTCTTTCAGTTTTATTACTTCGCACTATGACAAGCAAGCGAAGAAGTATGCTGACGGAGATTCCGTAAAAGAGTACTTCTATTTGGACTCTATTGCGACTCAAAAAGTTTGGTTTGGTTACACCCTGAAAGAGTGCCGCGAGAAAGAGATTAACCTCGGTTTGGACTTGAAAGGCGGTATGAACGTAACCATGGAGGTATCTGTTCCGGATATTCTCCGCGCTCTGAGTGGTTACAACACGACAGAGAACTTCAACAACGCCATGGCAATGGCTCAACAGAAACAAAAAACCAGTGGTACCGACTTTGTGACTCTGTTTATTGAGTCTTACAAAGAAATAGACCCCGAGGCTCAACTTGCGAGCATATTCTCGACTTTTGAGCTGAAAGACAAAGTGACACTTAACTCGACGAATGCTGAAGTTGAGAAAGTGATTCGCGAAGAGGTTGATGGTGCTATCAATAACTCGTTCAACGTACTTCGTACCCGTATAGACCGTTTTGGTGTTGTTCAACCGAACATCCAGAAGCTGAGCCAACCGGGTCGTATTTTGATTGAGTTGCCGGGTATCAAAGAGCCTGAGCGTGTACGTAAACTTCTCCAAGGTTCTGCGAATCTTGAGTTCTGGGAGACTTATGAGTTTGCTGACTTGCTGCCGCAAATGGCACAGATTAATGCCGAATATGCGAAAGCTAATGCCGCAGAAGCAACAGAAGCTCCTAAAGCAGAAGAGAAAAAAGAAGACGTTAAGAGCGATGACCTGACGGATTTGGTTGAGAATTTAGGTCAAGACAGTTTGGCACAATTGGAAGCAGACCAAGCCGCAGCCGTTGAGAAATACAAGAAAGAGAATCCTCTGTTTGCTATTCTCAACCCGAGCATCAACAACGCCGGTCAAGCGTTCCGTGGTCCAGTAGTAGGCTCTGTTCACTATACCGATACGGCTCGCGTGAATGCGATGTTGAGCTCTACGGTTGCAAAGCAAGTACTTCCTCGTGACCTTCGTTTGAAATGGACCGTTAAAGCTATTGATGAGGCAGGTTCATACTACCAACTCGTAGCCCTGAAAGCACAACGCGATGGTCGTGCAAGTCTGGAAGGCGACGTTATTACGGACGCTCGTGCAGACTTCAGCCAACTGAGTGCTTATGCCAACGTATCGATGTCGATGAACGCAGAAGGTGCTAAAGCATGGCAACGCATCACTCGCGATAATATCGGCAAATCGATTGCTATTGTACTGGACGGATATGTTTACAGCTTCCCGACTGTACAAAACGAGATCGCAGGTGGTAACAGCCAGATTACCGGTAACTTCACAGTAGAAGAGGCAAAAGACCTGGCAAACACTCTCAAATCCGGTAAGATGCCGGCTCCAGCTCGCATCATTCAAGAGGATGTTGTTGGTCCGTCTCTGGGTCGTGAAGCTATTCAATCTGGTATGTGGTCCTTCTTGCTCGGCTTCCTGCTGATTCTCATTTACATGATTTTCTACTATGGTTGGATTCCTGGTCTTATTGCCGATGCTGCTTTGCTGTGCAACGTATTCCTGCTGGTAGGTATCTTAGCATCGTTCTCAGCCGTTCTGACTCTGCCGGGTATTGCCGGTATCGTGCTGACGATGGGTATGGCGGTGGATGCGAACGTGCTTATTTATGAGCGTATCCGTGAGGAGATTCGTGCCGGTAAGAATATGCGTAAGGCTATTGCCGATGGTTTCAAAGGTGCGATTTCCGCTATTGTGGATGCTAACGTAACATCCTTCTTGACGGGTGTGATTTTGGCTATCTTCGGTACCGGTCCTATCAAAGGTTTCGCAGTTACTTACATGATTGGTATTGTTTCATCCTTCCTGACAGCCGTATTTATCACCCGTCTGTTGCTCGAGGACTATGCAAAGAACGAGAACGCCAAAGAACTGAGTTTCACAACTAAGCTGATGCAAAACTTCTTGCAGAATATGCACATTAACTTTGTTGGTGCACGTAAGTGGTTCTACTGCATTGCCGGCACATTGGTAGTTGTTGGTATCCTCGGTTTGGATCCTCATATCTTCGGTAAACTGAATCTGGGTATCGACTTCTCGGGTGGACGTAACTACGTTGTTCGTTTTGCCCAAGACGTGAACACGCAAGAAGTGACAAACTCGTTGACGGATGTGTTTATGGAGAAGAATGCCGAAGGTGAGAACCTGTCTCTGCGCGTTATCACTATCGGTAACCCGAACCAAGTTCGTATCTCGACAAACTTCCTCATCAATGAGAATTCTGAAGATGTGGATGAGCAAATTGAAGCACTTATCTACGAGGGCTGCAAACCGTATCTGGATGAGAGCATCACATTAGAGCAATTCAAATCCACAGAGATTAATCCGGAGATTGGTATTATGCAATCGCAGAAAGTCGGTCCTGCCATTGCGGACGATATTACTTCCGCCGCTATCATCGCCGTTATCTGCGCACTTATCGGTATCTTCCTGTATATCTTACTGCGTTTCCGCAACTTTGCTTACTCAGTAGGCGCAGTAACAGCCTTGTTCCATGATACAGTTTTGGTACTTGGATCGTACGCTATCTTGTGGAAGATTATGCCTTTCTCCATGGAGATTGACCAAGCATTTATTGCAGCAATTTTGACCGTTATTGGTTACTCTATCAACGATACCGTGGTTATTTTTGACCGTGTACGTGAGTACAACACACTCTACCCGAAACGTGATGGCGCACAAAACATCAACGAAGCCTTGAATGCAACGCTTAGCCGTTCGTTCTCGACATCAATGTCTACCTTCGTAGTATTGCTGGCTATCTTCGTATTCGGCGGAGAGTCCATTCGCGGATTCGTATTTGCATTGCTGCTTGGCGTTATCGTAGGTACATTCTCCAGTATCGGTATCGCTCCGCAAGTTGCTTACGAAATCCAACGTGCACAACAACGTCGTCGCGAGAAGAAAGCGTTGAAAAACAAATAATTTGACCGCGCGTGCGTGCGTGTAATACAAATATGGAGTCGGGTGTATATCGCGACTCCATATTTTAACCTCAAAATAGTACTATTATGCAAAATGATTTTTTGAAGTTCGCCGTTTCACAAGGTCTCAACTCCATGCACGTGGAGAAAGTAATGAGTGAGTCCGCTAGCCGAAGCGTTATATCAGACAACTATATTAGTCCGTCTATTTTGGAAGAACGCCAACTGAATGTGACTCAAATGGATGTATTCAGCCGTTTGATGATGGATCGTATCATCTTCCTTGGAACGGATATTAACGATTATACAGCCAATGTGATACAAGCTCAGCTGCTTTATCTTGATTCGGCAGACTCTGATCGAGATATCAGCATCTATCTCAATACTCCCGGTGGCTCCGTTTATGCAGGATTAGGTATTTATGATACGATGCAGTTTGTTAAATCACGCGTTGCAACTATATGCACCGGTCTTGCAGCTTCCATGGGAGCTGTGCTTCTGGTTGCCGGAGAGCAAGGAATGCGCGCAGCATTACCTCATAGTCGGGTCATGATTCATCAACCACTCGGAGGTATTCAGGGTCAAGCATCTGATATTGAGATTACTGCTCGTGAGATATTGAAACTTAAAGAGGAACTTTATCAGATTATCGCCCAACATTCGGGACAATCTATTGAGCGTATTCGTCAAGATGCCGACCGTGATCACTGGATGACCGCACAAGAAGCATTGGAGTATAAGATGATTGATAAAGTGTATACACGTAAGTAATGGCTAAGATTCAAAGTGATTGCTGTTCGTTCTGCGGACGTCCTATGAAGCATCTATTTTCTTCGGAAGACGGAGCTATGATTTGTGACGAATGCATCGAGCGCGGCCATCAAATGGTACAAGAGATGATGGCTCAAGAAGCAAAAGGAGGAAAAGGTAATACGTTAAATCTTCATTCGCTTCCTAAGCCTGCAGATATCAAAGCATTTTTGGACCAATACGTTATTGGGCAAGATGATGCTAAAAGATATCTGTCTGTCGCTGTTTATAATCATTACAAGCGGCTCTTGCAGCCAAAAGATGATGGTGTAGAGATTGAGAAGTCCAATATCATTCTGGTTGGTTCAACCGGTACGGGAAAGACACTTCTTGCGCGGACAATTGCCAAGATGCTGAAAGTGCCATTTACCATTGTTGATGCAACTGTTTTGACCGAAGCAGGTTATGTGGGCGAAGATGTGGAATCGCTACTTGTTCGTCTTTTACAGGAGTCTGATTATAATGTCAAAAAGGCAGAGCAAGGTATCGTTTTTATCGATGAAATCGACAAAATTGCGCGCAAGTCAGATAATCCATCTATCACCCGCGACGTGAGTGGAGAAGGTGTTCAGCAGGCGTTGCTCAAGCTATTAGAAGGAAGTGTCGTGAATGTTCCACCACAAGGAGGACGCAAACATCCGGAACAAGAATTCATAAAGGTTGATACGCAGAATATACTCTTCATCTGCGGTGGTGCTTTTGATGGTATAGAGCGTAAGATTGCTCAACGTCTCAATACACAAGTTGTCGGTTTTGACGCATCTCAAAAGGCACAGAGTTTTGACAAAAACGACTTGCTCAAATATATAGCTCCGCAAGACTTGAAGTCGTTTGGCTTAATTCCCGAGATTGTAGGTCGTTTGCCGATTTTAACATACCTTAAGCCGTTAGACAAAGCTGCACTTCGCAATATCCTTGTTCAACCGAAGAACGCCATCACCAAACAGTATCAGAAACTACTTGCGATGGATGGTATAGATCTTGTGTTCGATGAAGAGGCGTTAGACTATATTGTCGATAAGGCCATCGAATTTAAGTTAGGCGCTCGTGGTTTGCGGAGTTTGACCGAAACGATTATGATGGATATCATGTTCGACTTGCCATCTCGCACAGATCAATCCGACTCCCGATTTGTAATCACCAAACAACTGGCGGAGCAGAAACTGAATAAGGCAGATACGATGCGTTTGCGTTCGGCTGTTTAAGGCTCGCAGTTGGAACAGATTTGCAGTGTGGACCGCTTTCGGAGAACAGACTCCCGGAAGCGGTTTGCTTTATCACTATGATAGATCTCCGAAAGGGATGAAGTGAAGATGTTCCCAAACGGATATTGTCCATTTTTGTCAAAGCAGCACGGCAAGACATCTCCATGAACCGTAATAACACATCCTGTCCATAAACGATAGCAACTACGTCCAGGTTTGCGTTTTAGGTGATATAGTCCGTCTTTTCGTTTAACGTAGCGGGAGTATTTTTCATTGGTCGGCATTAGAGGATGTCCATGCTCGTAATCATATAGTTGCGCAGTCTTGAGTGTCAAACTATCAGCACCCATCTTACGATATCGTTGAGAAATCGTTGACCATTCGTTCTCATTGGTCCGCAAACGGAGCATCTGTAATTCGATATGTGTGCTACTTCCTGTTGTGTCTTTTGCTTGACGAAGAGAGACTAAGCCTTCCATTGCTTTATGCAAACTGCCACCAACTCGATATGCTCCGTAGCTCTCTTCAGACAGACCATCTATAGATACGATAATGCGATTGAGGCCGGATTGCATAAGTTGTTTCGCCAGTAAAGGTGTAAGTGCTAAGGCATTGGTAGAAAGAATTGTATGAATACCTTCCTTATGAGCCAATTGAATCATTTCCGGCAGGTCTTTATTCAATAATGGTTCGCCCTGGAAATAGAACTGCATGGTATGAACAGAAGTCTTTACCTGTTCTAAGATTTGCTTGAAATGGGTCATAGTTAACAAGTCTCGGCAGACATCAGTCTTTTTGTTTCGCATCCCGACAGGACATTCCGGACAACTTAATTGGCAGAAATTTGCCGGTTCCACCGATACAAACGTAGGTAAATGACGCACACGCACTATCCCTAAAAGAGACAGTGCGTAGGAGAACTCGGCTTTCAGTATGTTGATTAGTCGCTTAATATCTAATGAATAACTAACGGTTAACGGGTATTTTGTTGATGCGGCGTTCGTGACGTCCGCCTTCAAAATCCGTGGTGAAGAATTTCTCGACACAAGCGAGCGCTTTTTCTTTGGTAATGTAGTTAGCCGGTAATCCGAGCACGTTTGCATTATTGTGCAAGCGGGCAAATTCCGCTAAAGGAACATCCCAGCACAATGCAGCGCGAACGCCTTGGTGTTTATTGGCAGTTATGCATATACCGTTACCCGTTGAGCAGATAGTGATTCCGTAATCAAACTCACCTTTCTCCACAGCCTCAGCCAATGGATGAGCGAAATCGGGGTAGTCGCAACTCTCTGTGGAGTAACAACCGAAGTCCTTTAACTCTGCTCCTTTGTCACGCAAGAAGGCCATCACATCCTGCTTGAGATTATAACCTGCATGGTCTGAAGCCAATGCAATCTTCATTTCCGATAATGCTTTCATGATATAGAGATTTAAAAAACAGCAGCGAGATTACCAAACATCAACTTACATGCAATCGCTAACACGATGATTCCAAAGAACTTCCGTATGATGTATAACGATGTTTGTCCAAGATATTTAGTCAACCAATGGGTACCAATGAGCACCAAATACAAAACCACTATACACAAGCACAGCGAAATGCATAGGTTAAGTATCGTATACTCAGCCGTAATGGCCAATAATGCTGTAAAAGCACCAGGTCCCGCGTACATTGGAAATGCCAGCGGCACCAACGATCCATCACCAGTCAAGTCGGTAGATTGAAAAATGGTCACATCCAAAATCATCTCCAGTGCCATCAGAAAGATTACAAAACCACCGGCTATTGCAAAATACTCTATTTGCACGCCAAACAGTTTAAGAATCCATTCCCCGGCAAAAAGAAAAGCCATTAAGATAACAAAACTGGCAATACTAACGCGCAGAGGATGAATCTTTTTTCCTTTCTCCTCTAATGCGACAGTAATAGGTATATTGCCAAACGGATCAATAATGGCAATCAAGAAAATGAAGGATGATAAGACCTGCCAAATGTCAAAATGTCCAAAAAACTCACTCATGGTATTCAAATTTACGCTGCAAAGATAGTATTTTTTTTACAAATACGCAAATTTATTTGTGTATTTTGATTTTTTTTCATATCTTTGCACGCCGAATTGAGAGAATAGTAACAGATTTAACGCAAAAATAGTATGATTAACTCACAAGACATTAAGAACGGCGTGTGCATTCGCATGGACGGTCGTTTGTATTTCGTGATTGAATTCCTTCACGTTAAACCGGGAAAAGGTAACACAATTATGCGTGTTAAGTTCAAAGATGTTGTGGACGGTCGCGTATTGGAGCGCCGCTTTAACATTGGTGAGAAACTGGAAGATGTTCGCGTAGAGCGTCGTCCCTATCAATACCTCTATCAAGAGGGAGAGGATTACATCTTCATGAATCAGGAGACCTTCGAGCAAGTGCCAATTGCCCATGACTTGATTACGGGTGTTGACTTTCTTAAAGAAGGTATGGTTTGCGACGTTGTTTCCGATGCATCGACAGATACCATTCTGTTTGCAGAGTTGCCAACCAAGGTTGAATTGGCAATCGCTTATACCGAGCCGGGCTTGAAGGGTGATACAGCTACTAACACGCTGAAACCAGCCAAGTTAGAGACCGGTGCAGAAATTCGCGTTCCTCTCTTTATTAACGAAGGCGAAATCGTACGCGTAGATACACGCGACGGAAGTTATTGCGAGCGCGTTCGTTAAGCGGATAACAGAAATAGCGATTTAATATCGCCGAATGGATACAAGGTGGTGCGTATAAGTGCCACCTTGTTCTATTGAAAAAATACCGGTTTCATCGAGCTTTTCGACTTTGACGCGACCAGAACTATGAATAACACGCTCGCTATCTAATATAATTCCGACATGACTAATCTTTCCATCCTCATGGTCAAAGAAAGCCAAGTCACCGGGAAGTGCGTTTTTTATCGATTTCACCGGCAATCCTTGTGTAACTTGTTCGCTCGCATTTCGTAATAGCTGATGGCCGAAAAGCGAGTGAATTATCTGGGTGAAACCTGAACAATCCATACCTAATGCATTCTTGCCGCCCCAAAGATAAGGGATATTGAGGAAGAAACGAACCGTATTCATTAGCGATGTTTCATTCAAGTCTAACGGTTTGTCAGCCACCATATTTGGATCAACACGGAAGCCTACACCTAATATCTCAAAACGACCATTTTTATAGTTTGGCAAGCATGTTCCGGCAGTTAAAGGAATTGTTTGTCCGTTATTCTCACTAACAGCATAGGCCATCGGCATAACAATACGAGCAGATGTATCGGCATTTTCTACAATTTGGTTTTCGGCATCAGACAGTTTGGTGATCATTTTAAAATCCACCCAACCGATTTGCCCGTCGACATCTGATTTTATTCGATTCCACCGAGGTTTTTCGTCCAGAATCTCGGCCGTCTCAGCAAACAGAAGTTGTGTTAATTGTTCGCTTGATTCATTTGGTTTTGAGCGAACGGGAACGACACTATGTAAAACGATAGCCTTCATTACCAAACCTCTTGTGTATTCAATGATGGATCTTTTGGATAGTCAATATTGAAATGCAATCCTCGACTTTCCTTGCGTTCTAAAGCTTGGCGCGTAATGATATAACCTACATTAATCATATTGCGCAGTTCACATATTTCGCGGGTGGCTTTTACGCGCTTAAATAAGTCTTCAGTCTCTTCGTAGATTAGGTCGAGACGCTCCCAGGCACGACGTAAACGCAAGTTGCTACGCACGATACCAACATAAGTGGACATAATTTGTCCGACTTCTTTCATATCTTGCGAAATAAGCACTTTCTCCTCATTCGACATTGTTCCTTCGTCGTTCCATTCAGGCACTTGCTCGTTGAAACCGTAATCCTCAATGACGCTTAGTGCATGTTTAGATGCTGCGTCTGCATATACAACGGCTTCAATAAGAGAGTTGGATGCTAATCGGTTACCACCATGCAGACCTGTGCAAGAGCACTCTCCAACGGCGTAGAGGCGATTGATGGTTGATTGACCGTCAAGATTCACTTTGATTCCACCACACATATAATGTGCACAAGGTGCAACAGGGATATACTCTTTCGTTATATCGATACCGATGCTTAGACATTTCGCGTAGATATTGGGGAAATGATGCTTGGTTTCCTCCGGATCCTTATGTGTGACATCCAAACAGACATGATCCAGACCGTGAATCTTCATCTCATTGTCAATGGCACGTGCGACTATATCCCGTGGCGCAAGACTCAAGCGTGCGTCGTATTTCTGCATGAACTCTTCACCGTTTGGTAGACGCAAAATGCCTCCGTATCCACGCATAGCTTCTGTGATGAGATAAGCCGGGTGTGTTTCTCCGGGATGGAACAGAGCTGTCGGGTGGAACTGAACAAACTCCATGTCTTGTACGATACCTTTCGCCCGATAGACCATGGCGATACCATCTCCTGTTGCGATATTCGGATTGGTTGTTGTGGCGTAAATAGCTCCGGTTCCACCGGTAGCCATTAATGTTATTCGGCTAAGATACGTATCGATTTTGCCGGTTTCAGGATTGAGGATATAAGCACCATAACATTCAATATCCGGTGTACGGCGCGTGACACGAACACCTAAATGGTGTTGAGTAATAATCTCAACGGCAAAATGGTTTTCCAAGACTTCGATATACGGATTCTCCCGAACAGCAGCCATCAATCCGCGTTGGATCTCAGCGCCGGTATCATCTGCATGATGCAGGATACGAAATTCGGAATGTCCACCTTCACGATGCAAATCAAATTGTCCATCCTCTTTTTTGTCGAAGTTAACTCCCCAGCGCAGCAACTCTTCAATACCTTTGGGGGCGTTACGAACAACTTGTTCTACCGCCGCCTTGTCGCTGAGCCAATCTCCCGCCACCATCGTGTCGTGGATATGCTTATCAAAATCGTCAACGAGAAGATTCGTCACAGAAGCTATACCGCCTTGTGCTTTTGCTGTATTGGCTTCATCTAAGGTGGTTTTGCAGCATAGCGCTATCTTATACTTTTGTGTCCGCGCAACTTTCAGCGCAAAACTCATACCGGCAACGCCTCCGCCGATAATGAGAAAGTCGTAATGCTTTACCATAAACGATGGTTTTATAACTAATAACTCGCAAAATTACACTTTTTTACGCATATACACAAAAAAAAGTGTGTAATTATCGTGTTTTTCCTATTCCGAAGACCGAAAAGTGGCATTTTCTAATTGGTCGCAACACATCAATGCAGGCCTGTAGAGTTGCTCCGGTAGTGATGATATCATCCACTAATAACACATGTTTCTTGAATAATTCTTCCGGATGATTGACAGCAAAGATATTTTTTACGTTGTCGGAACGTTTTTCGCCAGCCGTTTGTGCTTGGTGGGCATTATTTAGGATACGCGTCAGATGGGTAGTATCCATGGGAATACCTGTGACATCGCTCAACCCTTTACATATCCACTCCGCCTGATTAAATCCACGTTCTCTTAATCGCTTTGGATGGAGCGGAACGGGCAATAAAACGTCGATTCCATCGAAGAAATCCGACTGCATAAACTCATATGCTGCCTCTTTGGCTAAGGCGTATCCTATAAGCGGATTGGCGAACATGCCATACTTCATTTTATGCAACAGATTCTGTACAGGCGCATCTTTCTCGAAGAACAAAAAGGTTGCTCCACGAACGAATTTGGCTTCTTTCATGAATAATCCCTCGGTCATATTTCCTCGCATAGTGGCTTGCTCTGTTCGTGGTAAATCGGCCAGACAGTTATCGCAAATCACCTGCTGCGATTCAATCACATCATCACAGATGGGACAACAATGAGGAAAAAATAAGTCTTTCATACTCACTTTCATGCCGCGAAGATAGCACAAAAAATTCAAATACGCAAATTTATTTGCATATATCATCAAAAAGTTGTACTTTTGCACGCAATTTTAATGTAAAAAGTATATGTCATTACAATGTGGAATAGTAGGATTGCCTAATGTTGGCAAATCAACACTCTTCAACTGTTTGTCAAACGCGAAGGCTCAATCGGCCAATTTTCCGTTTTGTACTATTGAGCCGAACGTAGGTGTTATCACGGTTCCAGACGAGCGACTTATCAAGCTTGGCGAGTTGTGTCATCCTGAGCGCGGAATTATCCCTACTACCGTTGAAATCGTGGATATTGCGGGTTTAGTTAAAGGAGCGAGCAAAGGTGAAGGATTGGGAAATAAGTTTTTAGCTAACATCCGTGAGACCGATGCTATCATTCATGTACTGCGTTGTTTTGATGATGAGAACGTAGTGCATGTGGACGGAACGGTTGATCCGGTTCGTGACAAAGAGATTATTGATGCCGAACTACAACTCAAGGATCTTGAAACGGTGGAATCGCGTATTGCCAAGACCGAGAAACAAGCGAAAGCCGGTGGTGACAAACAGGCTAAATTAGCACTCGACGTCTTACTCAAATATCGTGAGGCATTGTCCCAAGGTCGTTCAGCTCGTACGGTTGAACTGATCAACAAGGAAGAAGAGGCTGCAGCTAAAGAGATGTTTCTGCTGACCAACAAGCCAGTTATGTATGTGTGCAACGTGGATGAGGCGTCCGCAGTAAACGGTAATAAATATGTAGAGCAAGTGCGCGAGGCAGTAAAAGACGAGCATGCGCAAGTATTAGTTCTTGCCGCAAAGATAGAAAGTGAGATTGCCGAGTTGGAGACGTACGAAGAACGACAGATGTTCCTTGAGGAAATCGGGCTTCAAGAGTCGGGAGTTAATCGTTTGATCAAATCGGCATATGCGTTACTTAATTTGCGCACATTCCTTACGGCCGGTTCGGACGAGGTGCGCGCTTGGACGTTTAAAGCCGGCAGCAAAGCGCCACAATGCGCAGGTGTTATTCATACTGATTTTGAACGCGGTTTTATTCGTGCTGAAGTAATCAAATACGACGATTTCATCGCACTTGGAGGAGAATCGGCATGTCGTGCTGCCGGCAAATTAGGAATAGAGGGCAAGGATTATGTTGTTCAGGACGGCGACATAATGCATTTCTTGTTTAATGTATAATTAATCAATCGGGTCTTATGTTCGGTTTTCTTGATACATGGTTAAATGCTGGTGTTTGGGTAGGGATAATACTGATTATCCTCGGTTTCATCGGACTTATTAAGGGTGCAGATTGGCTGGTTGATGGTGCTTCTGCCATTGCCAAAAGGTTTGGAATATCTGACTTGGTTATTGGTTTGACGGTAGTTGCCTTCGGCACGTCGATGCCTGAATTCGTGGTCAACATGATTTCTGTGGTTCACGGTTCGACGGATTTAGCTATCACGAATATCCTCGGGTCAAATATTATCAATACTTTTGTTATTCTGGGTCTTACGGCAGCTATCTATCCTATTGCTACTCAGGAACGTACGCGGAACTTCGACATTCCGATGTCTATTGTTGCCGGAATCATTGTCGTTGTGTGCATTTTACTGCGTCCTATTCTTACAGGAGAGGAACGAGGTATTGATTGGATTAGCGGAATAATTTTACTCCTTATATTTATCTATTTCTTAGCCAATACGTTTCTGCACGCTAAACATAATCCGGATGATCCGGGCGTTGAGGAAGTCGAGATTAAACCAATTTCTCCGGTGAAATCGGTGATTTTGATACTTTTAGGTTTAGCAGGTCTTGTTATAGGAGGTGAGCTTATAGTTAAGAGTGCTGTTAATATTGCGACAAGACTTGGTGTATCTGAAGCTATTATCGGTTTGACTATTGTGGCCCTTGGCACATCTCTTCCAGAATTAGCGACATCGGTCATTGCGGCTTATAAGCACAACTCGGATATTGCCATAGGAAATGTGTTTGGCAGTAATATCTTTAACGTATTTTTTGTTTTAGGCACGAGTGCATGTGTCAATCCGCTTCCGGCGTATAATGGAATTGAGTTGGATGCTTGCATGGCGGCATTAGGCGGAATCATCACTTGGTTAGTCGTAAAAGCGAACCATGATCGCAAGGTGACCCGGTGGGGAGGAATCATTCTGTTGGTAGTTTATTCGAGCTATTTAACCTACCGATTAATGATGGTATAGGCCATTTTTTGCACAAAATACATGGAAAAATGCATTTTTTTCCAAAAATATTTTGTCAGTTCAAAAAAAAGCAGTACTTTTGCAGCCGCTTTGGCGGGGTAGCTCAGCTGGTTAGAGCGCATGATTCATAATCATGAGGTCCCCGGTTCAATCCCGGGCCCCGCTACAAAGAAGATAAAGAGAGCGTATCCAAAGTGGTACGCTCTCTGCTTTTTCTATCAGTTAAGTTCCGATGGTCTCAGGATAATAGTGCAGTAATAGTCCAATAATAGTCCAGTAATAGTCCAATAATAGTCCAATAATTACGGGATGTTAGCCGAGATAGGTTTTGAGGACTTTGTTGCGTTTACCGTCTTTTATTTTCCCGATTGCTTTTTCCTTAATCTGGCGCACGCGCTCACGCGTAAGACCCAGTTCTTCGCCAATCTCTTCAAGTGTTTTCTCGGGAACGCCGATACCGAAGAACTTACGGAGTATTTCCGCCTCGCGCGGTACGAGTAGAGCAAGTGCTCTATCGATCTCGGTTTTGAGGGATTCGTTGATGAGTCCACGGTCAGCATTAGGTGAGTCCTCGTTGACCATTACGTCGATAAGGCTGTTATCTTCGCCTTCTACGAAAGGCGCATCCACAGAGACATGTCGTCCGGACATCTTGAGCGTGTCAGCAATCTTATCAACAGGGATATCGAGTACTTCAGCGAGTTCTTCCGGTGAGGGTTTGCGCTCATGCTCTTGCTCAAAGCGTTGGAAAGCCTTGTTGATTTTGTTGAGCGATCCGACTTGGTTAAGCGGAAGACGCACGATACGTGATTGCTCCGCTAAGGCTTGTAGAATCGATTGACGGATCCACCAAACGGCGTAGGAGATGAATTTAAAGCCACGTGTTTCATCGAATTTCTCAGCAGCTTTAATGAGTCCGAGGTTACCCTCGTTGATAAGGTCAGGTAAGCTAAGTCCTTGGTTTTGGTACTGCTTAGCAACAGAGACGACAAATCGCAGGTTGGATTTGGTGAGTTTCTCAAGCGCAGCGCGATCTCCTTGTCGGATACGTGCAGCGAGTTCCACCTCTTCCTCGACGGTTACGAGACTTTCGCGACCGATTTCCTGCAGATACTTGTCCAATGAAGCCGACTCACGGTTAGTAATCGACTTTGTAATTTTAAGTTGACGCATTGTTAGTTATGCTTTAAATACGTGATTCGGGCGGGAGTCGAACCCGCGACCCACAGCTTAGAAGGCTGTTGCTCTATCCAACTGAGCTACCGAACCTTACCCGCCATTTTCACGGCAGGTACACAAAAAAGCGCGCAAAAGTACTGCTTTTTTTTGAAATAACCAAATTTTTTATACAAAAAAATTACTTTTTGCGGTTTTTGTGTTGGTTTTACATCAATGCATCGATGATTTTTTCGAGGTCGGGCTTACGGCAAGCACCTACGTGACGATTGACTAATTCTCCGTTTTTGAAGAAGAGCATCGTCGGGATATTCATAATGCCATACTGCTCGCATGTGTCTGGATTTTCGTCCACATTGAGTTTACCGATGATGACTTTTCCATCGTATTGTTTGGCAAGTTCGTCCACGATGGGGAGCATCATTTTGCAAGGGCCACACCATGGTGCCCAGAAATCGATTACCACGGGCTGTGCCGAGGCCAACAGTTGTTGGATGTTGGAATCCGTTACTTCGTACGTCATATTGATTCAATTTTAATTGTTTTTTTCTTAGGATAGTTGAGCATGGATTCGGTTATCTTGTCCTCAAGATAAGTCTGAATCGCACGTTTGATAGGTCTTGCGCCATATTGCTTGGTGTCTGATTTGTCAAGCATAGCAGCTTTGACTTCATCCGTTACTTGCAAGGTATAACCTTGTGTTTTGAGACGTTGGCGCAGTTTGTCGAGTTCGTTGTCCAGGATGATTTGCATCGTTTCGCGCGAGAGCGATTCGAAGGTGATGACATTGTCAATACGATTCACGAACTCAGGCGGGAAGGTCTTGTTAAGCGCTTTGAGCAATGTTTGCTTTTGCGTTTTTTCGTCCGTATCTGTTGCGGCAAAACCTACTCCGCTACCGAAGTCTTTGAGTTGGCGTGTGCCGACATTGGAGGTAAGGATGATGATGGTGTTTTTGAAGTCCACCACATGTCCTTGTCTATCGGTCAATCGGCCTTCATCCAGCACTTGTAGCAGGACATTAAAGATGTCGGGATGTGCTTTCTCTATTTCGTCAAAGAGGACGATAGAATAGGGTTTGCGGCGTACCGCCTCGGTCAGTTTGCCGCCATCCTCGTGTGCGATATAGCCCGGAGGCGCTCCGACGAGGAGGGAGACGGTATGTTTCTCCATATATTCCGACATGTCAAAGCGTACAATAGCATCTTTTGAGCCAAACATCTCTTCCGCCAGACATTGTGCGAGGAAGGTTTTTCCGACGCCTGTCGGGCCGAGGAAGAAGAATGTGCCGATAGGACGCCTCGGGTCGCGCAGTCCGAGTCGTGAACGTTGGATGGCTCGCACGACCGTTTGCACCGCTTCATCTTGTCCAATGACGCGTTTCTTGAGTGTATCGGCCATGGTGCGAAGTCGTTCTGTTTCGGCCTTGCGGACACGCTGAACAGGCACTCCGGACATCATAGCTACGACATTGGCCACATCGTCTTTAGTGATTACCGGACGGTTTTCTGCATCCTGTTCGGTGGACTGTTTCTTAGCTCCTGCCTCATCTAAGACATCAATGGCTTTGTCCGGGAAAGCTCGATCGGTAATATATCTATCGGCGAGTGTGACGCAAGCGTCCAAAGCTTCGTCGAGGTACGTGACATGGTGATAGTCGGCATAGCGTCCCGACAGCCGGTGGAGAATTTCCAAAGTCTCGTCGGTATTGGTTGGGCGTACCATAATCTTCTGGAAGCGACGTTCCAAGGCACCATCTTTTTCAATCGACGTGCGGTATTCGTTGGTAGTAGTTGCTCCGACGCATTGCACTTCTCCGCGTGCCAGAGCGGGTTTGAGGATGTTTGCGGCATCGAGCGAACCTTGTGCATTACCAGCACCGATGATGGTGTGAATCTCGTCGATAAAAAGGATTATTTCGGGGTGTGATTGCAGCTCTTGGATAACGGATTTCATGCGTTCCTCGAACTGTCCGCGGTAGGTTGTTCCTGCCACCATGGAGGCGATATCAAGGGTGATGATACGTTTCTCTTTGAGTGTCTCCACCTCGTTGTTGACTATTCTGCGTGCCAAACCTTCCACAATGGCAGATTTACCGACACCGGGTTCGCCAATAAGAATCGGGTTGTTTTTCTTGCGACGTGAAAGGATTTGTACGACGCGCTCAATCTCCACTTCGCGGCCGACAACGGGATCTAACTTACCTTCTGCGGCTTGGGCCGTCAAATCGCGGCCGTACTTGTCCAATGCTGGCGTACCGCTGGGTGATTTGCGCTCTTTCTTCGGACGTGTGGTGTCCGTTTTGCGCGGCTCATCCTCCACTTCGGACGATTGCCCTGTACCGGCTTGTGGCGCGACATGATGCTTAGGATAGAGTTCGGCGATACGCTCGTAGGTGATATCCCATGTGGTCTCAAGGTAGATAGCTGCGTGGTTGATGCGCTCGTGTAAGATGGCTAATAACAGGTGAATAGACCCTGTAGCCTCGTCGTTGTAACTCTTGGCTTCGTTATCGGCAATACGGAGGATGCGCTCTACTTGCGTTGAACGTGTAATAGGTTGCACCATATCGGTTGCGCTCTCCTTAAGTGCCTCGTCGAGATTGAGTTTAGCATCCTCGGGCGACCAACCGATACGAACTAATGTATCGTAAGCCGTACCCTCTTGCAGTCGTATAATACCGAGCAAGAGATGTTCAGGCAGCACTTCTTTGTTGCACAAACGTCCAGCCTCTTCGCGAGCATAGATGAGAATCTTATTTAATCTAACTGTTTGTGGCATAGGCTTTTATCTGTAAAAATACCAAGACAGTCCTGCGCGGAACACGTCTGGGTTATATGGATAATTCGGCATAATTTGGCAATCTGTATTCTTTCGCATAAACAGGTGATTGAAGTGGGTGTAATGGGCAAAGAAATTCAAGTGCAGGTACCGCACAAAGAAATTCAAATACACATTCATGACGGGGTAATTACCTATTTTCACTTGGTCCTGCGAGCAGAACTGTCCTGTGGCAGGATTGAGAATCGGCGAGTAGTATTTGGTGAAATACCGCAAGTCCACACCAATCTGCGCATCCAACGCCTTGAACCACGTACCGTGGTAGTAAAGGTTATGGTAAAGCGTAATGGCTGGAACAGCTATTATTGACGAGGACGAGTGCTGGTAAACGACATGATTCTCCAAGTTCACCCAAGGCGTAGTGATGTCACATCGCACATTCGCTGCAAACAGTTGCACGTTTCCGTCGTATTGATGGGGCAAGCCATCCGTAGCTGCAAACCAAATAGGCCGTGTCACATTCTCAAAGTCAATGTTCACTCTCGGCTTGACCCAAGTGGTAGGATAAGCGACTTCTCCTCCCACATTAAATCGCATCGGCTTCGAGAAATCGTTGTTCCAGATAAAGTGGTTGGAGGTATAGTGCTGAAGGTAATAGGATGGTGTTTCGTTTCTAAAAGAAACGCGTGCCGAAAGAGACATGATATCCTTACCCACCGGAATAAATCCCGTGACGTTTCCGTTGATTTGGAATTGCCCTAACTTATATCCCAGCACGCACACATCGCCGTTCGCGCTATAGTGCAAGTACTTACCTCGTTTTTTGAAGATCGAACCACCGACGAAGGTGTTGTTTGTCCACTGGTAACGACCTGTATCCAAGCGCTGGAAGGTCATACCTACCGACATAATCGTATCCGCGGTATTGTTTATCTCGGGCAGGTCAACCGGATTAACGCCAATCGGGTAGTAGAAGCGCTGGCACTCGTTCTTTGCATAAACAGTCGCGCCAAACTGTAGCAGCTTATTGAACTCTTCTTCGAAAGTCACAGCCAATGTGTTACTGATTGTCAGCACGTCCGACGAATCGCGTGTCTCCGACCAGTTGCGATAAGTGTTACCATAATAACTCGACTGGTTTTCCTGCTCAATATAACGACGGTTGGAGTTATTGATATCGATGGTATGCGCAAAGGTTATCATCGGAATATGTTCTATGCGAATCGTGTCCCTAATCTCCTTCTCGCCGAAGTTGTTGGTCACCTCGATGGAATCGTGATGTTCCTCTTCCTTAGTGATGGAATAGTAATGGTTCACGTATCCGCTGAGGTAACGATAAGCCGACATACCTTTCATCTGCACTGGAATATCCTCCGGTTCCAGGGTACCTTTTAGGTCTTCCAAATCGTTAATACCTCCGTTTTCGAAGTTGCTTATTCGCGCCCACATAAACGCTGCCTGCAAGGAGTAATTATTGCCGTTATACGAACCGAATACAGCACCATTAAACAGTTTATTCTCCTGATTCAGATAGTGTCCTGCCGCATTGAGGTAGTTCATCTGCAGACCGAGGTTGATGCGCCTGTTGATATTTCCGGTAAACAGGAAATTCACCTCATTCTCCTCGTGGTATGTGGTAAAGCCTTTCTTGTACGCAACATTAGAGAACGGCAAGTTCGTACGATAAAATCGTATATTAGCTGGCGTAATCAGGTATGGCGTATATTGTTTGCCAAAGAAATCCTCTACCAAATCGGTCTTGGTGAAATACAACCGCGACTGCACAGGAGAAATAAGCGAACCGTTCCAAACATTGGAAATACTGTGCACATAAACCGGTTCGCGCATAGGCAGATTGAGATAACCCGTGTCAACTGGCACGGTGTCTGCTAAGTACGTAGGGGAAGGCAACTGCCAAGAACGGATATCCGTCTTGACAGTCTCTTTCTTCGCACAAAGCGGGCCGATGAAAACCATCAGCGCACAGACTATTACCCCAATCTTTTTTACCACGCTTTATTTCTTAGCCTTTTTGCACTCTTTGAGTTCTTTCTCAAGGCGTGCAATCTCTTTCTCTTGACCGTTAATGGTCTTGAGCAGCGAGTTCAATTCTTCATTCTCAATCGTTGTCGGATATTGCTCCTCAACGAGTTGCAGGAAGTCGGACAGTATGTTCATATAGTTAATGAATGCGTCATAAGCCGATTCGTAGTTGGTCGCACCTTGATCAATATGGTTCATGAAGTGCAGGTAGTTCAAGTCTTGCAGCATCAACCAGTCGCGTTTGAGACGTTTATCCGAGCACAGATGTACGCGTTCGGCTACGGCATAGAGTTTGTTAATAGCCTCTTGTTGCAGATCGTTACCGGCATAGATGCTCAGGTCTTTTGCCTCACCCGCCCAAGTCATCGGGAACGGAACTGGAATAACATCCTTCGCAGGCAGTTTCTTTGCAGCCTCAGCAGGAGTAACAAAGCCCAGACCATTCTCAAGAGCATAGTACGGCAACGCCTTAAGGAAGTCAAAGATTCCTGTTTCAGCACGTTGTCTGCTGCCAAATGTCTCTGCTCCAAGCCAAATGTTTACCAACTCTTCATCTTCCGGAAGTGCGGCCAGGTTCTTCGCATATTTCTCTGCATCCATCGGGAAGTTCACCCAGTTCGGATCCGAGAAATGGAATGCCAACTCATCGCTCAAAGCTACGTTACGTAGCAGCACTTTCATCTTGTTCGATGCGGCAGACTGATACATGAAGTTCGGCGACTTCCAGCTCAGTACGTGCTTTGCACCTTCGGCCATGGCTACTTTATAACCCCATTTCTGCAGGTTGTAAGCAATCTCATCCGAGTACAGCAACTCCGCGTTGCAAACGGTTGTCGGCTTCACCTCGAACAGGCTGGTGATGACTTGCTCTTGTTTCTCAAGCTGATCACGGAACTCGTTCTCGTTGTACTCAGCTGCCAGCGTATAGGAATACGGAACAGCCAAGAACTCTACGCATTTCGTCTGTGCCAACTCGCGCAGCACGTCAATCATCTCCGGAGCAAACTGCTCAAATACTTCCAGCATCGAGCCGGTAACAGCTATCGCGCAGTGGAATTTGCCCTTCGACAGACGAATCATCTCTTTCAACGTCTGGCACAATGGCATATACGAGTTTTCAACTAACCAACCGATGCGCTCTTCCGTCTCAGAGTCATCGTAGTAATAGTGATCTTGACCAATATCGAAGAAACGGTAACGTTTCAGACGATAAGGTGCATGCATTTGGATTACAAAACAAATATTTTTCATAACTATAAATTTTAGCGATGGTTAATAACTTTATCATAAACGGCACGCACTTTCAATCCTGCGTCATACCATTTGATATTATTGACTTCCTTCATTCCGAGTTCGTGGAGTGACTTATACATGGCCGGATACTTGACAATCGCGTAGATAGCATCTGCCATCGCGTCGATGTCCCAGTAATCGGTCTTAATAGCATGTTGCAGAATCTCTGCGCAGCCCGACTGATGCGATATAATCGAGGGGCAGCCGACTTGCATCGCTTCCAGTGGCGAGATACCGAACGGCTCACTCACGGATGGCATGATATACACATCCGAATCTGCCAGAATCTCTTGCACCTGTTTGCCACGCATGAAGCCCGGGAAGTGGAAACGGTCTGCTATACCGCGTTTGGCTACAAGTTCAATCATCTCTGCCATCTTATCGCCACTACCTGCCATCACAAAACGAACGCCATCGGTCTTATCCAGCACGCGAGCCGCAGCCTCAACAAAGTACTCCGGACCTTTCTGCATCGTGATACGACCGAGGAAAGTCACCAGTTTGTCTTTGCGTTTATGCTTAACGAACTCATCGGGATTAGCCAGCGGTTCAACAGCATTGTGTACAGTCGAAACCTTCGACGGATCCTGGCCGTATTTCTCAATAACGGTCTGACGAGTCAGGTTACTTACGCACATGATATGGTCCGCCATATCCATTCCGCGACGCTCTATCGCATAAACGGTCGGATTCACATTACCACGACTACGGTCAAAATCGGTCGCGTGAACATGAATTACCAGCGGCTTGCCGGAAATCTGTTTCGCAAACACACCCGCAGGATAAGTCAACCAGTCGTGCGAGTGGATGATGTCAAAGTCCAAACTATTCGCTAACACGCTGGCCACTGCCTCATAGTTGCCAATCTCTTCTACCAGGTTATCAGGATAACGACCCGAGAAATTGATGCAACCAAGGTCATCCGTTCCTATACGACGATAGTCGTAACGAATACCGTCGCGGTAGTGATAATACTCTTCAGGAGACATACGACCTTCCATGCGCTGGCGAACATAGTCATAATCATTGTCCTTCCATACAACAGGTATGGAGTTCGCTCCGATAATCTTCAGGAACGACTGGTCTTCGTCGCCCCAAGGCTTCGGAATAACAAAAGTAATCTGCAAATCCTCTTGCTGGGACATACCACGAGTCAGACCGTAACTCGCTGTTCCCAAACCGCCGAGGATATGGGGAGGAAACTCCCAACCAAACATTAGTGCTTTCATACTATTCTTGGTATTTTTTCATGGTATCCATAACTGAGATAACAGCCGCTACACTCGGAGCATAAGACATGCCGCCGTGCCCTTTATATGGAGGGTTGCCATCGTATAACTCATTGAGCGTGCCTATGCAATGTTCGCTCATCTCTACCTCAAAGCCAACCAACATGCGTTGCATGAAACTCAGGCCGCTTTGCTTGTAAATGGTCATGTAAGCGCGGGAATAGGCCGCAATCGTATTCGGCCAAACAGGACCGTTGTGGAAGTTGCGATCACGCTCCAACTGACCACCAACATAAATCGGACGATAATCGCCGCTCTTCGGAGACAGTGTACGCAAGCCGCGAGGCGTCAGCAACTCTCTCGTGCAGATATCCACTACCGCTTTCTGCTGCTTGCGATCCAGTGGACTGTACGGCAATCCAACGGCCCAAATCATGTTCGGACGAACTTCCTTATTATGGTAGTTGTCTACTACATAGTCATCCAAATAGAAACCATTCCAGAACGTCTTTACAAACGCTTCACGACAAATCTCTGCCTGGTACTCCATCAAATCTGCGCCAATCTCCTTACCTGCTTCACGCATCAACTCGGCCGTGAAACGCATAGCGTTGTACCACAGCGCATTAATCTCAACCACATAACCCGTTCGCGGAGTAATAGGCCAGCCGTTTTCCGTCGCGTTCATCCAAGTTGCCGGAACACGTGTGCCATCCACCCAAATCAGTCCATTCTGATGAACCCATGCACGCGGATGGTGCTGCTTGCGATAATACGAGATAATATCTTCGCACAATCCAGCATACTTGTCTGCAGCTTGCTTAACCGTATATTTATGCGCGTACTTCTGCAAAGCACGAACAAACCACAATAACGCATCCGGCTCATCCATTCCTGTGATTCGCGACTTATAACTACTATCTGCCATAAACGCACGAACTTCACCTATGGCCGTCTGATCAATAATCGCATCCCAATATTCAGGACGATCTATATCTAACGTGCAACTCGGTGTCGACATAAACTCCTCACGTGCTGAAGCGTGAAACCAGGGATAACCTGCTAACAAATAGCACTTATCTCCTTCGCGTTTGTAGAACTGCGATGCCGCATTACGCAAGCACTCGAACATGTCCGTACGCGCATTACGACGCTCCAACTCTTTCTTCCACAATGCCTTCAGACTTGCCGGCTTCACTTCGCTGATACCTGCTGCAAAAATCAAACTCTCACCTTTCTTCATCGGCACCTCAAAATAACCCGGTACCAATAAATCTTCCTTATACTCATAACCCCGCTCTTGCTCCTTCTGGTACTCTATATTCTTGTACCACATCGGGTTATGCGAATAGGTGATAGCCTTCGAGAACTGCATAAACAGCTGCGGAAACTCCGGATACAGGCAGTTTACACGACCGTTCTCGCAATCGTTCATATCCGCATTCGCGCGGTTGTTCTCATGCGTCAACTCATTCACGCTGCGGAAAGCCAGAAACGGACGAAAACGCATCGTCACAGGTGCACCACACTCCACTAACGTATAACGTATCAGCACGCGAGGCTCAAAACTTACCAGCAAACGCTCTTTCGTCAAAACCACACCACCTACACGATACGTCGTCTTCGCAATCACTTCGCAATCAAACTCACGAATGTACTTGTGACCATTCGGCGAAAAATGATTCTCACCATACTTGTGCAAGCCAAGATTGAACTCAGCCCCATGCTGAATCACCGTCTCATCTAACGAACTCAGCAGTACATAGTTGTCATCACCCAACTGAGGCAACGGCAACACCAGTTGTCCATGATATTTACGTGTGTTACAATCAACTAAAGTCGTCGAATTGTACACACCGGCACGGTTCGTCCGAAGCATCTCTTTCTGCAAAGAACGCTCCAAATTCACCATCAACGCCTTGTCAAAATTTAAGTAACTCATATCACAAAAAGTTATATTAAGCGCAATTTCATAATAAACGGCTGCAAAAATACAACAATTATTTCACATACGCAAATATTTCGTAAAATATTTCACTTTTTTTATACTTTTCTTGCATATATTATGCAAATGTTGTAACTTTGCACGCCAAAAATTAAAATATTATGATACTTGACAAACTCGAAAACGCTGACCTATATTACGACAGCGTACCAAGACTCGAACAGTTCATGCACTTCTTCAACAACAACGACCTTGAAGAATTCGCCGCAGGAAAAATCAAACTCGATGCCGACGACCTCTTCGTCAACATCATCGACCTCAAAGGAAAAGACGAAAAATCGCTCCCATTCGAGGCTCACAAAGACTATATCGACATCCAAATCCCTCTCACAGCAGACGAACAAATGGGATGGAAAGCACTCGAGGACTGCCAGAATGTAACCGCTGAGTACGACGAAGGAAAAGACGTCGAACTCTACAAAGAAAAAGCTACAACCATGCTCAATGTCCCCGTTGGTCACTTCGTCGTCTTCTTCCCTTCCGATGCACACCAACCCGGTATCGCTGAAAAAGGCAAAGAATTCCGCAAACTCATCGTCAAAACTCGCGTCGAAAACTAATATAACAAACAGTTAAACACCCGTTACAACCGTACGATAACCGTAGGATAACCGTAAGATAACCGTACGATACCCGTAACATATAGCCAATATCATGCTAACCAACTAATACCCAAATACTATGGCAAAACATCTCAAACTAGTCAAATCTGACCCGTATCTGCAACCCTACGAGAGTGCGTTGCAAGGGCGCTATGATTACGCCATCAACAAAGAGCAGGAAATAACCGGAGGAAAAACCCTCAGCGATTGGGCAACCGGTTACCTCTATTTCGGACTGCACCATACCAACAACGGTTGGGTGCTACGCGAATGGGCGCCAAATGCCACTGCCATCTACATCAAAGGCGACATGAACAACTGGTCCAAGGATGAGAACTATCGCCTTCAACCCGTTGGAAACGGCGTATGGGAAGCCAATCTCCCCGAGAATGCCATGCAACATGGACAACTCTACAAACTGCTCGTCGAGTGGAACGGCGGCTACGGAGAACGCATCCCGAGCTATGCTCGACGCGTCGTACAAGACGACAACACCAAGATCTTCTCCGCACAAGTCTGGGCGCCGGCTGAATATAAATGGAAACATAAAACCATCAAAGGTGGCAAACAGAAAGAGGAACCGCTCTTTATCTACGAGTGCCACATCGGTATGGCGGGAGATGCAGAGAAAGTCTCTACTTACGAGGAGTTCCGTCAGAACGTCCTTCCGCGTATCGCCAAACTCGGATATAACTGCGTGCAGATCATGGCCATCCAAGAGCATCCTTACTACGGCTCCTTCGGTTACCATGTGTCCAACTTCTTCGCAGCTTCGTCACGTTTCGGAACACCCGAAGAACTCAAAGCTCTCATCGATGATGCACACTCCCGCGGCATTGCCGTTATCATGGACCTCGTGCACTCACATGCCGTCAAAAACGAACTTGAAGGACTCGGTAACTTCGATGGTACGCCATACCAATACTTCCACGACGGAGCACGCCGCGAGCATCCCGCTTGGGATAGTCTCTGCTTCAACTACGCCAAACCCGAAGTGCTGCATTTCCTCCTTTCCAACTGCAAGTTCTGGATGGACGAATATGGCTTTGACGGCTTCCGTTTCGACGGCGTTACATCTATGATGTACCTCAGCCACGGACTGGGCGAAGACTTCAACGGATACGGCTCATACTTCAACGGCAACGAGGATGGCGATGCAATCATGTATCTCACGCTTGCCAATAAGCTTATCCACCAGGTTAAGAAAAACGCCATCACCATTGCGGAAGATATGTCCGGAATGCCCGGTCTCGCTTGCCCGCAGAAAGATGGTGGCGTCGGGTTCGACTACCGCCTCGCAATGGGAATACCTGATTTCTGGATCAAGTATATCAAGGAAGTGAAGGACGAAGATTGGAAAGCAGGACATATCCTCTACGAAATGACCAACCGTCGCCAAGACGAGAAAACCATCTCGTATGCCGAGTCGCACGACCAGGCACTTGTCGGAGACAAAACCATCATCTTCCGTCTCATCGATGCCGATATGTACTGGCACTTCGAACATGGCCATTCAACCTATATGGTGGACCGCGGAATAGCATTGCACAAGATGATTCGCCTCATCACCGCTTCTACCATCAACGGCGGATACCTCACCTTCATGGGTAATGAGTTTGGACATCCCGAATGGATTGATTTCCCGCGCGAAGGAAACGGCTGGAGTTACAAGTACGCTCGCCGCCAATGGTCACTCGTGGACAACCAGAACTACTTCTTCGCGGACCTCAACCGCTTTGATGCCGCAATGGTAGAACTGCTTCGTAACAACCTCCATATGGTTAAGGATGAAAACGGCACGCACCTGCCTTGGGTTTATACGCTTTGGGATAACGAAGGCGACCAAGTGGTAGCTTATCGTCGCGACAAGCTTGTCTTCGTCTTCAACTGGAATGGACAAAAATCCTTCTCCGACTACGGCATCCTTACCGCCGAAGGTAAGTATCGCGTCGTGCTTAATACCGACGCTAAGGAGTTCGCAGGATTTGGACTTTCCGACGATTCCATCGAACATTTTACCCAACCTGACCCACTCTATAAAAAGGACCACAAAGGCTGGCTGAAACTGTACTTACCTGCCCGTTCCGCTGTCGTCCTCGAGCAAGTGAACTAATTGTTGAAATCATAAATCATAAATTTGAAATACTATGCGAGTAATTATTCAACCCAACTACGATTTGCTTTCTAAATGGGCTGCAAACTACGTAGCAAAACGTATCAACGAGTTCGGACCCAAAGAGAGCCGCCCGTTCGTTCTTGGTTGCCCGACCGGAAGTAGCCCGCTCGGCATGTACAAAGAACTCATTAAACTCTACGAAGCTGGAAAAGTAAGCTTCCGTAATGTCGTTACCTTCAATATGGATGAGTACGTAGGTATTCCCGAAAACCATCCGGAGAGCTACCACAGCTTCATGTGGAACAACTTCTTCTCACATATCGACATCCGCAAAGAGAATGTGAACATCCTCAACGGTAATGCCGCCGACCTCGAAGCAGAGTGCGCACGCTACGAAGAGAAAATCAAGAACTACGGTGGTATTCACCTCTTCCTCGGTGGAATCGGTCCTGACGGACATATCGCTTTCAACGAACCGGGCTCATCTCTTACCAGTCGTACCCGCAAGAAAGACTTGACGACCGACACTATCATCGCCAACTCTCGCTTCTTCGATAACGACATCAACCAAGTGCCCAAAACGGCTCTCACCGTAGGTGTCGGTACCGTTATGGATGCCAAGGAAGTGCTCATCGTCGTTAACGGACACAACAAAGCACGCGCTCTCCAACATGCTATCGAAGAGCCGATTAGCCACATGTGGACCGTTTCTGCGCTCCAGATGCACCAACATGGTATCATCGTTTGCGACGAAGCCGCTTGCGACGAACTCAAAGTCGGCACATTCAATTACTTCAAAGACATCGAGAAAGACAACCTATAATATGCTCCAAATCTATAATACACTATCCCGACAGAAAGAGTATTTTCGACCATTGCACGAGGGACGCGTAGGCATGTATGTCTGCGGTCCCACCGTGTATGGCGATGCACACCTCGGACATGCTCGTCCCGCTATCACCTTTGACTTACTGTTCCGCTATCTCCAATTCCTCGGATATAAGGTTCGCTATGTCCGCAACATCACGGATGTTGGACACCTCGAACACGATGCCGATGAAGGCGAGGATAAGATAGCAAAGAAAGCACGGCTCGAACAACTCGAACCCATGGAAGTGGTACAGTATTATACCAACCGTTATCACCATGACATGGAAGCTCTCAACGTCCTTCCGCCGAGTATCGAACCGCATGCTTCGGGGCATATCATCGAGCAAATAGCTTTCGTGCAACGTATTCTTGACCATGGATATGCTTACATATCCAACGGTAGTGTATATATGGATGTGGAGAAATATGCCAAGGACTTCCCATACGGCAAACTCTCTGGTCGTAATCTCGAAGATATCGTTACCGATACCCGCGAACTCGACGGACAAGACGAGAAGAAACACTCCTACGACTTCGCCCTCTGGAAGAAAGCCGCGCCGGAACATATCATGCACTGGCCTTCACCATGGTCTGAAGGCTTCCCGGGTTGGCATATGGAATGCTCAACCATGGGAACCAAATACCTCGGCGAAGAATTCGACATCCATGGTGGCGGAATGGACCTTATGTTCCCGCACCACGAAGCCGAAATAGCGCAATCGTGTGCCGCGCTCGGTCATGAAACCGTCCACTACTGGATGCACAATAACATGATTACCATTGCCGGTAAAAAAATGGGTAAGTCATACAATAACTTTATTACCCTTGAGCAGTTCTTCAAAGGCGAACATCCACTGCTGACAAAGCCGTTCTCTCCGATGACGATTCGTTTCTTCATCCTCATGGCGCACTATCGCTCAACCGTGGACTTCTCATCCGAAGCACTCGAAGCAGCGGAGAAAGGTTTTGCTCGTCTTCAAGAGGCATATGCTCGCTTGCTCAAACTCCAACCAAGCGACAAAACATCCGGTGAAATCGAAGAAATTCGCATCTTACGCACCAAATGTCAAGAAGCGATGGATGACGATCTCAATAGCCCGATTGTGCTCCAGGCACTCTTCGATTCGGCACGTGTCATCAATACCATCCACGACCAAAAAGCCTCGATTTCATCGGAAGATTTGGACGAATTGCGCAAAGTCTGGAAAGACTATGCCATCGACATCCTCGGCCTCAAATTAGAGGAGAATGATGCCGATGACAATAAGTTGAAAGCTTTCAACACTGCTGTCGACCTGCTCCTTGACATCCGCTTAGATGCCAAGCGCAACAAAGACTGGGCTACAAGCGACAAAATTCGTAATAACCTCACTGAACTTGGATTCCAAATAAAAGACACCAAAGACGGTTACGAGTGGACTTTGTAAAAGCTAAGAAACATATCATCTTTTTCTTTCTCTTTCTCCTTGCTGCGAACTCCTTCGCGTGGGGAGACACTATTCCGTGGTATCCGGGCGAGACCATAGAACTTCTTCCCGCACTTATCGAACAGCAAGAGCAGCCGCAGCAACCACAAAGCATTCCACAGCTAAAAAAAGCAACCGCTACCTTGGATGAAGCAACACTCGAAATCATCATAGATTCCGTCTATTTCCTCTATTCCGGCAATTACGACGGCACCTCTGCCTATATCAACATTGGAGCTAAACTCACCAATACGGAGAATGTAGTCTTACCGCTCAATTACCGCTACGAAATATTCAGTGATGCGGCACTGACAAAACTCGTCACATATCAAACTTTTACCAATGTAACTAATACGCAACAATACGTATCTTTATACGCAGGCTCTTTTTCAGGAGTTTACTATTGGCGAGTAATCGTAGTGGAAGCGGGGACAGATTTCAATGACGTATCCAAGCGTGTCGTCAGCCCTGCTAAGCGGGTCATCTTATATACGGATAGAGAGATTTGTCGAAAAGGTAACTTACTCTTCCGAGAAGACTTCGGAGGCAACGAACCTACCGATGACGCTGTGCGACAAACAACCGTGCCCGGACTCTTTGATCCTGCTTTCTATGGTGGAACAAATAAGTACCACCAAGTCCTGAACGACGAGTATAGTACCTCGTCCGAAATGTTTCAGCCCAATAACTACATCATCCTTAAGAAAGGTTTCTTCTATAAGGACAGACCATCCGCAGCATGGTCCGGATGGTACCTACAAACGGACCACACCTTCCCCGATGATGAAACAAAAGGCTATTTCTTGGAAGTCAATGGCGCAGCCGGAACAGAGAAAATATATTCCACTCGGCTGGACAACCTCTGTCCTCAGTCGAAACTCACTTTTACTGCCTATTTCGCCAATATCGTTACGCGATATCAGGCGAATCGATGGACAAACACCAATCCTGCTTTCCGTATGGAAGTACGCGATGCAGTAGCCGATACCGTAATCATGGATATCCACTCCAAACCACTAAGTCTCCGTGGGGGATACGACTACTCGACAGCCTATCAAAGCTCATCACCATGGAACTTAATCGGATTTCCTTTTGAGGTGCCGGATGGTGTGACATCTATAGATTTTGCTATCTACAATGATATCGAATCAGGAGCAAATGGTATGGACTATGCCTTGGACGATATTGAGGTTCGACGATGCGATATCCCAACTCCTACCATTACATCGCCCGAAGGAGCCTGCACGGACGATGCATACCAGTTTACATACACCTTCGATGCTTTCGCTTTCGATCATTCATACCGCTGGCAACAACTCACCGGCGAACATCAATGGACCGACCGTAGCACCGACCCTAACTGGCGAATTGAGCATGTGCAACACTCCGACAATGGCTGGTATCGACTAATCATCGGAGAAGCAAGCACCATCCATAATCCGAACTGCTGTGCTATTAGCGAACCGTTCCGTCTCACCGTCACCGATTGCCCTGCCCAATACACGGACGAAGCATTCTGCCCGGACGGAACAATCAAGCTCGCGCAGCACTACGACCAAGTCACGCATGCGAACATCCAGTTTACAGATATCTATCCGGGACTACCTTATAATATTTACGCACGCGTGAAGAAACAAACCACTTCGCCTACCGGCGCGCGTATCACCGTCTCCGAATCCTCTTCACACCGACTCGTCGCGCAGTTCGATAGCGACCCGCTTCTAGGTAATGAATGGCACGAGATAGCCACTTCTTTTGTCGTTCCTGACTGGACATTCAATGTGGATGTGGATGTGACTCAATCAGGCACAGCTCCTATCCTCGTCGACAGTATCGCTATTCGTCTTTGCGCACCGAAAATAACTTTAACAACCAGTGCCGAGGCACTATGCGCAAGTAATCCCTATATCGCCTTCATTCCGCATTATACGGATGACGGAACATTCAATCACAACTGCTACTATGCTTACGAGTACTCCGCCGATGGCATCACTTGGAACGATGTCACAAACCACCACTCGGTGGTCTTTGTACAGCGACCTATGAAATATAATCTTCCTACCCAGAGAAACCTGCCCGAAGGATGGTATAGAGTGAGTGTCACAGAAAGAAGTCTTATCGATAAACCTAACTGCAGAGCTTCGAGCGAACCTGTCTATATGCGTTGGGAAGATGAATGTCCGCCTTTCCCGCAAACACCACAAGACGAAGAATCACCTTACGTCTGCGAAGATGGTACACTTCTCTTCCGCGAGGACTTCGGTGGAAACGAACAAACTGCTCCATCCCAGAGTCAAACCCCCGTACCGCAGATGGCGGCAAGCGGATATAGGTTCATCAAAAATGACATTATGGGTTCTTCAGGCAGCTATCGAGTCGTTAAATATGGCGCACAAAACAGCCGCAATAGCTCTAACACCGCCGGATTAAACTCACAGTGGCATATACAGGATGACCATACATATCCCAATGACTATACACGAGGATATTTCCTCGAAATTGATGGTAACGGAAGTAATGTACCTTTCTATACCACGGATATCAATATCTGCCACGAAATGGAACTCTCTTTCTCTGCTTATGTGGCGAACGTCATGGGAGCCGAGAATACCAAAGGCAGGTCTGGTATCGTCCTCCCTAAAGTCAGGTTTATTATCGAAGACGCTAACGAAGATACGGTCATCCATGAGACAATCACAGACCCTATTGATTATTCATGGGAGTATTTGGACGTTCCTTATTCCACTATGTACACCTCCTCTAACTGGCACTTGGTAGGTACTTCGTTCCGAGTTCCAAAAGACGTGGAGAATGTTCGCCTATCTATCTTCAATGCCGCAGTAGGCTCCGATGGTAACGACTTCGCGCTCGACGATATCGAAATCAAACTCTGTAACCCGCAAGTGGAAATACGTTCGGAGAATGAAGCCTGCTTGGGTCACGACTACACATTTATTACAGGTCTATCCGGCAATAACCCATTTACGCCGCCTTATGAGTATTGGTGGCAGTTCGCTAAAGACTCGCTTGCCTGGGACAGCCCCGATTGGACCACAGTTCAAAGTGGCTCAACAGAGCAGTTCACCATCAATAACATCACTCCCGATCACGATGGATGGTATCGACTCACCGTCTCCGGAACCGGAAATATGGATAACACCTACTGCCGCGCAAGAAGTAAACCTTTCCATCTCCATGTAATCGACTGCGCACCACCTACGCTGCCGGAGTTAACAGTCGTATCGCCGTCGGTCGTTTGTCTTGACTCGACCTATTGCTTTGCATTGGATACACTCAATAAATCTACTCTTACGCCTTTCAACCATTCACCATATACCTTACACCAGTCTTGGGAGTTCTCTGCCGATGGAACCGTTTGGACCGAAGTCGCTACGACCAAAGACTACTGCTTCACCGCCACCAAAAACGTTCAGGGCTATTATCGTCCTGTCATCACCTATCAGGATAAGTGGAATGACATCCGCAAGGAGTATGATCCCTTCTATTTAGAAGCAAAGGACTGCAACCCGCCACCACTGCCCGATGCCGATATCTCCTCACCCGAGCTCGCATGTCTCGACTCCGCTTACTGCTTCGAACTCACTATTCGAAACGCAGACGCTGTTCCCGATACAGTCGTCTATACATATCAATGGCAGTTCTCAAATAACGGACGAATATGGGGCGATTTATCGAATGAAAAAGACCTGTGTATCCCTGTCCTTACGGCAAACGATGCACGATGGTACAGACTCGTTATCGGTTTCCTCAATAGCCGCTGGACGGGAACCTACACCTCCTACCCGTTCTTACTTACTGTAAAGGATTGTCCGGCACCACCACAGCCCGATCCGGATCCAGATCCCGACCCAGACCCTGATCCCGATCCGCAACCAGACCCGGACCCTGACCCAGATCCGGACCCACAACCTGATCCCGGGCCGGAACCGAATCCGGAACCCGGTCCGTATCCCGAACCCGAACCGGATCCTACACCCGTTTGGCCAGAGAATAGACTTTACGAACTGATTGTTAATAAGTACAACTGGCTCATCCTATGTGATAATACGCGCTTGGCAACATATTTTCCGGACAATAAAGCCACCGCGTATCAGTGGTATAAAAACGGGCAACTCGTACCTAATGCCACCGACGACGATTACTCCGAACAGAATGAATTAAACGGTTCATTCCAACTATGTCTTACTTTGGATAATAACAAGCAGATTCGCTCAAATATACTGTATATCCGAGCCGGTTCACCGCAGGAAGAACTCATCGCTATCTATAACTTTATGGGTACGCCGATTGATATCCACACGCCTGTAAGTTCGTTACCTACAGGCATATACATTTTTGTTTATCAATCCGGCAACCAGACGCGCACCGAACAAGTCTTTATACCGTGAAAAAATTCGTAGTCATAGTGTTTCTGTTCTTCGCGCTCGTTCCTACGTACGCAAGGCATTTTCTCGAAGTAGGTGCCCGAGTAGGTTTATCAGGCTTAACCTACCAAACGGGCTACGGATCCACTGTACCGGGTTATCACGCAGCTCTGGATGTTGGTTACCTATACAAATCGCCCTATTGGGTAGCTTTTCGCGTTGGAGCGACTGTTGAAACGGCTTCCTCTTCCTACCGCAAGGCTCATTACGAAGATGCTTATACCGTAACGGATGTGGAGAATGAAACGATGACGGTCCAATATAATATAGGTGTTCTGCGTGAACGCCACTACTCCTATACCGCGTCATTCCCTATTCAACTCGGCTTCCATATTCAGCATTTCACTTTCCTCATCGGTCCGCGATTCTCGCTCCCGTTCAAGGGCTCCTATAAACAAACCGCATCCGATGCAGCATTAGCCGTTTATTACCCCAAGTACGATAACCTCGTCGAGGAGTCGTTTCCGCTTGCCGCCAGCCGCAATTTTGAAATGGAGAATAAAGGCGACCTCCCGCTTCCAAAATGGCAATGCTCACTCGCAGGAGAGCTGACCTACGATTTTCTTATTGCCTCCCAATACGGCAAAGCGGAGTCCTTTATCTCCGTCGGTGTCTACTTTGACGCAGGACTCACCTCCGCGCCCACATATCCCGATGCCGACCGGCACGGAATACTCTACTTGACGGACACGCGAGACGGTTTCCCGCTCAGTCGAATTATGACTCCTGTCCTTCAAGCGTGGCGCGAAGAGACTCCACTCGTCGCTAAGTTCGGCAACTTCGCCGTTGGCTTCAAGGTCGCCTACCGACTCACTTCCGCTCCACGACAAAAACGCACCGCCCACGGATGTAACTGCGACGAGTAAGACTCCTTTAACGTATAGGTAAGACCAGCCGTATTGTCTAGGTATTGTCTAGGATTTCCCAAAGAAATTTAGAAGATTTTTTATACTATTTCTGCTAATTATTTGTGTATATGCTAAAAAAGTTGTACCTTTGCACGCTGAACGTGCAAATAAACAACAAGTAATCATATGAAAAAGTTAAACATTATCCTATTGGTAAGCATTTTATTTATGGCTTGCACACAACAAAATCCATTACTCAATCAACCGCAGACACCTTTTGGCGCACCTGCGTTTGACCAAGTTCAACTCAAGCACTATCTGCCTGCTTTCAAAGAGGCTATTCGTCTCAATCAGGCAGAGATAGATGCTATCGTTAATAACCCCGAAGAGCCGACTTTCGCCAATACACTTGAGGCATTGGACCGTAGTGGTGCGGTATTAGAGCGCGTAGCTGGCGTGTTCTACAATGTGCTTGAAGCGGATGGAAATGAGAAGATGGACGCTATTGCCAACGAAGTGGCACCTCTGTTGTCCGACTTCCAAAATGGTATCCTGCTTAACGAAGGCTTATTCGCTCGTATCAAGGCCGTTTATGACCAACGTGAGAGCCTGAACCTTAATGCAGAGCAGATGCGTCTGTTGACCGAGACCTATAAGAGTTTTGCGCAAAACGGTGCTAACCTGCCGGCAGACAAGAAAGAGCGTCTGAAAGAAATCAATAGCCAATTGGCACTTCTCTCTTTGCAGTTCGGACAGAACGTAGTGGCAGAGACCAATTCGCCTGACGTACAACGTTTCATTACCGACGAAGCAGAGTTAGAAGGTCTGCCTGAATCGGCAAAGGCCGCAGCCAAAGAGGAAGCCGCAGCAGCAGGTCGTCCCGAGGCATGGCTCTTTACCCCCAAGCGCACGTCCTTCACTCCCGTTTTGCAATACTGCAAGAATCGCGAGCTGCGCAAACAGTTGCTGATGGATTATACAACCCGTGGCAATCATGATAACGCGAACGACAACAAGTCCGTCATCAACCAGACGATGCGTCTGCGTCTCGAGAAAGCACAGATGCTCGGCTACGATTGTCCCGCGAACTACATTCTGGCAGACTGCATGGCTAAAGATGCCAAAACGGTTGATGCTTTCCTGCAGTCGGTTTGGGAACCGAGTCTGGCCGCAGCCAAACGTGAAGCAGCCGAGTTGCAGAAGTTACTCGAGCAAGACCTACCGGGCGAGAAACTGCAGCCCTGGGATTGGTGGTACTACACAGAGAAACTGCGCAAGGCGAAATACGACTTGGATGAAGAAACTATCAAGCCGTACTTTGAGTTGAGTAACGTACGTCGCGGAGCATTCCAGTTGGCACATAACCTATATGGTCTGAACTTCGAGCAACTGAGCGATATGCCGGTTTATAATCCCGAAGTGGAAGTGTTCAAAGTGACTGACGCGGATGGTTCGCTCGTGGGAATTCTCTATACCGACTATTTCCCACGCGCAGGCAAACGTCCGGGAGCTTGGATGAATAATATCGCCAATCAGTTTGTGGATGCGGATGGTGTGGATCATCGTCCCGTCATCATCAATGTGGGTAACTTCAACAAGCCGACTCAAGGCAATCCGTCTCTTCTCTCGCTGGACGATGTAGAGACGCTGTTCCATGAGTTTGGTCACGCCTTGCATGGTCTGATGTCCAAGGCCACTTATAAGACCTTATCGGGAACGAATACGCCTCGCGACTTTGTGGAATTGCCATCGCAATTCATGGAGAACTACTGCTATGAGCCGCAGATTCTGAAGACCTATGCGCTTCACTACCAGACAGGCGAAGTGATTCCTGACGAGCTGGTGGAGAAGATTAATAAAGTCGGCAAGTTCAACCAAGGCTTTGTGACGACCGAGTTACTCTCGGCATCGATACTGGATATGGATTATCACGAATTGACGAACTGCGACACGATAGACGTGAATGCTTTTGAGGCAGCGTCGATGGCCAAGATGCACATGATTCCGGAGATTATCGTTCGCTATCGTTCGACGTTCTTCAACCACATCTTCACGACAGGCTACGAAGCAGGATACTACTCCTACACATGGGCAGCCGTGCTGGATGCTGATGCTTTTGCGGCATTTAAAGAGACAGGTGATATCCTCAATCCGGAAGTGGCTAAACGTTTCCGCCATTTGTTAGAGCAAGGCGGCACACGTGACGCTGCCGAACTGTATCAAGAATTCCGCGGCAAAGAGGCTGATCCGAAATACCTGCTTCAACGCAAAGGGTTTATTGATTAATGACCTACAATCAACGCATACTCCTTCGTCGCCTACTGCCGGCAATCTTCTGGTTGCTGGCTTTAGGTGGCAGTATTGCGATACCGTTTATTTTTCGGTTGAATCTTCCTACGAACTATTGGTGGGGCTTTATTCCTGCCGCTTTCGTACTACTTTGCATCGTGATTGCCAAACACATCGATCGGCATGAACCGTACGTGAGTCAGATGTTCCAAATAACGGTACTACTGGGAATAGCGTCTTACTGGCTGCCGACAATTCTGTTTGCCATTGTACCATTTTATATCTATGCCATTTGGAAGGGAACGATGAACTTCCGCGCTTTTCTGGCTATACTCATCGCCTTGACTATGGACGCACTTTATGCCACCATCTTTATCTATTTAGGATGGATAAACAACACCTGGATGCATTTCTTTGAACCCGATTATGCTTGGGGTTGGATTCCTGTAGGAGCTATTTTTATCGCGTGGCTGGCTTCTACCATTGTACGACAAATCCTGCGTGAACGTTAATTCCCGCTTGTGCGTAGTACCACGGACTATAATAGCGTGACCCGTCTTCAAACTGGCACATCCAGTTACCTCCATTTGATTCGTACGCACTATTGAACAAGTTATTAGCCTGCGCCATTAACTCGATATTTGGCCATTTTTTCGGCAGAGGTAATTGGTAGTGCAGCGTGAGATTAGTCACCGTATAGGGCTTGAGAATCGCCTCTTCCGACATGGTATTATCCAAATACTGCTTGCTCACAGCAATCGTTTGGATATCTGCACGGAAGCCTGCATAGTTGAAGGTAAACATATTACTGAATATCACCGACGGCGAGAAAGCAATCGTCACATTACCGAAATCGACTTCTTTCTGCGGCAGTTCTTCCCAGTTCTCATCGTACATCGTTACCCAATCGGTATAATTGAGAATCTTATTGCGCGAGAGCGTCAAATTAGCCTCCCACTGGAACCACGGAGCTGGATTCCATCGACCTGTCAACTCGATACCTGCGCGGTAGCTCTTGTCCACGTTACGGGTCAGATATGCACCTGTATCGGAATACTTGCCCGTCAGAACAAGTTGGTTCTTGTAATCCATGAAATAGATATTGATACCTGCGAACCATTTCTTGCCGGAATAGGTATAACCTAATTCGTAGTCATACAGTTTTTCGGGACGAGGAATATCGTGTTCGCCGGCTTCGGTGAAATTCTTACGGCTGGGTTCGCGGTTGGCCAAGGCAAAATTGAAATAGACTTGGTGTCCATGGTCCTCGTAGGTGATACCGGCCTTCGGATTAAAGAAGTGGTAGTGGCGCGTCACATTCAGCGGCTTTAAATCCTCGTCGTTGATACCACCTATATGATAATAGACATAGCGGTATTGCAAGTCGCCATACAGAGTCAGGCGTCGTTGGGCCTTGTTAATCACGCGCCAATTGGCTTTGGCATAGATATTACCTTCAGCCTTAGTGCCGTTACTGCGGTAATATTCGTGCGCCGTAACATCCTGATAGATATAATCGCTCACAAGTCCCCAGTGCTTACCCATATAATGACTTCCTGAGCCGCCAATAGTCAAATCAGCCGGTTCGGAGCGATAGTTAATGGTAAACACACCGCCATAATAGTGGTTATCCAGATGTTTAAAGCGAATAAAATCCGAACTCTCAACGAATGTCGTATCGTCAATTTCATGGTCCGGCAAACCGAAGGATTTATAATCCTTGTCCGCTTTTATCTGCTCATAGTATCCTGCGCCATGCGTATAGTGGAGTGTCGCATTCAGACTCCATTGCGGTGCAAGACGCTGATTGAGATTGAGTTGGAAGTGTTGCTGCTTGTAGTTGTCGTTTTGGTTGGGATAATACGCTACATTACCATTTGCATCAATATACTCGCCGGCAGGATTATAGCGTCTGTCCGTAAGCAAACTCTTGGCACTAACACCATCCCACGCCATATATGTTTTCTCCGTACCGCCAAAAGCCGAGAGTGTGACGTTGGTCTTTTTGCCATAATAACCAACGGCTCCGTAGTAGGAGAATAAGTCCGAAGAGGCACGATAGAGATAGCCGTTTGAGTTTACTTTGCTCAATCGCGCTTCCACCCAGAAATTCTTAGGTAGCTGTGCGCGAACAGCCACCCGCTCACGGAAGGTTTTATACATACCGCCGTTGAACTGTAACGCCACATGTACCGGCGTAGAGTCATTGAGCATTTGCTGAGTAGGCAACGTCGCCATGTTAATGGATGCGCCAAAAGAGGAAGAGCCGTTAGTGGAAGTACCGACACCTCGTTGCACATTAAGCGATGTAAGGGACGAAGCCATATCGGTCATGTTCACCCAGAAAACAGTTTGGGACTCAGCGTCATTCAACGGCACATCGTTTACCGTCATGTTAATACGCGTGTGGTCCGTTCCGCGAACGCGAAAATAGGTGTAGCCCACACCCAAACCATCGTCGCTGGTGGCAAGTAAAGACGGCGTGGATTGCAGCAGATACGGCAGATTCTGACCCGTGTTGTCACGATTCAGCTCCTCGCCCGATAACTTCTTGTGCGTGTCAGTAGGTTGTTCCAAACGAGCTACGACTTCCACTTGCGGAATGTCGCGGCCTTGAATTAATAACGTGTCGTTACTCTGCGCCATGAGCATTGTGCCGGACGCAAACAAAGAAAGCAGTAAAAGTTCTTTTTTCATTTTCTTTAGCAGCATTACCTGCTCAAGTTCAACGGGTATTATCTCAGCCCTTCGGCACCCCGAACGAATTTGAGAGCGTTAATTAAAAGCGGTAGCAGAAAGTAACGAACCAACCCCATTGCCACATGTGTTGGTCAGAAACGACCTTCTTGCGAACCATATTATTCAGGCCGAACTGATAGCCGGCTTGTAGTCTGTACTTATCCCATTCTAAGCCGCCACCGACGCCCCATTGAATATTGACGCGGCTTACTTCCTTGCTCAAACGGTCGTACTCTTCGGTCTCGTAGCCGTTGGCCTGCAGCCACGACTCCACCTTGGCACTCAAATGTGGCTTTACAAAATCATGCTCCGTCAAGCCAATACCTAACTGCGGACCCGTAAAGAAGAACATGTTCAACTGCTTCCACAACGGGATATTATAGTACACGCGGACCGGAATAGTCAAATAACTCTGCAGAATACGATGTGTCAGGAACTCTTCCTGCACACTCGGAGCATCCAAACTGCGCCAATGTTCGTCGCGCTTGCCAAACGTCAGATCTATCAGCAGACCCGTTTGCATTGAGAAATGCTTCGGCAGCATGAAGTCAAACGTCGCCCCCACGCGGCCACCATGGAAGAACATATCCATAAAATTCTCCTTACGCGACCATTGGTAGTTCTGGGCATAGCCAATTTCAAAACGATACTCCACGCTAAACGTATAATCTTCAGCCTTCACCTCTTTGCGAGTCGGGTCAAAAATATCACCATCTGCCGTTTGCAGGTCAGGACGCTTAATCGCTTCTTGCGCATATACGCACGCACAGGCGCAAGCGATTACTATTAAGGAGAGAATTTTACGCATATCGCACCATTTTAGGCCGCAAAAGTAGTAAAAATTAACGATATATGCAATTTTTTGCATAAAAAATCACTTTTTTTACAAAAAAATTTGTGTAGTTCAAACTTTTGTTGTACTTTTGCACCCGCTTTCCGCGAAATGGCCTATTCGTCTATCGGCTAGGACGACAGATTTTCATTCTGTAAAGAGCAGTTCGACTCTGCTATAGGCTACTAATTAACTGAACAAAAAATTTATTATTAACTAATCACGAAAGATGGCAAATCATAAATCATCTTTGAAACGTATCCGCCAGACCGCTACGCGTAAGGCACACAATCATTATTACGCTAAAACTGCTCGCAACGCCGTTCGCGACTTGCGCGCTACTAACGAAAAGGCTGCTGCCGCTGAGGCATTACCAAAAGTTAGTTCCATGTTGGACAAACTGGCTAAACGCAACATTATTCATAAGAATAAAGCTGCTAACCTCAAGTCCAAACTGGCTGTTTACGTTAACAAGCTCGCTTAAGTATTAGCTTAGCTCATAACACAGGGGCTGCCTTTCGGTAGCCCCATTTTTGTGTATATATCGCTCTCAAAATTATTGAAGCATCTGATGAATCGCGTCTTCTGGCGATGGAGCATTAAACACGGCACTTCCAGCAACCAGCACATCTGCACCTGCTGCAAATAACTCGTGTGCGTTATCTTTATTCACACCGCCGTCAATCTCAATCAATGTCTTGAGGCCGCGAACTGTAATCTGCTCTTTCACATAACGTAGTTTATCCATCGTCTCCGGAATAAACTTCTGTCCGCCAAAACCAGCAAACACAGACATCAGCAGCACCATATCCACCTTGTCCAAATACGGATCCAAACGCTTTACGTCGATATCGGGATTGATAGTCAAGCACGTACGAACACCTTTTGCCTTAATGAGGTCCAATATCGGCAGCGGATCATCCACAGCCTCCAAATGGAAACCAACCGACCAAGCGCCAGCATCGCAGAAACGCTCAACATACTTCTCGGGATGCACAATCATCAGATGCACATCCAACGGCTTAGTTGAATACTTGCGCAACGGCTCCATCACAGGAAAACCGAACGATATATTCGGCACAAATGTTCCGTCCATCACATCCACATGAACCCATTCAGCTTCACTGCGGTTCAACATCTCAATGTCGCGTCTCAAATCGCCAAAATCGGCACTCAAAACAGAGGGAGCAATAATCTTCATAGCACTATTCTATCAGTTAAGCGTTAGTTATTCGTTAAATATTCTACTGCTTTCTTCGTGATTTCATCGTCACGTTCAAACAATGGGAAGAAGCCTTCATCGCCTAAGATATTACGGACGATATAGGCATTGATGAGTCGCGTAATCAGCGGCTTCGACTTTGCTATCTGCGCTTGGTCCGGCTCAATGCCCTTACTCTTGGCAAATGCTACAAACTCAGGCAACCAATTAGCCGCCAGCAGATGTTTCTCGAGCGACTGCCAATCCTTGAACTTCTTCAATTCAGCCCGATGTTTGTCCGTATATTGGTAAGCAAACTGATACGTATAAGCATGATTCACACAACGGTTGTACCACGGCGTATTGAGTGTCGTATCGCGGCCAACAAAGATGTCCGGCATGATTCCACCACCTCCGTAAACCACACGCCCCGAAGCTGTATAATACTTTGTCGTATCAGCCAAGTGAACCGAGTCCTTCGAATAGAACTCACCATGCTCATAACGATCTAACAAATCTTTGTCATAATCCTCCTGATCTCCCAACGTATATGGTTTCTGAATACTTCTGCCCGAAGGTGTATAGTATCTGGCCACCGTTAGACGCACTGCCGAACCATCAGGAAATGGCATCTGTTGTTGCACTAATCCCTTACCAAACGACCGACGACCAATAATCGTAGCGCGATCATTATCCTGCATCGCACCCGAGAAAATCTCAGAAGCTGAAGCCGAAAAGTTATCAATCAGTACCACCAGCGGCACATTCTTAAACCGTCCGCCTCCATTGGCCTTAGCGTCATATCGCGGATAAGCACGACCTTCCGCATACACAATCAAGTCGCCAGAATTAAGAAACTCGTTACACATCTTAATCGCCTGGTCCATGTATCCGCCGGAATTCTCGCGCAAGTCGATGATATACTTCTGTGCGCCTTGTGCTTTCAGTTCGGCCAAAGCCTGAATAAACTCGTTATAGGTATTCTCGCCGAATTTGTTCACGCGAATAAAACCAATATTCGGCTTAATAACAAACTTCGCATCCACAGAATGCACAGGAATATCGCCACGAGTAATCGTATAGGACAAAATCTCATCCGTACCCGCACGCTTAACGCCGATAGTCACTTTCGTTCCTTTCTCGCCGCGCAAAGTATGCATCACTTTCTCGTTATTGATGCCCTTGCCTGTGAAGTTCGTATCGTTGACGGTTACAATCTTATCTCCTGCCAGCACACCTACACCTTCACATGGTCCGCCTGAAATAACGGCCACAATCGAAATCGTATCATTTTGAATCGAGAACTGCACGCCAATTCCAGAGAACGACGACGATAACTCGGAGTTAACGAGTTCCAAATCCTTCTTCGGAATATACGACGAGTGCGGGTCAAGTTTCTTGACAATTTCGGACATTGCCTCATCGGTTATCGAATCCATATTCAGCGGATCCACATACGCACTCTGCATCAGTTGTAGCAGCTGATCCACTTTCGATTCGGGCTGTGCAAACAATTGTCCGTTCTGAATATAAAAACGTTGTGCGTTCGCTTTGTTACTAATCGCATTCCCGATAAGGAAACCGATTAACAGGCAAACAATCGTGACGGTTGGTAGGATGTACTTTTTCATAGTTTACATATTATTGTTCGTCAAATGGCATAAAATCCACTCGTATTCCTGCGCGCTCCAACAGTTCCACACCATCCATAAGACGGTATTTCTCACCATAAACAACTCTTTTGATACCAGACTGAATAATCAGTTTCGAGCATTCCATACATGGCGATGCCGTAACATAAAGCGTCGCACCGTTGGACGAGTTATTCGAGCGCGCAATCTTTGTTATCGCATTAGCCTCAGCATGAAGCACATACGGTTTCGACACATTATTCTCATCTTCGCAGATGTTCTCAAAACCCGAAGGCGTTCCGTTGAAGCCATCAGAGATAATCATGTTATCTCTTACCATCAATGCCCCTACTTGGCGACGCACGCAGTACGAATTCTCTGCCCACGTACGTGCCATTTTCATGTAGAGGTGATCTCGCTTAAGTTGCTTATCCATTACTCAGTAATTCTTTTGCAAACTGGTTAATATTGACTCCGTCAAATGTGCCGCTCGACATCATTAACAATGCGGTGTTCTTATACTCCAGCGAACGAAGCTTATCTTGCAACTGCTCGCTATCCGTGAACACTTCCACATTCGCGGTCCCAAAAGCCTCTTTCACTTCTTCCGCAGTTATTGGTGTCAGACGCTTGTGCTCAATCACTTTTGGATTGAAATACACAAACGCCTTATCCGCTTGTGCCATACAACCCTTATACTGCGGCAGAAAATCAGCCATCAGCGACGAGAAAGTATGCAACTCCATCGCAGCTACCAATTGTTTTTCCGGATACCGTTCGCGAACAGCGTTAACGGTTGCTTTCAACTTCGACGGAGAATGTGCAAAGTCTTTATATGCCACACTATCTGCCGTTTCGCAAATCTTCTCCAGACGGTTACTTGCGCCAGTAAACGATGCTATCTCGCGGTAGAAATCTTCCGGCTTAACGCCGATGCTATGACATGCCAACATCGCAGCTTGCAAGTTCTGCATATTATGTTTGCCAAACACTTGCATCTCCACATCGCCTGTATATTCCTTGTACGGAACACACGTCAGACTCTTCGGAGCCTCAGCTGCCAATTGCCGCAAATTCTCATCCCCTTCGTAGTAGATAAACGTATCTTCTATCGTATTCACGAACTTTCTGAACGTCTCCACATATTCCGGGAATGTTGGGAACACATTGATATGATCCCACGCGATCCCCGTCAAAATAGCATAGTGCGGATGATACCACAAAAACTTACTGCGCAAATCCAGCGGACTAGTCAGATACTCATCGCCTTCGAAAACAGCATACTTAGCCGTATCGCTCAGACGTACCATGCGTTCAAAGCCTTCTATCTGCGCACCAACCATATAATCGGCTTCAATGCCTAAACGGTTAAGCACAAACAAAATCATCGATGTGGTGGTTGTTTTTCCATGCGAACCGCCTACCACGATACGAATCTTATCTTTTGTCTGCTCGTATAGATATTCCGGGAACGAATAAATCTTGATGCCCAATTCGCGAGCACGCACCAATTCCGGATTATCTTCCCGAGCATGCATTCCAAGTATTATTGCATCTATATCCGACGTGATTCGCTCAGGATGCCAACCCATTTCGTCTGGCAAAAGACCGGCTTCGCGCAAGTGCGTGAGAGCAGGATCGAAGATCTCGTCATCCGAACCTGTCACCACGTATCCTTGCTTGCTGGCTACAGCCATTGCCAGATTGTGCATAGCTGCGCCTCCTATGGCGATGAAGTGTATCCGCATTAGTCCTTAAACAATTTGCCGAAGTCCTCGTGAGAAATCTTCTTTTCGTCTACTTTCACAACGCCCTTAACGGCCTCGTAAATCTTATTCTCTGCCACGCGTTCAACGATACCGCGAAGTTGGTTCTCATTCTTCAGCATCTCGTTTGCATAGTTGGTCAGATATTGGTCATCGATATGCATCAAACCGTATTGCGTGAACTGGAGACGTGCCACTTCTTTCGCGAAGTTCTCTACATCTTCCTTCTCCACTTTGATGTCAAAAGCTTTCATCAGTTGGTCTTTTGCCAGATGCCATTTCAGCTCGTTAAGCATAGCGTCAAAGTCCTTATCCACTTGCTCTTCGGTCATTTCTTTGTTCGTGGCCAATACCCAACGACGAAGGAATGCTTTCGGGAATTCCACTTTCTCCATCTTCTTCAAGATAGCTGCTTTCACATCCAAACCGAACTTATACTCGCAGTCTTTCCCCAGGCTTTGAGCAATATCCTCTTTCACTTTCGCGCGGAACTCTGCCTCATCTTTCGGAGCATTCTCGCCATACACTTTTGCGAACAACTCAGCATCTACTTTGCAAGGCTTAACCTCTGCTTTCGTGCCTTTCTCCTTATCTTCAGGAATATACTCGCCAAAACGGTTCGCATAAGCCTCAACCTGTTTGTTAATCATTTCGTCGGTCACCTCAATCTCATATTTCGGCAACTTCGTCTTACCGTCGAGTTTCGCATCAAACTCAGGCGCAACAGCGATATCGAACGCAAAAGTGAATGTGTCTTGGTTGTCCAGATCCATCTCCGGAGTCAACTCTTCGTTTGGCAGCGGGTCACCCAGTATATTCAGCTTCTCAGCCTCAATATACTCGCCTAATTTAGCGCCGATCGTCTTGTTAATAACCTCAGCAAGAACTCCCTTGCCATACATTTTCTTCACCATGCCCATCGGCACCATTCCAGGACGGAAACCAGGAATATTCGCCTTTTGACGAATGTGACGCAGTTCTTTCTGCACTTCTTCTTGATAATCTGCCGGCTCTACTACCATCGTGATAACACCGGTTAAGTCTTTAATTTCAGATTTTGTAATTTGCATATAATTAAAATTTATCTGTTTGCACGTTTTCTCTCGAGTTCATCGAGAATAATCTTACGAATACGCATAAAGTGAGGCGTTACCTCCACGTATTCATCCACTTTGATATATTCCAGCGCTTCTTCCAGCGAGAACTTGACTGCCGGAGCCAAGACAGCTTTGTCGTCGGCAGACTTTGTACGCATATTGGTCAGGTTCTTTGCTTTCACGACATTGATAACGATATCGCCTTCTTTCGCATTCTCGCCCACCACTTGTCCGGCATATACATCTTCCTGCGGCTCGATAAAGAATCGTCCACGGTCTTGTAGTTTGTCTAATGCATAAGCTGAAGCCGTTCCGCCTTCCATAGCAATCAGACTGCCGTTCACGCGTGTCGGCATCTCGCCTTTATACGGCTGATACTCCAGGAAACGGTGTGCCATAATCGCTTCACCCGCACTCACGTTCATTACATAAGTACGCATACCCATGATACCGCGGCTCGGAATAGTGAACTCAAGCTGTACTCGGTCATTCACCAACTCCATACGCGTCATTTCGCCTTTGCGAACCGTCACGAACTCAATAATCTTGCCCGAACACTCTTCCGGCGTATTCACCGTCAGTTGCTCTACCGGTTCGCATTTCACACCATTAATCTCTTTGATGATGACTTGCGGCTGACCGACTTGCAACTCGTACCCTTCACGACGCATGGTCTCAATCAGTACCGACAGATGCAGCACGCCGCGACCAAACACCGTCCAAGATGAATCATTCACACTTGGTTCTACACGCAGCGCCAAGTTCTTCTCCAACTCTTTCATCAAACGGTCATGAATATGACGACTCGTCACATACTTACCGTCTTGACCGAAGAACGGACTATCGTTAATCGTGAACACCATCGACATCGTCGGCTCGTCAATAGCAATTGGATCTAACGGTTCAGGATTCTCCACATCGCATATCGTATCGCCGATCTCGAATCCTTCTATACCGATAAGCGCGCAGATATCGCCACTACTTACCGCATCGGTCTTCACATGTCCCATGCCTTCAAAAGTATGCAACTCTTTTATCTTTGTCCGCACTTTCGTTCCGTCCTTCTTCGCCAGACAAACCGTCTGTCCGTCACGCAGTGTTCCACGATGCACACGGCCGATGGCTATTCGGCCCACATATGGGTTGTAGTCCAGCGACGTAATCAGCATCTGCGGCGTACCTTCCAGCACTTCCGGCTCGGGAATATACTCGATAATGGCATCCATCAGCGCCGTCAAATCCGTCGTCGGCTTGCGATAATCGGTACTCATCCAGCCGTTCTTGGCTGAACCGAAGATAGTCTGGAAGTCCAACTGATCGTCGTTCGCGTCCAAGTTCACCATCAGGTCAAACACGGCTTCTTGCACCTCGTCCGGACGGCAATTGAGCTTATCCACTTTGTTAATCACCACTATCGGCTTCAAGTTCAACTCTAACGCTTTCTGCAGCACAAAACGTGTCTGCGGCATCGGACCTTCGAACGCATCAACTAACAGCAATACGCCGTCAGCCATGTTCAGCACACGCTCTACTTCACCGCCAAAATCCGCGTGACCCGGAGTGTCAATGATGTTAATCTTGTAACCCTTGTAGTTAATCGCTACGTTCTTTGCAAGAATAGTAATGCCGCGTTCACGTTCCAAGTCGTTGTTATCCAAAATCAACTCCTTGTTCGCCACACCTTCTTGCCGCGATTCTTGAACCACTTTCGCCGTGTAAAGCATCTTGTCCACCAGCGTCGTCTTGCCGTGGTCCACATGAGCAATAATTGCTATATTTCGTATCTTTTGCATAGTCACTATAAATTACGTCTTCGTGCGCGCACAATACGCATTATACAATTTAGCCCGCAAAAGTACTGCTTTTTTTTGACATATGCAAACATTTGCATAAAAAAGTGCAGAAATCCTCAAATTCCTGCACATTCTTTCATTTTTCATTTTTCATGTTTCACTTTTCACCTTTCGCCTCCCGTTCCCCTCCCGCTTCCAATGGCTGCTCAATGGTTGCTCAATGGCTGCTCAATGGCTGCTTATCCCGAGACAAATATAACTGAACTATGAGTGAAACACTTCGTGACGCACGAAATCGCACAGCCGTCCTTGAATTTTCTTACCATGTCGGCTCGCTTCACGTTTTGCCTCATCGTAACGAGCTTGCCAGATTGCACGCTGTTCCGGATCATGAAGTATCACCTTACATGCTGCAATCTTCTCCGCAAAGCGCTTTGTCGTCGGATGTTCTGCACGTTGTTTCGCCAATTTCTTACTAATCTCCGGCTTACTGCATACCGCTGCCCACTCATCGTCACCCGGAATCCGACGAACATATTGCCGAACTCCCAAATCACCATGCGCTTCACCTACCAACTCTATCCACTTCACTTTCATACTTCTAACATTTATTTTTCCGCTGCAAAAGTACAAAAATTAATTGATATACGCAAATAATAAGTAATAAAATATGAGCATTTAATGCAATTTTATGCAATAAATAATCAAATGTGAGTAATTATATGAAGTCTTGTCGGCCGCAAGAAGGTACAATGCAAATATTTATTATTTTATTCTTGCACCTTGGGTGTTGAAGAGGTGGCCGTTGTGCTTACAGTCGATAAGTTTCTGAAGGTAAATTGGATTTTCGGCCTAAAGGGACTATTTTTTTGAGAGTATATACATCAACAAAGCGACCCTTTCGAGCCGCTTTGCTTAATAATTTTGGTTGGTTATACAGGCTTTATCATTAAAACTGAAAAGCTATTCCCAATCCATTCTTCCCTGCACATAAAGATAATAAAACGGGGGTGTTCATTGATTTTACACATTGTTGGTTATAGGTATTTACAGATTTCTTTTTCATTACCGAACCAACAACTAATAAAGGTATGCTTCCTGCCAATGCTATGGATCCAATTGAGACGAACGCTGCGCCAGCACCGATAAGTCCATCATCACCACCTTCTTCTCCTCCCACCGCCATTAACGGAGCACCTACAACTATTCCGAATAGTCCACCAGCGAAACAGCCCCACCCGGCGCCTGTTAATTTTTTCCCGGTGTTGAATTGTTTATACGCCGCAGGGCAGTTTTGACGCAACAGATTCTCGTATCCTCCTGCGTTCATTTTAATACCCATATATGTATATTCCTTCGCACTGTAACGCGTTACCAATCCTGTTTGTGTTGGTGAAGAAGTTTGCTTAGTTGCGGTTTTTGTTGGCACTTGTTGCTGTACTGGCTTTTGTACAGGAGCTTGACTTTGCGATTGTGTCTGTGCAGTTAGCAAGGGGTTAACAACAATTTGTTTCTTGGAATTCTTCTTTTTACTTAATAGTGCGGATGCCAAATTTTCGCACCCTTCTTGCATTTGTGTTGCAGACATGCCCATCATAGCATTATCAGTCATTTCGACCTTACCGGTCTCCACATTTAATAATTTAACTGATACAAAGATATAATTATCACCTGCTAATGCCCCTTCAGAAACCAATATATAAGATACTCCAGTCATTTGTCCCAGTTTCTGAATTTCGTCATCGCTGACCAAACCAGTTCGTTGGAAATCTTGTTCACCCATAATCGCATCAACATCGGAACGGTCATATGCTTCAAACCCTGTGGTATTCGTGACGGCCTTTGCTAAATTACTGCGGAGCATTAATTTTTGACCATAGGTTAATTTTCCTTCATGGTCCACTGGTTCCAAAATAGCAACCTTTTTTGTTTCGAGAGCATATGTGCCAATTGTTATGGCTAACATGCTGCAAATTATGAGAATTTTTTTCATAAATAGTTATTATTTTCACCTACTCTTCATCGGATTTTCGGCAACCTCCGTTTTCATATTGAATTATTTGTCTTATTGCTTAATTTGTTGTTGAATAATGGCACTTAGTTTATGCGTCATATCTTTGTAAGCGGTGATACCCGCATGAATATAATCGCCAGTATCTCCACCTTTGCAGGAGAGATTGTTAGCATATACTACTTGTCCGGTTTTTGCTTTTTTTATGCTTATATTAGAATCTACATATGCGAAGTATGTCGTGGCCGAGCTATATCTCACTTGACTAAATTCACGTGCTGCAGAATTGATGGTTACAATCCAGTCTGCTTCTGCATCCTTTTGCGTAAACGTACAACCTAATGATGATAAGTTGCCTTTGATTTGTTCAGCCATTGCATCATAGGAACCGTTAAATAAGTCGGAGTTACAATGAAGTGCCACATACACACCATTTTTCAAGGCGGCTTTCATTTTCATGTAACGTTGCTGCAAAACCTTTGCTTCATTCAATTGCAGACTTTCTGCGTCCGCATTGGCATCAACAGCGAGAAGGAGTTCTTGATTTTTTTCAACAGGCAGAAAATCTTTGACAATAGGCTCAATGCGAGAGCGTGCTTCCATCTTCAGACCATTGTTCATCAACTCTTCGATATTGTCCAATTGGGTTTCAATACGGGTTAAGCCCATTGTAATTTGTTTCTCTAACTGGCGCTTAAGATCACTCCTTTTCACATAGGCAAACGCTGCAACAATGTTACCTTTTTTATAGCTATCTATCTTTAGTCCGGGAATATCCATCTTTGTGGCTAAAGTAGTGCTGGAACTAAATTGTTGATACACCTCTTCCACGTATTTGGACATAGTTTGGTACGATTCAGAGCGTGTTTTGTCTTGCTTAACGCTATTAACATATACTTGGATTGTAGAGACGGCCTCTGCTCGCGCAGCGGCTTTTACATGTTCCAGGCCTGCTTCCACATCCGCTCCCTTCCGTAATTCATCCATGACAAAACCAGAGAAGAATACATTTGTCGGATAGAAAGCCATTCTATTTTTAGACTCAAACCAGTCGGGTTCTTGAGCCAAGACACTCAAACCCAAACTCAAGCAAATTGTAAAAAGAAACGATTTTTTCATATGTGAATTTTGGTATGTACTAATTACTTACTATAATCATATTGTCGTGCTGGAATGACTATAGATGGTTTTCTACCGAGCAGTTCCATTGAGAGAGCCTTGCATACAGGAAGAATATTTGAGAACTTGCCATTGACCAATTCGCCATATTGAGAGGCAGGACTTGACATCTGGCCTGTTTCAATGTCAATGAGATATGCCTCCAAATAGAACTCGCCGCTGGCTTTGGTGATAGTCGTTACGCAGATATAGTCTGCACCTGTCATTTCACCCAGTTTGTGGATGGTGGCTTCACTTACATTTCCTGAACGTTGGAAACCTTGTTCATTCATCATCTGGTCGATGTCGGAACGACTAAAGGCTTCGTAGCCGTCCATTTGGACTAATGCCTTACGCATTTCGCCACGAATCATAGCCTTTTCCATTGCAGCAATAGGCTCCGAACCTTCACCGGCACGCGCCTCTAATAAGGCGACCTTCTTTTGTGCAAATCCCGTGATAGCAAATGCTAAACACAATAATGTAATAATTTTTCTCATAAGTATGTATATTAGTTGTTCATTTGTTCGACGAATATAAGCTAATGACATTTATCGCATAAACTTATGGGCACAATAAAAGCGTAGACCTCGTGTTGCTTACTTACACACGAGGCCTAGCATACCTAATAGTTCAAATAAACAACAAGAAACCTACGCCGATATGACAATACCTGCCGAGAAATGGCAAGTCATATAAAGTCATACCCATAGGCATCTATTGCTCACTTTGGTTTTGAACTATTTTGTGAAAATTGCTAGTTTTCGTGTGTCAAACACAAAGCGTCAATAAACGCTATTCAATATGTCTGAACCTACCCCGATTATGAGAGACATTTCCCTCCAGCGTAGAATTCGGCTGCAAAATTACAATTATTTTTTGAAACATGCAAATTTTATTGCATTTTATTGCATTTTATGAGGAAAAAGTCAGAAAAATGAAAAAAAGTTGCCCAAAAATTTGCAAAAAGGCAAATGTTTAACGTATCTTTGCAGCGGAAAGAGCAGAAGCATGGTCGCTTAGGTGGAGAGTTGGCGGGTCGGACGGTGCGGCATCTGTGGGACTATATCCGAGTTAGGATGGCCATGAATAATCCGCTATAGTGACGGTGGAGTTATAGTTAAGTCATAGTTAAGTCATAGTTGAGTCATAGTTGAGTCAGGAGTGAAAACCTATCAGGAACCTATCAGAAACCTATGAGGAACCTATGGCCGGTGGTGGAGAAGTCGTGTCTTACTAAATGATTAAAAACATTCTTCTATGTGAGCATAATTCGATTTTTTTACCGATTTATTTGGTACTTCCATTTTTTTGTAGTAATTTTGCAGCCGGTTTTGAGATAAATAACTAATCGACATATGAAAGCATTATTAATGATTCTTGATGGTTGGGGAATCGGCCAAAAAACAGCCGCCAATGCCATCTATTCAACGAACACGCCTCACTGGACTGCGTTACTGGAGAAGTATCCGAACTCGCAACTGCAAGCCAGCGGCGAAAACGTCGGTCTGCCTGACGGACAAATGGGTAACTCGGAAGTAGGCCACCTCAATATCGGTGCCGGACGAGTAGTGTATCAGGACTTGGTGAAGATTAACCGTGCTTGCAAGGACGGTTCGATTCGCCAGAATCCGGAAATCATCTCCGCCTTCAGCCATGCGAAAGAGAGTGGTAAGAAGTTGCACATCATGGGTTTGACCTCTAATGGTGGTGTGCATAGTTCGCTGGACCATCTGTTCTACCTGCTTCAGATAGCAAAGGAATACGGTCTGGATGGTCGCACGTTTGTACATTGCTTCATGGACGGTCGTGATACGGACCCGCGTTCGGGTATCGGATTCATCGATCAGCTTGAGGAGCAAATGGCCAAAACTACCGGTGAAATCGCAACAATTCAAGGACGGTTCTATGCGATGGACCGTGACAAACGTTGGGAGCGCGTGAAGATTGCGTATGACTGTTTGGTTCATGGCAAGGGTGCTAACTTTGAGAATATGCACGAAGCGATGCAAGCATCCTACGACGCCGATGTGACGGACGAGTTCATCAAACCGATTGTGCATGTGCGTAACGGCCAACCGCTCGCTAAAATCGAGGAAGGCGACGTGGTTATCTTCTTTAATTATCGTAACGACCGCGCACGCGAAATGACGATTGTGCTCACGCAGCAAGATATGCCGGACCAAGGCATGATGACGATTCCTAATCTGGACTACTACTGCATGACGCCTTACGAGTCCACTTTCACGGGTTTACATATCCTCTTCCCGAAAGAGAATGTGCAGAATACTCTCGGTGAAATCGTAGCAAAAGCGGGTATGAAGCAACTGCGTATCGCCGAAACGGAGAAGTTCGCGCACGTGACATTCTTCTTCTCCGGTGGACGTGACGCACAGTTTGAGAACGAGGACAGAATTCTTATTCCGTCCCCGAAAGTGGCGACCTACGACTTACAGCCTGAGATGTCTGCACCGGAAGTTGCTGCGGCCTTGAACGAAGCGCTGGATAGTCAGAAGTATGACTGCATCATGCTCAACTTCGCCAACGGCGATATGGTAGGCCATACAGGCGTGTATAACTCAATTCAGCAGGCCGTTGTGACGATTGATATCTGCGTGGACCGCGTAGTCAAAGCAGCTCGCAAGAACGGATATGAAGTGATTATTATTGCCGACCATGGCAATGCGGATAATGCGGTTAACCCGGACGGAACACCGAACACAGCGCACTCACTCAATCCGGTACCGTTCGTTTATATCCCTGCTGACAGCAAGGAGAAAGACGGTAAGTTCCCATATACCTGTGAAGATGGTATCTTAGCAGACGTCGCTCCGTCTATCTGCCACATCTTAGGTATCGAACAACCTGCCGAGATGACAGGTCATTGCCTCATTCACGAAGTGAAGTAAGACTATTCGGCAAACCGTTTAATTAGCATATCGACTAATTCAGGCACACCTTCGGAAGCTTTCTTCCGGAGGTGCTGTATTCTATCGCGGTAGATTCCGAACTCCGGCATGCCCGGATCGACGACGTAAATAGTCGATGAAATCGGAGCATATTGCAACAAACTGGCCGCGGGATAGACATTGAGACTGGTACCGACAACCACTAAGATATCTGCTTCAGAAGCGATGGCACAAGCCTGTGAGAAATACGGAACTCCTTCGCCAAAGAAGACAATATACGGCCGCAGCAATGAACCGTCCGGATGACGATCGCCGTAGTGTTGTTCCCAACCTTGCAGCGGAACGGTAGCTAATTCATCGTTCTCCGAGCGTAATTTCACGATTTCACCGTGCAAATGTACAATATCTTTGCTACCTGCTCGCTCGTGCAAATCGTCTATATTCTGCGTGATTATGCGAGTGGTGGGAATAGCTTCCTGCAAGCGGGTAATGGCATAATGTGCCGCATTAGGCTGTGCAGCCAACGTGTCGCGACGCCGCGCATTGTAGAAATCTACGCACAACTGCGGATTACGCAGCCACGCCTCATGCGTACACACATCCTCAATACGATACTTCTCCCACAAACCGTCAGCATCACGGAATGTTCCTAAACCACTTTCTGCAGACACCCCTGCGCCGGTAAAAACTACAATGTTTTTCATATAATTCGTAATTTTTTGTTTAAATTTAGGGCAAAAATACACAAAAATTTGCATATATCCAAAAAAAAGTGTATTTTTGCACGCTAAAAGTGCAAAGATGACGGTATTTTCGATAGAAACGAGCACGCGTGTTTGCTCCGCAGCCCTTTCGGTGGACGGACAGACGATAGCTTCGCGCATGAACCGCGAAGACAGCAACCATGCTCGGTTTTTGTCCATTTTTGTCAATGAACTGCTCGACGAATTGAACGCCCAATCGCTGTCTCTTGACGCTGTTGCCTTATCGGAAGGGCCTGGTAGTTACACGGGCTTGCGCATAGGTGCCAGTACGGCTAAAGGACTATGCTACGGATACGATATTCCGCTTATCCCTATTGCTACGACGGAAGTGTTATGTGCATCCTTAATGGCGAAGAAAGAGCTGCAAGATGGTGATTACTTACTGCCGATGATTGATGCGCGACGCATGGAAGTATATACGGCGTTGTACCAACTGCAGAACGGACAATTCGTGCTAGAAAACGATATTGCGGCCAAGGTGATTGACTCGGCAGAGGCATTGGTATATGGGAATGGAAGAAACGTATTCTTCGGAGACGGAGCTGCCAAATGCAAAGATATATTGTCGCAAAACGCCGATTTCATCGATGCTATTGTGCCGGATGCAGCCGATATGGGATTGCTGGCATTGCGGCATTTGCAGGATAAACGAACGTGCCGTACGGCAACTGACCTTGCGTACTACGAACCGTTCTATCTCAAAGAGTTTATTGCGGCACAAAGTCATGTGAAAGGACTGGTGTGATTGTGTAATGTGGAATGTGGAATGTGTAATGTGGAAAGGAAGATAGTATTTTTGTTGGTATCGGGATTGATTGTCTTGATGGCATCGGGCTGTTCGACGCAGAAGAATACTGCGGCGAATCGGTCGTTCCACCAGACGAAGGTCAAATACAACATCTTCTACAACGGCAATATCGCTTTCCAGGAAGGCCAACAAGCGACGATAAAGGCACACGAAGACGATTTCACGACCGTGATTCCGTTGTATCCTGTGAGCGATCACAAAGCAGCTGAGGCATCCACGTCACAAATGGATAAGATGATAGAGAAGTGCCGTAAGTGCATCAAACTTCACTCCATAAAGGCTAAACCCAAACCCGATCCGAAGAAGCGTCAGGACCCGAAATACAAGAAATGGCTCGAGCAAGAAGAGTTCAATAACCAGATGGACAAGGTATGGATTCGTTTGGGTGAATCGGAGTTTAGTAAGGGTGATTTTCTCGGTTCCATCGGTACTTTTACCTATATCATCAAGCACTACGACTACGATCCGGATGTGGTAGCACAGAGTCAACTGTGGATGGCGCGCGCCTATGCTGAATTAGGATGGCAATACGAGGCGGAAGACTTGATTAATAAAGTCAACGTGGATGCACTTAGTCGCAAGCACTCGTCCCAGTATGCTTCCGCCAAAGCGGATGTCCTGCTCAAAGGTAAACAATACCACGAGGCGATACCGTTTATCAAGCTGGCTCTTCCCGACCAGAAGCGTAACTTCTACAAACCGCGTTTCCAGTTCGTGTTGGGACAGATTTATCAGTTAGAAGGTCGCAACAAGGAAGCTGTTGATGCGTACAAGAAGTGCATCAAGATGATTCCTCCGCAAGACATGGAGTTCCAAGCACAAATCAACAAAGCTATTCTGCAAGGCAAGTCTTCTATCCGCAGCCTTCAAAAGATGGCGAAGTTGAGCAAGTATAAAGATCAGTTAGATAATATCTACGGCGCCATCGGAGATATCTACCTTGCCAATGGCGATACCGCCAAAGCCGTAGAGAGCTACCAAACGGGTATAGACAAAGCGACACAAACCGGTTCAGCCAAAGCGGCTATACTGATTAAGGCGGGTGATATCTACTATATGCAACGCAATTACGAGAAAGCCCAGCCGTGCTATCAGGAAGCGATGTCTATTATCTCAGCAGAGCACGAGGACTACGCGCGACTGCGCAAACTATCTTCTACCTTGGATGCGTTGATTGCCGAGTATAATGTGGTCGTGTTGCAAGACTCGTTGCAAGCACTCGCCAAACTCTCGCCGGAAGAACAACGCAAAGTGGCGGAAAAGATTGTTGCCGACTTGATTGAAGCAGAGAAGAAAGCTGAGGAAGAAGCCCTTATTGCACAACGCGAAGCTGAGAACAGCGGCTTGCAGAGTGTCGATACACGTAATATGCTCGGCGGCCCGGGTGGTGCAGCAGCTGATTGGTACTTCTACAACGAGCAACTGATTCGCTCGGGTAAACAACAGTTCACCAAGAAATGGGGCAACAGACCACTCGAAGATAACTGGAGGAGAATCAGTAAAGCCGTTATGGCATCGTTTATGAGTGACACCAACGAGGATGACTTAACCAATAGCAATGACTCGATTTCTACCGATTCCATCGGACAAAATGGATCGAAAATAGAAACGGATAATCATAAGCCGGAGTTCTATCTGCAACAGATTCCAAAGACGGAAGAGGACTTTGCAATTTCGGACAGTTTGATTGCAAATGCGCTGTTTAATCTGATTTTCATCTATCAGGACGAAATAGGCGACCAAGAACTTGCGGATGAGTCATTTGCCGAGTTCCAACGTCGATTCCCTAACGATCCGCGAATCGCAGAAATCAATAACCAACGTAATCCGGATCCGGAATATATCGCCAAGTTACGGAGAATGCTCGCTGAGCAAGATTCGATTTATGAGTTGACGTATAATGCGTACAAAAAGAGCGAGTTTGCTACCGTTAAGACGAACAAAGTGTATGCGGAAGAGACGTTCCCGATGTCACCGTTGATGCCGCGTTTCCTTTTCCTTAATGCCGTGGCAGTTGCGCGTACGGACGGGCAGGATGCGTTCGTGGTCGCACTCAAAGATATGGTAACGCGCTATCCCGAGAACGAGTTGAGTGCGATGGCCAAGGATATGTTGGCTATGATGGGACAAGGAATGGAGAGCCAGACGGGCGAACTCAAATCCGACCTGGAACAGATGCGTGCCGAATCCGAGGAAGAGACAGCTCCAACCGACGAAACGGTTGCCTTCTCGACTAACCGCAACACACAAAGTCTCATTCTGCTGGCATTGCCGGAAGCTGACGAGACCAAGCTGAATAAGTTGCTCTATGAAGTGGCGCTGTTCAACTTCTCGCAGTTCCTTATCCGCGACTTCGACCTGCAGAAGATGCCTGTATGGGCCGATGGCTGTGCGCTACGTATATCCGGATTCGAGAGTCTGGACGAAACGACGTGGTATCTGTCGCTTGTTGCCAAGAACGAAGAACTGAGCCGGTTCATCGGCAAGGAACATATCACTTCGCTATGCATTACCGAAGAGAATTACCAACTTATACCGTCGAAACTGAGTCTTGAAGACTATAACATATTTATTAACAAATAAAATCTCATTACTATGCAACACACTAATCTCTGGCGCGCATTAGGGCGCAACACTCTGATTTCGATTCTCCTTTTTGGAGCATTATTGGGCCTATTATGGCTAGCTGAACTGATTTTCCCGAGTATCACCTTGCTTAAATGGCACGACACCGCTTGGGTAGTTGGAATTCCCGCCTCCGTTATCGGTGTTGCTTATATTTTGACTATTCGCGACCCGCAGAACTTCACCGGTTTCTTTGCCGGAATCGTTATGTCCATCCTGTTAGGTGTACAGTTTATTTTACAGGGCAGTTATGACAGTACGTTCCTGTATTTCTGCATTTTTATTCCGTTCCAGATGATGTCCATATACAAGTGGAGCCGCAAGAAGGAGGATGGTGGTGCGAGCTTTGAACCTAAGTTCTTGGAGACTATTCGTATGTGGATGTCAGTAGGAATCTGCTTATCTATCACGGTAGGTGATTTTCTTCTTCAGACATATGCTATCCAGCACAACGGCTTATGGGACAACTGGGCGATTAAGCTGTTCAACGGCTTGATGATTGCCTCGTCTTTCCTGGCCAACTACTGGCTTATTTATCGCAAGAACGATGCGTGGATATACTGGTTTATCTACAGCGTAGCCGGAATCGGATTATTCATTATTTTAGGAAACGCATTCTCAATTGTGCTGTTCATTTTCTTCCTCGTTATCAACTCGATGGCCGGTATCGCATGGATTAAGAACACCAAACCGGAAAACCTCGGCTGGGTGAAAGGCAAATAATTGGAATTGATTAAAACGAACAACTATGCAACAAAAGAAAAACATCCCCTTATTAGATTGTCCGGTAGATTATCTTATAGGAGACGGAAGTGGTAAGATCATGAATGAATACGGACGTTTTCCGTGTAAAATCATGTGTGGTGTATATGCGTTTATGGTGCGCGGAACAGCTTCTGCGACCATCAATATCACTAAATATGAGTTTCGCGAGAACGATGTGTTACTTCTCGAGCCGGGCAGTTTCTTACTTATACACCAGTTCTCGGAAGATGCATTGGTATATTATATTCTTTTCTCGTCTTCCTTCCTGGAGAAAAACACGTTTAATAGCCGGATGTCTCTGTCTTCGTTGCAGTTACATTCGCCGATAGTCCATTTGTCGGCAGAACGCGCAGAAGTCATCAAAGATTTCGCAGCGCTTATGTTCAAGGCTACGAATACGGAACCGTCTATGCTGAATTTGGAAAAGATGGTTCATGTGTTCAACCTACTGCAAACAGCCTATGCGAACTACGCACAGAGTCAGGAAGAATATATCATCAAGCCGCTGGATCGCAAGATGGAAATCTACCATGACTACTGCCAACTGGTGATGAAACATTACCAGGAATGGCACCATGTATCGCAATACGCAGAAGCTATGCGCATCACTCTGCCGCACTTATGTTCGACCATCCGTTCGGCAAGTGAACGAACAGCCGGAGATATCATTACGGAAGCAATCTTGACCGATGCCAAAGCCCAATTAAAACTAACAACGACGCAAATCAAAGAGATCTCGTCGTCGTTAGGATTTGATAATGTAGCGTTCTTTAACCGCTTCTTCAAATCGCACATGGGATTGACTCCCAAGGCATATCGAAACGCACAGGTTTAGCGATTGGAGTACATCGATTCGTAGTATTTCTCGTACTCACCGGAAGTGATGTTATCCATCCACTCTTGATTATCCAGATACCAACGAACGGTACGTTCGATACCTTCCTCAAACTGCAAACTGGGCTCCCAACCGAGCTCAGTTTTCAATTTGCGTGAGTCGATAGCATAGCGCAAATCATGTCCAGCACGGTCTGTCACGAACGTGATGAGATCCATATCTTCACCTTCCTTGCGACCGAGTAAACGGTCAACAGTATTGATTACGACTTTAATGATATCAATATTCTTCCACTCGTTGAAACCGCCGATATTATATGTTTCAGCCACTTTACCTTTGTGGAAAATAAGGTCGATAGCTCTTGCGTGATCCTCGACGAACAGCCAATCGCGCACATTCTCTCCCTTGCCGTAAACCGGTAACGGTTTGCGATGACGAATATTATTGATAAAGAGCGGAATAAGTTTTTCCGGGAACTGATACGGGCCGTAGTTATTGGAGCAGTTCGTTACGATAGTCGGCATGCCGTATGTATCGTGGAAAGCGCGTACAAAATGGTCACTCGAAGCTTTGGAAGCACTATACGGGCTATGCGGTTGGTACTTGGTTGTTTCGGTAAATAACTCTTCGGGATGATCGAGTCTCAACGCCCCATATACCTCATCGGTTGAGATATGGTAGAAGCGCTTTCCTTCGTACTTCTCGGGCAGAGTCTCCCAATAGAGCTTGGCGGCTTGCAGCATACTCAAAGTTCCCATCACGTTCGTACGGGCAAAAGTGAACGGGTCCTTAATCGAGCGATCGACATGACTCTCTGCTGCCAAATGGATGACTCCATCCACATGCTCTTCTTGCATTAAGGCATAGATAGTGTCGAAGTCGCAGATATCTGCTTTCACGAAACGATAGTTCGGTTTATCCTCAATGTCTTTCAAGTTGGCCAAATTGCCTGCATAAGTGAGTTTATCCACATTGATAATGCGGTACTCGGGATACTTGTTTACAAAAAGGCGCACTACGTGACTACCAATAAATCCGGCTCCACCGGTAATAATAATGCTTTTCATATTACAGTATAAATTGTATTTCCTTAAAATGATATTTCTTCTTTTTGTTTTCCAGTTGCAACACTAATTCGCCTTGTTCGGTTACATCGGTTATTATTGCCTCAAAAGCATTCTGCTGATGACCGATTAATATCTTCGACGGAAGGACATTAACTTCGCGCTCGGCATACAAGGCTTTTTGTCCGAATCTATATAAGACAGCCAAATACTGTTTTTTCAGTTCATCGGGTCGTGCTAAAAGGTGTTGACTCTCTCGCAGACTCTGCTCTATAGCGGCACTTACCTGTTCAATATCTGTCTCTACACCGCTTATCTGCTTCACACTTGTTGGATTCGGCGCTCCGCTCATCCATTGGGTCTGATTGACATTCAGCCCGATACCGATAATCGCTTCCTCTACGGCTTTGTCCACAATACGATTCTCTATCAGTATGCCGCAAATTTTCTTGTCTGACACATAGATATCGTTCGGCCACTTAATCGTCACATCTTCGTTCGGCAGTAACGATTGCACCACTTTTTGCACAGCCAGACTAACCATCATCGTTAGTGCAAACTGCTTATCTACAGCTACTTGCGGTTTTGTCAACCGCATAGAAAAGAGCACATTCTTGCCAGCTTCACTCTCCCAACTGTTTCCTGCTTGACCACGACCGGCTGTTTGCCACGATGTCCACACGACATCACAATCAGGATGTTCCTTGAGCCACGAATTCGTACTATTGGTTTGACTTATATACATCCAATAAATAGTTCTGTATAACCGTTTGTACGTTCTTGGCTTTTCCTTGCGCGCTATTCACCAAAATCGCGAATACCCATTGTTTGCCGTTTGGCAAATCTATATATCCGGCAAAGTTTTTTGTTCCAGCTATGGTTCCGCTCTTGGCATGAATCTTTCCTTCCAACTCGGTTCCACGACATAAACTGCTCAACGTGCCGTTTTTATTGCCGCTTATAGGTAGTGATTGCATCCACACTTCGCGGTATTTGCTATGATTCATGTATTGCAACAACTCCACCAACGCCTCAGCACTTATAGCACCTTGTGGCGCCAAGCCGCAGCCATCTTTAATAAGTGCACCTTTGACCGTTACACCACGCATTCTCCAAAACTCTCGGAGCACATCGCAGGAGTTATGTATCGTTCCGGGTTTGCCGTAATTCAAACCCAGATAGCGGAAGATAGCCTCCGCATAGAGGTTGTTACTATACAAATTTGTTTCCGCTATCAAAGCTCCCAACGAATCGGACTTATGCTCGTAAATCATGGTTCGCACGCCTGTATCTAATTGACTCTCAGCAATAAACGAAGCCGGTTTAGTCACTTTGACACCACTCTCTTGCAGATATTTGGTCAGATGGGTTGCCAGCAACCATCCGGGATTGGGCATATCACTTCTAACACCAAACTGTCCGCGGTTACTCGGCACACTACCTGTCAAATACCGCTCATTCGAATAGGGCAGGCCATGCACATACGCGCCATCATACGTGATTTCCGTGCACCGAATATGGTTGATCGTTTGTAGTCCCGGATATTCGGGTTCGGTACGAATCACTTCCGCTACACTTCCTACTTCGGCACTACGCAAAACGATATTGAGCGTATTGCTCATATAATTGAGCGCAAAGATGCCTGGTGCATAGTAATTGCCCGTATCTTCCCACAACCATGAGGGATTCGCTGCATCACCATCCAATAGACTCAAGTCGGCAATGACAGCACCATCGATTGAACGTATCCCTGCGGCTTTAATGGCTTTAATCCAGCGGAAGATAAACGCTTGTGTTCCTTTTAGATTGCCCAACGACGGATCACATCCACCACGGATATATAAATCACCATGCAGCACGCCGTTCTCGATATATCCCGTATATTCCAACGTGGTAGTGAATCGGAAACTTGGTCCCAACATCTCCAAAGCAGCACCTGTAGTCAGCAGTTTCTGGACGCTGGCAGGTGGAACGACATTGTCCGGACGATAGGAGTCAATCACTTTTCCTGTTTCGGCATCTTTAATCAACACACTTATATTTGCCTGCTGGCAGTTTGGTGCATCGGTTAAAATAGAAATCGCCAATAATATAGTAGCAAGTATTTTCATCTATCCAACAGTTCCTTCCAAGGACACTTGTAATAATTTCTGGGCTTCGACGGCAAACTCCATCGGCAGTTTATCCATCACTTCCTTAGCATATCCGTTCACGATCAGCCCAACCGCATCTTCCACACCTATGCCACGTTGGCGACAATAGAAGAGCTGGTCTTCGGAAATCTTAGAAGTTGTTGCCTCATGCTCAATCGTCGCCGTTGGATTGGCAATCTGCATGTCCGGGAACGTGTGTGCGCCACATTTGTCTCCTAATAGCAAGGAGTCGCATTGGGAATAGTTACGCACATCTTCTGCACCCGACACCACTTTAATCAATCCGCGGTATGCATTTTGGGAGTGTCCTGCAGATATACCTTTACTAATAACGCGCGAGCGCGTGCGCGAGCCGAGGTGTATCATTTTGGTTCCGGTATCGGCTTGTTGGTAGTTGTTTGTGACGGCAACGGAGTAGAATTCTGCCGAGGAATTATCGCCTTTCAAGATACAACTCGGATATTTCCACGTAATAGCCGAACCTGTCTCAACCTGCGTCCAGCTCAAACGAGCATTCTTATAGGTAATACCACGTTTGGTCACGAAATTATAGATGCCGCCCTTACCATCTTTATCACCCGGATACCAGTTTTGCACAGTCGAATACTTCACTTCGGCATCATCGTGCACAATAATCTCCACTATCGCAGCATGTAACTGATTCTCATCCCGCATCGGAGCTGTACATCCTTCCAGATAACTCAGATATGCACCTTCGTCGGCAATCAACAAAGTCCGTTCAAACTGCCCGGTATTACCGGCATTGATGCGGAAGTATGTCGATAACTCCATCGGGCAACGAACGCCTTTCGGGATATAGACAAACGAACCGTCCGAGAACACCGCCGAGTTAAGTGCCGCATAAAAATTGTCGCTATAAGGAACAACTGAACCAAGATATTTCTTCACCAATTCAGGATGTTCTTTAACTGCTTCGGATATGGAGCAGAAGATAATTCCCTTTTCGGCCAACGTCTCGCGGAAAGTTGTTTTAACGGAAACGGAATCCATCACAGCATCAACCGCCATGTTTCCTGCCAATGCCGCACGTTCTTCCAGAGGAATACCCAATTTGTCGAACGTCTTCATCACTTCCGGATCTATCTCTTTGTTTGTGGATTCAGACTTTGCCTTTGGAGCAGCATAATAGGAAATAGCCTGAAAATCAATCTCGGGAATATCCAGATGTGCCCAAGTTGGCACTTCCATCGTCAGCCATTTACGATACGCCTTCAGCCGGAACTCCAACAGCCAATCCGGTTCGCCTTTCTTCGCAGAGATAAGGCGAATGACATCCTCATTCAGTCCGGTCGGAATGATGTCTGTTTCGACATCTGTCGTGAACCCGTACTTATAGTCCTGATTCGTAATATCTTTTATAACGTCTTCCATTGTCTAATCCTTGCGTATCCCTAGCGTATCCCTAGCGCTTTTTTATAGCAAAAAACCGCCAGTTTTGGCGGTTCTTTAAGTGAGGTCGGTAGCAGATTCGAACTGCTGTCCCCGGTTTTGCAGACCGATCCCTAACCACTCGGGCAACCGACCATTTCTCATTTGCGGCTGCAAAAGTACAACAATTATTTGAACTGTGCAAGTTTTTGCGCAGAATAATTGCATTTTTTCTTAAATACGCCTATTTTTGTATGTTTTTTATCACCTCTTCCCGTATCATTTCGATGGTAGTCATCGGATTTTCCTTATCGAACTGCTCAGGCAAGATAGGTTCTCCGATATGCATATGAACAGGATGCCATGTGACATATTTGGCTTTTCTGTTCATAGCTTCGTAGCACCCCGAGAGGGAAATAGGAATAATTGGCAGATTCAGTTCAAGCGCTATTTGGAAAGCACCCCGTTTGAATCGTCCGACTTCTCCGTTGAACGTACGTGTTCCTTCGGGGAAAATAACGGTACAGATGCCGTTAGTTAACACTTTTTCAACTTCCTCCAAGCTCTTTTTTGCAGCCATAGGCGAAGACCTATCGACAAATACATGTCCTGCGGCTTTACATGCAGAACCGACAAATGGTACTTTGCGCAGTTCGGCTTTCATCAGCCACTTGAAGATAACCGGCAACCAACCGTAAATAATCCACACATCCAACATGGATTGGTGGTTTGCAACAAAGACATAGGATTGTCCGGGCTTGATATTCTCCTTGCCTGTGATGGTAACCGGTAAGAAAAGCATCCAGCCAAACGAACGAGACCATAGTTTTTGCACCCAGTTGACAAATGCGCAGTTTGGCCACGGGAACAAGATGATTGTAATAATGGCCGTTAACATCGTCAACACCCACAAAATGGGAAAAGCGATGAGATATTGATAGATGATATAAAGGTATTTCATATTATATATTAATTAGGTGTATATCTTAACATAAATCCGCGATACATAGCACAGATACGTCTAATCTCGTCCCAAGTTTCTTCTGGCAGTTTGGTACCGATGATTTCCACCACTCGTCCGGCAGCAATAGTACCGATTTCACCGCATCTTCTGATGTCAAATCCATCGCTTAAAGCATGCAAGAATCCACCTGCATACAAGTCACCGGCACCGGTAGAATCGGTACAAGCCGTAGTAATCGCACCAATATGATAGACTTTATCTGCTTGTTGTACGTAACTTCCTCGTTTACCAACTTTTACAATTGCGATATCGCACTCTTTTGCTATTTGCGCCACAGACTCTTCGGCAGCTAAACCGGTATAGGCAAACGACTCATCCTCGTTGGCAAAAACGATATCTACATACTTGTGTATCAAGCCTTTAAGGAATTCATGATTCTCGGACACGACGTTATAACTTGCCAGATCGAGCGATACGGTACAACCGGCTTCTTTAGCTAAACGCATGGCTTTTTCGATGAGCTGATGGTCCTGAACAAGATATCCCTCAATGTGACAGATATCATATCCGATAAATGCCTCACGATTGATGTCATCTGCTCTCATATCCGCCGCAGCACCAAGATACGTAGCAAAAGTACGTTCTCCATCGGGTGTAATGAGCACAATACAACATCCGGACATTTTGTCGGGAGAAGTTAACAATAGCGGTTTTACGCCATTCTTAACCATGTCTTCCCGGTAAAAATCACCCACTTCGTCGTTACCGACTTTTCCGATAAAGGCAGCATTACCGCCAAGTTGTGTGATTGTTGTCACGGTGTTGCTTGCACTTCCACCAGCAACAAGTCGTTTTCTAAGACTCGCAAACCGGAACTGAATCTGCTCCGTTTGCTCCATCGAAATCAAATTCATACTTCCTTTCGGGAGTCCTAATTCACGTAAGTCATCCTCGGATACTTGGATCAACATATCCGTCAATGCATTACCCAAACCTAACACTTTTTTCATAAATTTTGCCTCTTTGAGGTGTAAAAATCAAAAATTTGTGCAAAGATAGTAATTTTTTTTGAAATAAATTTGGTAGTTTAAAAAAAAAGCAGTACTTTTGCAGCCGCAAATGAGAAAATAACCTCAAAAATTGCGAAAAAAATGATGCTTCCTTAGCTCAGTCGGTTAGAGCATCTGACTGTTAATCAGGGGGTCCTAGGTTCAAGTCCTAGAGGGAGCGCGAACGAGATGACAAAAAATGGTCATCTCGTTTTTTTTTGAAAAAAATTTATTTTCATTTGCGTATATGAAAAAAATGTTGTAACTTTGCGCAATTTTACACATTTTGTGTAAATTTGCCTGCAAAAATGCCAAAATTGGACAAAAATTGATAAAAATATGGGACTTTTTTCATTTACGCAAGAAATTGCCATTGATTTGGGAACGGCGAACACGATTATCATTTGCGACGATCAAGTTGTAGTTGATGAGCCGTCTGTAGTTGCAATCAGCATGGCAGACAACAAGATGGTAGCTGTGGGCCGTAAAGCACAGCAAATGATTGGCAAGGGTGGTTCGATGATTCGCACAGTTCGCCCACTCAAGGATGGTGTGATTGCAGACTTCTATGCCTGCGAGATGATGATTCGAGGCATGATTAAGATGATGCCAAAACAATCACGCCTGTTTGCGCCGAGTATTAAAATGGTCGTGTGCATTCCTTCCGGTTCGACTGAAGTGGAGATTCGTGCCGTACGTGACAGTTCGGAACACGCCGGAGGTAGAGATGTGTACATGATTTACGAGCCAATGGCTGCTGCCATCGGAATGGGTATCGATGTTGAGAGTCCGGAAGGATGTATGGTTGTTGATATAGGTGGTGGTACGACAGAGATTGCCGTTATTTCTCTTGGTGGTATCGTTTCCAATAAATCCATCAAGATTGCAGGTGACGACTTCAACATGGATATTGTGGAGTATATGGGTCGTATGCACAACCTCAAAATAGACGAGCCAACGGCAGAACGGATTAAGATTCAAGTAGGTTCTGCCCTTCCTGAATTAGAAGATGCTCCGGAAGACTATATGGTTATAGGTCCTAATAAAGTGACAGCACTTCCGATGCAGGTTCCGGTTAGCTATCAGGAGATTGCACATTGCTTGGAGAAGAGTATCGCCAAAATCGAAGGCGCTATCTTACAAGCATTGGAGTCTACTCCGCCTGAATTATATGCCGATATCGTAAACCGCGGTATCTACCTGGCAGGTGGTGGCGCACTCTTACACGGTTTGGCTAAACGCCTTACGGACAAAATCACCATACCTTTCCACGTGGCAGAAGATCCACTCCGTGCTGTTGCACGCGGAACAGGTATAGCATTAAAGAATGTAAATAACTTCGGCTTCCTGATTAGATAATGCAAAGCTTGCTCAAATTTATACAGAAATACAGCAACTTCCTGGTTTTTCTAAACTTGGAAGTTGTTGCATTTTTGCTTTTGACAAGCTATAATGAATATCCACAAAGCAGCCTCTTTTCTACAGCCAACCGCATTGTGGCATTTAATTACCAAGTTGGAAACAATATCTCTTCCTACTTTCATCTTAAGGCTACCAATGAAGCATTGGAAGAAGAAAATGTGGCTTTGCGCAACCAGATAACTGTTCTGCAAAATCAATTAGAGGACTCTATCGAACATAGCGCATATACCTATTCCCATTTAGAGTATACCTATATACCTGCAAAAGTCATTCAACTGACAACTAATAAACGCAGTAACTATCTGACTATCAACAAGGGACGACGCGATAGTGTCTATCAAGGCATGGGTATTCGCAACGCGGAAGGAGTAGTAGGAATTGTGTCCACAGTGGGAGAAAAATTCTCCATTGTGCTACCAATCATTAATACCAATAGCCATATAAGTTGCAAATTTACCAAAAATGGCTACTACGGAACCATCGAATGGGATGGTGTTAACTGTCAATACGCGCAATTAGCGGATGTGGCCTCGCACTTATGTGTGGAAACGGGGGACACGATAGTAACCAGCGGTTTATCTCCCGTCTTTCCGGAAGGAATACCCATTGCAATTGTAGAAAAGGCAGAGCTCAAAGAAGGTGCTTCATATTACACGATACGCGTACGATTAAATACCGACTTCCGCAAAATTGAATACGTGCAACTCATTAATAATCAAACATATAAGGAATTGAAAGAGTTATCCGATGAAACAGATTAGCGTGGTCATACAATGGTTTATTGCTATAGCCCTGCAGGTTTTACTCTTCAATAACTTGCAGTTCTGGGGTTTATGTCAACCACAGGTGTACTTGCTATGCCTACTGATGTTTCCCATCACGCTTCCACGTTGGGCTGATATGCTTATCGGAATGGCATTAGGCCTATTTATGGATATTCTCTGCAACTCGATTGGTGTCCATATGGCGGCTTGCATCTTTATTATGTTTGTTCGCCAACCTCTCATTGCCTATTTTGTGCAAGAACATGAGCGCTTAACGGGAGAAATAAGCCTGCAGACAATTAGCATGGATGCCTTCCTGAAATACACACTTATTTTGGTATTTCTTCACCAAATATGCATAAGTATGCTCAGCGCCTGGACCTTCCACCACTTCGGAATGACTATCCTGCAAATAGTTATTAGTGCCACTGTTGCAGAGGGATTGATATTAGGATATAATATTATTCGCGCTCGATAAATGATTAACGATAAGTACTATAATAGACGGTATGTTATCAGCGGCATAGCCGTTGTGATAGTACTTATTTATATCATCAAACTCTTCGTTGTGCAGATTATTGACCAGTCTACCAAAGAGAAAGCGGATAACAACGCACTCGTTAGACAAACAATCTATCCCTCTCGCGGCCTTATCTACGATCGTAACGGCGAGTTGCTCGTCTTCAATCAGCCCATCTATGATGTGACTTTAGTCATGCGCGAGATGGGAAAGGATTTTGATACATTGGCTTTTTGCGATATATTAGGTATTAATCAACAGGATTTTGACAATCGCATCAAAGAGATTAGCAACAAACGCAAAAATCGCGGTTTCTCTCGCTATACGCCACAAGTTTTCATGTCGCAACTCACAAAAGCTGATGTCGCTCCACTCCAAGAATCACTATACCGTTTCCCAGGTGTCACCTTACGGAAACGCACACTTCGAGATTATACGTACAAAGCTGCAGCACAAGCTCTCGGCAGCGTTGGAGAAGTGAACCAAAGAGACTTGGATAACGATACATACTACGTGCTTGGAGACTACTCCGGACGCGATGGAATCGAGAAAACTTACGAGTCTATCCTGCGTGGAGTGAAAGGAGAAGAGATTCTTATGCGGGACTCTCGCGGAAGAATACAAGGACAATACAAAGACGGCAAATACGATGTTCCTGCACAAGCCGGAACAGATATAACCCTTACTATCGATATCCAACTGCAGCTTTTAGCGGAACAATTACTTTCGGGCAAAATCGGTAGTGTTGTAGCTATTGAACCGTCCACCGGTGAGATATTAGCAATTGCTTCCAGTCCAACATGGAACCCACAACTTTTAGTAGGTAAAGTACGATCCGCCAACTATAACTCCTTGCTACAAGACAAAACCAAACCATTACTGAACCGCGCTACCCAAGCGACCTACTCCCCTGGTTCCACATTCAAAGTGCTGCAATCATTGGTCTGCCTGCAAGAAGGAGGCATCACGCCCAATACCAAATATCCGTGTAGCGGACCCCAATCTACGCCTATCAAATGTACCCACCACCACGGAAGTCCCGTCTCGCTGGAGGAAGCCATCGAACAAAGCTGCAACCCATATTTCTGGTGCGCATTTCGGGATATGCTGCAGAAAAATGGCTACGGAGACAATAATGAAACATTCAGGAAACGCTATCAATTATGGCGTGACGATGTTATGCAATTCGGTTTGGGACAACGCTTTACCAATTCAGATTTATCCGAGCAATCAAGCGGCAGTATTCCTTCCATCGCCTACTACGACCGCTATTACGGTAAAACCGGATGGAAAGCCATCACCATACGCTCACTTAGTATTGGACAAGGCGAAGTGCTGGTTACACCCCTTCAACTGGCAAACGAAGCAGCTATTGTTGCTAATAGCGGCTATTACATAACCCCGCACCTCAACAAAGATTTTCCGGTGGAATCGAATAAAATTACCACTTCTATCGATCCAAAATACTTCTCTATCGTCCAAGAAGGTATGAATCGGGTGATGACCAACGGAACGGGTCGCTGGTACCAAATAGATTCTATACAAACGTGCGGCAAAACCGGAACAGTTCAAAACCCACATGGAAAAGACCACGCCATCTTTATAGGTTTTGCACCAAAAGAGAATCCGCAGATAGCCGTGGCAGTTGTAGTTGAGAATGCCGGATTCGGCGCCACTTGGGCTGCTCCTGTAGCAAGCCTTATCATGGAACAATATCTAACCGGAACTATTACACGAACGGGGTTGCGCGATAGAATAGCCAATTCTGTACTAAACGAAGATGTCAAGGAATGGTAGCATATTAAAGAATCTGGATTGGATAACTATCCTTATCTTCTTGGGGCTGACTTTTTTTGGTTGGCTCAACATCTACGGTGCCAGCTATAACTTCGAACAAAGTAGCATCTTTGACTTCTCTAACCGTGCTGGTAAACAATTCGTTTGGATAATGAGCGCGCTCTTCTTAGGTAGTATCATCCTGCTCATAGATGCCAAAACATACGATTTATTCGCGTATATAGCATATGCCGTCACTATCGTTGTACTACTCATAACACCATTATTAGCGCATAATGTCAAAGGATCCTATTCGTGGATTACCCTGGGACCGATAAGCTTACAACCGGCAGAGTTCGCTAAATGTTTTACCGCACTCGCATTGGCCAAATACATGGGACGATATGAGTACCATTTTAGGGGATGGAAAGATCTGTATATTCCATTCGCAATCATCGGCTTGCCAATGGCTATCATCATGGTATTGCAACAAGAAACCGGAACAGCACTCGTCTTTTCCGCATTCTTATTAGTTTTCTACCGACAAGGTATGAGCGGAATGGTGTTGTGGGGCGGCATACTGGCAGCCATCATTTTTATCATCGTCATCCGCTTCTCCATCTGGCCGGCAATAGCTCTGCTTACCGTATGTTTCGGTATTCTCGCATGGAGAACATGGAAAATAAAACGATACTATAAATGGTTAGTTTTGCTCGCTTTCATCGTATATATCGGTTTCTCTGCCGCATGTGACGTGGTATTCACTAAAGTGCTGCAACCTCACCAACGCGTACGTATTGAAGTACTGCTCGGAATGAAAGATGACCCGTCCGGCGCAGGATATAACGTGGCACAATCCATGATTGCCATCGGCTCAGGACGTTTCCTCGGCAAAGGATATCTGCAAGGAACCCAGACAAAACTGCACTTCGTCCCGGAACAAGATACAGACTTTATCTTCTGTACCGTAGGCGAAGAATGGGGATTTGTTGGCTCCGCAGGCGTACTGATACTTTATCTGATCTTCATTCTTCGACTAATCGCCATAGCAGAACGACAACGCGATAACTTCAGCCAGATATACTGCTACTCTGTAGCTTGTATCTTTATGACACACTTGATTATTAACGTCGGAATGGTTCTTGGATTACTACCGGTTATCGGCATCCCATTACCATTCTTCAGTTATGGAGGTAGTTCCATGATGGGATTCTCACTACTACTGTTTATTTTACTTAAATTGGATGCCACCCGAGTGGAAAAATTGCATTGATGGACTCAAAACCGGAACATATTGCCATAGGACAAAAAGGTGAACAAATGGCTGCCGAATTACTGGAGAAAAAAGGATACAAGATTCTTCATCGTAACTGGAGAATGGGCCATCTGGAAATGGATATCATCGCCGCCAATAAAAAAGATATAGTCTTCGCGGAAGTCAAAACACGCACGTCCACATTTTGTGGCCAACCCGAAGAAGCCGTTGACATAATCAAACGAAAACGAATGGTGGCGGCAGCTAATGCCTATATAAAATACTATAAAGAAGAACGGAATCTGCGATTTGATATTATAGGAATACTCATCAATAAGGACGGTGAAATCGAGCAAATCACGCACCTTGAGAATGCTTTTGTACCATCTCTTAAGACTATCCACGAAAGTAGTTTTACAGGGTCGTGGAGATGGCACCACCGCAGAAAAGTAATTAAGAAGTAGAACAATGGATTTTAAATACGATATCATAGTGGTCGGAGCAGGACATGCTGGCTGTGAAGCAGCATCCGCCGCAGCACGTCTTGGCAGCAAGACTCTTCTCATTACTATGGACATGAATACCATAGGACAAATGAGTTGTAATCCTGCCGTCGGAGGAATAGCTAAAGGTCAGATAGTCAGAGAAATAGATGCTCTCGGAGGACAAATGGCCCAAGTAACCGATCGTTCGGCTATCCAGTTCCGAATGCTCAATCGCTCCAAAGGTCCGGCTATGTGGAGTCCCAGAAGTCAAAGTGATCGCAAACAGTTCATTAAAGAGTGGATTAAAACGCTCACTAATACCGATAATCTGTCCATTTGGCAAGATGTCGTAACCGAATTAGTTATTAAAGACAATAGTGTCTGCGGAGTAAAAACTCGACTTGGCATAGAGATGCAGGCTAAAGCTGTCATCCTTACCAATGGCACTTTCCTTAACGGCCTGCTACATTTCGGACGAGCACAGATTCAAGGTGGACGTATAGCCGAACCAGCCAGCTATGGACTCACCGAACAATTGGTTCAACTAGGTTTCAAAGCGGACCGAATGAAGACCGGTACTCCGGCACGAATAGATAAAAGAAGTATCGATTTCACCGCACTTATTGAACAACCAGGAGACGATGATTGGCATCAGTTCTCGTACCTAAATACCGTACACCGCCAACTCAAGCAAATGAGTTGCTGGATTACCTACACCAATCCATCCACACACGAAGAATTACGCAAAGGACTACCGGAATCACCACTTTATAATGGACAGATTCACAGTATTGGACCACGTTACTGCCCAAGCATAGAAACGAAAATTATCACTTTTGCTGATAAGGATGCGCACCAACTCTTCTTAGAGCCGGAAGGTGTCGATTCCAACGAGTATTACGTCAACGGATTCTCCTCCAGCTTGCCATGGCAAGTGCAACTCGCAGCCATGAAAACCGTTCCCGGATTGGAAAACGTCGTCATGTACCGTCCCGGATATGCCATCGAATACGACTTCTTTGATCCCACTCAATTGCATCACACTCTCGAGACAAAACGCATCAAAAACCTCTTCTTTGCCGGACAAATCAACGGAACAACCGGCTACGAAGAAGCTGCAGGGCAAGGAATAATAGCAGGTATCAATGCGCACCAAAATATCATTGGAGCCGCTCCTTTCACACTCGCACGTGACGAGAGTTATATAGGCGTCTTAATCGATGATTTGGTGAATAAAGGTGTAGATGAACCCTACCGCATGTTCACCTCTCGCGCCGAATATCGCATCCTACTCCGACAAGACAATGCCGACGAACGACTAACCGAAAAGGCATACCAAATAGGTCTGGCCGACAGTACAAGATACCAACTCTTCACTTCCAAACAAGAACAGGTAAACCACTTACAACAGTTCCTGCAAGACACCAAAGTCAGAGCCGAAGAAGTAAATAGTTGGTTAGCAGCACAAAATATCAGCCCGCTTCAACATGGTTGCAAGCTCCACGACCTAGTCATGCGGCCACAAATAACCATCAACTCTTTAGCAGAGGTTACGCCAACCTTGCGCTGCCTGTTAGACACTTTGGGTGACAGAAAAGACGAGATTGTTGAGGCCGCAGAAATTAACATCAAATATGCCGGCTATATCGAACGCGAAAAAATAGCTGCCAACAAACTACAACGGTTGGAGCAAATCTATTTATCCGAGACTTTCGACTACGAAAGCGTCCAATCGCTATCCACCGAAGCACGACAAAAACTTACCCGTATACGCCCGAAAACCATAGGCGAAGCAAGCCGTATCCCGGGTGTTAGCCCAAACGATATAAGTGTACTTTTGGTACTAATTGGTAGATAATTTGTTTACAAAGTAAACAAAAATAATATGTTCCACGTGGAACAATAACAAAATAGATTAACAAAAATAACTAACAATATGACTATCGAAGAACTGAAACAACACGTTCGTAATGTGCCCGATTTCCCCATTCCGGGAATCCAATTCAAAGACATTACCACGGCCTTAGCACATCCCGAATGCCTCAAATGTATGCGTGATGAGTTAGTTAACCGGTACAAAAACCTGGGTATAACCCAAGTTGTCGGCATCGAATCAAGAGGATTTATCATCGCTCCTGCCGTAGCTATGGAAATCGGAGCGGGATTTGTGCCCATCCGTAAACCGGGCAAATTACCTGCAGAAACCATCCAAATCAGCTATGCTAAAGAGTACGGACTCGATACCATTCAAATGCACAAGGATGCATTGAACGAAAATGACATAGTCCTGATTCACGATGATATTTTAGCTACCGGTGGATCCATGGCCGCAGCGATAGAATTAGTCAAAAAGACAGGTGTCAAAAAGATTTACGTGAACTGTCTGATAGAGTTAGTGGGACTTGGAGGACGCAAACTTCTGGAAGGAAAAGCTGATTCAATAGATTGTCTTCTCGAAATTGAAGTAGACGAATAAATAATGCCTAACATAGATAACCATATCGCCCTCCTATTAAAACGCATACCGGAGAATCCGGGCGTGTACCAGTACTTCAACAAGGACGGGCAGATTATCTATGTCGGTAAGGCTAAAAACCTGCACAGACGGGTTAATAGCTACTTCCAGAAAGATCAGCAAACCTACAAAACCAAACAGCTCGTCAAGCACATTGCCGACATTAAGTATATCGTCGTTAACTCGGAACAGGACGCATTCTTGCTCGAGAATAACCTCATCAAACAACATCAACCTCACTACAACATTCTCCTCAAGGATGGCAAATCCTACCCGAGCATCTGCATAACCAAAGAGGCTTTTCCACGTATCTTCAAAACTCGAAATATAGACAAACGAGTCGGGGAATACTTCGGTCCTTACAGCTACAGTAATGTGGTAGATTTGCTGCTCGAACTCATCCACAAACTCTATCCTTTGCGCACGTGCCAGATGGCTATAACCAAAGATAGCATCGCTAAAAACAAACATAAAGTGTGCCTGAAATACCACCTAGGTACTTGCTGCGGTATTTGCGAGAATAAGGTGTCGCAAGACGAATATACAAACTGGATACGATCCGCCAAACAAATAATTCAAGGTAACGCGCAAGAGATAGAGAAAGAACTGCAACAGCAGATGCTCACTCTTTCGGACCAAATGAAATACGAAGAGGCTGCACTCGTAAAAGAGAAATACGAACTGCTCGAACGATTCCGCAGCAAAACCGTTATCTCCAACACAAACGCCGGTGAAATCGACGTTTTCGGATATGCGGAAGATGGAGACAAAGTGTATATCTCAATCCTCCACCTCAATCATGGTAGCATCGTCAAAGGACAAACAGTTGAATATCGCAAGCAGCTGGATGAACCCAAAGAGGAGATGTTAGCCTTTGGTATGCAAGAACTGCGCGAACAACTAAACAGTCAAACCAAAGAAGTCATCGTACCGTTTATCCCCGATGTAATCGACGAAAACTTACATATCCACGTCGCCATCTCCGGAGACAAAAAGAAACTCTTAGACTTGGCCAACCGCAATGTCGAGCAATATAAACAGGATCGAATTAAACAAAACGACAAACTCAATCCCGAACAACGGGCAACGCGCATTTTAGGACAACTGCAAACACTCCTACAACTTCCAACTTTGCCCGTATTCATCGATAGTTTTGATAACTCCAACATCCAAGGCAGTAATCCGGTTGCTGGCTGCGTGGTCTTCAAAAAAGCCAAACCCTGCAAATCCGAATACAAACGATTCCAGATAAAAACCGTTGTCGGAGCCGATGATTATGCCAGCATGCGAGAAGTTGTTCGGCGTCGCTACCAGCACCTCATTGACGAAAATCAGCCACTTCCCAACCTCATCATAGCTGACGGTGGAATCGGGCAAATGCACGCCATACGTGAAGCCGTTGAGGATCAGTTAGGTCTTAACATACCCATCGCCGGATTGAAGAAAGATAGCCACCATCGAACCCAAACACTCCTCTACGGATTTCCTCCCGCAGAAATAGACATGCCTATCACGAGCGAAGTGTTCCGATTTATGACGCAAATACAAGACGAAGTACACCGATTCGCAATATCCTATCATAAAAGCAAGCGAAGCAAGGCACAAATAAAGAGCCAACTTGATGATATACAAGGAGTTGGACCCGCTTACAAGCAAAAACTACTCCGACATTTTGGCTCAATAAGCAAAATTAAAAGCGCATCCATCGATGAACTAACAGAAATCGTCGGAACTGCCAGGGCATCAAGCATTTACGAGTTTTTTAACGGCAATTTATCGCTCTGAGAATTGAATATTTGTTACGATTATGACTAACTACACAATAAAAAAAGACGAAAAAGACCACATCCAATTGGTAAATGGTGATGGACAAGTGGTGAATCCCGCAACTATCCTGTCTCATCATCCTGACTCGCGTGTCTATGCCTTCCATGCTCCGATGGGTGCCGGCAAGACGACTTTCATCAGCGAGCTGTGTCACGCGATGGGAACAGATGACGTAACAAACAGCCCGACTTTTGCCATCGTCAATGTGTACGAAACCAAACAGGGCAACGAGATCTACCACTTCGATTGCTATCGACTCAAAGATATCCGCGAGGCCTTGGACTTCGGAGCCGAAGAATATCTCTATAGTGGCAACTACTGCTTTATCGAATGGCCGGAAATTATCGAACCTATATTGCCCAACGACACCGTTAATGTCACAATAAATGTTTTACCCAATGGCGACCGCCAATTAACTATCGAATAAATGCGACTCAAACTAACAGCCATATTACTCCTCTTCCTCTTGCCCGTTATGGCCTACGAGCCGATGGAGCACGAGAACATCCTCAAAGTCAAGTACGGGTTTGTTTCCCAACTCGACCCATACCTTAGTCCCCTATCCTACCACGGCCAGCAGATAGGTATCGGCAACGAGTGGTGGCAACCGTTTAACAAAACCGACAAAGAAGGTTACCCTATCCACTGGTCACATGTCGGACGTCTTGACATCAATGGTCTTAGTATATCAAAAAAACACTATAACTCCCCTACTTATGGTTTAGGTATCTATGCAGGTTGGGGAGCTTACTACCATTGGAACTGGTTTGCCGAGAGGTTAGAGCTGCAGCTTGGTCCGTATCTTGAGGCAAACTTCATGGCTCGATATATGTCCATCAATTTTAATAAGCCTTTCTCTTTTGACTTTGGAATTGACGTAATGGCTATGACCGGACTCTATTGGTCCTTCTATGGTAAAAAGACAAGTTACCGCCTACGTTACCTATTCCGTACTAACCTTATCGGCACAGACTACCTACCAGATTACTGGCAATCATATTACGAAATTGCAGAAGGTGTTCCTGGGAACGCGCGCTGTTCCGGTCCGTGGAACCACAACATGATTCGCCACGAACTGACACTCGACTTCCAATTCCCACACTCCACATGGAGACTTGGAGCTGAACATATCTTCCTCAATTATCGAACCCAATACATGCAATACGACCAACATCAAATCAACATCATCGTCGGTTGCATCTGGAAATATAAAATCCATCCAAATGTAAAATTATGAAACGAATCATCTACATATTATTGATGGCATCAATTATCACTTCATGCAAATCTAAAAACGAGATTGAATATTCTGAAGATCCAGTAACGAATATTGAGGCCCTTTGGGAAATTATTGACACCAAGTATTGTTATGTTGATGAAAAGGGACTTGATTGGAATGGTGTTCGTGACGAATATGTTATGAAGGCTAAAAATGTTAAAGGTCAATTAGAATTATTCGATCTCTGTGCACAAATGTTAGATACCTTGCATGATGGCCACGTCAATCTCGTCTCTTTCTTCGATCAATCCTATAATACCGCTTGGTATGATTCTTTTCCAACCAATTTCGATGCTGAATTGCAGAAATTATATCTGAAAGACTATCGAATTGGGAATGGTCTTTATTATTGTACTCTACACAATGATAGCATTGGTTACATCTATTATCCAAGTTTCAATAATAGCGTAGCTTCTATTACTTGGATTCTATTCTCCTATTTTAGCAATTGTCGTGGTCTTATTATAGATGTCCGTAATAATGGAGGCGGGCAAATGGATTATGTGTTTGATTTAGCTGCTCCTTTCTTTTCTGAAAATCGTGTAGTTGGTTGGTGGAATCATAAGATTGGTCCGGGACATAATGATTTTTCTAAACCAGAAAAATTGGTTGTTGATACAATTCATCACGCTAGCTATCGCTGGTCACGACCGGTTATCATTCTCACCAATCGTCGCAGTTATTCTGCCACCAATTTATTTGTAAGTATAATGCGATATGCTGATAATTGTATTATCATCGGTGGAACGAGTGGAGGTGGAGGTGGTATGCCGATGAGCTACGAGCTACCTTGCGGATGGACCGTACGTTTCTCGAGCGTGCGTATGTACGATGCGGATAAAAAGGATATAGAGCAAGGTATCGAACCCAACCTCAAAATCAACATGACCAGTACCACGCGGGACGACATCATCGAGAAAGCGATCGACATAATCAACAACGCCTATAAATAAGCTATGATTGAAGTTAAAAACATACAAAAATCGTTCGGGGACTTGCATGTCCTCAAAGGTATCAACCTCCACGTCAACAAACGGGAGATAGTGGCTATCATCGGCAAGAGCGGTGCCGGCAAAACAACCTTGCTGCAGATTATCGGCACACTCGACCAACCCGACCAAGGACAAGTAATCATCAACGGCATCGACGTCTTCGCGCTCAAGGACAAAGAATTGGCGCGTTTCCGCAATCATCATATCGGTTTCATCTTCCAGTTCCACCAACTGCTGCCCGAGTTCACGGCTCTGGAAAACGTCATGATTCCTGCCATGATTGCCGGCGAAAAGGATGCACAACAGCGAGCAGAAAAACTGCTTGCCGACTTAGGCCTCAGCGACCGTATCTCCCACAAACCCAACGAGTTATCAGGTGGTGAGAAACAACGCGTAGCCGTTGCCAGAGCGATGATGATTTCGCCCGATGTCATCCTTGCCGACGAACCGAGCGGCAGCCTCGACGAGACCAACAAGAAAGAACTCCACAAGCTGCTTCTCGAACTGCGCGACAAGTACAATCAGACCATCATCATCGTCACACACGACAAAGAACTGGCCTCTATCTGCGACCGGGTCATCACCATGAAAGATGGACTTATAACCGAATAGCATGAAACATCTACTGCCCATACTACTCATCGCGCTCAGCCTTACCGCTTGCACCAAGTCGCGGACTTATTTTCCGAAAGACCTTGAGCCGCAGCCTGTCGAAATAGTCCGTTTCGACAATGCCCTACTCAACATCAACACCCAATCGGCTCTGCAAGACATCCGCATAATATCTAACGAATATCCAACGTTCTTCCCGTTCTTTGTGGAGAACATCCTTGGCGTGCCGGCAAACGACACTACGTACCTTGCCGAGCAACTGCCTCTTTTCCTGCAAGATACGCTCTACGGCTTCAAACAAACCAACGAGCGCGAGAAGATACTCTTTGCCTCTACGCAGGACCTCGAAAACGCACTCTGCAAAGCCTTTGCACGCGTTCACTACCTCTATCCCGAACTGCCTATCCCGACCATCTATCTCTTCATCTCCGGTTTCAATGCCTCCATCCTTTTCTTCGACGATGACATTGCTGTCGGCGCCGATATGTATCTCGGTTCGGATTACGAGTACTACAACCGCGTAGTCCATGACTATCAGAAAGTGACGATGCGCAAGGAGTGCATTCCTATCGATGTCGTGAGTGCACATCTCTTCCGCTACCTACCCTACACGTCCACCAAATCGCGACTCATCGACAACATGATCTATCGCGGCAAAATCATGTACCTCCTTTCGCAGATCTTCTCCGATACACCTGCCTACGAAGTCATGGGTTACACCAAAGAACAATGGGCATGGTGCATCAAACACGAGCGCGCTATCTGGAACCTCATGATGGACAAAAAAGACCTGTTCAAGAACGAATCGCTTCTCCTCACTTCCTATCTCAACGAAGGTCCGTTCACCGGCGAGATATCGCAAGACTCACCAGGCAGACTCGGCACTTGGGTAGGGTGGAGAATAGCCGAGAGTTACATGAACCACCATCCCGAAATAACTATGCAGCAACTCATTGCTGAACCAAACGCAGAATATATTTTACAAGAAAGTTTTTACCGTCCATGAATAGAACCGACTTTCCCATCCTCAACGAGCAAGTCTATAATCGCCCGTTAGTCTATCTCGATAATGCCGCCACGACCCAAAAACCGCAGGCCGTGCTCAACGCCATCATCGAAGGTTATACCCACTGGAATGCCAATATCCATCGGGGCGTGCACCATCTCAGCCAAGTGGCGACGCAGCATCATGAGGCAGCCCGCCAACGCGTAGCTGACTTCCTCGGAGCACAATCCGCGAACGAAATCATCTTCACCAAAGGTGCTACCGATAGCATCAACATGCTCGCTTTCAGTTTTGGCGAAGCGTATATCCACGAAGGCGACGAAATCATCATCTCGCAGATGGAGCACCATTCCAATATCGTCCCGTGGCAAATGCTCTGCGAGCGCAAAAAAGCCATACTTAAAGTCATTCCGCTCAACGACGACTTATCGCTCAATATCGACGCGTTCCAGGCACTCATATCGCCCAAAACCAAGCTCGTCTCGGTTACACATGTGAGCAACGTGCTCGGCATCATCAATCCCGTGGAACAAATCATCCGCATTGCCCATAGCCATAATATACCGGTCTGCATTGACGGAGCACAATCGGCACCACATCTGCCCATCAATGTCCAACAACTCGATTGCGACTTCTTCGTATGTTCCGCGCACAAGATGTACGGCCCGACCGGATTAGGCATACTCTACGGTAAAGAGCTGCTGCTCAATAACTTACCGCCTGCAGAGGGTGGGGGAGAAATGATTGAACATGTGCGCTTTGAGCATACCACCTATAACACGTTGCCCTATAAATTCGAAGCCGGAACGCCTAACTTCATCGGCAGTTACGCCTTCGCCGCAGCGCTCGATTATATCGACTCAATCGGCATGACTACTATCCAACAGCACGAAGCCGAACTCACATCCTATGCCGAGCAGCGACTCAAAGAAATCCCGAATATCCGCATCTACGCGCAGGGATTGACCAAAGCCGGCGTTATCAGCTTCAATGTCGGCACCATCCATCCGTTCGATATCGGCACGTTATTAGACCACATGGGCATAGCCGTTCGCACAGGACATCATTGCGCCGAACCGCTTATCGACTACCTCCAAGTCCCCGGAACTATACGCGCTTCCTTTGGACTATACAACGACAAAGCCGATATCGACACCTTCATCGCTGCCCTGCACAAAGCCGTTGACATGCTCTCATAATGCGACAACTACTCCTCATTATAGCCCTAACTGTTGCCTGTGCTTCTTTTTCACAGACAACAATCATGTCCTATAACGTCGAGAACTTCTTCTATCCCGAGACCGACAGCCTCAATCCCGATGTCGAATACACGCCCGATGGCGCACGGCGCTGGACCTACACGCGCTTCTACAACAAAGCCGAACAGATCGCTCGCGTCATAGCCAATGCAGGCCATCCGTCTATCGTCTGTCTCAACGAAGTTGAAGATGCCAACTGCCTCACAACCCTTTGCCGCAAGATGCCGCATTATCCCTACCGATTCATCCATTTCGATAGTCCCGACAAGCGCGGAATAGACGTCGCCATCCTCTACGACTCCACACTCTTCCAACTCCATAACGCCCAACACTTCCGCGTTCCTCTGCCCGAAGCACCTACTCGCGACATCCTCTATGCCCATCTCAACGACCTGCATATCCTTGCATGCCACCTGCCTTCGCAACTCGGAGGCGCCAAAGCAACACAGCACAAACGCGAAATAGCTCAGCAAACCATCTCGCAAATTGTGGACTCTATTCTACGAATAGATACCCTTGCCCAAATAATCGTCTGTGGCGACATGAATATGTCTCCCGTGGACAATCTGCCGCCTTTGCATAATAAGATGCTTAAAATGGCTAAAAATGGCCAAGGAACGCATAAATACAAAAGCCAGTGGACCTGCCTCGACCAATTCTATGTCTCTGAGGCTCTTTTTGACCATTCCACGGTCGAAATCTTTGCTCCCGCGTGGCTCCAGGAAGAAGACCGCAAATTCCTTGGCCTCAAACCCAAACGCACTTTCATCGGCTTCCGCTATTCCCGTTCCGGCTTCTCCGACCATCTACCCATCCTCTTACATATATTATGACCCTTCAAGCAAAACCAATTATCATTTTCGACCTTGGCGGCGTGCTCATTAACTTGAATGTTCCACGCTGCATACAAGCTTTTTCTGACCTTATCGGCGAAGAAAACGTACGGAATATCTTAGGTATGAATAAAGACGGAGAAGGTATTACGTCCGTCAGTATTGCCACGCGCCAACTTATGAAAGACTTCGAGCGCGGACTTGTCACAACGGACGAATTTATCGATGCCATACTCCAGTACGCACCTTCAGGAACTACATCGGACCAAATCCGCGAGGCATGGTTTGCTATGTTGGAAGACTTGCCACAAGAGCGCCTGGATTACTTGGCACAACTGCGCCAACAAGGTTATCGTCTCTACTTACTATCCAACGGCAACGACCTGCATTGGACTTATATCGATAAGCTCTATCACGTCAGCAGCTACTTTGAACAGGTCTTCCTCTCGCAAGTGATGCATTGTGCCAAACCCGAAGAAGAAATCTTCCGCCGCGTCCAAGATGCTGTTCTTGCCGACATTCGCTCACAACATCCTTCCGACGCCCTGTCCCAACAACCGATTCTCTTTGTTGACGATCTCCCGCAAAACCGCCAAGCCGCAGAACACTACGTCTCTTGGCGCACTTTCCCCGATATCCCATCCCTGCAGCAATTCTTAGCCACAAAATAGCATTTTTCCCGCCATTTATTTGCATATGTGCAAAAAAAGCAGTAATTTTGCAGCGTTTATAGCCGGTATTTGGCAGATTCATCCTTTCCGCGAGGGTAATACACGCACAACAGCTGTTTTCGCGATCTTGTATCTGCGACAGTTAGGATATAAGGTGGATAACTCACCTTTTAAGACACATTCCTGGTACTTCCGCAATGCTTTAGTTCGTGCCAATTATCATAATGTAACCAAAGGCATTGACTATAATCCGCTGTATTTAGAGCGCTTCTTCCGTAATATCATATTAGGCGAAAAGAACGAACTGAAGAACCGCTACTGCCATATTTTGTGGAAAGAAGACGAAATAAAAAGTACACTGCAAAGTACACTGCAAAATACATTGAAAGGCACACCGAAACGTATATGTGAGATGTTATCACAAAACCCAACCTTAACTATCTCAGAAGTTGCAGAGCAATTAAATCTAAACCGCAGAGGCGTAGCAAAACACTTTGCCAATTTACAAGCTAAAGGCATTCTGTATCGCGTAGGGCCAGATAAATCCGGCCATTGGCGAGTAAATCAGCAAGGGATAGGCAAGGGATAGGCTAGGAATAGATTACCCAAAATTTCACAAATTCACAAATTCACAAATTTGTGTCGGTTCAAAAAATAGCCATAATATAATAATATAATATATATTATATTTATATTATGAGGAAAATCTGAACACACATTTTTGTGTGAAAGTGTGAAAGTGTGAATTTTACCACTAATTTATTGCTCTTATATTTTAGTTATACCGAAATTCCGCTGCAATTAGCCTTCTAACATACTAACATCATAGTTATCACATACTAATCTCATACTAATAACATACTAACCACATACTAATCACAATCTAATCACATACTATTTTTAGGACAAAAGAGGGTAAGTCAAAAAAGAATCAAGTGGGAACTGTCCTCAAAAATGGGACAGTTGAAAATAGACATGGAGCTTAAGTGGCAGAAGACTCGATAGTTACAGATAAAACAGATTCAAATAGATTGTCGGCAAAATCATGTTGTGGGACGGTGATGGTGGAATAGATAGTGTTGAGTATTTCATCAATATCATCGTCTATTGTCTTGATAATCATCGTCTTGTCAATATAATTGGACTCGATGATTTTGTCCATGAACACAATATCATAACGTGTGGAGATAATCACCGGAATTTTGTATTCTTTGGCAATCATCTTCATTAAGTACAAATTCGCTTCCAACCGCACTTCTTTAGAAGGAGTGTAAAAGTCAGTTTCTATCTGCTGAAGATTATCTATAACTACACATTCTACAGCATGCTTATTCAAGTAACAAAGGCTTTGTAACCTGTCTCGCAAAGATTCATAGTTCAACATAGGCATATCCTGTATCCAGATAGCATAAGAACCGAATTTTTCTGTCGCGTCAAGAACTCGTTGCGAAGCTTCATTTCCAGAGATGGAGAGATCATAACGTTGAATGACATCAATCAGATTGACTTTTCCTAAATAGTGTTGACAGTTTTTTACTTATTTTAACTAAATTACTTGTCACTCTCCTGGAATCTGTTTACACTTTCCTAAAAGAGTTTACAGTTGTACTAAATTTGTTGACATCCATCCTAAATTGGTTGACA